>CAWBGA010000014.1:0-77723 GCA_963788195.1 Nitrospirota bacterium
ACCCTGCAGTGAATCGATCCCTTGCAAAAGAAGGCAGGGGTGCCCAGGACAGATTTCTTTTCCCCTTTACACCCGCCACTACACCCGCCCGCCCCGAGCTCGCCAAGACAGGCTTTTGTCCCGTGGGACGCATCCCTTTTCCCATTGCACCCGCCATTGCACCCAGCCCACCCTGAGGCTGCCAAGACAGCCTCTTTTGCCCATGGCCTGAAATCTGCCAAGACAGATTCCTTTTCCCCATTTCACCCGCCCGCCCTGAAATCTGCCAGGACAGATTTCTTTTCCCCTGGCCCGTGCTAGGATATCGCCGCCGTGGAAAAATCCTACGATCCGAAGCAAGTTGAATCCCGCTGGTATCAGTTTTGGCTCGAGCGCGGCTATTTTACCGCCGCTCTTGCAGGCAAGGATCTCCCCTACTGCATCGTGATGCCGCCGCCCAATATTACGGGCTCGCTGCACATGGGCCACGCCCTGAACAGTACCGTACAGGACATTCTTATTCGCTGGCGACGTATGCAGGGCCGCGACGCCTTGTGGATTGCGGGTACGGACCACGCAGGTATTGCGACGCAGAATGTCGTCGAGAAGCAGCTTGTGCAGGAAGGCTCAAGTCGCGAAACCCTTGGCAGGGATCCCTTTGTGCAGCGCGTGTGGGAATGGAAAGCTCAGTCCGGCAACACCATTGTCGAGCAACTGAAGCGACTGGGTGCTTCCTGCGACTGGAGCCGGCTGCGATTCACCATGGACGAGGGCCTCTCCCGCGCAGTTCGAGAGGTCTTCGTCAGCCTCTATTACGACGGCTTGATCTACCGGGGAAAGCGGCTCATTAATTGGTGCCCACGCTGCATGACCGCACTCTCTGATATTGAAGTCCAACACGAAGACATGAGCGGCAAGCTCTATTACATCGAGTACCCGCTCGTGCAAGACCCTAAAAGGCGTCTCACGGTCGCAACTACGCGACCCGAAACCATGTTGGGCGATACGGCGGTCGCTGTCCACCCTGAAGATCCGCGTTACAATTCATTGATCGGGCAGAACGTGAAATTGCCGCTGACAGGCCGTGAAATCCCCATCGTTGGCGATGCCATCCTCGTTGATCGAGAACTCGGCACGGGGGCAGTAAAGATCACTCCGGCACATGACTTCAATGATTTTGAGGCAGGACTTCGGCACGATCTGGATCAGATTTCACTGTTCGACCAACGGGCTCGACTAGATATCGCAGGAATGCGTGAGGCTCAGGTGGACGAACTCCTACAAGAGCAGCTGCGATCCAAGACCGCCCAGGAAGCTCGGGCCATCATCGTCGATACTTTGCGACACCAAGGTTTCCTTTCAAAAGTTGAAGACCATGCGATGGCCATCGGTACATGTTACCGCTGCAAAACCCTGGTCGAGCCCTACCTCTCGCCGCAGTGGTTTGTCAAGATCAAGCCGCTTGCCGAGCCCGCCATTAAAGCGGTCGAAAGCGGCGAGATTCGCCTGATCCCAGAACAGTGGACAAACAACTATCTGGCCTGGATGCGAGACATCAAGGATTGGTGCATCTCCCGACAAATCTGGTGGGGCCATCAGATTCCCGCCTGGTATTGCAAGCACTGCAACGCGGCCGTCCTGAATGAATCAGCATCCATGAAGTCCCTCTTTATCGGCGCTGACGCAAAACCGATTGTCGCCAAAAGCGCTCCAGCTCAGTGTCCGGATTGCGAACAACACGACTTCATCCAAGATCCCGACGTGCTTGATACCTGGTTCTCCTCCGCACTGTGGCCCTTTTCGACCCTCGGCTGGCCTGACGAGACGCCTGAACTCAAGAAGTATTATCCCACCGCGACCTTGGTCACCGGCCTCGACATTCTTTTCTTCTGGGTGGCGCGAATGATCATGATGGGACTTAAGTTCACTGGCGACGTGCCTTTCCGCGACGTATACATCCATGCTTTGGTGCGAGACGCAGAAGGTCAGAAGATGAGCAAGTCCAAGGGAAATGTCATTGACCCGTTAACAATCATGGACATGTACGGAACCGACGCGCTCCGGTTTACCTTGGCAGCCATGGCCTCCCCCGGGCGTGACATCAAGATCACAATGGATCGAATCGAGGGCTATCGAAACTTCGCCAATAAGTTGTGGAATGCCGCACGTTTCATCCAGATGAATTTGGATGGGCCTCGCGAAACAGCTCCGGTCGCCGAGTGCTCCGTCATTGATCAATGGATCCTGAGCCGCCTGAATCGGTGCGTCGCAGAGGTCAACTCGTCGCTCGATGCTTATCGATTTGATGAAGCCGCTCACCGGCTCTACCATTTTGTCTGGCACGAGTACTGTGACTGGTATCTCGAACTCGCCAAGCCTGCGCTATCCTCCAAGGAGATTCATGCAGGAGCGGCCACGAGAGCCACCTTGGTTGACACTTTTGATATAATCCTGCGGCTTCTGCACCCCTTTATGCCGTTCATCACCGAAGAGATCTGGCAGTCCATGCCGCACTCTGGGGAAAGTCTCACAGTCGCCCGGTACCCGTCCCCGAACGAAACATTTCACAATGCCCGTATTGAGCAGGAAGTTGAAATCGTGCAAAAGGTCATCTCCGCCGTCCGAGACATTCGTGGCGCTCAGGGCATCGCGCACGGTCGGAAGCTACATGGCGTGTTGCAGGTGGCAGATCCGCAGGTCGCTAAGGCTCTCGAGACCCACCGACTCCTTCTCAGCACCCTGGCCGGCCTCGCCGACTTCACTGTTGGGGAGCAAATGTCGCCTCCGCCGCTTGCGGCCACGGCCACGATCGTTTTCCCGGAAGGACATGTGGGTCAACTCTACATTGGTCTCGCCGGCCTCATAAATCTCGATAAAGAGACACTTCGAATCGAGAAGCGTCTCAATGAGTTGGCTTCGCAGATTGAGCAGACCCAGAAAAAACTCTCTAATCCGGAGTTCGTGGCGAAGGTCCCGCCGGATGTGCTACAGAAGACCCGCGCGAAGTATCAGGAGCTTCAACAGGAACGGGACAAACTGGCCGCCGAACTGACCCGGTTGCAATCCGGAGCGTGAGGCCTGGCATGAGAGCTGAGATTCTTCACGCCGACATGGTACGTGATGTCGCGCGCAAGGCGTTGGCTGAGGATTTAGGTCATGAAGATGTCACCACCGATGCGCTGTTCGACAAGGCGATTCCTGCTCGCGGCACAGTCGTTTCTGAAGAACCCCATACAGTAGTGCTTGCCGGACTTCGTGTGACTCTCGCTGTCTTTGCTGAGATGGACGCTGGCCTCATGTGTCTCCCCGAATTTGATGACGGACAGTCCGTCCCCGCCGGCGAGTGTATTTTGACAGTGGAAGGCGATGGCCGCTCAATTCTCAAAAGCGAGCGGGTCGTGTTGAATTTTCTTCAGCGCCTCACTGGAATTGCCACGCTGACCGCCAAGTTCTGCGAAGCGGTCAAAGGAACCAGAGTTCGGATCCTCGATACTCGCAAAACGACCCCTGGTCTGCGCGCCCTGGAAAAGTGGGCGGTGCGGCTTGGCGGAGGACAGAACCATCGATTTGGCCTGGACGATGGCGTATTGATCAAGGACAACCATCTTGCGCTTGTGGGTGGTGATGTCGCAGGCGCTTGCCGTCAAACGAGAGAACGCGCGCCGGTTGGATTTCGAATCGAGGTGGAAACCAAGACGCTCGAGGAGGTGGGTGCGGCGCTTGCCGGCAAAGCCGACATCATTATGTTGGACAATATGAGCCTCGCGATGATCCGCGACGCGCTCGACATGATCAAGGGTCGCGCACTGGTGGAAGTCTCGGGAGGCGTCACTCTCGCTAACATACGCGAGATCGCATCAGTCGGACCGGACTTCATTTCCATTGGAGCGCTTACACACTCGGCCCCTGCTGCGAATCTGAGCCTGGACCTCATCAAGCAGTGACCGGGCCGGGTGCTTCCCTCTCGCTCGAATCAATTCGGCAACGACTCAAAACCCGCACCATCGGGTCGCATCTGGTCTTCTATGCTGAAGTGGATTCAACCAACCGTGCGGCAATGGCATTGGCTGAAGGCACAACGACGCATGGCACCGTCGTAGTGGCTGACACGCAAACACAAGGCCGGGGGCGACTGGGGCGGGCATGGCTCTCGCCGCCCGGCATGAATCTGTATTTTTCAGTTGTTCTGCACCGGGGCTCGACACTTCCGACAATTACCTGGCTTCCGCTGCTCGTCTCCCTTGCAGTGTCACGGGGGGTAAATCAGGTCAGCGGCCTTGCCAGTCAATTAAAGTGGCCAAACGATGTGGTCATTGAACGAACCCATCCTGCTCGCAAGCTTGCCGGGGTGCTCGCCGAGGCCACCGACTACACTGTGGTCATTGGAGTTGGAGTGAACGTCAACATGCCCCTGGATGCCTTCCCTTCTCCGCTTGAACCTATCGCGACGTCAGTCCTGATCGAAGGTGGTCGTCGGATGGATCGCGCGGAGCTACTCGCCCAGATCCTCTGGGAAACAGAGCAACTTTGCGAGCCGGCTCCTCACTCTATTAGTAAGGGCATGGCCGCATACCTGAAGGCCTGCTCAACGCTTGGGAAAGCCGTCCAGGTCACCTTAGCTGAAGGCGGCGACGTTGAGGGGCAGGCGGTTGCGATCGCGGCTGATGGGGCCTTATGCGTTCGAAAACCAGACAGTTCGATCATCGAAATACGAGCCGGTGATGTAGTACACTTACGCTAAATGCGCTCATTGCTGTCATGCTGAGTCCTTCGTTTGTCATCCTGAATGAAATGAAGGATCTCAATTCGAGACTCAGGATAAACTCGGCGAAGCATCTCGATTGCGTGCTCAGGGTAAACTCCGTGAAGGACCTCGGTCAGATCCTTCGCTGGCGCTCAGCGACTGTCTTGAATGTCAAGCATGCTGCACACACGTAGCAGCACGCCAAGGAGTTTGATGTTTCAACATTGCATTCAGAATCGTGAGCAGTTTTCGCATGCAGGCCGTGAGTGCCACTTTGGCGGGTTTGCCTGCGTCACGAAGGCGACGGTAGAAGGCCTGGATGACCGGATTGTACCGGGTGGCCACGAGCGCACACATGTACACCACGGCCCGTACGTGCGCGCGGCCTCCGCTCACACAAGGCCGCCCGCGCCAGAGCCCGCTCTCTTTGGTGAACGGCGCTACACCGACGAGGGCTGCGATCTGGCGACGATCCAGTTGTCCCAATTCCGGCAAACTCGCCAACAACGTCTGCGACACCACGGGACCCACCCCAGGCATGCTCTGCAGCAGATCGTCCTTCTCCCGCCAGATGGGACTTTGTTGGATGCTCTGCTGCAGATCGCTATCCACGCTGGCCAATTGCGCTTGCAGCCAGGCCACATGGGCATCGATGCTTTTGCGCACCCGTTTCGGCGCCCTCGTGCGGCGCTGCTTCTCGGCAATGAGCATCTCGAGCAGTTGCCGGCGCCGCGTCAGCAATGCGGCCAATTCCTGCGTGCTCGCCTCTGGCAAAGGGCGGGGCGTCGGCCGTACCCGCTCGGCAAACTCGGCCAGAATCCCGGCATCCAGCCGATCGGTCTTGGCCAACCGGCCCATGGCTTTGGCAAAGTCGCGCACCTGCCGTGGATTGACGACGACCACCGGGAGCCCTGCGGCGGCCAGCGCGCTCGCCAGACACATTTCCAAGCCGCCGGTGGCTTCGAGCACGACCAGCTGAGGCTGGCTCTGCTGCACGCGTTCCACCACCGCGGTGATGCCGCTGTCACTATGGACCATGCGACATTGTTCCCCCGTCGGCCGCACGGCCACATCCAGATGCCCTTGCGAAACATCGATCCCAATAAACACAGGGACAGCACTCATGGTGCACCTCCGAGAAGGCCCGGTCTTGCGCAATGCGGGCTTCGGTGGCCCAGGCGACTGTACGGGCTCCTTCTGGTAACGGGCGTGACGACCTGGCTGAGCGACGGTCTCAGAGGACCCAGGATGAGTCGGTCTATCACGCCCTGGTTGTTGATGCACCATAGGATCCATCAGTGAGGATCAAGATACAAGGATGACGATACAAAAGGACACTATGCATCTGCTCGCTATTGATATCGGGAACAGTAATGTCGTCTTGGGCGTCTTTGAGCATCAGCGCCTGATCGCTGACTGGCGCATCGGCACCGACCCGTCAAAAACTACCGATGAGTACGGCATCCTGCTGCTGGACCTACTGCGGGCCAAAGGTATCCTTCCCGAGTCCCTTGACGCCGTCGTGTTATCAAGCGTGGTGCCGCCACTAACATCGTTGTTTGAAGAGCTGTCCGGAAAATACCTTCAGCGTGTGCCGCTCACCGTTTCTTCCGAACTCCAGACCGGCCTGATATTGCGGTATGACAACCCGGCGGAGATCGGCAGTGATCGGATCGTGAATGCCGCCGCCGCCTTCCACCGATATGGCGGGCCTGTGATCATCGTCGATTTTGGTACGGCAACGACCTTCTGCGTTGTAACGAAGGAGGGGGAGTATCTCGGCGGCGCGATTGCTCCGGGTATCGGCATCTCCGCCGACGCCCTCTTTCAACATGCCGCGAAACTGCCAAAGATCGAGCTGGTCCGTCCGAAGTCGGTGATTGGACAGGATACTGTTTCCAGCATGCAAGCGGGAATCATCTTCGGATATGCGGGTCTAGTGGACGAAATCGTCACTCGGATGCAACAGGCTATTGGTCACGATTGCCATGTCCTGGCGACCGGCGGCCTCGCGGGTCTCGTAGCTTCCGAATCACGTATGATTCGGGAAGTCACGCCGAATCTCACACTCGAAGGGCTTGCCTTGGTGTACCACCTGAACCGCCCCTCCTAAGCATCGAAAGAAAAATTCATCATAATCGATGGCTTGGCTTGATTCGGACTGATGGATGGCTATCTATTGGAGGGCAGGGGAATCGGTATGTCTGAAGAAAAAGAATCGCCAGCAAAATCAACGGAGTATGACCAGGACCCGTCCAGCGATGGCGAGGAGCAAAATTCGTCCCCTGACAATGAGGTACGGGCAGCCCAAGAGCGCTATCTCCGGCTGGCCGCGGAGTTTGAGAATTACAAGAAGCGGGCTCAAAAGGATCAGGACGAATATCGAAAATATTCCAATGAGCGGCTTCTAAAAGAGCTGCTTCCGGTCATTGATAACTTACAGCGCGCACTGAAGCACGGCAAGGCCTCAAGCAATAAGGAGGAGGGGGTCCTGCAGGGTGTTGAACTGACATCAAAAAAAGCTCTCGACATTCTCTCTCGCTTTGGGGTGACACCTATCGCGAGCGTAGGGCAGCCTTTTGATCCGGCAGTGCACGAAGCGGTGGCGAAAGTGAACGGCAAGGGGCACAAGCCCAACACTATCGTCGAGGAATTTGAAAAGGGGTACTACCTGCATGACCGCGTGCTTCGCCCGGCCATGGTCACTGTCGCCGAATCCGCGCCGGACGACAACCAACATTCTGAGGCTGACTCACAGTAAATTTTTCTTGCGCAATTTACAGGAACCACCATGGATTTTCAGGAACAGAGATTTAGAGGAAGGAGAGTGAACACATGGGCAAGGTAATCGGGATTGATCTCGGAACAACAAACTCGTGTGTGGCGATTATGTCGGGAGGCGATCCCGTCGTTATTGCCAATGCCGAAGGAAACCGGACCACGCCTTCGGTGGTTGGCATCACGGACAAAGACGAACGCCTGGTCGGGCAAATCGCCAAACGCCAGGCCATCACCAATCCGGAAAACACGATCTATTCGATTAAACGACTGATCGGACGCAAATTCGAGTCGCGCGAAGTCCGCGAGGCCATGAAGCGGCTACCCTACAAGGTCGTGCCCGCTCCGAACGGAGACGCGCACGTCGAAATCAGAGGCAAGCGCTACAGCCCCGCTGAAATCTCCGCGATGATTCTTCAAAAAATGAAGCAGACCGCCGAAGACTATCTCGGAGAGCCGGTCACCGAAGCAGTCATCACGGTCCCCGCCTATTTCGACGACAGCCAACGCCAGGCTACGAAGGACGCCGGCCAGATCGCCGGCTTGACCGTATTGCGCATCATTAACGAGCCCACGGCCGCCTCCCTGGCCTATGGCCTCGATAAAAAGAAGGATGAGCGCATCGCCGTGTACGACCTCGGTGGAGGAACATTTGACATCTCCGTGCTGGAGATCGGCGAAGGCGTCTTTGAGGTGAAGTCGACCAACGGGGATACCTTCCTGGGTGGTGATGACTTCGATCTTCGGGTCATGGATTGGCTCGTCGAGGAGTTTAAAAAGGATCAGGGCATTGATCTGAAGAAGGATCGGATGGCGCTCCAGCGTCTCAAGGAAGCGGCAGAGCGGGCCAAGATCGAGCTGTCTTCCTCGCAAGAGACGGAGATCAACCTGCCGTTCATTACCGCAGACGCCAGCGGACCCAAGCACCTCGTCATCAAACTCACCCGCTCCAAACTGGAGCAATTGGTGGACGATCTTGTTCAGCGCACTCTTGATCCGTGCAAGAAAGCCTTGTCGGACGCCGGCGCCACAGCGAAGGACATCGACGAGGTGGTACTGGTCGGCGGCATGACCCGAATGCCGAAGATCATTCAACTCGTGCGTGAATTCTTCGGCAAGGAGCCCCACAAGGGAGTCAATCCTGACGAAGTCGTGGCAATCGGGGCGGCGATCCAAGGTGGCGTGCTCAAGGGCGACGTCAAGGATGTCTTGCTTCTGGATGTGACGCCGCTGACACTCGGCATTGAAACGTTGGGCGGGGTCTTTACTCGTCTGATCGAGCGCAACACTACGATCCCAACCAAGAAGAGCCAGACTTTTTCCACGGCAGCCGATGGGCAAACGGCGGTGACCATCAATGTGCTTCAAGGTGAGCGCGAGATGGCGTCCGACAATAAGTCTCTTGGGCACTTTGATCTCGTAGGCATTCCGCCGGCGCCACGTGGCATGCCGCAGATCGAGGTGAGCTTCGACATTGACGCCAACGGAATCGTGCATGTCTCGGCCAAGGATCTTGCGACGCAAAAGGAGCAATCGATCCGCATTACGGCATCCGGTGGATTGAACAAGGAAGACATCGATAAGATGGTAAAAGACGCGCAGGCTCACGCCGCGGACGACAAGAAAAAGCGAGAGCTCGTTGAAGTCCGCAATGAGGCCGACAATCGCGTCTATAGCGTAGAGAAGCTGCTCACCGAACATGGTGATAAAATCAGCGAAGACGAGCGCAAAAAGATCCAGGACGAGATCGCCGCTGCCCGGGAAGCGATGAAAGGCAGTGACCCCGACGCGATTCGAAGCGCCACACAAAATCTGGTCAAGGCCTCGCAAAAGATCGGCGAGGAGATGTATAAGAAGACGGCCGGCGCCACGGCCGGGGTTAATCCCGGTGAACCCGGCCCGGGCGAATCCGCGGACACACAGGGCAACGGGCAGCCGGGCGGGCAAAACCAGGAGCACGTCGTAGACGCGGAATACACAGAGGTTGACAAAGATAAAAAGTAAGGCCTTAATGTACTTAAGGCATTGACCTAATATGGTGAAGCGTGATTATTACGAAGTCCTGGGCGTTGAACGAAGCGCCACCGAGGAAGATCTTAAACGGTCTTACCGACGGCTGGCCCGCCAATTCCATCCGGACACATGCGGAGAACAAGAGAAAAAGGTCGCAGAAGAGAAATTCAAAGAGATCAGCGAGGCCTACGCCATCCTCAGTGACCAGGAGAAGCGTCGCCGCTATGACACATTCGGCCATACTGAGACCGGAGGGTTCGACGGTTTCAACCGCGGTAACTTTGGTGACATTTTTAACGACATCTTCGACGACTTCTTCGGAGGCCGACAAGGCGGCGGAGGCAGCCGTACGACCCGCGGTTCCGACATTGAATATAACCTCACGATCTCATTTGAAGATGCCGTTTATGGCAAGGAAGTAAAGCTCACCGTTCCTCGCTGGGAAGCGTGCCCCGAGTGCCAAGGCAGTGGCGCAAAGAGCCCGGAACACATCAAGACCTGCCCAGGCTGTAAGGGCGCAGGGCAACTTCGATTCCAGCAGGGCTTTTTCACCATCAATAAGACGTGCGGCCGGTGTCAGGGGACGGGACAGAATATCACGGCGCTGTGCGCGAACTGTCGAGGCGCCCGTCAGCTTCAGAAGGATCGGGCCTTGAGCGCCCACATCCCGGCGGGCGTCGAAACCGGCACATTACTCCGTCTCGCACATGAGGGGGAAAAGGGAGAAAATGGCGGACCCCCGGGAGATCTGTTCATCCAGATAACTGTCTCGCCTCACGCCACTTTCTCGCGCAAGGGCAACGATCTGGTCTGTGAAGTTCCTGTGGGATTTGCAGCCGCCGCGCTCGGAGCCAAAATCAAAGTGCCCACCTTGAAGAGCGAGGACATGGTCATCAAGATCCCGCCCGGGACTCAGCATGACAAGATCTTCCGCATCAAAGGTCTCGGCGTGCGCAGCCTTCGTGAGAATATCACCGGTGATCAACTGGTCCGGGTAAAAGTGCAGATTCCGACCAAGCTCACGCCCAAGCAGAAGGAACTGCTGGAAGAATATGCCAGTGTCAGTGGTGAGGAACTGGATCTGCCAAGTGACGGCCTCCTGGATAAAATGAAAAACATGTTTGACTAGCAAAACGGATGCCGGTGTTTTTTATCGAGCCGGAGTCGTTGCAAGACGACCTCATCGCGATCACCGGCTCGCTTGCGCATCACCTCGTCGAGAGCCTCCGCGTTCAGCCTGGCGAAGAACTCTGGCTGGGCATCTCTCGTGGTCCCCGCTATCGCAGCCGTGTACTTCTTGCAGAGCCGAAACGCCTGACCGCCAAGATCCTCTTTACCTCCAGTCCCCCTACACACGCACTTCCGGCTATCACCCTGGGGCTCGGCCTGGTTAAGAGTGAACATATGGACTGGGCGATTCAGAAAGCCACGGAGTTGGGCGTGACGCGTTTGGTTCCATTGACGACCGCGCGTTCAGTAGTCCGGATACCCGCTGAACGGATACCTCACCGGACGGCCCGCTGGCGGACTATTGTGCATGAGGCGGCCCAACAGAGCATGCGCTGGGAGATACCGGAGGTGACTGCGCCCGCGTCGTTAGAGGAATGGTGCGAGCGAGAGCGCGAGACCGCTTGCCGATTGTTGCTGTGGGAGAATCCTCAAGGAAGACCGCTCGGAGAATCGTTGCGGGGCAAACCGAGCCCTAGGGCAATCGCTATGGGGATCGGTCCTGAGGGTGGTTTTGAACCGCAGGAAGTGACCCAAGCTGAACAGTACGGATTTGAGAAGGTGTCGCTTGGCCCGAGAATTCTGCGGACCGAGAGCGCCGTGTTGACCGCATTGGCGATCATTCAATACGAGTGGGGTGACGTGGGCTAAAAAACAAACTAGAGCGAGCATGTCATTCCGAGCCCTTCGCTGTCATCCTGAATTCTTCGCTTGTCATCCTGAACACAGTGAAGGATCTCAATTCGAGGGGCAGGGTAAACTCCGCGAGGAATCTATCCGGGCGGAGAAACTAGATCCTTCGCTGGTGCTCAGGATGACAACGAGTGCCCTAGGGGACGGCAATTCTCAAAATGGTGCCGTTGTCGCCGACCGCAAACCCGGTTTTGCTGCTGAGAAACGCGACCCCATAGAGGGTGGTATTGGGTCCTCTCATAAAGGGCACCCATGTGAATCCTGCGTCCGTGGTCCGCAGAATCGTCCCGCGGTCCCCCACGATCCAGCCGTTTTTGATATCGCTGAAATAGACCCCAGTCAGATCAAGGGGTTTTGAGAGCGAACGATCTTCCCACTTTGCGCCGCCGTCGAAGGTCTGGAGAAGAATGCCGCCGTTCCCGACGATCCAGCCGTTCTGCAGGTCCGTAAAAAAGATATCGAACAAGGTGCTCGGGGTCTTGCTGGCCTGTAGGGTCCACGTGCGCCCGCCGTCTTTCGTGGCCACGATGGTCCCCAACGCACCCGCAGCCCATCCGTTTTTGGCGTCAAGGAATTGGACTGCATACAAAAAGGACCGGGTCCCTGTCGGCAAATCCTGCCAGGTGGCGCCGCCGTCGTCGGTCGATAAGAAGGTGCCGTCCGACCCTACAATCCATCCATGGTCTTGATCCAGGAAAGTAACGTCGAAGAGATTGGCGGCCGTACCGCTCCTTTGAGGCTTCCAAGTGACACCGCCGTCACTCGACTTCAACAGCGTGCCGCTTGCGCCGACGGCCCATACCAGCTTCTTGGAAGAGAACGCGGCATCGTAGAGCGCTTCATCCGTTCCACTCTTTTGCGGTTTCCAGGATGTCCCACCATCTGTTGTGAGCAACAGTGTGCCTCCGCTACCGACCACGACACCAACCGAAGATGTCGCAAAGGTTACGCCAAAAAGCGACATTGTTGTTCCGCTCTTGACTTCCTTCAGAGTTCCCGATGGCGCCGCAGAGGATAGCGGCGAAGCTGTCATCATACAGGCGATCACTGTCAGGCAGGGGAAGATGAGTTTGCCAAGCGCCTTCATGGCGGCGTTAGAAGGACGCATCCCCACCCTGTTTGGGAAGGTTCTTTCGATAATCGCTATCAATTTCTTCGAGCCCGCTGGGAGAAAAATGTCCCACCGGCGTCTCTACCCACTGCTTATCTTTGCAACAGTCGCCATTGGGCAGGAGGTCCCAAGAGCCGCGCCTGATTACGATGTCACCAGGCGATGCCAGTCGCGGCACGCGGACTTTGATCTCGGTATCAGTCCAGCTTTCCACGATCCCCGCGACATATTTGGCTCGGACATAATCCTTATTGGCCGGAAATAACACCGCAGTTCGCGCAACGTTTTCGCTGAACGTCGTGAACTTATGCTGATGGCCCTCTCGAGAAATGTGATCTTGCGTGCGCTCGTCGGTCGTGACGAAATCTCCGAATCCCGAACCTTTGATCGTGATCACGCTCCCGATCTCGGCTGTGGGGGGTATGACGGACTCAACCGCCGGCACTGTCAATGTGAACTCTCCCCCCGAGGCCGTCGCGAAGCCCTGTTCGGCGCAGCATGATCCGTCTGAATTCATCTTGACCGCGCCGCGCCGGACCTCAAGAGGGCCGGTTTTCGCGCTGACCGGCACCCAGGCATGGATCACGCGGTCAGCCCACTGGAATACGCGTCCCGGGACCCCGCCGAACAGCACCTGATTGGGACCGCTGTCCGAAAACACACCGAAGTGTTCGCCGGAGATGGTGACGAGGCTCCCCACGGGGGCCGTGTCGGGCAGCACGCCAATCACATGTTGCGGCGCCAAGCGGAACTCGCCGACAGTCCGGTTTTCGTCGCCTCTTTTGAGGACTACAGGGCCTGTGGTGCCGTTCAACGGAACACTCACACGAATACGGTTGTTCGCCCATTCCCGGACTTGCGCCGGAACTCCGCTAAAGAGAACCAGATCCTTTCCCGGAGTCATCTGTCCAAAGCCATCCCCTGAGATCACGACAGGCGTTCCTATGGGACCTTCTGTTGGTTCCATTTGGACTGTAGTCATCACGGTAAAGGCTACTGGAGCGCTCAGACTGTATCCTACGGATGCGCAACAGGAGCCGTCCTGACGCGGATCGACTGAGGCCAGCCGCACCGTAAGCGGACCACTTGTGGCGTTCGATGGAACTTTCGCTTCGATTCGCGAATCCCGCCAACGAATGATTTGGGCGGGAAGGCCGTTGAAGAGCACTTCATTTACGCCGAACTGCATCTCACTATCCTTATGCCCCATCGTCGGCCCGAAGTTCCGACCGAGGATTTGCACGATCTCGCCCGCGGCCGCAGATGTCGGCAAAACTTCCTTCACTACCGGCTGCTCCACCGTGAAATTTCCGAGTTGTTGGCTCTTTTTCCCGTTCTTGATCATCACAGGCCCCGTGGCGGCTTTGGAGGGAACACGCACGATGACTTTGCGGTTGTCCCAGTGCTGCACGAGACCCGAAGCCTTTCCAAATAACACAAGGTTGTTCTTCGTAGAGATAAACTTGCCAAAGCCTTGTCCCGTGATTGTGACCTCAATGCCGATCGGGCCTGAATCCGGAAATATTGTGGTATCGGCGAAGACAGGACTTGCGAGGAGAAACGGTAGGAATAACAAAAAACGCTTAAAATGTTTCAAAGCAGTTCCTCTCTTCAAAAAATGGGGGGATGGAAGCCCAGACCGGGGCCTTGCGGCCCGCCAAAAAACAAGCCGGCTGGCGCTCAGAAACTATAACAAGCGCAATTTCGGGGTGTCAACAAGGCTCCGATTAGGCTGCGGGCCCTGTCCCTGAGCAGCCCGGGCGTGCTCGCTCCCGAAGCCCAAGTCGCTGCGCTCGGCCCGGGCTCCCGCTCGGTGCCACCCGCTCACCAAATCTACACTGGGTGAAGGTCAAGGTCGGATCGCGGAGGGGTCCTGTCGTGGAACAGCCCTGCCGTGCTCGCGCTCCGCTCGGAAGCAAGCAAGTCGCGCTGCGCTCCGCCAGGGCGCCCCGTTCCACGCCACCCGCTCCACAAATCTACGCTGTGGGAAAGTCGGGTCCGGGAGGGTGCTGACACCGCCCGCTGGGTCCTGTCATCGACCATCCCCACCGTGCTCAGCAGCGCAATGCTGATCGCGAATGGCGTTCAATATTCCGTACTTGCCGCCATCCCCCATTCCAAAAGTGTTTGCTTTCACCCGGTGGGGAGCCCCTGTTCGATGCCACCCAGGTGCCGGTGTTTCGCTGACGGCGGCGGATGGAAAGATGCGCCATGTTCCCAGCCACCCCGCAGGCAATCCTAGCCTTCTACTGGACCTGCAGAATGATCTCGAGCTCAACCGCCATGTTGAGGGGAAGTTCGGCAGCGCCTAATGCAAGACGTGCATGGCGGCCGGCTTCGCCAAAGATCTCGACAAGTAAATCGGATGCGCCGTTGAGCACCGCGGGCTGCTGGGTAAACCCGGCAGCCGAGGCGACGTGGCCCGACATGCGGACGACGCGCGTAATCCGATCCAGGCTGCCGAGTTCCTGCTTGGCAATGGCAAGCGCATTCAAAATAGTCAGCTTGGCAGCCTCATAACCTTGCTCTACGGTTAAATCCTTTCCGAGCTTCCCTGCAAACAAAATCTTGCCATCTTTGAAAGGTCCTGTCCCGCTGAGAAACAATAGATCTCCCGCCTGCACCGCCGGCACATACGAAGCCACCGGCTTCGGCGCCGGGGGCAGTGTGATCTTCAGCTCAGCAAGCTTGGCTTCAAATGACATTTGTTCTTCCTCAGATGGGCCTTCATGAAAGAACTAGCTACTGTATATCAGCTCTGATGTTTTTCCAAATCTCCATACGATCTATCTCTTGGACCTTGCTTTACCCCACACCCCACCAGCGGTTGACCAAGCCGTAAAAGAGGCACACCCTACTGCACATTTCGTCCCCCGAACCAAAAGATCCTTGCAAAACCTAGCCTTGTAGGAGTACCTGCTTTGGTCTGAGCTTTGCACGATCTTTCCGATGTTCGGGATTTTCAACTCAATTCAACAGGAGGTTTCTCATGAAGCGATCCATTTTGGTTTTAGCGATGCTGGTGGCCTTGGGGATGATCTCAGTCAGTTACGCTGCCGATCCAATGGGGAAGGGCGGCGCCGCCCAAACCGTCAAAGGAGAAATCCTAAAGGTGGACGGCGAGAATTACACCATTAAGGATGCATCAGGCAAAGAAGTCAAACTCCATGTGGACAAGACTACGAAAACGAGCGGACCTTTGAAGGTGGGTGACAAGATCGAGGCCGAGGCGACTCCCGAGGGCCATGCCAATTCCATCAAGGCTGCAAAGTAGCAGGTTGTAAATACAAAGTAACCCAGTTCGCAAGCGGGGGGCCCGGATGGATGGTTTCTCGGGTCCCCCACAAGGGTCTAACCCGGACGTTGCTCTTATGGAACTCCTGCTGCGTTGGCGGTGCGAACGCTGCCGTGGGACATCGAAGCATTGTCTTTCCTGCAAAGGCAGGGGCTACATCGACCGCTGGCTGCCGTATGAACTTGTGCAGGGACTGAAACCAGTCACTTGGGTCATCTTAGATCGCCGCAACCAAGAAGCCCCTGTTCCTCACACGACATCAGCAAGTACTCCTTTCGCCAGCTCCATCTGAACCCATTTGTCCCTCCTTCTCAGATCTCCAAGACGAGCCCAATTTCGATGACCTGATCGGATGGAATGCGGAAGAATGAGCTAGCACGCTGCGAGTTTCTGCTCAAGAACACGAAAATTTTTTCCCGCCAAATCTGCATACCAGGCCTCGGTGTCGCCAAGTAAGTCACACGGCTCAGAAAAAAGGTGGTCTGCGCGATGGGAATATCCACTCCCTGCTTGGAGCAGTGTTTGAGCATTTGCGGGATATCAGGGGTATCCATGAAGCCGCAACGGGCCACGATCCGATCGACCCCTTGTCGCATCGGTGTGACGGTAATTTGATCCTGTCGCCGGATATGAGGAATCTTTTCAGTGATGACAGTCAGAAATACGATGTGTTTATGCACGAGTTTGTTGTGCTTGATATTCTGAACCAATGCCGGAGGCGTCACATCCGGGTTCTGCACCATGAATACCGCATAGCCTGGGACCTTCACCGGCACCTTCGAAACCACGTCATCGAGGAATGCCTCCAGCGGCGGCGACTGTCCTTTAATATACTTGGCCACGATTGCTCGGCCCCGGTACCATGTCGTCATCAAGGTAAAGACGAGGATACCGAGCACCAAGGGGAACCATCCTCCAGCGGGAATCTTCAGGGCATTCGCGGTAAAGAACGACACATCAACCACCAAGAAGACTGCTATCACAGGCACCGTCAGGAACACGCTCCAACGCCAGACATGGCGAACCACGACATACATGATAAGCGTTGTCATCACCATTGTGCCGGCCACCGCGATGCCATAGGCGGCAGCCAAATTACTTGATGATTGGAATGCAAGGACCAGCCCGATTGAGCCGGCGAGCATGGTCCAATTCAGCATCGGCGGGTAGATTTGCCCCATTTGCTTCGCTGATGTGTATTTGAATTGGAGTGCAGGAAGATAGCCAAGCTGGACCGCCTGCTGGGTGATGGAGAACGCACCGGCAAGCATGGCCTGAGAGGCGATGACTGTCGCGGCCGTCGCTAATCCGACCAGAGGATAGAGCATCCATGATGGCGCCAGCAGGTAAAACGGATTAACTGCGGCCTCGGAATCATGGAGCAACAATGCGCCCTGTCCAAGATACTGAAGCAGAAGGCCCGGGAAAGCGACTGCAAACCAGCCGACCTGGATGGGTCGTTTCCCAAAATGCCCCATATCAGCGTACAAGGCTTCAGCGCCCGTGAGCGCAAGAAACACACTACCGAGAACCACAAACCCCTGACCGGCGTGTTCTGACAGAAAGCGAACTGCGTGCAAGGGATTCATCGACCATAGTATCTCGGGGGCATGGATGATGCTGAGCAGTCCCAGCAGGCCAATCGTGCTAAACCAGACAAGCATGATCGGACCAAACACTGCACCGATCCGCCCGGTCCCGTGCCTCTGCACCACGAATATCGCAAACAAGACTGCGACGGTAATCATGACGACATATGGCTTGAGCACCGGAGTGGCTAGTTCCAGCCCCTCGACCGCGCTCAACACCGAGATTGCGGGTGTGATAATTCCATCGCCATAGAGAAACGATGCGCCGATTAGACCCAGGATCGCCACTGTTCCCAACCGGTAGTCAGACGACGGCCTCCGTTTGTGACGCTGAGCGAGCGCCATCAACGCCAAGATTCCTCCTTCCCCCTCGTTGTCAGCACGCATCACGAATAGAATGTATTTGATGGTGACGACGATGGTCAGAGACCAGATGATGAGCGACAGGATTCCCAAGACGTTCGCTGAAGTAGCCGGGACTCCATGGGCCGGGTTGAAGCATTCGCGTAGCGCGTACAGCGGGCTGGTTCCGATATCCCCATACACGATGCCGAGGGCACCCAGGGTCAGAGCTGCCAGCTTTTGTTTGGATTCAATTGGCTGCAGCGAATGTGGCGGGTGTGGTATGTGTGGCATTAATACAGTGCCGAAGGAGTGATCCAGTGCCCTGCGAACAGCCGGCCATGATACTCGCGCTCCAATGAAATAACAATTCTATGCGGCCGCGTGCTATCCAGACGGGGACAGTCCCGGCCATGTGTTGACGACCTTTTATAGGAGGGCAATCCGATGAGGAAATTATTCACGGCAATGGCGGTAGCCCTGTCCCTGGTCAGCCTGACGGGTGCCATCGCCCAAGAGGCGCCTGCAAGCCAGAAATCACTGCCGGAACAGATCGTCGACGCCATGAACGCTGTGTTCGGTACCCATCCTGGAGCGCGCGCGACCCATGCGAAGGGGGTCGTCTTGGAAGGTGTATTCACGCCGGCTGTTTCGGCCCCGCGTGTGAGCAAGCAGCGCATCTTCAAAAGCAAAAGACCCCGGTTCCCGTGACAGTGCGATTCTCCGACTCTACCGGAGTGCCGAATATCCCCGACACCGACCCGGGTACTAGTCCACGAGGCATGGCGGTGAAATTTAAACTTCCTGACGGGTCAAACACGGACATCGTGGTTCATTCCTTTAACGGCTTCCCGGTCGCCACGGCGGCCGAACTCAGAGACTTCTTTCTCGCAATCGGTGCAAGCAAGCCGGGTGATCCCCAACCCACCGCACTGGAGACGTTCTTGAGCAGTCACCCTACCGCCAAAGCTTTCCTGACGACTCAGAAACCCGCACCGGTGAGTTATGCCACCCTGGGTTATTTCGGTGTGAACACGTTCAAGTTTACGAATGCGAAGGGAATCGCCACGTTTGGTCGATACCAATTGCAGCCTGCCGCGGGCGAGCAGTTTCTCGACAATGAGCAGGCCTCGAAAATGGGACCAGACTATCTTACCGATGAGATTCGTGACCGGGTTCGTCGCGGCCCCCTCAAGTTCAGCTTGCTCCTGCAAATAGCCGCCAAAGATGACAAGCTCGACGATCCCTCGATTGCGTGGCCGGACAGCCGAAAGAAAATCGAGTTGGGCACGATCGAGATCACCAAAGCTGTCGCAGACAGTCAAGCCGCAGAGAAGAAGTTGCTTTTCACACCCGGTGCATTGATTTCCGGTATCGAGGCCGCCGATCCAATGATCGCCATGCGTTCGGCGGCTTATATCGTTTCCTTGTCACGCCGCGTGCAAACACCGTGATGCAAGCCACCGGTGGGGCCGACATGTTCCCTGACCGGCCGGTTTTCGGCGCGGCCGAGTTCATCGGTCGTGCCCGCCTTGCACAGAATCTTTTCAGGCGCTGTCGTCAGGGCCAATCGATTCTCTTGTATGGCGGACCCAAGCTCGGCAAGACGTCCATGCTTTTGCATCTGAAATGGCTCGCCGATCAGGACCGCGAAACATCGGAAACGACACCTGCCGCTTCCTATGTGGATCTGAGCGATGAAGGTGCCCGCAAACAACTTCGGCGAGGTTCTGACACAAAACCAGCCCCGATCTTGCTGCTCGATAACTGCGATCATCTCTTAAAGGAATATGGCGTGAGCACGTTGAGCGAATTGATGCCGTGTGATCATGATATTGGCGCCTACGCGATCGTATGGGCTGGGACGCGTGCATGGCATGATGCGGTACGAGAGCAGATCGGAACCGCGGCTCTTCGACGTGTCCCGCTTGCGGTGCTGTTTCAAGGTGAAGCGCGGGAACTTCTGAAACCCTACCTGGCGCCGCATGAACGTGACGCAGCGCTTGCAGCCGGCGGCACTCACCCATACGTATTGAAAACGATTGCCCACGAGCTGCGGTCTCGTTCCGGTCATCCGAGCGGCCCAATCAAGGCGGCGGGAGCGCGCTTGATCCCTTTCTTCCAGGCCAGCCGTGCAGCGCTACGGCAGGGGTCTGAGCAGGCTCTCCTTCAGTATCTGGTCCAAGAGGCGAGACCCATTGCTCCGCAAGAAGCCGCACGAGCCGTCGGGCTTTCGACCGTTAAATCCACTGCCGACGCATTGTGTTGCCTTGGGTTGATTAGTCGATGGAACCTGAAGGACGGGGCAATGTTGCACGCCAATTGTCAGCTCTTTAACGACTGGTATCTGACAGCCGTCCCCTAGCGACCCCAGAAAAGGCTTGCACGCCGATCCCGCATAACTCCACTGCTACGGTGCTTTTGGCTTCGCGCATTTTTTCAAGTAACCGATCAATGGTTTGACGGATTGCGGAACGCTTTGGTCATCAAAAATGACGGAGATTTTCCTGCTTCCGTCTTCGATGGCTATTTCATATTGTTGCAGGTCGCGGCCTGAACGGGAAAGAAACTCACCCGAACCTGAAATCGCGGCGGCCTTTACCAATTGTTCAAGCTCTTTGGCATTCTCTGGAGATAGAGTCTTGGTGTCGATCTCGCATCCTTTCACCAAGCCGGCAAAACCGCCACTTTGAGTAAATTGCACTTTCAATTGCTTACGCCCCTGATCATGACCTGCCTCGCTAGACTGTTATCCCCACCTTCTTCCACGCCGCCTTCACCGCCTTCTTTGCGGCTGCTCCGTGAGTTGTAGCTACCTGGATCGACACCTTCGCGCAATCGATAAACCGGCTCTCGTTTGTGAGTTGTAACAGTGTTTCATACCAGATGCGTCCGGTCACGTCCCAGGCTTTTCCTCCTATCGCCTTGGCTGCCAACACAAAGACCCGGTTCGGGATGCCCGAGTTGATGTGAACGCCGTTCCGATCTCGCGGTCCAGTATAAATCTTAGACATATGCGCAGGCTGCGGGTCAGTACCCAAATCGGGATCGTTGACATAAGCAGTGCCGGGATTTTCCATGTCTCGAATTCCCCGTCGGGTCGAGGCCGGTACGAGTACTTCAGCGCCAACCACCCAATTGGCCTTCGCTACCGTCTCACCCATCTTCCACTGACGAACCAGGATACCAAAAACATCCGCGAAGTGCTCATTGAGCGCGCCGGATTGATCGAAATACGTCAGGTTGCTGGTAAAAGACTGGACCCCGTGCGTTAATTCATGACCGACCACATCGAGTGATTGCGTAAACCGTCGAAACAGTGTTCCATCACCATCGCCATAGGCCATTTGCTCTCCGTTCCAGAAGGCGTTGTTCATCGGCACGAACTGCCCTGTATCATCGACTTCGCCGACGTGGACCGAAGAGATCAGCGTCATCCCGTTGCCGTCCAGCGAATTTCGCTCAAATAGCTGATTATAAAACTCATAGGTGTCGCCCGAGAAATCAAACGCCTCATTCGTGGCGGCGTCGGCAACTTTGGCCTGCCCCTCTGACCTGGCCAATTTCCCGGGTAGCTGATCCTTTTTTCGAGCATCATATACCAAACGGTGCTTCCGTTTGTCCGGAGACATCGCAGCCATCATTTTCGGCATGACCTGTGCCGCTTCTCGAAAAGCCCGCATTGTTGCGGCGCTACGTATCTGGGCTATTGCCCGAGACCTTACTTTAGGATCAGGCGACTTGGCCAACTCATCTGTGATGTACGGCGGAATAATGCATTGGATTGGGTTACGTTCACACATTTTCCATTGTCCTTTCGTTGGTTAACGCCTAGCGGAGTCAAAATAAAAAATGATCGAATTCAACCGGAGGGCTCCCCCGGCCTGCTGTCCGAGCGGTTTTCCGCTCATGAAGCACGGCCGGGTGAGTTCCGCCGTTCTTTGCGGCGTCCTTACGCCTGCGGAGCGCGGACCAGGCCGGCGCCTATATCGAACGGATCAATTCCAGGGATCAGGCCATCGATAATGGCTGAGCCGATGACTCGGCCCGTCAGTTGCATAACGCTCAACGATGATGTTGCCTTGATCTTCTGAGCCCAAAGAGCGGCGACGCCGGCAACGTGAGGAGTCGCCATGCTGGTTCCACTCATCATTTGCAAGCCACCGCCAGCTTTGGCAGAAACGATCCCGACGCCGGGTCCGGAGACGTTGGCCCCCGTGTTTGAGAAGTGAGCAACGATCAACCCTTGATCACTCTGGCCAAGAGCTGCAACCGAGATGATACCTTCCGATACCGCCGGCGGACTTACCGTGATCTCAAACTCCGGATTTTCGTCTCTTCGGCTCTCGTTGCCTGCGGCGGCGACGATCACCGTTGTCTGCCCAAAGGCGCCCTGAGCTCGGATGAGTGAGGCGAGACGTTCGAAGAGTTGAACGTTCGCTCGATAGCCCTCAAGCGCGCGTGAGGTCGCAAGAGCGGGCGGAAAATCCGCCTTTATCAATTCCTCCACGAGTCCCGGAAAATCGATGCCCAGCGACATGGAGACCACGTTCGCGCCATTCTCCACGGCCCATTGAATCGCGCTGACAATACTTTCACTGGATCCGCCTTTAGCACCCAGCACCTTACCGATCAATGCCTTCTGTACGCCTGGCGCGACCCCGATCCGCGTGCCATTGGTTGTTCTGCCGAAAATCGTCCCCGCACAATGGGTACCGTGCCCATGCTCATCATTGTCCCCCTCGCCTGTAAAATCTTTCCGAACGAGGTTCACGCCTGTAAAAGCCGGGTGTGAGGCGTCAATACCGGTGTCAAGCACGCAGACTACGATGCCGTCTCCAGAAAAAGGCGACGTGTCTGCAGCTACAGCTTTCACACCCCAGGCCAGTGGATCGGCGCTAGGCTGTGTTACGGCTCGGCTCTCAACCGGAGCAACAAGCTTCATCGGCACGACGGGAGCGATCGCGAGGACTTCGGTATTGCGTGCCAATGCAGAGATCCGGTGTCTATCGATATCATCGACCTCGACAGCGATGCCGGCAGCGAGTGATTCCACTGAGGCGGCCGGTGACGGTCCAAGAAATACCCCCCGGGTAGCTGAACGGGTGCTGCGTAGAATAATATGTTTCTGTTTCATAGGACCTCCTTCTAGTTCGAAGCATGCCTGTTTCCGTATCCTTCAACAGCAGTTCTGCACCTCAAGTTGCAATGTGCTTGCCAAGGCCTGAGTTAGAAGTCCTGCCGAGTTTCTGCCCGATAAAAGCCATCAAACGGCGTTTAGGTTTAAGAACAGAAGCCACAAGGAGAAATCTAGAATGGCTCTGTATCCAACCGGACAAGAACCCGTATCGTTATGGATAATGCAACAGGAGCGTCGGGTGGGTAGATGTGAAAACAGGGACGCCTCAGTGTGTCGTAGAGAAAGGCGATGAGCCTAGGTAGCAGAGCGTGAGCGTGGCACGTGAAGCCGTGCTTTACTGTGCGGCGCGACTAGACGTGCTAAGATTCTTTATATCCATAACGCACCGAAAACCCAGCCAAGTGGCACCCGATTCTGAATCTTCAGGAGCCCATCGCACCGATACTCGGACGTCGCCGATTGGATTGAGAAATGATCCTCCTTTCATTACTTTGCCTGTCGACACTTGGTCATTCGGCCATGCGCTGGAAGTTAATTCCCACACGTTACCTGCCATGTCGCTAACATCATAGAAACTATTGCCGGCAGGAATAGACCCCACCTTGACTGGGGATCGAGCTCCAGCCTTGCGCCCATTGTATTTCTTGTCATCTGGATCATTTCCCCAAGGCCATATTCGCTTGTCAGTACCGCGCGCTGCCTTTTCCCACTCCTTCTCGGTGGGCAATCTCTTTCCCGCCCATTTACAGTAGAGGTCAGCATCGGTAAAGCCGACGCCTACTACCGGCTGTTCTGGCCCACTCAGTACCTTATTATTCGAATACTTTGGAAGACGGTATTTTTTTTCTTCTACAAACATTCCATATCGTTTATTCGTAACCTCATATTTGTCGATATAAAAATCGCCAATATTCATTTCTGTTTCAGGAAATTCATTGTCGTAAATGTCAGCCCACGAATGTTTGATTTGCTTAAGAGTATTCCGAATGGTGTCTCTATTCATGCCATAGACAAATCGTCCTTCTGGTATGAGAATCATTGGCGCGTTGTCCTTGATCGAGATAACTGTTCGCGACAGCGAAGGATCACTCATACTCTGATCTTGGGTCACAAGGATACACGAAAGGCAAATACCTGTGAGGAGCTTGAGGGCTGAACGGTTTGGAAACACTTCGATTACGGGCAAACTTCAGGTGCTAGAGTGACAAGGACAGTGGGCTGTGTCGCAACAACAGAACGAGCGATCTCTTCTTCTGAATTCTTCCGCACCCGTACCTCAAATTTATCCCGGAGGTTTTCCAAGGTGAAGATGCAACGGAATTCTCCATTCCTCACCTTCTTATAATCACAAATTGGCGTTTCCGTCTTCGGACGTATCATTACGAGCGCAACCTGTATATCACGAGCTGGAATACCGGGTCGCTCTTCTACAGTCGCGTTCAAATCTACCTCTACATCTTGAAAAATCTTGTACGTTAACCAGTAGTATCCTGCTAATGGGAATACTGTGGTGAATAGACTCAGTACTAATAGGAAGGGAATTAAGCTTGTCTGTATTTCTAAATCCTTAAACCGTAGTTTTTCAGGGGTTTTCCCTTGTGCAGGTAACTTCTTGCCGCACCAGATTAACGCGATAACGATGAAGCTCAATACACAGCCTACAGCAGTAACTAGAGGTAGCAAAATAGGTCCTACTGTGTTTATGCTCATTACTATGCACTCTCGCTACAGGTGATTATTGAGACCTACCAAGGTCAAAGTATAGGGAAGATCAAACGACTTGTCTCTCGGTGAAAACCCCATGCTTCCGCACATTTCAGCAGGGACGTTTGCGGATCACTGCCGACCATAGAAACTATATGGGCTTGTAACAAACTCAAGACATTCCACAAAATGATCAAACAATAACTGGACTCTGATCCAGGTTAACAGTCATGTCGCTTGAACGATCGTCTCATTTACCCGGCGGGTTTCAGATCAGGCACCGTACGCTTGGAATTTTTCAGGGGAGCGCGATTGAGCTGGCATTTTGGCAGCCGTCCTCCGGGATGCCTGAATATGGCTTGTGCCGGTTCCCGACGGAAGAGAAGGCACAGGCGTTAATCGAATTTCTCTGTTCACCTGACTGTACGGAGTCGATAAACCGCGCTGACCTGACAATTGAACCTTACGATCTCGCCGAACATGAACGGCTCATCAGCGAGCATCCGTTGCCTTCTGCCTGGGAAACACCTTCCTGAGTCGAATTACTCCTTTATAGTTACAATCTAATTTTGATTGACCTGAAAAATACTTCTCACATTAGAACAGCCTTTTTCACGGCAGTGCTTGACCTGTTGGACGCTCGATGAGCTCGATCTCATAGCCGTCCGGGGCATCGATGAAGATGAAGCGGTTGCCGGATGAGGTCGTGGTCGGGCCGTCGGTGATTTTCACGCCCTTTGAATTTAGCTCCTTCATCGTTTTCTCCAGGCTTTCCACCTGGAAAGCGAGGTGTACCAGGTCCTCCTGCACCTTCACTGGACCGCTTGGTGGAAAGCTTGCCAGCTCGATCAACTCCTCGCTGTTGGGGACCTTGAGGAAGGCAAGGTGCGAGCCACGAGGCGACGTCTTGCGCTCTACCACCTCCAGACCAAGCACATCCGTATAGAAGCGGATGGTCTGATCGATGTCGCTCACCCGCATTCTCGTATGTAATAGTTTTGTGACCTGCATGCTGGGATTCTGGGGAAACGGTTCAAAGCTGTCAATAAAAGAACCCGGTGACAGGCGTGTGGAGGCTAGTCCGCAGCTAAAATAAATCTGTCCCGCCTAACTTAGGCTTGAAAAAACGCTGCGAGATCGTTAGGAAGGTTCTGATGCAGGATTTAAAAAATGGCTGAAGAGGTCCAACGCCCTCCTACGATCAGAACCAATATACCTCAGCGACTGGATCGTTTGCCTTGGTCACGCTGGCATTGGCTCATCGTGTCTGCTCTCGGCATCACCTGGATTCTTGACGGCCTGGAAGTCACGATTGTCGGCGCCCTTGGCCCTGTTCTTACGCACAAGGCTACCCTGAACTTAAGTCATAGTGAGGTTGGGTTGACGGCTTCCGCCTACCTAGCCGGCTCTGTCGCCGGGGCCCTTCTATTCTCGTACCTGACGGATCGCCAGGGACGTAAGAAGTGGTTCATGATCACCCTAACGCTCTATTTAATTGCCACGGTCCTTACCGCTTTTTCATGGGACCTGTGGAGCTTCATGTTCTTTCGTTTTCTCACAGGCGCGGGAATCGGGGGCGAATATTCCGCGATTAACTCGGCCATTGACGAATTGATCCCTGCACATGCACGTGGACATACCGATCTGGCGATCAACGGAAGCTGGTGGTTAGGCACGGCAGCAGGCGCTCTCCTCAGCATCCCGCTCCTTAATCCGAACGTTATTTCCGAAACCCTTGGCTGGCGACTCTGTTTTCTCTTGGGTGCGATATTGGGGATCGCGGTCGTGTTGGTCCGAAGAAATCTCCCGGAAAGTCCTCGCTGGCTCATGACGCACGGAAGAGTGGACGAGGCGGACAGGATTGTTTCCGAGATCGAGGAAAGGGTGAAACGGGACAAAGGCATGGACTCCTTGCCCGAACCAGAAGGCCAAATTGAGCTCCACCCGAGGGCTCACGTGACATTTGTCACCGTTGCACGCGAGCTGCTACATACTTACCCCACGCGAACAATACTTGGTATTGCGCTGATGGTATCGCAATCGTTTCTGTACAATGCAATCTCCTTCACCTATCCCCTCATTCTGACAAAGTATTACAACGTGCCGGACAGCAACGTAGGCCTCTATATCCTGCCCTTCGCCGTGGGCAATTTCTTTGGGCCACTTCTACTCGGCGGCCTGTTTGACAGCATCGGGCGCAAACCCATGATCACCTTCACGTACGCCGTCTCCGGCATCCTGCTCGCTATTACAAGTTATTTGTTTTTACTAGGACACTTAACCGCCGTGACTCAAACGTTGGCATGGTCGATCATTTTCTTCTTTGCATCCGCAGGCGCGAGCTCTGCGTACCTGACAGTAAGCGAGATTTTTCCGTTGGAAATCCGTGCCATGGCTATCGCATTCTTCTTCGTCATCGCCCAGGCGGCCGCTACGTTTGCGCCATGGTTCTTTGCAAAGCTGATCGAAACCTCCACCGTCAGTATTTTCTTTGGGAATCTCGTCGGTGCAGCTTTTATGATCGGAGGCGCCATCGTTGCCCTGCTTCTCGCGGTCAAGGCTGAGCGACAGCCGCTAGAGAATATTGCCGCGCCCCTGTCGGCGCAAGCCGAATAAGAATTGGGGTCAGAGTCGATTTATGACACGCGGGGACAGGCAACTTTTCCGTCCATGAGGCGCCCGATGAACGCTGAACGATTCGGAAAAGTAGCCTGTCCCCCTGCTTCGCAATTTGCCGTGTTACACTAGTCTTAAAAGGAACAGACGATGCCGATCGGTGGAGTGATTTCAGAAGGACGCGTGCCGGTAAAGATCTGGAGCGACCTCGATCAGGTCGAGACGCAAGCCAGAGAACAACTGGTGAATGCCTCGAATTTACCGTGCGTCTTCAAACATATCGCGGTCATGCCGGACGTTCATGTCGGGATCGGCGCGACTGTCGGTTCGGTGATTCCGACGAAGGACGCGATCATCCCCGCCGCCGTCGGCGTGGATATCGGCTGCGGCATGCTGGCGCTGAAAACCCAGTACAGATCTTCGGTGCTGGAGGGCCGCCTCAAAAAGATTAGGGACAAAATAGAGGCCTCTGTGCCTGTCGGACCGACCTCTCATCGCTCCCCTCTCAAGGCAGCGCAAGCATGGGAAGGTTGGAAGGAAGCAGGCAATTGCCATCGCGCCGTTCAAGACCTCATGACGAGAGCGCAGGCGCAGCTTGGGACTCTAGGCGGCGGCAATCATTTTATTGAACTGTGTCTTGACACCGAAGATGCCGTCTGGATCCTCCTGCATTCCGGCTCGCGCCACATCGGCAAATCCTTGGCGGAACGGCACATCAACCTAGCCAAGGGACTGCTGCGTCAAAGCCTGATCAGTCTTCCTGATCCGAACCTTGCGTACCTGACAAAGGGCACGAAGGAGTTTGACGCGTATTGGCATGACCTGAAGTGGGCCCAGGAATATGCCTATCAAAACCGGCGCTTAATGCTCGATCTGGTGACCAAGGCCGTGCAGGAGGGGCTCGGCCGCCAGGAGCGGATCAAGTCGGAGTTGCTGGTAAACTGCCATCATAATTACGTCGCGCTGGAGCACCATTTCGGCGAAGATGTGTTTGTCACGCGCAAAGGCGCCGTCCGTGCGCAGCAAGGCGACTATGGAATCATTCCGGGCTCGATGGGGACGCGATCGTTCATTGTGAAGGGCAAAGGCAATCCCGAGTCTTTCAACTCGTGCTCCCATGGCGCGGGCCGCCGGATGTCGCGCACTGAAGCCAAGCGTAAATTCACGACAGACGACCTGTGCAAACAAACCGCCGGCGTGGAATGTCGCAAAGACCAAGGCGTCGTGGATGAGATTCCCCACGCCTACAAGGACATTGCCACGGTGATGAATCACCAATCCGACCTCGTGGAGGTCGTCGCGGAGATCAAACAGGTGCTTTGCGTCAAAGGATAAAAGCCGGCAACAGTGCGGGTCCTGTCGCCGAGTCACCCTGACGTGCTCACAGACGGGGACAGGCAACTTTTCCGTCCAGGAGGCGCGCAGTGAACGCTGAACGATTCGGAAAAGTAGCCTGTCCCCCTTTTCTTTGCTTTTACGAAACCTTCAAAACAAAGTCAAGACGGCCGGCAACACCGCAAGATCAGTCCTGCATTGCGATGGCCAGAACACCGGCGCCCCGTATCGTGCCGGCCTTTAAGGCTTGCAGGGCGTGGTTCGCGTCGGACAGCGCGAATCGCTGAGTATGCGGGCGAATCGGAATGGCGGCGGCCTCGCGAAGCAGATCGAGCCCGTCCTGTTTCGTATTGGCCGTGACAGTTCGAAGCACACGTTCGCCGAACAGCTCGCGATCGTAATCAAGGGCAGGAATCGGGCTGAGATAGATCCCGGCGACCGCCAAGGTACCGCCTTTTTGCAGGGCGCGCAGCGCCGGGGGCACAAGATCACCGGCAGGGGCGAAGAGAATTGCGGCATGGAGTTTTTCGGGAGGCGTATCGGCCGCGCCGCCGACCCATACGGCACCAAGCTCGCGCGCTAACGCCTGATGTTCTTCACGGAGCGAGCAGACGAACACCGAGCATCCCCAGTGGCGGGCGACTTGGATCGTAATGTGAGCAGAGGCGCCGAAGCCGTACAAGCCCAAGCGCTGGCCGGGTTTTACGCCGCTTAAGCGCAACGCCCGATAGCCAATGATGCCGGCGCACAGCAGCGGCGCCACTTCTTCATCGGTAAAGGCTGCAGGAACTGGATACGCGAACGACTCGGGCGCGACGGCATATTCTGCATAGCCGCCGTCCACGTCGTAACCGGTAAACCGGGCGGACGAACACAAATTTTCACGCCCACTTGTGCAGAATTCGCAACGCCCGCAGACGCGCTGCAGCCAGGCGATGCCGACGCGATCCCCTTCCTTGATCGTTCGGACATTACGCCCGACGCGGTCCACATAGCCAACCACTTCATGGCCGGGGATCACCGGCCGCTTGGCCGCCGGTAATTCGCCTTCGACGATGTGAAGATCGGTGCGGCAGACCCCGCAGACTTGTACACGGACCCTGACCTCATCGGCGGCCGGTTCCGGAGCGGGCAGGTCAGAGAAAGCTAACGGCTCGCTCGCTACATCACCCGTCTTAGTGAGCACCATCGCCTTCATGATGGATCGCGATCAAGGGCGGGGCAGATTTCTGATACCCGAACCTTCCTCAATCCGCCTCTGCTGACGGTAGTCCCGCTCATAATCCCGTTGGACCTGTTCCAGTCGGCGCTGCTCGGCAGCGTACTGCGCGGCCATTTCCTCCCATCGGTCCAAGAACTCCGACTCTCGCTGTTTCAGACGCCCATCAGCCTCCTTAGGGCTAATTCCACCAGCCATCAATTCAGCCCTGACTTGCCGGCGATCATCCAACAACTGCTCCAATCCAGGTAACGGCGGATCGACCTCTACAAGTTTCTGATAAAAACGATCACGTGCCTCTATGGGAGGCATCTGACCTGAATCCACCAACGCTCGCATCTCTTTGTACGCCCCCTGGAGCAAGACCACGGTCGGCTCGGAGGGCGGGAGCGGTTTTGCGGCGCAGCCCGAAGTCAGCGGAAGCCATACAATGAGAAGAGCAAACGCCCGCAGACTCTTTTGGAACACATCCCAGTTACGCATGCTTCGTCCTCAGCCACGCAGATAACGAATCCTGTTGCAATCGACGAAACGCCAACCCTAACCGTATCACCTCTAGGGTCTGAGTCAGAACCCGATCCGCCGAGGGGACGTGGTTCTGGGGATCTCGAAAGAACAACCCTACATCCTCGAGCCATTCTTCACGCCACAAGTGCTTGGTACCGCCGATGATTCGTTGCGCCCCCACACTTCCGCCCTTCTGTCTCAGCGCAGCCCAATTCCTTTTAATGAAAATCCAGGTCTCGGTTTGCGTCGCGGGGTTTGCCAACATCACTCGCACAGGCTTCCAGACATCTTGCCCCCGGATCTGCTCGCTGAGGATCAGTCGAAGAATCTCGTCGGTAAGCTCGGGCCGTGAAAAATCGCCGAAGGCAACCACGTATCGATCGCGCTCCTCGGGCGTCACGGCGCTGAGGTACTGTTGCACATAGCGTTCAAAGCGCCCGTGATCCCCTACGCGGGCGCCGAGACGTATCACCGGCAACGCCAACGTAGCATCAAGCGCAGCAGAATTCTCCCAATAGGTGTCGAGCCACTCGGTAACCTGCTTGAGCAGCGACGGAGGCCGCGCGATGTTGCCGATGATCCAAAGCACTGCCGCACGGGTCAGCTTCGGCTCGTCACCCTCCGAGGGCTGCGGCGTCCAGCCGAGCTTTGAAACCTGCCGATCGAAGCGTTCTGACACGAATCTTGCCAGTCGCGGTCGATCCGATTCGGGCACCAAGCGGTCATTGAGCGTTTCAAGATACCCTGCCAACGCTTCGACGACCACGCGCGTGTCATGCGCCTCAAACAACCGCACGAGATCCATAAAGTCGCCGATGGGGGCTTCGCCTTTGTAGCTGAGCGCCCATGTGTTATCCAAAAATCCGAAGCGCTCTTCGGAGGATAAGCTTGCCAGTGACCGGGATAAGGCCTTGTAGAGAGCATCGTCGCAGCTGCTTCGATAATATCCCTGCTCTCCGGCATTGCCATACACCCACTTGACGGCGGTGTTTGCAGGCAGCGTGATCTCCATTTGCCGCTCCGTCATCAAGATCCGATGCCGATGGACCCCTTCCTGATCCTCATAGGCCAGGCTCAGGGGAATCGCCCATATGCCACTGTCCTCCGCCGATGGCCCTGGGGCAGCCCGGAAACGCCGCTGCTCGAGCTTTATTCGACGGAAGTCCTCGCTCGTTGCTTTCACCAGGATCATGGGAAAACCAGGCTTTGTGAACCAATCATTGGCAATGATGGGGACAGGCTGACCCGAGGCCTTTTCGAGCGCTTGCCAGAGTTCTTCCGCAGACGCATTGGCATACTGATGCGCAGCGATATAGTCACGGATTCCTTGCCGGAAGACGCCCTCCCCAAGGAATTGCTCCAACATGCGCAGGACTGATGCTCCCTTCTCGTAGGTCAACGCGTCGAACATCTCCTCCGCTTCGGCCGCGGTACGAACCTTCGAACTGATGGGGCGGGTCGACTCCAACGCATCCACGCCCAGCGGAATCTGCTTATCCCGGGCGAACTCGACCCAGGACTGCCACTCGGGACGCCAGTCATCCACAATCTTACAAGCCAGCCAGGTCGCAAAGGATTCGTTCAGCCAGAGATCATCCCACCACCACATGGTCACGAGGTTCCCAAACCATTGATGGACCACCTCATGAGTGATGACGTTGGCGACGCCCCGAAGCGTATTGGCAGAGGCTTTATCGACATCGACGAGAAGCCGATTTTCACGAAAGAAAATGGCGCCCCAGTTCTCCATGGCGCCCATCGCGAAGTCCGGAACTCCGACGAGGTCCAATTTTGAAAGGGGATATTTCAGATCGAAATAGTCGTTCAGCATCGGAAGACACGCGTGCATAACCTCTTTGCCAAACCCCGTGAGCCCCCCCAGCTCCGGCCGGGAGTAAAAGGCTACCCGCGTGCCTTTAATGCCGACCTCGTCGACGACGAGCCGGCCGATGCCCAACGCGACAAGATACGTCGACATCTTGGGCGTCTCTCTAAACCTAATTCGTTTACGGCCACCCGGTAGATTGCGTTCCTCGGATTCAGCCTCCATGTTGGAAATCGCCGTGCGGTCTTCAGGAAGCTCGGCGGTGATGCGGAATACAGCTTTGAATCCTGGTTCATCAAAGCATGGAAAGGCGCGCCGGGCGTCAGTGGCTTCGAATTGTGTAAAGGCATACCGCTCATTGTCGGCTTTCGCTTCATACAGGCCCTTCATCTGCTGATTGAGACGCCCGCCGAAAGCCATCGTCAGAACCGAAGGACCGGTCGGGAGCTCGTGCGCGAAGGTGAGGATGACCGTTTCCGACTCAGGAACGAAAGAGATCTCCGCGTAACGTCCAAGCCCACCGTCGTCGAAAAAGGCGGACACAATGTCGAGTTCGACGGCATGGAGAATAATCCGCCGCGTGACCTCGCGAATCTCCAGGCCTACCGTCACAACGCCCGAAAATTCCGCCCGCGCGAGATCAACCGAAAGATGAATATCATAGTGTTTCGGGGCTACCGAGCGAGGCAGCCGCCCATCAGGAAGCGTTTCCACGGTGATTTTTTTACTCCTCTGAGCGCTTTTGGATGTAATCAAGCAATGCTTTATATGTCAGCTCGCGTGTTCTGGACTTCGGCGGCGCGGTCTCCAAATTCGACTCCAGCCAAACGGTTTCCTTAAGGTGAGCTTGTGCCTCATTGCATATGGTCCACATCTCGTGCAACAGACCTTCCGGAAGGCCTACTTGCGACCCTTCGGATTCCATGCGGTCATCCAATGCCGCCAGCAAATCAGAAATTGCATGATGAGGCCGGTACGGCGCCGCTTTGTAGCCGAAGGTGTCGTGCTGTTCCTCCTGCCGCGCCTGCTCGACTAAATCCCACATATATTCCTTCATGACGCCGATCATATGGCCCGTCAATCGCATCGGCTCTTGAGCACCCCGGTTCTTCATTATGTGAGATTCATTCCCATGCCAGCAAGCCAAATCACCTGCGTTGATTCTTCATCGCCTCATTAGTAAAGTGACGCCGGAGGATCGAGTGCTAGCGGCTTGGGCGGTGTTTCAGGAGCACTATGGACTGGGGTGATAGGGAATCAAACTCATGACGCGGCCGGACGCCGAATGGATTGCGGATGCGCTCACGAAGGCCGGCCTGAAAGCGGAGATCGTCGGATCACTCACGACCAAGAAACAATCCAGGCATGATATCGACATCACGATCCAGATCCTCGAGGACCGCGATTACCAGACGTATTGGTATGCTTTGGAGCAGCTCGGCTTTCGCTATGACCGAACGGATGCGGCGCCATCGGGCGAGATCTGGCTCGGACGCAGCCGTGACGGCACGTCACTCGTCCTGGATATGCACCCGAGTAAGCGTCCCTGAACATCCAATTATTTGTCATCCTGAACCCTTTGGCTGTCATGCTGAACGCAGTGAAGCATCTGGTTTTGAGCTCAGGGTAAAACTCCGTGAAGGGTCTAGATTATTTGCGGAGTTTATCCTGAGCGTCGGAATTGAGATCCTTCGCTTCCCTCAGGATGACGAGCGAAGGACTCAGAATGACAACGAAGAGCTCAGCAATAACAAGAAGCGAGACGAGTCTGTCAGTTCATGATGGGGTCGGGAGGCATCGTGGCGAAGAACGTGAAGTTTCCTCCCAATGAACGCATGACATTCGACCACATCTGATGAGGATCGCGCGCAAATATGAGTTTCAGATCGGCAGGGAGAACAATCCATGATCCGCCGGACAACTCAAATTGAAGTTGTCCAGCACCCCAACCGGCATAGCCCATGTAGACCCGGACAAGATCAGTCGGCTCTCCATCCCCCGATACTTGTTCGAGCACCGCCAGGTCTCCTCCCAAACAGACGCCATCGAAAATGGGCTGTGATTCCGGCACTGCCTTGGTGATCCGGTGCAGAATGAGCAGGTTGTCCTTCTGCACAGGCCCGCCGCTATAGACCAGCCCCGCCCTCTCGTGGAGCCCCGTTGTCTGAGGCAAGACATCCATGATGTGATGCTCGGTGCGGCGGTTGACGACGAGACCGAGTGAGCCTCCCGACCCATGTTCACAAATTAAGACCACGGTTTGGCGAAAATTGGGATCGCGCAGGTGCGGGCTCGCGACCAGGAACGATCCCTTTGTGACCAGGCTGGATATCTCTAGTCCCATAGCCTCTCTATTGTAACCCAGGGGCGGCTATAGATTCAGCCTTTACCGCAAAAATCATAAGAGGGCGGTGTGCACTACCCGGGTATTGTGGGCCGTTGACGAGAAAGTGGATATGGGCGTAGTCTCAAAAAAAACCCTGACCATGTATTGGAGGAGACGATGAAGTGGGTTCGCGCGGTGCCGGTACGTTTGATCGCCCCTTGCCTGATATTCTTGTACGCGTTTGCAGCCCTGGCCGCGTCAGACGACGGCGGGGTCACCGTGAAGGAAGTTAAAGTCGCTTTGGTAGAGCAAAATCTTGTGGTTCTTTTGATTGTCGACAATCGTGCCCTGGCCATCCACGTTGACCCTACTGTCGCAGCATCTATTCACAGCGTTCTGTCACGGACTCCGACTCGGCGGCCCCTCTCGCATGATCTGATGCGCCTCATTCTGCTGGAGCTCGATGCGAAGGTCACCCGCGCAGTCATCACGCTCAAAGATAAGACCTACCACGCGGACCTTACCATCATGATGGGTGACCGCGCCTTTATCTTTGATGGTCGGTCCTCCGACGCCATCGCCCTGGCAATTTTGTTCAAGGCACCGATCATCGTGGCACAGGGCACCTGGGATTTTGCGAGCAGGGCCTGGGAGGAGCCCCTAGGAGAAACGTCATGATCTTCCGTTCATTCCCCGTGCCGCCGCTGGAATGCAATTGCTCCATCTTAGGAGATCCCGTCTCCAAGAAGGCGATCGTGGTTGATCCGGGCGGAGACCATGAGGGCATTCTCGCCGCTCTCCGGGAACTGGATCTGACCGTGGCTCTGATCATTCATACTCATGCTCACTTCGATCATTTTTTAGCATCCGGCAATATGCACAAGGCGACCGGAGCGCCACTGTGTTTGCACAAAGCCGACGAGTCCCTCTGGGAAAATTTGGAATTGCAATGCCAGCACTTCGGGGTGCCCTATACGCCGGTCCCTCCTCCGAATCAGTGGATCAGCGATGGTGAAAAGTTGTTGGGGGGCAACCTGGCCGTGAACGCGATACACACGCCCGGTCATACCCCGGGTTCGATGTGCTTTCACCTCGAATCCACAAAACTCCTCATCGCGGGTGATACCCTCTTCCGCGGGAGCATTGGTCGGACCGATTTATGGGGAGGGGACCCGCAAGCCATCGAACGATCCATCAAGCAGCGGATCTACTCGTTGGATGAAGCCACGCGGGTGATCACGGGGCACGGCCCGGAGACCACCATTGGGTTTGAGATCAGAAACAACGCGTTTGTTCGAGGATAGACCTCTCTAGGACTTACCCTTCTCAACGGTAAAACCCAGCCCTGTCAACGTTTGCTGATGAGCGCAGGACGCCCCCGAGAGCACAACCTTCATATTGTGAAATTCCCACCGGGGAGGATAGTTCGCCCGCAACCGGTCAAAGGCCTGGCCCCGTTCCCCCAAGGACACAGTTGTGATGGTTCTAAATGTCTCATCGTCCCGGCGAATGTCATACGCGCGCTTCACAAGACCCCGTACCACTTCCAGAAGGGGCCTGTCGGCCTCGATAACGACGCGCTGGCCTCCCTCAACAGCCGTTTCTGAAGGCCGCCACTGCAGAGCGCGCTGGAAGTGCGTGCAAGCAGCCTCGTAGAGCATCTGGGTGCCCTTGATCTTGCCGTCGAGAGAATAGCCAGCGATGTGCGGAGTTCCCAATGCAACGGCGTGGATCAACGCCGGGTCCGGCGAAGGCTCCCCTTCCCACACATCAAGCACAGCCCCGCCCAGGCGCTCATTATTTAGCGCGTCAAGCAATGCCGTGTTGTCCACAACAGGCCCTCGCGCTGTATTAATGAGGATCGCCGCCGAGCCGAGCATCCGGAGCGTGCGTTGGTTCAACAGATGATACGTCGCATCTAAGCCTTCTGTAGTCAACGGGACATGGCAAGTCACCATGTCGCTTTCTCTTAAGACTCTCTCCAACGCCACAACTCCTGTCCGGCCGGCGCGCTCCAGCGGGGGATCATTGGCGAGGGTTTTTATTCCCAGCGCTTCAGCTTTCGCTTTAACCAGGCTTCCGATGCGACCGAGACCGATGATGCCGAGCGTACGCCCAGCCAACGAATCGGACCGAAGGGCGAGTATCGCGGCGATAACATATTCGGCGACTGAGTTGGCGTTGGACCCCGGGGCGTAGGCAAAGCCGATTCCCTGTTCTTGCAAGTACGCGAGATCCACGTGATCCAGTCCAATAGTGGCACTGCCGACGAATCGAACCCGGCTTTCTTTGATCAGACCGGCATCTACCGGCGTCACCGATCGGACTATTAGCAAATCCGCGTCCCGAAGATGCGACGCAGTGATCTCGCGGCCGGCAATCAGCTTGACCTCGCCTAGCTTGCTGAAGGCGTCCTTCACATACGGAATATTCTCGTCGGCTACAATCTGCACGGCCCTAGCCATTCCACAACCTGCGCAGCCCCCTCGGTCCTTGCTTCGCGGCAGATCAGGATCAATCGACTCTGACCCGGATTATTTGTTATTGTACTGGGCCCATGTCGATCATCGATGCAAAGACCCACCTGTGCGCCCTCATTGGGGATCCGGTGGAGCACTCCCTATCGCCCGCAATACATAACGCTGCCTTTCAGCATGTCGGATTGAATTATGTCTATCTTGCCTTCAAAGTCCAGGATGTCGAGGGCGCAATACGTGGCATTCGGGCGTTGACCAGCATCCGGGGTATCAGCGTGACAATCCCGCACAAAGTTGCGGTCCTTCCGTATCTCGATTCGGTGGCTCCCACTGCTCGGAATATCGGCGCCGTCAATACGATCGTTGCCGGTGACGGGATTCTTACCGGATATAATACCGATGCCTCCGGCGCTCTCCAAGCGCTCCGGGCGGCTGAAGGCCTTCCTGACGGGGGGCGATTCCTGTTGTTGGGGTCAGGCGGCGCCGCGCGGGCCATCGCCTTCGGCCTCTGTATGGAAGCAAAGATCTCTTCACTGACGATTCTGGCAGTCATCGACGAGGAGCGCCAGGCGCTCGTCCGAGACCTTCGGGACAAAACAGGAGCCACAATCAATGAAGCACAACTGACTGCCGACACTCTGAAGCGCCATATCCCCGAGAATCAAGTCTTGATTCACGGCACGCCGGTGGGGATGAGCCCAAAGGTGGAGGAAAGCTGTGTTCCGAAGCATCTTCTAAGGCCCCTCTCTAATTGTGATGGATATCGTCTACAATCCGTTCGAGACGAGATTGTTGGCAGAAGCTCGTCAAGCGGGTTGTCGCATTATCCATGGGATGGAGATGTTTCTGCACCAGGCGATCGGACAATTTGAGCTCTGGACAAAACATCCGGCGCCCGTGGAAGTGATGCGCCGCGTCTTGGAGCATGAGAGGGTTAAATGAATATTGTATTGATCGGATATCGTGGAACCGGCAAGAGCAGGGTTGCCGGTCGGCTAGCCGAATTATCAAAGTGGCCCGTGGTGTCGACCGATGCTGAAATTGTCAGGAAGGCCGGGATGCCGGTTGCGGATATTATCAGGAAGCGAAGCTGGGATTATTTTCGCGATGTCGAATCAGAGATCTGCAAACAGGCGGGGAAAAAAGATCGCACGATAATTGATACCGGCGGCGGTGCGGTCTTGCGTAAAGAAAATGTAGAAGCGCTCCGACAGCGCGGGCGCATCTTTTGGCTCACCGCCGAAGTCAGCACCATCATGGAACGGATCAAGGCCAGTAACGAGCGGCCTTCGTTGACCGGCAAGAAAAGCTATGTGGAAGAGGTCGAAGAAGTGCTGAATGAGCGGCTTCCCCTGTACAAGGCCGCGGCTGATCACATCATTCCAACCGACGGGCGCACGATCGATGAGATTGCAAACGAGGTCAGACAGTTGATGTAGAAGACAGACCCTTCGCGGAGTTTATCTTGAGCGACGAATTGAGATCCTTCACTTCGTTCAGGATGACTAGCGAAGGACTCAGGGTGACAGGCTCCGACAGAGTGATACGCTTTTCAGTTTGACAGGCTTAATTTATGTGGCCGGAGCGATCTTAAAGCGAAGGGTTCCCAGTTGGCTCGCCTCAGTCACCTCCTCGCCTAGGTGAATTTTCACTTTATAGCTGCCCGGGATCCAGCCCCCTTCAGGCCGGCCTAATTCCAGAAAGCCACTATCCTGAGAGGTGGTGAGGTAGACCCCCCGGTCATAGAGGAGTTTGTCGTTAGCCCGGCCGTCCCCTTTTTCCAAATACAACTGCCCGATAATGTGCACGGGATTTTCCCGCGGGAGCAGATCGAAGACCATATAGATCGTGTCCACATCGGGCGTAAACGTGGATGCCGGCTTTTCCGGCTTATACCGATCTGTTCCGAAGACGTCTTTGACGTCCTGCACGCCGTGGGCGAAGGTGAGCTTTGTGAAGAACCCAATGGGCGGTCTTTCCACAGCATTTTCATCATCGGCCGCCATCGCTATTATGGGCAATGCTATGGCTAAGGCAATCCCGACGAACATGTACAGGAGTCCCGAAGGATTCAATTTGCGTCTTCGAAGCAAGCTAAGGATTTGCAAAGACATGGTTTTAGCCTAACGAAAATAACGTTGCTCAATCACGGCTTCGTATTGATTGTAGCATGACGGAGCCGGAGGTTTTCCACTTCGGTGTCGCTCAGTTCACGCCACTGCCCTGGCTGAAGGTTGCCGAGGGTAATCGGTCCAATGGCCACCCGAATCAGCCGCAGCGTGGGGTGCCTTAATCTTCACTACCCCTGAGGTATATATACGCCAGGTGAGCTCGGATCTATTTGAAACCGATAACCGCTATGTGGTCGCGCGGTAACGCAATCTTTTTGGTGCGCGAAAATCCTGCCTCTTTAAGCCAACCCTCATATTCCTTAGCGGCGCCGGCAGTCATCGTCTATGTTCAAGACCACCCATTGTCAAAACACACTTAAGTGAATACAATGTACTTCGGAACGCATTGATTTTCAACTTCTTTACTCTGCGATAAAGCTGGATCTTCGAGGGACTCGTTATAGTATGGTTTTCACAAAATTCAAGTTGCTCGCTCAGATCCTGCGAGCAGTGATCATCGCAGCTCGGGAAAAATTCACGCGGCTGGCCTTCGAGAGAGTGCCGGAACCGTCACTGGTCATGAATGAGGTCAGCAATGTTGAAGCCTATCATCAGGCGGGCTTTGCTGAAGGAGGAATGCTGCCAGCCTACCACTTTAATGCACTGGCTATCAGTGCATTGACGCCACTGGGCGCAACGGTTTTGGATTTGGGTTCAGGCTCAGCTCAAATGATCTGTTACTTAGCGAGACTGCGGCCAGATATTAAAATCTATGGATTGGATCTCTCCGACGCCATGATAGATCAGGGGCTAAAACTAATTGCAGAGTTGAGTTTACAAAACCGAGTGTGGCTTCAGAAGGGCGATATGACTCAATTTGCCGATCATTTTAGACCCGATGTTGAGACCATTTCATCCGTTTTTGCTCTCCATCATCTGCCTGACCGCAGAGCCTTAAACACGTGCATGCAAGAAGTTTTAACCATGCAGAAAAAGCATAACTGCTCCGTTTGGCTTTTTGATCTCAACCGACCAAGAAACTTACGTACCGCTTTGGAATATCCAAACGTGTTCCTGCCAAAAGCAACCATCGAGCTACAGGAAGACACGATAAACTCCCTGATCGCAGCGTTTTCTATCGCCGAGATGAGTGAGGCGCTTGTGTCATCAGAAGGTTTTTGTCACTCGCATTCGCGCTTGCTCGAGCTCTATCAGATCCATTGGAAACAAACAGCGTTCTTTGATAACAAACAGTTGTTTGTTCAGAATACTTTATCTGCCAGTGAGCTTAACCAGTTCAAAGCCTTGAATTTGATTTTCCCGAGGATTTTAAAGAATTTGACGCCTTAGGAAAGGGGAACTGACGGAACCGGAGGTTTTCCACTTCGGTGTCGCTTAGCTCACGCCACTGCCCCGGCTGAAGGTTGCCGAGAGTGATCGCTCCGATGGCCACCCGAATCAGCCGCAGCGCGGGGTGGCCCACCGCAGCAGTCATGCGGCGGATCTGCCGGTTTACACCTTCCTCAACGGTCACGCTGACCCAGGCAGTGGGAACCGATTTTCGGTAACGGATAGGAACAGGGCGCGGAAAAACTGGCGGAGGATCAGCAAGAAGAGTAACCTCCGCCGGTCGGGTCCGGCGGCCGCTGATCAGCACGCCTTTCTGGAGCCGACGCAGGGCGTCGCTCTCGGGGATTCGCTCAACCTGCACCCAATAGACCTTGGGAAGCTTGTGCGTCGGACTCATGATCCGGTGAGCCAATTTTCCGTCCGATGTCAGCAGTAAGAGGCCCTCGCTGTCGAAGTCCAATCGACCGGCCGCATACACGTCTGGGATGGAAATATAGCTGGCCAGTGTCGAGCGGCCCTGAGAATCGGTAAAGCATGACAGGACCCCGTAAGGCTTGTGAAAAGCCAACGTCCGTAAAGGCCTCACTTGGCAGGTTGAGCAGGGATCGTCAACCGCATCACAAGAACATAAAGCGCGCAAATGCCGATCGCAAATCCGCCAATCCAGTAGGAGCGCTCTTTGAGCACCTGCAGGAGGCGTTCCGGATCTTGCATTAGATCAGGGTGATCTCCTAGAAGTGAGGCTCCGAACCAGGCCAACACTGCGCACCATAAGCCCGAGCCAATGAGCGTCATAGCGCTGTACACGCCGAAGGGCATACGGACGATGCCGGCTGGAATTCCAATCAGATGCCGGATGACCGGCACAAGTCGCGCGAAGAAGACCCCGCCCGCTTCATAGCGAGCAAGCCATCGTTCGGCGCGCAGCAGCTTTCCTTCAGGAACGAGGATGTACCGCCCCCAACGAAGTAGCAACGGGCGCCCAACCCATCTGGCCACCCAGTAGCTGATTGACGCGCCCAGATAACTTCCGGCCGTACCGGCGAGCACGACTCCACCCATGCTGTAGCGTCCCTGCGTAGCCCAGTATGCTGCCGGGGGGATTACGATTTCGCTCGGAATAGGCACAACCGTGCTCTCCAAAGCCATGAGGAGCACAATACCGGGATAGCCCCAGTCGTGCACCCATTGAAACCACACCGCGATCCAGTCATGCATCATTTCCTCGTTCTCACCCTTCCACGGAGGTGACGACTCTCTAAGGTACTATACTGCCATAAAAGGGCTTATCTGATTGATGCTGCCGACGAACAAGCGGATAATTCCGGATCGATGGGAAAAATGATTCCGCTCGTTATGACGGTAGCGATGCTGCTTGCTTTAGCATTCGGCGTCATGCTCTTTCAACATATAAAAGGCCGCTATCTCTCCACCGCCGGAGAAAGTTTGCAGCTCCTCGCCCAGGAGATGACAGATAAAGTAGACCTGATGGTCTTTGATCGTTACGGTGATATCCAGGTACTCGCGCGGTTGTTGCAATCTCTTCGGATCGAAGACATGGCGGGCCTCCTGGACTCGGTGAAATCCGTCGACCCCTTATATTCTGGGATCGCCGTGACGGATGCGACCGGGCGTGTCGTAGCAGCAACAGATCAGACCATCGTCGGTGAGGACCGCGGCCATACAAAGTCATTCGAAGCCATCCGTAAGCGCGGCGGCATCTATGTTGATGATGTCCAGCATGAGCGCGCTGAGGGAGCGGCGACCATCGACTTTAGCACGCGCCTCGTCGGCCCCGAAGGAAACTTTCGCGGCATCGTGACAATGCAAATTCCGTTGCAGCCTTTAACGAAGGTCTTGGAGCGAACGGCGAAGGCTTTTCAAAGACAACTCGTGTTGGGGCCGATCGAGTACCAGCTCCTGGCTCAAAGCGGAGAGGTGCTCTTTTATTCAGGTCCGCCATCGAAAAACAGAATCAACGCGAGGGAACTTGGTGTCCCCTCAGTACTGCTGAGCGCCTCCGGACAGTCCGGATACGTCGAGGAACAGAGTGTCTCGAGACATGCCCAGGTGCTGACTGCGTACGCTCGAACGCGCAGTCATGACGAATTTCCCACCCACCAATGGACCATTCTGGCGCGAGCGGACCGAAGCGTTGTCCTGGCCCCTCTTTCCACCCTCGCCTGGCAGATGGCCCTGACTGGCGCCATCGTGCTCGTGTCAGCGGGCATCCTTCTTACCGCGATGGCGCGACTGCGGCGCGAGAGCGTAAAGGCGGACGAAAGAAATGACTGGCTCGCAGCGCTTCTTCGCAGTCTCGGGCAGGGAGTCATTGCCGTCGACACTAACGGGAGCGTCTCCTTCATGAATGCGATGGCAGAATCTTCGACCGGGTGGAAAGGATCTCAGGCAAAGGGACGGCGCCTGAAGGAGATTTTTTCACTCCTGGATGAGTCCACGCGACAACCTCTGCAGGATCCGATCGGCAGAGTGTTGCACGAAGGGCGGGCCATCATGCTGGGAGGGCCTGCGCTCTTGATTGCCAAGAACGGCATGGAAAAGACTATTCTTCATGTCGGAGCGCCGATCAGACATACCGACGGTACAGTCCTTGGCATTGCATTAATTTTTCGCGAGGTCGTCACAGGCCGTCAGGCTCTAGAAGAACAGCCCGAAGAGAAGGTTGAGAGCCTTCTTCAACCTTGACCGCGTCTATCCTTGCCGCTATGCTCTCCCGCGATGCCATCACAGCCTCTCATTGCTTGCCTCGACCTGGAAGGTGTCCTGGTCCCGGAGATCTGGATTACCGTCGCGGATCGGACGAAGATCCCGGAGCTTCGGTTGACCACGCGAGATGAGCCTGACTATGACGTCCTGATGAAAGGACGCCTGAAGCTCCTCGAGAAACACAGACTCACATTACAAGACCTGCAATCGGTGATCGGTCAAATGGCGCCACTGGAGGGCGCCAAAGACTTTTTGGACTGGCTTCGTCATCACTGCCAAGTCGTTATCCTGTCGGATACATTCGAACAGTTCGCGACGCCATTAATGAAGCAGCTCGACTATCCGACGATCTTTTGTAATTCGCTCGAGGTGGAACCGGACGGACGGATCACGAATTATCACCTGCGGCTAAAAGACCAGAAGCGCGCCTCCGTGGAAGCCCTGAAAACCCTGAATTTTCGTGTGGTGGCCGCGGGCGACTCCTACAACGACACGAGCATGCTCATGGCGGCCGACGCCGGAATTTTTTTCTGCCCACCGGCGGCCATCGCTGCGCAATTTCCGCAGTTCCCCGTGACGCGGTCCTACGGTGATCTGAAGGCGCAATTCACACGCCTCGGACCTCTCAACGACTCGTAATCCCCCGAAGCAAAGATGTACAATGACGGCGTCGTAATGACGACGTAATGGAGGAAGTTATGATAAATACACGCTTGGCCACTGTGATCACAATTGCAGCGTTTTTAGTAGGATTCGCATTCGGTGGCGTATCGTTACGGTACGCTCAGGCACAGGGTCTGATGGGACTCTCAACATCTGTCCAACAGATAGGTCACGCCCTTGTTGAGATGCAGAAGAACGTTGACGATCTGCAAAAGAACATGGGGACGGTCAAGCAGGCGAAAGATCAACTCACCACCTTGGTGCCTCGTGGAGGAGACTCTGTCCCGAAGGACGGCGACTCTTTCAAGAAGATGATTCCTGGGATGGGCCAATAAAAGCCGGATGTAGGAATGAAGGTTCAGGAAAACAGAGTCTCAGAATAAGGAGGCACATATGAGCCCCAAAGTATTGATGTCACTCGCGCTGGTTACCAGCCTCGCAGGCTGCACCTCCGTGGACAAGGCGGATTGGCAAAGCAAGGCGGCGAGGGAGTTCGACACCCAGAAGCAAGGCGTGTGTTGTTTCGTGGGGATGAAGTATCTGCCTGATGAAAGCAAACCGAAAACCGACACGGAGAAAGCCGAGCTGATCGCTCAAATTGATGCATTAAAAGCGGCCTTGGCTGCGAAGGAAAGGGAGGGAATGAATTTAGCCGCAGCTGATCTTGCGGCCAAGGATAAGGAGCGCGCGGAGTTAGCGCTGCAACTGCAGACCTTGAAGGCAAACGCCGCGGGCACCGGCAATGACAAGAGCGACTTGGCGCGGCAGCTCGAGGCGTCGAGAACAACCCTGACGGTCACCGGGGAAGAGAAAAGTAACCTGGCGCGGCAGCTCGCCGCTGCCCAAGCCGACCTGGACGCCAAAGAAAACGAGCGGGCGGAGTTCGCACGACAATTGGAGGCACTGAAGGCTCAGCCCACGACGGCGCCGGCGGCGAAGGTGGTGTTGAAAGAACAGGAGTTGTTTGATTCAGGGTCTGCCTCCCTAAAGCCTGAGGGGATCAAGGTCGTAAAGAAGCTTGCCGAGACGTTGAAAGACTATCCCGACACTGTGATCCGCTCGGAAGGCCATACCGATGACAGGCCGATTAGCACCGGACGCTTCCCCTCAAACTGGGAGCTTTCATCCGCTCGTGCAACAGAAGTGGTCCGCAGCCTGCAGAAGCAGGGCATCAGTCCTGAGCGACTCATCGCGATCGGATACGGCGAGACCCGTCCTGCCGTGCCCAATGCCGATGCCGAATCAAGAGCCAAAAATCGTCGGGTTGAAATCATCGTGGTGCCTGCCCCTGCCGCGATGGCTGGCATTCCATAGCTTCCTTTTCAACGGCCCCGCCTTCTTTGAAGAAGGCGGGGCATCTGCCATAGCGTGTGCCACCCGTCCTATTCAGCTCACGCCGCTTTCAGGTCAGATGTGCACTGTGGGCACCGTTTCGCTCTAATAGGAATCATCATGGCGCACTGAGGGCATTCCCTCGTGGTCGGCGCAGGCGCTTCTTCCTGCCGCTTGAACCTGTTGATTTGCCGCACCAGCAGGAAAATCACGAAGGCGACGATGACAAAATCAATCACGGTGTTAAAAAAGACCCCGTAATTAATGGTAGCTGCCCCTGCCGCCTTGGCCTCAGCGAGGGTGGCTACGGGCTTGTCGGACAAGTTTATAAAAAGGTCGGCAAAATTCACCCTTCCGAGTAGCAAGCCTATGGGCGGCATCAGGATGTCGCTCACGAACGATGAGATAATCTTCCCGAACGCGGCTCCGATGATGATCCCGATCGCCATATCGAGCACGTTTCCCCGCATCGCGAACTCTTTAAACTCCTTCAGCATATGCAGCCTCCTTTGTATGGCTCACAAGGGACCCGCCGGGCTGAGCGAAAGAAACCACTAATGCCCGGCTCTTCAAGAACATGGAGAAAGACTTTTGACTGCGGACCTTACACGGCATATATTCTGCCGTCAACGATAGGAGGCCGCCATGAAGAAAATCTTTGTAGGAATCGGAATCCTGCTCGTCCTCCTGCTTGTGCTTATCCTTCTCTTGCCGTTCATCGTAGATCTCAACTCATACCAGGCACAATACCGGCCGGTCATTGAGGAAGCCCTGAACCGCAAGGTGACGCTGAAGGACATCCGCCTCACGATCATTCCGCGCATTGGCGTGCGCATCGCGGGGTTCACCGTCATGGATGACCCGGCCTTCGGCGCGCAACCCTTCGCATCGCTCTCATCGCTCGATATCGGCGTCAAGCTCCTGCCCCTGCTGCAAAAGCGGGTGGAAGTTGAAGAGATCACACTTCGCGACCCGGTCATCACCGTGATCAAAAACTCTCACGGCGTCCTGAATACCGCGACCTTAGGGAAAAAGGGCCCGCCGAAACCGGAAGAGCCGGTCGAAGAATCAACTGAAGGCCCTCTCCATGTCTTGACGATGCTGGCCGTGGATCAGGTTTCAATCACGGGAGGTAAGCTCAGTTACAGCGATCAGTCCTCGCCCAAGCCTGCGGACTACGTCTTGGAGAAGCTGCAATTTTTACTCAACGGCGTCGGTCTTGGCCGGACCCCCACACTGCACATGGCCACCACCATTCAGCCGTTCAACCTTCCACTAAGCATTGACGGCAAGTTCGGGCCGCTCAAAGAGACACTGGATCTCGAGACGATTGACCTGGCGATCGCACTGGGGAAAATCGGTTTGGCCGTCAGAGGAAGCAAGATCGGCGGAAATATGAAACTTGCCATCACATCCCCGGCCATCAATACCGCCGATCTTCCAATGGCAGTGGCGCTGAAGAAGCCCGTCGAGGTCAAGGACCTGAAGATCGCCACGGAGGTGCGCGGTCCGCACACGAAGCTTGAGAATCTCTCCCTGAGTATGTTCGGGGGTACCCTGGCGGCACAGGGCGACTTGACTACAGGGCCGAAGGCGCCGCCCTTCGACGGCAAGGTCGCTCTCCAGGGAGTCCAACTCGGCCCCATCATGGAGGCTGTCGGAACGGAAAAAGTTTCGATCAGTGGCACTGCCGCCATGGAACTAGACGTGCGCGGCGCGGGCTTTTCAATGCCCGAGCTCACGGAGGCGCTTCAGGGGTCCGGGCATCTTGCGGTGAAAGACGGCAAGATCGAGGGTGTGAATCTGCTCAAGGAAGCCTTTGCGCTCCTCAAAGCGATCGGCATCAAGCAGGACCTTGCAAACGCCACCGTGTTTTCCACGATCGAATCCAATGTGGCGATCAAGCGAGGGATCATCACGGTGGAGCGCTTGCTCATGGACAGCCATGACTTCCAAGCAACTGCCAACGGCACAGTGGGGTTTGATAAGGTTCTCAATCTGAAAGCCAATCTCAACCTGTCGGAAGCGATCAGCCAGAGCATCGCCGGAAGCTCTCCAATGGCCAAAATGGCAATGACAGGAGGCCGAATCAGCGTGCCGATGGTGATCACTGGAACCGCGCAAGCGCCGTCATATTCGCTCGACACGAAGGCCCTGGGCTCTAAAGCCCAGGAACAGATCAAGGAACAGGTCAAAGAGAAGGCGGCCGAATTCCTGAAGGGTAAAGACGGCGGCGGCGCGGTCGAGAAGGGTCAGGATACGTTGAAGAAATTATTCGGGCAATAGAGCTGAGGAGAAAGGAATTTCCTATGCCAACTATTCCAATTGACCTCGTGATCAGGTACGGACTGCAGATTCTCGGCGCGATCGCCATCCTCGCGGTTGGCTTCTTGTTGGCGAAATGGGCCGGCAACTTGGCCTACAAAGCACTCCTGAAGCAGGAAATGGAGCCGCCCGTCCGGCTCCTGCTTGTCCGGGCCATCAAAATTATCGTGCTGGCCTTCATGCTGGTGGTGGCGCTGGGCCAGTTCGGCGTGCAGGTGGCACCGCTGATCGCCGGGATTGGCGTCGCCGGTATAGGCATCGGCATTGCGCTCCAAGGTGTTCTTAGGAACGTGATGGCGGGACTTTCCATCATCTTCACGAAGCCCTTCCTGGTCGGGGAGTACATCGAGCTCGTCGGTGTTTATGGCCAGGTGACCACGATTGATATCTTTTCCACCACGTTGACGCACGCGGACCGGTCCCGGGTCGTCATTCCAAATCACAAGATCGTTGGCGAGATCCTGCACAACTACGGGACGATGCGGCAGCTCAACCTCACGGTCGCGGTCGGATACGGCACAGACTTAAACGACGCACTCGCAATCGTGAAGGACGTGCTCCAGAAGAATTCTCACGTGTTGAAACAGCCGGCGGCCGCCGTGGGAATTTCCCAACTGGCGGACTCCTCAATCCAAATTTCGATCGGGCCGTGGGTGAAAGTGGACGACTTCGCCTCGACCCCGGGAGAACTTTACCAGGCGATTGTGGAGCGCTATCGTGCCCGGCGCATTGACATCCCCTTGCCGCAGCGGGAAGTGCGTTTATTGAACGAGTCCTTCACCGGCGCGCAAGTGGCGTAGGCTCCTTAAACCACTAATGATCTCTTCCATATCGGGAGGAGGCGGGACGGAATATTCCAGATATACTCCGGTCAGGGGATGGGTGAATCCCAACGTCCTGGCATGCAACATCGGTCGTTCGATGGCCTGATCATTTATGAGGCAGACTTTCTTTCCTCCATAGGCTTCATCGCCCAGGACGGGGTGTCCAATCGAAGCCAGATGTACGCGAATTTGATGGGTACGGCCTGTCTGGGGGTGAACTTCCACTAATGTCGCGTTCTTGCCGAAGCGCTCCATCACCTGAAATTCGGTGACTGCCTCACGAGGGGATGTGGTGCGCGCCGAAATCTTCTGACGGTTCTTGGTGTCGCGGCCGATGGCGAGCTCGACCCGCCCTTTTGGTCCCTTCACAGTGCCGGCGATCACCGCCATATACACACGGCAGATCGTGTGCTCTTTAAATTGCCGGGAAAGCCCCCGATGGGCGGTGTCTGTCTTTGCAATGGCCATGACTCCGCTCGTTCCCTTGTCCAAACGATGGACCAGCCCCGGTCGCTCACGGCCCCCGATACTGGAGAGGCACCCTCCCTCAGAGCCTTGCTGAAGATGATGCAACAGAGCGTTGATGAGCGTGCCGCGCCAGTGGCCGGGAGCGGGATGCACCACGATCCCTGCGGGTTTATTCAGGACTAACAGCGATTCATCCTCAAAGAGAACCTCCAAAGGGATCGGTTCACCTTCGATCTCGAGCGGAGCGGGCTTGGGAATATCCCAAACGATCTCGTCGCCGGGATGTATTTTCATCGACGGTTTGGGGCGTTTGCCGTTGACCATCACGGCGCCGTTCTCAATGAGGCGCTGGACGCCCGCGCGGGACAGGCCCGAGGTGTGTGTGCTGAGAAACAGATCGATGCGTTTGGGGTGTTCGCCGGCGGAAACAGTCAGAACCTGGTTAATCACCTCCGCGGCGCCGGGTCACTCAGGACGCGCGGGTATCCGCGGAGACGTCGGCATCTTGGAGGAAGAAATGCCCGATGAGAAGGCCGACGCCGATGGTGATGGCGCTATCGGCGACGTTAAACGCGGGCCAGTGGTACCCGGCGATGGAGAGATCCAGAAAATCGATGACCTCTCCGATCCGCACCCGATCAATCAGATTGCCGAGAGCCCCGCCGAAGATCAAGGCCACGCTCGCTTGTCCCATTCTGTCCCCCGGCGAGAGACGCGCATAGATCGTTCCCAAAAGGAATAGGGCGAGGATCGATGTCACGCCGAAGAACACCATCCGAAAGCCCGGGTGGCTGCCCGACAGGATGCCAAAGGCGGCGCCGGAATTCCGGATATACGTCAGGTGAAAGAAATCCGGGACGATGGAGATCGAATCATGTAAGCGCATTCCCCCCGCCACCTGCCATTTCGTGAACTGGTCCAACGCAACAACCATTGACACGATAATGCTCATCAGTCCGAATTGCCGTTGCTCCGGCAAAGACCCCTGCGCCAAACAGGTTTTTTCAGGCAGCATTTTCAGCAACTGCCTCGCAGCAAGCATCACACAGTGTGGGATGGGCCGGGTTGTCACCCACTGAGGTGCTGTATTTCCAGCAGCGTTCGCACTTTATACCGTCGGCTTTCACGACTTGAACCTTGAAGTCAGGGGGTAACGTCAAGTGATGCACCTCATTCAATTCAACCTGCGACACGATGAACAGCCCAGGAAGGTCAGATTCATAAGGCTTGAGAAATTTGAATCTCTCTGGATTGGCCTCAATGATGACCTTCGCTTCCAGCGGCGCTCCGATAATCTTCTCGCGACGCTGCACCTCCAGCGCGGCTTGGACTTCGGTGCGCACGACGAGCAGTTGCTCCCAGCGCCCTTCCAGCCCCGGGTCCCGCCGCCCAGGATCGGGCTTGGGCAGCGGCGTAAGGTGAACGCTTCCGCCCCCGCGTTGTGTTTCGGGAATCACCTGCCAGATCTCCTCGGAGGTGAACGCCAATATGGGCGCCATCACCTGTGTCACTGCGGTCAGGATGTCGAACAGAACAGTCTGGGACCCGCGCCGCAGAGTCGAATTCTTGCCAAACGTATACAGGCGGTCCTTCAGAATATCAAAATAGGTGGCGCTCATCTGGACCGAGCAGAAGTTATTGAGCTCATGAAAAATTACATGAAATTCAAAGTCCTCATAGGCTCGCCTTACGCGCTCGATGAGATGGTCGAGCTGTATCAGCGCCCACCGGTCAAGCTCCGGCAATCGCTCATACGACACGCGATTCACCGCCGGGTCGAAATCGTACAGGTTGCTCAACATGAACCGGCAGGTATTTCGAATCTTGCGATACGAGTCAATCAGATGGGCCAGTATCGCGGGTGAGATGCGCAGGTCCTCACGATAATCCTGCGCCGCGACCCAGAGGCGCAGGATCTCGGCGCCGTACTGTTTGATGACTTCCTGGGGCGCCACGACATTGCCCGCCGATTTCGACATCTTCTTTCCGTCTCCGTCAACGACAAAGCCATGCGTGAGAACCGCTTTGTATGGCGCACGCTCGTCGGTGACGACGCCGGCGAGTAATGAGCTGTGGAACCAGCCGCGGTGTTGATCGGATCCTTCCAAATACAGATTCGCCGGCCACCATTGCCTGGGCTTCAATACGGCGGCATAGCTCACGCCAGACTCAAACCACACATCCAGGATGTCATTCTCTTTTTCAAATGCACCTCCACCGCACCCGCACTTCGTACCAGGCGGCAACAATTCATCAGGGGTTTTTTCAAACCAAACTTCCGCGCCTGCCTTCTCCACAAGCATCGCGATATGCTCAATGACCAGGGGATCTTTGAGGATGGTCCCGCAAGCCGTACAGATGAACGCCGGGATCGGAGTCCCCCATGACCGCTGGCGTGAAAGACACCAGTCCGGCCGGTTGACGATCATCCCATGGATTCGGTCTCGTCCCCATGCCGGTATCCACTTCACCTGCTCATCTATTGCATGAAGCGCTCTCCGGCGCAACTCATTCTTCTCCATCGAAACAAACCACTGCTCCGTCGCCCGAAAGATCACCGGATTCTTGCAGCGCCAGCAATGCGGGTAGGAATGCGTCAGCTTGCCTTCGCCGAGAAGGAAGCTTCGTTCTTTTAGTCGCTCAATGATAGCCGGATTTGCCTTAAAGACGTTCTGACCGGACCATTCCGGAACTGCGTCAGTAAAGCGCCCCTGATCATCCACGGGGGCGAAGACAGCCAGCTGTTCCTGTTTGGGCAGCAACGGGTTATTTTCGAGGGCCAGAATGTAATCCTCCTGCCCATGCCCCGGAGCGATATGGACACTCCCCGTCCCCTGATCCACGGTGACAAAATCCGCGGCAAGTATTGGAGACAAACCATCTGATAATGGCCGGGTACAAAAAAGCCTGCGTGAGACAATAGCAGCCCCTGGTTGTGTAAAAAGAATCTTATAGTCTGATAGCTCACACGCTTTCGTAAACGACGCCACCAATTTTTCGGCGACGATGTATACGTCCTCACCGTTTTGTACGAAGGCATACTCAAGCTCAGGATGAATAGCGACGGCCTGGTTCGCCGGCAGAGTCCAGGGAGTCGTGGTCCAAACCACCATTGAGACGCGTTTGACACCCTGCCCGCCGGCGCCCATGTCTTCTGGAGGATCCACCAGCGGGAACTTTACATAGATCGACGGCGAGGTATGGTCTTCGTACTCGACCTCCGCTTCGGCGAGCGCAGTCTCATCCACGAAACACCACAAGACCGGCTTCAAGCCCTTGTACACACCACCTGTCTCAACGAACTTTCCGAACTCCCGAAGGATCGTCGCCTCGTACGCAGGATTCATCGTCAGATAGGGATGCTCCCAGTCACCGAAGACTCCCAACCGGCGGAACTCGTCTCGCTGAATCAGATAAAACTTTTCGGCATACTCCCGGCACCGCTTGCGGATCTCAACCTTAGTGAGCGACTTCTTTTTCTCGCCGAGATCCTTCAAGACCTGATGTTCAATGGGCAGCCCATGGCAATCCCATCCCGGCACATACGGGGCGTGGAAGCCCTCCATCGTTTTCGATTTGACGATAATGTCTTTCAGAATCTTGTTCAGCGCGTGCCCAATATGGATGCGCCCGTTGGCGTAAGGAGGTCCGTCATGCAGGATGTAGAGAGGATGCCCATGGCGCGCTTCCTGGATGTGGACATAGAGCCCGTCTTGCTCCCATTTCGCGAGCATTTTGGGCTCCCGCTCGGGCAGATTGGCCTTCATCGGAAAGCTGGTCTGCGGCAGATTGAGCGTGGCTTTGTAATCCATGAATACGTTTTTCCCAAGAATCGTTGATTTTATATTCTTTTCCGTCGCCAAGCAACCCAGCACGACATGCTCTGTTTGCGACGGCTCGGGCGATTTCGTAATTGAAAAATCTGTCCCGGATTTTATTATCCCCTGGCTGGCACGTCCAAGGCGCAGTGTGTTAGCGTAGGCGCATGGCATCTGCGCCGGTCTCGGAAATCCTCGCTCCCAACACTCAAACCCTTGGTAATGCCAAAGCTCCTGTTCTCGTCGTGGAGTTCTCCGACTTTACGTGCGGTTATTGTGGAAAGTTCTATCGGGAGACATTGCCTCAGATGAAGTCTCAGTATCTGGATACAGGGAAGGCGCGCTTTGCCTACCGCGACTATCCTCGGGACGAGAAAGGATGGGGTCTGGTTTCTGCCCATGCGGCCCGCTGCGCGGGAGAGCAAGGCCAGTACTGGGCGATGCACGACCGGCTCTTCGATCAAGCCGGCCGGCTTGGCACAGGCGAGATTATGCGGATCGCCAAAGATTTGCGCCTCAAGCAGGAGTTGTTTGGAACCTGCATGGACTCACAAAGACATGTCGACGCGATCATGGCCGACAAAGAACTCGGGGAGCGCCTGGGATTTCGCGGGACCCCCGGCTTCCTGATCGTCAGAATGAGCGGCGACCGTTTTACCGATGCGGTGAGAATACCAGGCGCCGCGTCCTACGAAGTCTTCGCGCAGCAGATCGAGAAGTTACTAAAGAAAAGCTGACGGCTTCGTCTTCCATTCCCGCTCGGCCCGATGCCTTATATTGTCATCTTGAACTTTTTGTCCCTAACACGTAGCAACACAGTAAATTTTGTTGTGGCTCCGTACCTACAGGCTCGCCTCACACGGGCCACCCGTTTCTGAACATCCTGTCGGCGCCGCCGTCGAATACCTTCTATTAGTAATCACGGCGCTTGGGGAAACAGTCGGAGAAAATCCGCAAGTCGAATAATGGGTATCTCCTGAAATTTCTTCAGTTTCAGGAGATGACGGTCGCCCGTCACGACGAGGTCTGCTTCGGCCTCCACCGCACACTCAAGGATCCGATTATCCGGCGCATCGATGAGGACCGTAATTTTGTGACTTGGCTTCACTAAAATCACCGCCCGGCTGATGATTTGCAGCGAGGCCTTGATGTCCTCGTCGGGTTGTTCGAACTTCGCCCATAGCGTCTTCGCAGTCTCGGTCAAAATCGAAACCGAACTGCAGAGATCGAACAACCCTCTACGGCCAAGGAGAAAGGCTTGTTCCCCTTGGCTGCCTGGCAGGATGAATGCGGAGATGAAGACATTGGTATCAAAGACCACTTTCATCAGCGGTCCGCGAAGACGATCCGTTCCACCTCTCTTTCAGTAAAAACGCCTTTCTTGCGCGCTCTCCTGGCCATTTTTTTTTGCACCAGGAAGAACTCTTCTTCTTCAAGCTTCGCCTTATACGTCTCCACCATTCGGCGAAACAGTTCACTCTTGCTTGTTTTCGCGCGAGCGGTTAGTTGCTCATACTCGATAGCGAGTGCTGGACTAATTGAAAACCCTACGACCTTCGTCGAGCGACTCATACTGTATGCCTCGCTGGTTTAACTCCGTTAAACTTAACATCCAGACTCTCGAGATACAATGCGCTCGGAGGGATTATCTCTGGGGGTTGAGAAGAATCGAGCAGAGTTACAGGAACTGTTACGAGACGTCGAGCATGCGCTGCAGCGCGATGCGGGCCCAGTGCTTCTCATCCTCGGGCACTGAGATCTGATTCACGACGCGGCCCTCGACGAGGTTCTCCATCGCCCAGCACAGATGCGGCGCGTCGATTCTGAACATTGTGGAGCACTGGCAGACGGTCGGCGAGAGGAAGAAAATTTTCTTATCGGGCTGGCGCTGCTTCAAGCGATTCACGAGATTAAGTTCCGTCCCGACGCCCCAGACAGAGCCAGGCTCAGCGGCTGAGACGGTCCGGATGATGAATTCCGTGGAACCGGACAGATCGGCCTGATTCACGACATCTTCATGGCATTCGGGATGGACGATGATCTTGATGCCGGGATGCTTCTCTTTAAAGTAGCGGACGTGCGCCGGCTGAAACATCTGGTGCACGCTGCAGAAGCCCTTCCACAACAACAACCTGGCCTTCTTGACCGCCTCTACAGTATGCCCGCCGTTTGGAAGGAAGGGATCCCAGACAAGGAGATCTTCTTTCGGAATGCCCATCTTATTTGCTGTATTACGGCCGAGATGTTCATCGGGGAAGAACAATATCTTCTCACGACGCTTCCAGGCCCATTCGATGACACGCTGGGCGTTTGAGGAGGTGCACGTGATGCCGCCGTGCTCGCCGCAAAAAGCTTTCAGTACCGCTGCGGAATTTACGTAGACGACCGGAGTGACGGCTTGCTCCACAGGCAGGATGCGGCCGAGCTGATCCCATGCCTCGTCCACCTGCTCGATCCGCGCCATGTCGGCCATGGAACAGCCGGCCGCGAGATCGGGCAAAATGACCGTCTGGCCGGTCTTACTTAAAATATCGGCGGTCTCGGCCATGAAATGAACGCCGCAAAATACGATGTATTCGTGAGAAGAGCGCTCCGCCGCTATCTGGGAGAGCTTGAGGGAATCGCCTTCGATGTCGGCATGGCGGATTACTTCGTCGCGCTGGTAGTTGTGTCCCAGCACAATGACCCGATCGCCAAGGGCCCGCTTTGCAAGGGCCGTACGCTCAGCCAACTCGTCGAGCGGCACATCCCGATAGGCTTGAATCTCGCCCGACGGGTGGATTTCCTGTGGCAGACTGGGGTTTAGGAGTGAAAGCGCGGCACTCATGGCGTGCTGGTCATCTCCATATTGTGGGAACTTGGGAAAGTAATAAAGCTTACGGGGGCTTGAGGGTCTTGTCAATCGGCCTTAAGACCTACTCCTCGCGACGTTGATCTCAAATGGCCTACCTTCGGGCTTGACCCTAGATCGCAGTTGACAGCATGAAAAACCCGAGGTAGTATGCGTGCTTACTGCTAGGGGAGCCTAAGTGGCTGAGAGCGTAGCCGAGGCATGCTACGCACCCTCTGAACCTGATCTGGATAATCCCAGCGAAGGGAAGCGATGCATTCAGCGGCGCTCTACTCCCCCCTTCTCTCCCCTGGAAACTATCCACAAGGAGCTACTTGATCTTTTAGATCCGGTGCCTGTGGGGTCAGAGTCGATTTATCCGGCTGGCAAACGACTGAACTGAGTAAAAACGAATAAATCGACTCTGACCCCAGGATAGAAAGGAAGAGAATTCATGAGTAAGGCCTCCATCACTACGCAGCCATTCCCGTCTTCCCGCAAAGTGTATGTCCAAAGCAAGCGACAGGACGTCCGCGTCCCTATGCGGGAGATCAGCCTCACGGCAACGAAAACAAACGGCGCCACCGAGGAGAATCAACCGTTTCTGATCTATGACACGTCCGGTGCGTATACCGACCCAGCACGCCAGTATCGACATTCGACAGGGACTTGCGGCATTGAGGAGTCCATGGATTCTCGAAAGAGCCGACGTGGAAGAGCTGCCGGCGGTGTCGTCGGAGTATGGTCGCCTCCGCGCGGCAGATCCGAAACTTAATGATCTTAGATTCGCACATCTGCGCAAGCCGCTTCGCGCCAAATCTGGAAAAAATGTCTCGCAACTACACTATGCCCGCAAGGGAATCATTACCCCGGAAATGGAATTCATTGCGCTTCGAGAGAACCTGCGACGCGAAGAAGCGTCGGTCCCCAGTAATGGCCATGGGAATGGCCAGGTCCAAGAAGAACGGCGCGCTCGCCAATCGATTGAGCTCTCAGCATCCGGGAAACTCGTGGGGCGCAAGCATCCCGACGGTAATTACGGCGGAATTCGTCAGAGATGAAGTGGCTCGGGGTCGAGCCATCATTCCCAGCAACATTAATCATCCCGAGATCGAACCGATGATCATCGGGCGTAACTTTCTCGTCAAGATCAACGCGAATATCGGCAATTCGTCGGTCGCCTCTTCCATCGAGGAGGAAGTCGAGAAGATGATCTGGGCGACGCGTTGGGGCGCCGATACGGTCATGGACCTGTCCACCGGCAAAAATATTCACGAGACGCGGGAATGGATCCTTCGCAACTCGCCGGTGCCGATCGGCACCGTGCCGATTTACCAGGCGCTTGAGAAGGTCAACGGTAAAGCTGAAGACCTCACGTGGGAGATGTACCGCGATACGCTGATTGAGCAGGCCGAGCAGGGCGTGGATTATTTTACGATCCATGCGGGCGTGCGGCTTCGCTATGTCCCGCTCACTGCCCCCCGGGTGACCGGCATCGTCTCGCGCGGCGGATCGATCCATGCGAAGTGGTGTCTATCGCATCATGAAGAGAATTTCACGTACACGCATTTTGAAGAGATCTGCGAGATCATGAAGGCCTACGATGTCTCGTTCAGCTTGGGGGACGGACTGCGCCCCGGTTCGATCGCCGACGCGAACGATGAGGCACAGTTCGCCGAACTGGAGACCCTGGGTGAGCTGACTCAAATCGCGTGGAAGCACGATGTTCAGGTCATGATCGAGGGGCCGGGGCATGTACCGATGCACCTGATCCAGGTGAACATGGAGAAGCAACTGGCCGCATGTCAGGAGGCGCCCTTCTACACGCTGGGGCCGCTCACCACGGATATCGCCCCCGGGTACGATCACATCACGTCCGGCATCGGCGCCGCCATGATCGGCTGGTTCGGCTGCGCCATGCTGTGTTACGTGACTCCCAAAGAGCATCTCGGCCTGCCCGACAAGGAAGATGTAAAGGCCGGCGTCATCACGTACAAAATCGCCGCACACGCTGCCGATCTGGCTAAAGGTCATCCAGGCGCGCAGGCGCGCGATAACGCCCTGTCCAAAGCGCGGTTTGAATTCCGCTGGGAGGATCAGTTCAACCTCTCGCTCGATCCTGAGACGGCCAAGGAGTTTCACGACGAGACACTGCCGCAGAACGCCGCGAAGGTGGCTCACTTCTGCTCAATGTGCGGGCCTCACTTCTGTTCGATGAAGATCACCGAAGACGTGCGCAAATACGCCGAGGAGAAAGCGCTGGACGAGCAGACGGCAATCCAGGTCGGCCTGACCGAAAAGGCCGAAGAATTCAAGCAGGCCGGCGCCGAGATTTATCAGTAGTAAATTGGGGATGTCGGGCTGAGTCCTTAGCTGTCATCCTGAACAAAGTGAAGGATCTCAATTCGCTCAGGATAAACTCCGCGAAGAATCTAAAGGACTCATGAAATTTATCCTGAGCTACAAAACCTAGATCCTTCGCGGGAGCTCAGGATGACAATAAAAAGGTAAACATGGCAAACAAGTGGACAGCTCCCCTGCGGGAACGAGACATCACGCGGCAGATCGCGCGCGCGTTTTATCAGGAATTCGATAGCCTCATCGAGAGCGACGTCATCGTCGTCGGCGCCGGCCCCTCTGGGTTGCTCTGCGCCCGTGATCTCGCGACAGCAGGATACAAGACCTTGTTGATCGATCAGACCCTGTTTCTCGGGGGCGGATTCTGGTCCGGCGGTTACCTGATGAATAAGGCGACGATCTGCGCGCCCGCCGACAAGATTCTCGAAGAATTCGCAATTCCGTCAAAGCGGATCAACGAATGCGAGGGCATGTTCATTGTAGATCCGCCGCACGCGACGGCGAAACTGATCGCTGCGGCTTACGATGCCGGCGTAAAAGTGCTGAACCTGACCAAAGTCATCGACCTGATTCTGCGCCGTGACAATGTTCTCGAAGGCGTCGTTGTCAACTGGTCGCCCGTGGAGAACGCAGGACATGACGCCGTCCATGTCGATCCCATCGCGCTCGAATCAAAAGTGGTGGTGGATGCGACCGGACATGACGCTGCAATTGTCGCTCTCCTCAACCGTCGTGGCCTGGTCAAGGCCGTGCCCGGCAACGGGGCGATGTGGGTAGAGCGCTCCGAAGAACTCGTCGTGGAGAATACACGCGAAATCTATCCCAACTGCTTCCTTGCGGGCCTCTCGGTCTCCGCTGTGGACGCCTCGCCGCGAATGGGGCCGGCATTCGGAGCGATGCTCCTATCGGGTCGCCGAGCCGCGGGGTTGATTAAAAAGAAGTTGAAGCAGGAATAGGAGCCGGCGGTGGAGAATAAGAGGATCCTGGTGGCCGTCAACGATATCTTTTTCTATACAAAGCTGCGTGACGCTTGCAAGCCGCACGGTTACACCTTAGAAAAGGCGCGATCGCAGGAAGACGTAACCGAAAAGGCACAGGCGCTGAACCCGGCCGCCATCGTGATCAACATCAATGACGAGTCCCTCGACGCGTTCAAGGCGATCGAGGCCTTGAAACATCATGACGGATCCAAGTCCATTCCTCTGCTCGCCTTTGCCAACCATGATGACGTGGAAAGCTGGCGGCGCGCGCAGAAGCTCGGCGTGACCAAAATCGTGTCTCGAAATGAATTTTCTTCTAGGACGCTTGCCCTCCTCCAGGAAGTGATCACCACTCCATGAAAAAGTCCCCGCTACATCAAGACCACGCCGACCACGGAGCAACATTCATTGAGCAGTCGGGATGGCAGATCCCGGCACATTACGGTGATGCGTCCAGGGAATACTCCGCCGTGCGTAAGAACGTCGGGATCATGGACCTGTCCGGCCGGGGAAAGATCCGCGTGACCGGGGAGGACCGAGTGAAGTGGCTTCAGAGTATCATCAGCAACGACATTCTGCCCCTCGCGCCCGGACAGGGCATCCACTCCACCCTACTGACCCATAAGGGAAAAATCCTCGCGTATTTTCGCGTCTATCAGTTAGGCGATGCCCTCATGGTGGAAGACGTTGGGAATCGGGAAGATACGACCTTCGCCACGCTCCGGAAATTCCTGCTCTACGGCACCAAGGCAACGATGGAGAACTGCGGCGAGACGTGGGGCGCACTCCTGATCAGTGGGCCAAAGGCCTTTGATGTGATCCGCTCCGCATTCGGCACAGACCTCTCTTCGTTGACAATGCTGTCGTTCGAGAGGCTCGAGATCGACGGATCTCCGGCGCTGCTCATTCGGAGCGAGGAGACGGGTGAGACAGACATCGAAATTCTTCTTCCGTCACAGGGGCTCCAGGCCGCCTGGGAACGGTTATGGACAGCGGGTGAAGCCATCGGGCTACAACGATTCGGTGCGGAGACGCTTGAGGTTCTCCGTGTCGAAGCCGGTCTTCCCAAGATGGGTCAAGATCTGAGCGAAGAGATCGTCCCGCCCGAGGCGAACCTCGAAGGCAAGTCGTTTAGCCTCAGCAAAGGCTGCTATCCCGGCCAGGAAGTCGTCGCCCGCATGGACACGTATGGCTCAGTCCGCCGCCGGCTCGTGGGCCTCACTCTCGCTGAGGCAATTGTTCCGTCCTCAGGAGCCAAACTCTACAGCGGGGACAGAGAAGTCGGTTGGGTCTCCAGCGCAGTCCTCTCGCCGACACTCGGCAAGGTTATTGCGTTGGGTTTTCCTCTTCGCGACTTCACTAAACCGGGGACGGAGATCGCTCTCGATGCCGAAGGTAGACGTATAGTGGCTACCGTCCACGAGCTCCCCTTCATCCACGCCTCGGCCTCGTCTCCACATTAAGTCCTTGCGAACAGCTTAGATTGAATTAATGGACGACATAGCCCACCAACGAGGCCTGCTCATTGAGCGGGAGCTCAATCGCATAATGGAGATCCTGATCCGCGACTACGAACCGGAAAAGCTCATCGTGTTCGGTTCCGCAGCGCAGGGTGAGTTTCATGCCTGGAGCGACTTGGACCTCGTGGTGATTAAAAAAACTTCGAAACCGCTATTGGAACGCATCGAGGAGGTTCTGCGGCTTGTCAGGCCGAGAGTCGGCCTGGATGTGCTGGTCTACACCCCCGAGGAAATGGAGGCGCTGGTGGATGAACGGCGGAGTTTTGTGCTGGACGAGATCATTTACAAGGGAGCCGTAGCTTATGAACGCCGGAAATAGGTGGGCAACCTTTGCGCTCGAGAGTCTACATATGGCGGAAGCCGCCCAAAAACTTGGCCTCTGGAATCAGGTGTGCCTCCAGTCCCAACAAGCGGCGGCTAAGTCTTTTAAGGCATTTCTCTCCGAGCGCCACCGGCCGATCCCACAAGTACAGCATCTGTCGGAACTACTGGCGATCTGCGTTGAAGCGAATCCCCAACTTGCGGATTTGGAAGACGCATGTTATGCGCTTGAAAAGTACCTCATCCCGTTAACCTATCCCGATGCGGTTCCTTCCGACCAAATAAACAGCCTGCCGTCTGAGAAAGATGCTTCTGCGGCATTGGCGACCCTGGCGGAAGTGCGCGAAGCTTTGCAATTAATCTAAGCTTCACGAAAACTTCCACCGCAGAGTCGCCAGCGCTGAAAGGGGATACCCAGGAAGCGCGCCGCCGTTCACGCCGTTCCTGAACCAATCTCTGTCGCCGATGTTGTACACGTTGACTTGGACATCGTACTTTTTTTGCCGATAAAAGAAGACCAGGTCACCCAGGATGTAGTCTGGAACCTTTTGTCTGTTAGCCATATCGATGAAGAAACCGGCCTGATACGTCACCCCCCCGCCGACTCCAAACCCTTTCACCGCACCTTCCTGAAATTCATAGGACGTGAAGAGCGAGGCGTTGGTGCGCGGCACACCAATTACGGTGTGATCCTGGAAGGCAGTATTGGGCGCCAGAAGGGTGACATATTTCGCCTGTTGCCATGAGTAGGTAGCAATGGTGGACCATCCTCGTACAGGTTGCGCCGTGAGATCGAGCTCGACTCCCCTAGTACGCTGCTTACCCACGGGAATGGGATCGGGCTGGCCGAGGATGGTCTGCAAAAAGTTCTCGCGGGTGACTTCATACACCGCCAGATTCGTGGCTAATTTTCCGTCCCAAAAGAAAGAGCGATTGCCCAGCTCGTATTGGAGCGCGGATTCCGGGGCAAACGCGGTCCGATTTGATTCGGTGGTCAGAATGGCCCGGTGACTTTTAGCGATTCCTCCGTAGAAGGAAGTCATCTTCGAAGGTGAATAGACGAGGCCGGCCTCACCGCTCAAGCGATCGGCCGAATTTGACTCATTGGTGGCCGACTGACCGGCCAACTTCTGGCCGTCATCGGCAACGTCAAAGTGGTCGTACCGCCCGGCGAGACGCACCTGCCATTGCTCGTTGAACTTGACTTGATCCTGGAGATACAGCCCATATTGATTCGCTTCGATGGATCGATCGAAATTCTTGACGAACGGCAGTCCGGGCAGCGCCATTTCTGGAAAGATGGGGTTACGAATATCGGCGATGTTCGGCAACGCCGCGGTTCGGCGAACGGTGCTGATACGGTCTTGGTGGAATTCGAACCCTGACAGGACGGTATGCTGGATACCCGCGGCCACGAATGTCCAGACCGGTTCCACTTGGTAGAGGATTTCATTGTGACGATCTGTTTGGTCACGTAGATTTCTTGCTGTCAAACTATTTCCGACGACGAGGGGCGCTTGTTCACGCAGCAGATGTAAGCCGTGATTCATATAGACAAAGTTTTGCCTGATGGTAAGCACGTTGCTGACTTCCCAGGCGTGCGCAATGAGTCCCCGATAAATCTGCGTATTCGTCGTTGAAAGGGGGGAGTACAGTTTCGTTGATGCCGGCACGGACACGAGACCGGTGCCATTGAATGGGATTCCAACCGGATCTGCGACAACGATAAGTTCGCGGTAATCGAAATCAAACCGGAGCGTATGCTTTGAGTTTGCTTTCCATAACAGACGAGGCAACACTTCTACTGTCTGATTACTAATGTCCCGAAAGCCTCGCGAATTGTAGTAGTTGCCGATCAACCGATACGCTAACTTATCTTCTACAAGCGACCCCGTTGCATCGCCCTGCCCATAGTAGGTGTCAAAACTGCCGATGCCCGTCCTCAGTTCGTACGCCGGCCCCATCTGTGGCTTCTTGGTAATCAGATTGATGCTCCCGCCCGGATCGCCGCTGCCATAGAGCGCTGAGCCTGGTCCTTTGAGGACTTCAATTTGCTCCACGTCGGTCAGAGTCCGCGCATATCCGTTGATGGTAAATCCATCGGGAATGCCGTCACGGAGAAAGTTCAGATTCAGTCCGCGTGACAGATAGTTGTTGAAGAAACCGTAATTGCTTGAACTGCTCCGAGTCAGGCCGCTGACATTTCGAATCGCATCATCGAGGACAACGGCTCCCTGGTCTCGTATCAGTGGTTGGGGAATGACCTGTATCGAGCGCGGCACTTCACGCAGCGGCGTTTCAGTCTTAGTCCCCGTAGTTGATTCCTCCACCCGGTACCCTTCTTCTTGCGGTGCGATCACGCGAATTTCCTCGATCTTCACAGGTTTCTCTTGGGTTTGCGCGAGGGCGAGAGAAGTGCCAAGCGCCATACTCATGAGCGCAATAAAACAAACACACTTTCGAGGACCGGTATATTTACTTATCATAATGTTGTCGATGGCTCCTTTCCCTAACTCTTTAGTTTAAATTGAAAGCTAACGTGATCCTGAAATCCATGGGAGAACTCCTCCGCTGTTTTCGACGTTGAACCGGCTTCGCCGTTAGGAATCAGAAAAGGAATTCTTTTTCCGGAGAGGAGCGAAGTGAGATTGAAGTACTGTTCGACGAGCTTTTCTCCCCCTGACAAAGTATCGGGTCCACAACAGCAGCCCGGAAAGACCCATGATGAGCAGAGGGATTCCGGTAAAGTTCAACAGTGTTTTGTCAAAACCGAAGAAATTCAGCTGGTGAAGTTGCATGACGAGAAAGTGCAACTTTCGCCAGCGTCCTTCGTCTTCGATAATTTCGCCTGTCTGACGGTCCAAAATGATCTGAGTGCGATCCGCATCATCGAACTTCACGCGAACAGCGTCCTGGGGGGCGCGTTTGTTTCGCGGAATATATTGCTCAAATTGCACCTCCTTGGCGGGTGCGAGCGAGGGCACGTACTGTTCGGCAATCGTTTTGGCTACCGCTTCCGACAGCGGCGACAATCTCTCACCGGTTTGGGCATCCAGAATCAGAGACTGGACTTTCCCTTTGATACGCGTTTTGATTTCATAGACAAGGCGACCGAAGTCAGCCCGTAGGACGACTCGTTCTGCAGTCATGTTGTCGCCGAATGTCTTTCTCGCCTCTGTGAACACTGTACTTAACGGAATGCTCGTCGCCTCCAATGGCGGTGCGGGGATCGATCGTACCTGTTCCTTGTACCGCTCCGGCCAATAGAGAGATTTGGAGTTTGCCCAGAGGAGCCCTGTCACGACAGAAAGAAAAAGAAAGCCCATCGTTGCAACTGCCAGCCACCGGTGCAGACCTCTGGTCCATCGCTCATCCATCCAGCGTGCCATCTTATTTCTCCGTGACCTTTCGTTCGCCGCCCACGTCAAGCGTCAGACTCGTCCGATACCGAACAGCGTGATAGGGTTTTCCTTTGAACTCTCCCGCTGTCTTTTCAAGGTGAACCAGCTCAAACACGTAACGACCAGGCCAGAGCGGTAGAAAAGAGGCGATGCCTTGAGAGTCGGTCTTTATTTCCTTGCTCCACCCCAAGGGAGAGTGGACCATAAATGACTTGGATGGGAGAGGATTGCCTTGATAAATCGCTTTCACGGCCACCTCCGTGCCAAGCCCGGTCGTGATCTCGCCCTTCGCCAAGTTGATCCCTCTGTTCAAGGGAAGAATGTCGAGCGGAGCAGTTTGGGCGGTCTCCTTTTCCCGTTCGCTGATCCCACCGCCGTCCGCGCATGCAAACTGAGCGCGCGCATGATAGAAAGGTTTGACCAATCCCAGGTCTTGTTTGGTGAGATCTTGAACTTCAATCTCGGTATGTTCGGCCAGCACTTGGTAACGGCCGGGCGGGCACGGGCGACTGGGGACCCCAACGAATCGGTTGCCTTGTTTTTCCAGCGAAAGCGATAGCCGGTCACCTTTCGGATCAATCACCCAGGCTTTGGCCCCGTCCATTTTGTCGAGCCGCCCTCCGGCCTCTTCGCGTAGAGATTCCTGGTATTCTCCAAAATAGAGAGACACGACCGGCTCGTGGTCCCGACTCATCTCAAAGGGTGCCTCGATCCAAATAAAATGAGCCATCGCGTCCTGTGCCCAATACATCGTCGTGAGGAACAACGCCAATCCAAGCACCGTCTTTTGCGTCATAGTCATATGATCAATCCCCCCAATGTGTTGTGCACTGTCTCCAGAGACTATTCAGTTTAAAAAAAAGAGCCCAAGGCAGATTTGCCTTGGGCTCTGGGGTTTACCCTCTGGCCTTAATGTTATTAACTCTGACTTTCATTCTCAAAATAATATGATGCGATGCTCCTTGTCAAGAAGTTTATCGCTCTACAAAAACTCGACGTTTTACGGCTTTCTGAAGATCGCTATCGCGAACCGGAAGCACCTGACAGTGAGGGTTACTGCGTCAGGCAGGCTGGGGTGGCATTGAGACTTACATCACGTGAGAACCATGGTGATGGACCATGAGCCAGCGGCCCTCCGTTCGCTCATATAAATTGGTCGCAAGCACCTGGGTTTCTTGCGTTTCTCCGTCTTTTTGATTGTTGATGTTCTCCATACATAGCACCCATGCCACATCGCCGGCGACTTGGATCATGATATCGCTCAGGCGAAACTCCATGGAGAAGGTGTTATTAAAAATCCTGACCCAGCTGTCCCTGACATCCGGCCACCCTGCCCGGATGTTCCAACCCGGGTGAATGCAGGTGACATATTCCTGCTGGGCCCATTTCGTATCCATCTGCCGGATATCCAGGCTTTCGAAAGCTTGATAGAACCCGGCGTTGGCCTTCGTCACCTCTTCAATCATCTCCTTCAGCATAGAACGACCAGCTAATCACCCTCCGGCTCAGCATGGCCGTGCCGGTGTTTGACCGACTCTTCGTCAAAGAGGTCGTTCATTTCTGATGAGATGTCCTCGTCCTCTTCAGGATGAGGAACCATCTGCAACTCTTTCCTTTTGGGTTTCTCGGATTCAGGCTTCGTAGATTCGGGCTTTGCGGACTTGGGCTTCTGGGATTTCGGATCTTTATCTTCTCCCACGGCATTCTCCAAACGAATGTGCGTCACCGGTTTTACCAAACCAGCGGCAATCTTCTATCATCCTACCTTAAGCTCAACAGATTGCCAAGGTCCATCCCCAATCTGTCCTGCGGGACAAAAGCCTGTCTCATGGGCGAACGGCATGTCCTGGCATGCCGGAGGCCACGGGAAAAAGACGCGTCCCGGCGCGTCGGGGGAAGGCGGGTGTAGTGGTGGGGTGCAATGCAGGCTTGGGGTGGTTGGGTGAAATACCATCCCAGGGCATGGGAGTAACGAGTTCGTCAGGGGAAAAGGAGTTTGTCCGGGGCACCCCTTGCCTTCTCGTGCAAGGGTCGAGTACTCCAGGGCGGGCGGGTGGAATGTTTGGCGGGTGAAATAAGGTAATACAGCGACGTGCTAGCCCCGGGGCTTCGCATTCATGTTTTTATCAGAACGTTTCAGAACAGTCTTGCGCAAATGCTCGACGGAACGCCTCAGCCACCAGAACTGAAGCGAAATGCGCCATCCCTGGATCGTCTTCCGCCATTGTTCAGCCATCACATAACGCCCCTTCCACTTAACATCACATCGGAAGTCGGCAAGGCTAACTTAAGGGAAGAAGACCAGCATGCTCGTGTGGTGTAATGGTGGATACAGCATGGGGAAAAGAAGTCTGTCTTGGCAGACTTCAGGGTTGGGCGGGTGCAATGGGGAAAATAAGTCTGTCTTGGCAGACTTGATAAAGATGAAACGGGAAGTACGGGTGTAATGTGGAAAGAAGTCCGTCTTTAGCAACTTTTCAGGCCACGGGAAAGGATGCGTCCTACGGAAGAAGAGCCTGCTTCAGGCTCGGAAGTACGGAGAAAGGACGCTCCCTGGGGAACAGCGGCCGTCGGGGTGGCCGGGGGACTGGGTGAGTGAGTCAGGGGAAAAGGACGCTGTGTTGGCAGATTCCAGCGTGGGCCGGGTGTAATGGAGGAAAAAGGAGTTTGTCCGGGGCACCCCTTGCCTTTCCCGTGCAAGGGGTCGAGCCCTCCAGGGTGGGCGGTGTCATACTTGGCGGGTGAAGATTTCAGGGTGATCTTCAATCAACCGGCCCCAAGGTTGTGATGGCCAAGAAGGATAATGCAGTCAGGAATTTGGCGGCGCTATAGCTTCCGAATCCGTCCGCCGGATCCAGCGAAAGATGCCGTAGGCGAAGGTTAGCCAGAAGGTCGCAAAGAATATTCCCAGGAATGCGTTGCCCGTTACAGCGATCAACTGATCCTCAGCAGGAGGCGCCTCGGCCATTTGTAATTTCATGAATTGAAGGGCAGGCCAGCTGAGACTCTCGAGCCCGAGAAACAAACATGCCCAGGCCCAGACATGGCGAGGTGTGGTCCCGACCCAGAACAATAGTGCCGTAAAGCCCAGTCCGGCAACGACCGCCCACGAGACAGGAATTGGATTCCACACCAAGGAAAAACCAATCGTCACGAAGACAGACGCGATGAGGGCGTTCAGGATACGGCCTCGGTCCGGCCCAAGGAGACTGTTCTCGCCCATGAGCCTCACGGCGGTGAGATTGCACGGAATGCTTTTCTGCAAAACTCAACCGCGTGCACCGAGCTTTTGCTACCGAGGTAGGGCGTGAGCGCGTGATATCCTTCGGGAAGGCTTTTTGTTCTGTTCGTCAGCAAGATTGCTCCTTTTTAAGGATACTATAACTGAATTATGCCACAGTCCCACAATCCGGTCCGGAACGCGGCGCGGGATTCTGAATCTCGACAATGTTATTGTGTGATCTGTACGGTGACATAGCGAATTTTGGAGTGCACGGGCGAATCATTAAACTAAGGGCAGGTCTTGGGACGAAGGCCGCTAATATTCGCGGACGTTAAGGCTGCGTCTCACGCTCTTGGTTATGGTCGCACGCGCCTTGGGTGGGTTTGCCTTGAGCGATTTGCCCATACTTTGCTTGACGGCTCTATTTTTAAAATAGGACTCAATGGCTTTTCTCAGCGGCCCATCATAGTGCGTATTGTGACGGCTCTCCTTCTGCAAAATAGTCATGATTCGATTCAGCCTGGCCCGACCGCCCTCGCATTGTAGCGTTTTCATATACGCCTCGTTCCTGATTTTAGTTTAGTACTTTCTAATAGTACTTTGTTCCTAGAATAAACTACTGTCAAGAACAAACTTGCCTGCACACGTCTGACCTCAGGAACAAAGCACACAGAGCCATGCGCCTATTCCATGGGAGAAGAAGTCTGTCTCAGGGGACAAAGCCTGTCTCATGGGCGAAACGGCATGTCCCGGCATGCCGGAGGCCACGGGAAAAAGACGCGTCCCGGCGCGTCGGGGGAAGGCGGGTGTAGTGGCGGGTGCAATAAAATACAAATCTATGAGAAGAGAACTATCCCGGCGGCCTTAAACAATCATCAGGCCTTCGGGTTGAGCAAGCTATGCTTGGCGGGTGCCACGGGAAAAGGGTCGAAACCCCATTTGGGTTACTGCGCAGCGAGGACTGGGATGCTGAGCGGGCGAGGGGCCGACGTTTCGTAGGAGGAGGCATGGTGCCGAAGGCGGGATTTGAACCCGCACGGGTTTCCCCACACGCCCCTCAAACGTGCGTGTCTGCCATTCCACCACTTCGGCGCCCTGAAGTGCGGATTATAGTTTTGCGTGTGTGACGGTGTCAATTCGATGCTCTCGAAATTGGGCTGATTTCAGAATTGTACAGGTTGACACTGCTCGAACCGCTCAGTAGAATCCGTCCAACATCATGTCACCTCGAATTGCCGCGTTTTTTGACCTCGACAACACCATCATTCCCGGCCCAGCAATCGAGCGAGATTACTTTCTTGTCCTCTGGAGACACGGGGTGGTAGGGGCCCGCGATCTTGCTAAAAGCGCGCTCTGGCTGCTCAGAAAAATTCCGCCCTTTTCCTTGGACCCACTGCGGCGACATAAGCCTTATCTCACCGGGAAGTCAGTGGTCTCCGTCGAATCCCGGGCCCAGGCATTTTTTTGGAAGAGCGTGTGCCCCCGTATTTCGCAGCATGCGCGCAGGGCGATCGAAGAACATCAGTCGCAGAACCATTTGGTTGTCCTTCTGACCGGGTCTCCCGAGTTCCTGGTGAATCCCCTGGCGACCTTCCTCAAGATCGAGCAGGTCGCCGCCGGCAGGCTCGACCGGAATGGACTGCTGTATACCGGCGGCATGATCGACCCCTACCCCTATCGCCATGGCAAGCGCATAGTGGCCGAGCAGCTCGCCACGGAACAAGGCTTTAACTTGAGTGACTGCTATATGTATGGCGACAGTCCTGGGGACCTTCCGGTCCTAGAGGCCGTAGGGCATCCCCGTGTCGTAAACCCGATTCGCGGGATGGCTCGTGTGGCCCGTCGACGGGGCTGGCCAGTTCTCCACTGGTGACAGCCGGTTGGCTCTCACCATGCGCGTCACTGAAATCTTTCTCAGTATACAAGGCGAATCAAGTTACGCAGGCCTCCCCTGCGGATTCGTGCGTCTCACCGGATGCCCGCTTCGATGCGGCTGGTGCGACACCCCCTACGCCTTCTACGAGGGAGCAGAACGGACCATTGAAAGCATCCTGAGCGAGGTGGCCGGGTACGATTGCCGGCTGGTCGAGATCACCGGCGGAGAACCGCTGGCCCAGGCCGAAGTTCATGGACTGATCTCCGCCTTTGCGGATCGAGGCTATACAGTCTTGATTGAAACCAGCGGCGCCATGGACATTGCACCCGTGGATCGCCGCGCAATCCTTATCATGGACCTGAAATGCCCGGGCAGCGGCATGGTGGACCGAAACCGCTGGAGCAACATTTCCTTACTGAAAGCCAACGATGAAGTGAAGTTCGTCATTCGAGACCGTGTCGATTATGACTGGGCTGTGGCGGCTATCCGGTCTTATGCCCTTAGTGACCGCCACAGGGTTCTGCTGAGCCCCGTGTTCGGTGAACTTGAGCCGCAGGTTCTCGCAGAGTGGATATTGGCGGACCGCCTGCCGGTGAGATTTCAGCTACAGTTGCACAAGCTCATTTGGGATCCCGCGACGCGCGGCGTATAGCGGAGGGCCTAGAGACGACGATGAAGGTCAGCGTAAAGACAGGCCGGCTCCAAGACGAGGCTACTGATGCGCTGTTGCTGTGCCATTGGGAAGGCGAACGATTGTCCCGGGAAGCGCGCGCTGTGGATGCAGTCGTCAACGGACGTCTGGGCGCCTTGCTCAAAAGCGGCGAATTCGCCGGGCGGCTGGGTCAAGTCTCGATTCTCCACGGAGTGCCTGCCGAGCGTGTGCGCGCAAAGCGTGTCGTCCTCGTCGGCCTCGGCAAGCGCGCCGATGGGTCGCTGGAGAAGCTGCGTCGGGCCTTGGGGACTGCCGCGAAGGCAGTACGCGAAGTCGGCGCAAAGTCGTTTTCAACTGCGGTGGTCGAGGCCATCCCTCCCCGCGCCGGCGTCGAGGGCAACGGCGCACGCTCGTCACACGCGGGTGAGCCGGAGCAAGAAGCCCAGGCGATGGTTGAAGGCGCCCTCCTCGGTCTCTATCAATTCAACGTCTATCGCACAGAGGGAAACGCCGACAAGAAGCTCACGTCCATCACATTCGTTGTAGACGGCCAAGCCAGAAAGCGCCGCGTCGAGCATGCCGCCCGTTGGGGGCAAACCATTGCCGAAGCCACAATGTTCGTCCGGGATCTCTGCAATCATCCAGCGAATGTCGTGACGCCGACCTACATCGCCAAAGAGGCGACGAAGATCGCTCGAGCATCGCAGGTCCGATGTACGGTATTCGACAGAGGACAAATCCAGCGGATAGGCATGGGCGCGTTACTGGGCGTGGCGCGCGGGAGCCATGAACCCCCCAAGTTCATCATTTTGGAATACCGCGGGGGGCCGAAGAATCAAAGGCCCATAGCGTTGGTCGGCAAGACCGTCACTTTTGACTCGGGCGGGATATCAATCAAGCCGGCCGACAACATGGATCACATGAAAGCCGATATGACGGGCGGCGCGGTTGTGCTGGCGGCATTGCGCACGGCGGCCCAAAAGCGTCTGCCCCTGAATATTATCGGGATCATCCCGGCAACTGAGAACATGCCCGGCGGCAGTGCCACGAAGCCGGGCGATATATTGACGAGCCTTTCCGGGAAGACGATCGAAGTCATCAATACAGACGCGGAAGGCCGCTTGATTTTAGCGGACGGGCTGACGTATGCGACCCGCTACAATCCCTCGGTCCTCGTGGATATCGCCACGCTCACCGGCGCCTGCGTCGTGGCCCTTGGCAACGTTGCGATCGGCGTCCTCGGTAACAATGAAGCGCTTATCCAGGAACTGAAGGATGCGGGCGAGGAGTCGGGGGAGCGGGCTTGGCAGCTCCCCCTCTGGGAGGACTATTACGATTCAATTAAGAGCGATGTCGCAGACGTTAAAAATACCGGAGGGCGCCCGGGCGGCACTATTACGGCGGCGGCCTTCCTTAGCAAGTTTATCGGCAAGTCTGTCTGGGCGCATCTGGACATTGCGAGCACCGACTGGAGCGACAGCGAAAAGGCCTATATCTCGAAAGGGGCCACCGGTATCGGGGTCCGGTTGCTGATTCAGTTCCTTCGCAACCGGGCGCTCACTCGCGGAAACCACTCGGCTACCAGTGGAAAGCGCAATCGCCCAAGGGTCAAAGGACGAGTTTCATGAATCTCAAAGAGAAAGTCGGCCAGGTGTTCATGATCGGCGTTCATGGCACGGAGGTCTCGAAGGATCTTCGAACCTTTTTTGAGCACTATCATCCGGGCGGTGTGATCTTGTTCAGTCGAAATCTTCAAGACCCGGCCCAGGCTGCGCATTTCACGAATGCCCTTCAAAAACTCGCGCCAGGGATGCCGCTCTTCATGGCCATCGATCAAGAAGGGGGTCGCGTGGCACGGCTTCCGAAGGGGTTTACGGTATTTCCGGGGCAGGGCGCGCTCGGCCGCGCAGGGAGTGTGGCATTGGCCTACTCGTTCGCGGAAGTCACCGCCCAGGAACTTCGAGCGATCGGAGTGAATATGAACATGACGCCGGTGCTCGACGTCAACAGCAATCCTCAGAACCCCATTATTGGAGACCGGTCCTTTGGCAATGATCCGCTCCAGGTCGAAACACTCGGCCTGGCCGTCATTGCCGGCCTCCAGGACAACGGCCTTTTGGCCTGCGGAAAACACTTCCCCGGCCACGGAGATACTCAGGTCGATTCCCATAAGGAATTGCCGGTCGTGGACCATGGCCTCGAGCGTCTGCGAAGCATTGAACTGCGGCCCTTCGTCCACTGCTTTCAAAATGGGTTGGCCGCGGTTATGTCTGCGCACATCAAGTACCCCGCACTCGATCCGGAGTATCCGGCCACACTGTCTTCCGCGATCATGACCGATCTCCTTCGTTTACAGTTGCACTTTAAAGGGTTGGCGCTGACCGATGATCTCGAGATGGATGCCATTCTGGCCAATTATAGTATTGAAGAGGCCGCAATCCGCTCGCTTCAGGCAGGCGCCGACATTCTGCTGATCTGTAAAAACGAGGAACAGCAGGTGCTCGCAATGGACGCCGTCTACCACGCCGTGAAGAAAGGTGAAGTCTCGGAGCTGCAGCTCCAACACGCGGTCTTGCGGATTCTCGAGGCCAAGGAGCGGTATCTAATCCCCTGCAAACTGGCCGACCCCAAAAGCGTTGCAAACCGCGTGGGCACTGCACGCCATCGTGAAGTCGCGCAGGCCATTCGCGAGGCCGCCGCCCAGCCTATTGTCTAGCTCCGTTTCATGCCTGTTTCGGCCCGGGAGCGCCTGGCCTGGTGCCTGTTCGATTTTGCCAACTCCTCGTTTACAACCGTCATTACCACCGTCGCCTATAGCGTGTACTTCACTCAGGTCGTGGCCCCCGCGAACACCCGGTACGGCGCCGGGGAGGCTCTATGGGGAGGCGCCTACGGCCTCTCCATGATCGTGACCGCGCTGTTGTCCCCGGTTCTCGGCGCGATGGCGGATCAGCAAGCTGCCAAGAAACAGTACCTTGCCGTCGTGACCGGCATCTGCATCGTGTGTACCGCCGGGCTCTATTTCGTGAAGCCGGGCGACGTAGTCTTGGGACTTGTCCTGTTCGCAGTGGCGAACCTCGGGTTTGAGCTCGGGTACACTTTTTACAGCGCGTTCCTTGTTGAACTGGTAGACCGAGAGGACATGGGGCGGCTGTCAGGCGCCGGGTGGGCGGTCGGCTATGTCGGGAGTTTGTGCTCTCTTGCGCTGGCGTATCCTTTTGTAAAAGGAGGGTTTGCACCCGAGAACCTGGAGTCGTACCGGCAGAGTTTTCTCGCGACCGCGGTGTTCTTTTTGATCGCCTGCATTCCTACTTTTCTGTATTCTGAAAGAACGGGCCCGCCCTGCACCTCGCCCGATGAATGTTTCGGTGTGGAGAATCGGATTTTCCCGGGTGCGCCACACTTTTCAAGAGATCCGGCGTTACCGTGAATTGGTCATCTTTCTAGTGGCCTACTTGATCTATACCGACGGCATCAACACTGTCGTGGTGTTCAGTGGAATATTTGCTGTGCAGGTGCTCGGCTTCTCGCCGAAGGATCTCATTATTTTTTTCCTGATTATTCAGTTGTCTGCGGGAGCCGGATCCTACGCCTTCGGCATTTTGACGGACCGGATCGGCGCCAAGCGCGTTATCGCGATCACGCTATGGATATGGATCGGCATTGCCATATGGGCCTTTGGGGTTCGCAGCGTCACTGAGTTCTACATGATCGGGCTGGCCGCCGGAGCGGCCCTCGGAGCCAACCAAGCCGCCAGCAGGACCTTACTGGCGCTTTTCACACCGGTGGGCCGACAGGCGGAGTTCTTTGGTTTCTTTTCATTGAGTGGAAAGTTCGCGGCGACAATCGGGCCTATTCTGTACGGACAAGTTGTCCTATGGAGCGGAAGCCAGCGTTGGGCAGTTCTGTCCTTGGCGCCCTTCTTCTTCGGCGGCTGGATCGTCCTTCGGTTCGTGAACGAGAAGGCCGGTCAGAACGCGGCGCTGGCTGAGATAGTTGCAGAGGACCCCAACGTGAGAGGGGTTGGTAGTGCGGGGCGTAACGGGATATTAGTCTGAAATGTTCAACAACCCACGCCAGCGACATGGCAGACAAGTAAACGCCAGCGTCCCCCGCAGCATCAGAATCAACAACCCGGCCTCGAGTCCGAAATGACGCCGAAACCCAAATCGGAGGACCGGCTCTCCGGGGAGCGGCAAGTTACAGGATAAAGTCGCGTTGATTACAGGTGGTGATAGCGGGATTGGGCGGGCCACGGCTATTGCATTTGCCAAAGAGGGGGCCAAGGTTGCAATCCTGTATCTCAACGAGCATGAGGACGCCGCTGAAACTAAACGACTTGTAGAGAAAGAAGGCCGCGAATGCCGGGCCATTGCCGGTGATGTGGGCGATGAGGCTTTCTGCCGGCAGGCCGTTCAAGACACGATCCAGGAATTCGGTCGCCTGGACATCCTCGTCAATAATGCCGCGGAACAGCATCCTCAGGACAGCATTGAGAACATCAGCGAAGCACAACTGGAACGGACTTTTCGCACGAATATTTTCTCCTACTTTTTCATGACAAAGGCCGCCTTGAAGCACCTGCCCGAGGGGCAGGGAGTGATCATCAACACGACGTCCGTGGTGGCATATCGCGGGAGTCCGCAATTACTTGATTACTCGGCGACCAAGGGCGCCATCGTTGCATTCACACGATCCCTGTCGAAAGCGCTGGCCGACAAGGGCATACGCGTCAACGGCGTCGCCCCCGGTCCGATCTGGACCCCGTTGATCCCTTCGACATTCCCCCCTGAAAAAGTCGCGACCTTTGGATCAGACGTGCCGTTGAAACGCGCAGGCCAACCCGAAGAAGTCGCTCCCTGCTATGTCTTCCTGTCATCCGATGATAGTTCCTACATGACCGGGCAGGTTCTGCATCCCAATGGAGGCGAGGTGATCAATGGATAGTCATCAACAAATCGGGAGGTAACCTATGGCTGCAAAGAGAAAAAAGACCACGACAAAGAAGAAGTCCGCGAAGAAGCCCGCAGCCCGAAGCCGTAGTAAGGCCACGAAAACGAAAGCGAAATCCAAAACCTCCCGAACCGCACGCAGGAGCAAAAGCAGCAGCGTGAAGAAGAAGGCGGCTTCGAGGCTCTAGGAAGTCCAAGTCCGCGACGTCGAGGACGACGTCACGGCCTACCCTTCTCCTTCTCCTTCCAGATGGAATGAGCCTACTCCTTCCCGGTGGAACGAGTCAGGGGAGGATCAGGAGGATCAACGGGGGCAATCGTACCCGCAGGGCTCTTATCAGCCGTAAGGGTGCGGACGCGGTTGTGTGATCGTCATTGACGCGAAGGCCATTTGGGCGCTGCTCCGGGATGCTTTCTACGCCTGGATGGATGATAAAGCCCCGGCCATGGGCGCCGCTCTCGCCTACTACACAGTCTTTGCGCTGGCGCCCCTGCTGATTATCGTCATTGCGATCGCCGGGCTTGTCTTCGGACAGGAGGCAGCTCAAGGACATATCCTGAGCCAGGTATCGGGACTCATCGGGGAAGAGGGCGGAAGGGCCGTTCAGGCCATGCTTGAAAGCGCCCGTCAACCCGGCCCCGGCATTGTGGCGGGTGGAATTGGGCTAATCCTGCTGATTATTGCCTCGACCGGAGTGTTTGTTCAACTTCAGGAATCGCTCGATACCATATGGCGCGTCGTCGCGAAACCCGGACGCGGCATTTTGGGGATTCTCAGAGATCGACTCTTGTCCTTCCTCATGGTGATCGTCGCCGGCTTTCTCCTGTTGGTGTCTTTGGTGCTGAGCGCTGCTCTGGCGGCGCTGGGAAAATTTTTCAGTTATCTTCTCCCCGTGCCGGAAGCCGTCCTGCAAGGGGTCAACTTTCTCGTGTCGTTTGCCGTGATCACCCTGCTCTTCGCCATGATCTACAAGATTCTTCCCGACGCAAAAATTTCCTGGAGCGATGTATGGATCGGCGCGGCCGTGACCTCGCTTCTTTTTTCACTCGGGAAGTTCATGATCGGGCTCTATCTCGGCAAAAGCAGTGTGGGCTCGGCGTATGGCGCAGCAGGTTCCCTGGTGATCATCTTGGTATGGGTCTACTACTCCGCCCAGATCCTGTTGTACGGAGCGGAGTTTACCTCCGTCTATGCCATTAAATATGGATCGCGGATCGTCCCGACCGAGAATGCGGTTTTTCTAAACGAGGCCATCGCAACGGATCCGAAGTTGATCGCCGCGGATCTAGCCAGTCAGAAAAGGATATGGCGAAACATGTATAATCACCGTAAACGAAAGGATACTGAGAATGTTGTGGACCATTTTTGTGATTCTTTTGGTGCTGTGGGCCCTGGGCCTGGTCAGTCCTACACGCTGGGAGGCTTTATTCATGTCCTGTTGGTGGTCGCTGTGGTCATACTGGTGTTGAATCTAATCCAGGGCCGGCGAACGGTATATTCTTTGCAGGTTGAAAATCAAGGCTTCGTGAAATGCTCGTGCTCATGGGCGGCTCAATCCTCATAGCGCTTCTGCTCTGGGGGCCTGTCCTTGCTCAGGAAGCCCCCCCGGTTCCCGGCTTCTTCGACGAAATAATTCGTCAAATGAAGTTCGAGCAGCCGACGCGAATCGTCGGGCGATTTCGATCCCTGGACGGGTATGAGGATGCTGTCTGGATCGACTGGACACATCTACATGACGGCACCGGCTGGCGGGTGGTCCGCAGCCAGGCGATGTTCAAAGTTCTGCCGCGCGATGCCGGTATGATGGAATTCTTTCGTGCCCTGAAGCAGGGAACAAGCCTCCACATGACCGTTCAGCAAGATCAGGACGGGAACAGACGCATTCTTGAACTGGAAGATGGAACCTAACGGAGACGGTCTATCGCCTGGCTGAGGCCGTTACGGGTGAGGATCCCGACTATTTTTTCGCCGTCGGTCACGATGAGGCGGCCTCGATCTCCCTGCAACAGTTGCTCTATCGCGGTCGTGACGGGTTCTTGGCTCTGCACGGTGAGTTGAGGATCACGCGGGACCATCACCTGGCTCACCGGGGTGCTGTCCCAGTTAACTTGAGGCACCGCTGTTAAGTCCTTGAGCGAGACCGTACCGATCAGGTGCCCATTTTCAACGACCGGAAAACCTCCGAATCCATAGCGGGAGAAGTATTGGTTTACCGCTTTCTCCACGGTTTCAGTGCCCTCGAGCGTCACAACATCCTTCGTCATGATATCGCTAAGTCGTAGACCGGCCAACTTTTCCTGGAATGCGGCCTGCCGATGGCTGTTATTGGCCGCAAAATATAAAAACGCCCCAATCAAAAGCAGCCAAACGCCGTCGACGGCGGATCCCATCGACTGATATACCCCTGTGAGGATCAGCAGGATCGCAACCCCTTGGCCCGCCCGCGACGCGTACCGCGTCGCACGATGAAAATTGCCGGTCCAGGCCCAAATCCCCGCTCGAAGCACTCTCCCCCCATCGAGCGGATATCCCGGCACTAAATTAAACAACGCAATCATTACATTCCATTGCTGAAGAAGAGTGGCGACGGCCACGATACCGGGGCGCATTCGGAAGAAAGCACCGAGCACGCCAAACCCGACGGCTAGCAGCACCGAAACAATGGGCCCTGCGATCGCGATCAAAAACTCCGCTCTCGGTGTCGGTGCTTCCCGCCGGATTTGCGCCATACCGCCGAAAATGAAGAGGGTAATCTGGGCGATCGGGATATGGTACCGCAGCGCCACCCAAGAGTGACCCAATTCGTGGACGACGACCGACGCGAACAAGAGCAGGGCCGCGCCAATGCCCATAAGCCAGTACTCCCAGCGGGCACCGGTCAGGACAAACGGGAAGTACTTTTCCGCCAGCCCGTACGTAATCCATGCGAAAACCACAAACCAAGAGATATGCACCTTCAAGGGGATGCCGAAGATTCGCCCGATCTGCCAGGACTGTCCTATCATCGTTGTTTCACCTGCTTGCCCATTCTCCAAGGTTAGTCTACACTACCTTGATGCCACTGCGAAGGA
>CAWBGA010000015.1:0-59330 GCA_963788195.1 Nitrospirota bacterium
TTGCCGAACTGGAGCGCCGGGGTAAGGCTGACCCAGTCATCACCGTCTACGCTCCAGCCAGCGGGATCGTGCTCAAGCGCGACGCCTTGCCGGGCAAATATGTCGAGCCCGGGATTACGCTTTACGAACTCGCTGATCTGTCGACAGTCTGGATCTACGCCGACGTCTATGAATCCCAGTTAGCCGATGTGAAGCCCAAGCAACAAGCCATCGCGACCTTCGATGCCTATCCGGGAACAACGTTTCAGGGAAAAGTGCAGTACATCTATCCATCTCTCAATGAAACGACACGAACCGTGCGGGTACGGTTGGAACTGCCGAATTCCCAACTCAGGCTCAAACCCGGCATGTATGGAAATGTGGTGATTCAGACCGATCAGCAGGAGCGGCTAGTCGTCCCGAAGGAAGCGGTGTTGGATACCGGCCTTCGTCAAATCGTGTTCGTTGACCAAGGTAAGGGGATGTACGTGCCTACTCAGGTGAAGCTGGGACGCCGCGGCGAAGACAAGGTCGAGGTGCTGTCGGGTGTGAAGGAAGGAGACAAGGTTGTCACATCCGCGAATTTCTTGCTGGACGCACAAAGCAAGTTAGCTTCCACCGGCAGCATGCAGGAGATGATGGGTCAGATCGGGATGGCCGACTGGCAAATGCGCGGCGCTTACGAGGCCAAAATGGAGGACATGAAAGACATGCCGAGTATGTCGTCATCCGCACCTGCGAAGCCTGTATCCGAAACCCGGAAGGCCAGCGGTTATGTCCTGACATTGAGCACCGTGCCGGCAACCCCGAAAGCGGGCGAGACTGTGTTGCGACTGAAGCTCACTGACCCGGAAGGAAAGCCGATCACGAACACCAACGTGCTGTTTGTTTATACGATGCCGATGCCGGGCATGACGGACTCGAAGGTCACCGCTATCCATACCAAGGATGGCGTCTACGAGGGGAAGGCAATGCTGGGTATGGCAGGAACATGGGAAGTCAGAGTAACTGTCACAGCTCCAGGACAACCCCCTATCACGGAAAAGTTTCAATTTGCGGTTGCCGGCGGAGGCACGTAGCCGCCGGGCGCGTGAAAAAGAATGATTAATTCGCTTATAGAACGGAGCGCGCGAAACCCTGTCCTTGTCATCCTGGGCGTGCTGCTGCTGACCGCCTGGGGAGGCTGGGCGCTCTTTCATGTTCCACTGGACGCGATCCCGGACCTGTCCGACGTCCAGGTGATCATCTACACCGAGTGGCCCGGCCGCAGTCTCACCTTGCTCGAAGATCAGATTACGTATCCCATTGTCACCGCGATGCTGGCTGGCCCGAAGGTCAAGCGGGTCCGCGGTGTGTCCGAGTACGGCTTCTCGTACGTGTACGTGATCTTTCAAGACCACACGGATCTCTATTGGGCGCGAAGTCGCGTGCTCGAGTACATGCAGAAGCTGACCGGCAAGTTGCCGGCCGGTGTTACGCCCACCTTAGGCCCTGATGCGACCGGCGTCGGCTGGGTCTTTCAATATGCCGTGGTGGATGAATCAGGACAGCATGATCTCGCGCAGTTGCGAAGCCTTCAAGACTGGTATCTCCGCTATCAGTTGGAAGCAGTGCCGGGCGTGGCCGAGGTAGCATCGGTCGGAGGCTTCGTCAAGCAGTACCAGATCGAAGTGGATCCAAACACCCTGTCGGCCTACCGGTTGCCGCTCGAAAAAGTCATTCAGGCGGTGCGGGACAGCAATGCGGAGGTCAGCGGCCGGGTGCTGGAGATGGCCGGTACCGAGTATGTGATTCGAGGCCGAGGGTACATTCAATCGGTGGCGGACATTGAGCAGATCCCACTTGGCACCGATGAGCGCGGCACGCCGATCCTGATCAAGAACATTGGCCGGGTGCAGATCGGCCCGGAGGAGCGCCGGGGTATTGCGGAACTGGACGGCAAGGGACAGACGGTGGCGGGCATTGTGGTGATGCGCGCAGGGGAAAATGCTTTGGACGTGATCACGCGGGTGAAAGCGAAACTCGAGGCGGTCAAAGCTTCACTCCCACCCGGCGTCCAAATCATTCCTACGTATGATCGCTCCGAACTCATCCATCGTGCGATCGCGGTCCTGCGAGAGAAGCTCGTGGAAGAAAGTATCATCGTGAGCTTGGTCGCGCTGGTGTTTCTCTTTCATCTGCGAAGCGCGCTCGTCGCGATCCTTATCCTGCCTGTTGCGATCCTGTTGGCCTTCATTCCTATGGCGTACCTCAGAATTACATCCAACATTATGTCATTGGGAGGCATCGCCATCGCGATCGGCGCGATGGTGGACGCCGCCATCGTGATGGTCGAGAACGCGCACAAACGGCTCGAGCAGAATCCAGATGGCAATAGGACAGAAACTATTATCGCCGCCGCGCGCGAGGTCGGCCGGCCTTTGTTCTTCTCGTTATTGGTGATCGCCGTGTCCTTCCTGCCGATCTTTGCGTTAGAGGCGCAGGAAGGCCGGCTGTTCTCTCCGCTCGCCTATACCAAGACCTTCGCGATGCTGTTTGCGACCATCCTGTCCGTGACGCTGGCCCCGGTCCTAATGGTCCTTTTGATTCGCGGCCGGATTCGGGCCGAGAGCAAAAATCCCTTGAGCCGATTACTGATCGCGGTGTACCGGCCGATCCTCTCCGGGGTACTCCATGTCCGCTGGCTCATGGTCCTGCTCGCAATCGCAGGAGTAGCGCTCACCGTCCCGATCTTTCTCAAGCTTGGCGCGGAGTTTATGCCGCCATTGAATGAAGGGACTATTCTGTACATGCCCACTACGGTGCCGGGTCTGTCCATCACCGAAGCAACCAAGGTGCTGCAGGTGCAGGATCGCTTACTCATGACGTTTCCTGAAGTGGAGCACGCCTTTGGCAAGATGGGGAAGTCCACGACTGCGACCGATCCAGCGTTCACCGGTATGGCGGAAATCACCGTGACGCTGAAGCCGGAGTCGCAATGGCGCGCTGGAATGACCTGGGAGCGGCTGATCGACGAGATGGATGCCAAACTTCGGATTCCCGGCTTTCCGAACATTTGGTGGATGCCGATCCAGACGCGGACCGAGATGATTACCACCGGTGTGCGGAGCCCGATCGGCATCAAGGTGCTGGGGCCGGATCTTAACCAGATTGAAGCGATCGGGAAACAGATCGAGCAGGTCCTGGCCCGCGTTCCCGGTACGCGCAGCGTATTTGCCGAGCGGTTGAATGAAGGCTACTACGTCGACGTGGTCGTGAATCGGCAAGAGGCAGGTCGCTACGGATTAACGGTCGGCGATGTGCAGGCCGTCATCGCCTCGGGGGTCGGCGGCGAGGCCGTCACCACGACCGTTGAAGGACGCGAGCGCTATTCGATCAGTGTGAGATACAAGCGCGAGCTGCGGGATGATCCGGAGAGCCTGAAGCGGATTCTAATTCCTACTCCCAGAGGCGCTCAGATCCCGTTAGTGCAAGTGGCTAACGTCGTGATCACGAAAGGTCCATCGATGATCACGGATGAGGGTGGCTCGCTTGCCGGCTTGGTTTCGGTGGCCGTGAGTGGCCGAGATCTGCGCGGTTATGTGAAAGAGGCGCAGGGGGCAGTCCGCGAGCATGTGCAGCTTCCCGCGGGCTACACGTTGCAATGGGCCGGGCAGTATGAGCACTTGCAGCGCGCAACCGAGCGATTGAAGCTGGTCGTGCCGGTCACGCTGGCTCTGATCCTGTTGCTGCTCTATCTCAATTTCCGTTCAATGGCGAAGTCACTGATTGTGTTGCTGTCGGTGCCCTTTGCTGCCGTCGGAGCAATTTGGCTCCTATATTTGCTCGGTTACAATCTCAGCGTTGCCGTATGGGTCGGTATCATTGCCCTGGCCGGCGTCGCGGCTGAAACCGGCGTCGTCATGGTGGTGTATCTCGATGAAGCCTATGATCGGTGGCAGCGTGAAGGCCGGATGGTTGACAATCAAGACCTACGCCAAGCAATCCTGGAGGGCGCCGTCCAGCGGGTGCGGCCGAAAATGATGACAGTCGCCGCGATCATTGGGGGGCTTTTGCCGATTATGTGGACCACCGGTACCGGCGCTGATGTGATGAAGCGGATCGCCGCGCCGATGGTCGGCGGCATGGTGAGCTCGACTATTTTAACTCTCTTAGTGATTCCGGCGATCTATGGAATCTGGCGATCGAGAGTGTTTAAAAGTGGACACGGAGGCGTATGTCTTATGGAGAAAAGTAACTCAAACACAAAGCTCAGGAACGGAGTCATGGGCGGCGCGGTTATTGGGGCTGCTTGCGTGATGATCGTTCTTGCAGGATGTGTGACCGCTCCCAAAAGCGGATTTCTCAAGGTTCCGGCTGATAGTCCAACGGAAGTCCAGCAGCTTACCGATCAAGGCATTCGCGAGTTTGATACCGGATCATGGACTCAAGCACAACGTCATTTTGAGCTTGCTATGAAGGCGGACCCTCAAGTGGCCCAGACGCACTATAACCTGGGGCTCGTCCTGTACCGGTTAGGAAAAGGCGTTGCCGCAGAGCAGCATTTCACCGAAGCGAGCAGGCTCGCCCCAGAGGATCCTGTCATTACAAAGTATCGCACGCTTTATGTTAGGCCTGAAGCATTGCCTGAATCCCCACAGGAACGACCACGGAAAGGCGGCAAGTAGTGGTGGAAGCAGCAGCACCAGCGGCGGCCGATGACACTGACTTGATGAGGCAATCTATGGCATCGCTTTTACACCACGCTTCATCGCTTAGGAGGTGAAACCCATGGAGAGGCCTATTTGTTCGGCCTATATTATGCTGGTAGCAGGTCTGGTCTAAGAGGCGGAAAGTGACTCGTCGTCTACTCCTCGCCGCCGGGCTTCTTATGCTTTTCCCGTCTCCGGGGACTACTGCTCAGGATAGTTCGCTGCGGACCTGGCATTTTGATGATGCTGCAGTTAACCAGCTTCCTCCTCACTTTGTACCCGGTACATTTTTCGACGGTCGCTCGGCGGGCGATTGGAAGGTGATCAAAACGCCGAAGGCATTGAGCCCACCGCAGGTCCTCGCGCAACTTCGTGGCAAAGGCGCTGAGCACAATTACAACCTCGTTCTAATCGAAGACACAGACGCCATGGATCTGGACATGTCCGTTTCTTTTCTGCCGATCTCAGGCAAAGCTGATATGGGTGGAGGGCTTATCTGGCGCGGCAAGGATGACCGCAATTACTATCTGACGCGCGCCAATCCTTTGGAGCAGAATATTCGCGTCTACCATGTCGTGAACGGCATTCGAAAGATGCTCAAGAACCATGACCAAATTATCGATGTAAGAAAATGGCACCGGCTGCACGTAGTCAATCAAGGATGCCGCATCCAGGTTTTCTACGACGACATGCCGATCTTCGATCTTTGCGATCCCACCTTTAAAGAGGGCCGCATAGGGCTGTGGACAAAGTCTGACGCTGTTACCTACTTCGATGATCTTCAGCTGCAGATTTTGCAATAGACCAATTTCATGAAGAACTTTCTGCAGGAAAAGCTGTGATACGGCTGATAATCCAAGGAGGGGTCAGCCTTATGTTAGTGACAAGTTGCACGGCGCTCTCCGGCATCCCTGCGCTTGACTCTCAGGACGGGCAAATCTACCGCCGACACTGTAGTGGCTGTCACGGCGTCCCTGATCCGCGGTTCCGCACGTTTGACGAATGGCAGCTGATCATGCCGGATATGGAGCGCAGGATCAGAGAGAAGCGTCTCACTCCTATCTCTGATCCAGAACGAGAGGCCATCCTGAGATATTTGAAGAGCTATGGAAAGGGACACGCTGTACGTCCGATAATTTGACCATAGTTCACTTGCATGATATGGTACCGACGTGAGTAGTTTTCGGTACAGAATCCACACCACTTCGCCGCGTTTTGCCATCCTCGGTTGGTTGTCGCTTTGGATGGTCGTGATCCCTTTCATGCATATCCATGCGGAAGTGGCTCATGATCATGGACAACAGGCGCATGTCCACAAAGCAGTAGCGCACTCGATCTTCTCTGATCTATCTGGGGAGTTTGAAGAGACTGCCCATACAGAGGATGCCCTTGACCTGAATGAAGTCTCCACAGTGCCCCCCGAACATCTGGAAATAGTTTTCACGTCGCTCTTCACCTCAGCCAATGGCTTTTCGGCAAAATTCGCCGCGCTCGTCTATGTTCTGAGTCATAACGATCCCAAACAAGTGCTCAGGACCTTTCAACAGTCGGTTTTCTCAACACATGGACCTCCTTCCATCCTTTTGCTCGTTGTTCTTTCCCCGCGCGCTCCCCCTGTAGTCTAGATCTAACAGCGGTTTCAGCTCAATTTCGCTTCATCCTTCTTTGAGAGGGGTGAGTCTTGTCCACATTTGTTCTCTTAGGGAGAAGACATGCGTATGATCGCAATGATCTGCATGAGCCTCTATGTGTTCATTTCGGTTAGCGTCGTTTATGCCGAGGACAGACCGAGCCCCCTTCCACAGTATGACTTGTCTCAATTGCTCTCAATTGCGCTCGAGCATCATCCAGCGCTGGCTCTATCTGACGCCAACGTAGGAGCAAGTGAGGGCCGGCTTCGCGGCACGAAGGAATACGCCAATCCGGAGCTCTCGGTGTCGGCAGGGCCCGGGCGCGTCACTACGGGTCCCAGCAATCGTGGAATCGAAGAGAGTATCCGAGTGTTTCAACCAGTCGAATGGATGCCGAAACGATCAGCGCGAATTCGAGCGGCTCAAGAAGCGGTCCAGGGTAGCGCTGCGCAGCATCAAGATGTGGTACGGCGCGTGACGGCCTCTGTCAGCGAGGCCTACTTCTCTTTATTGGGTGCCCAGCGAGAATTGGGACTCACCAGTCAGACCGCCTCGACAGTTCAGCGCTTAGCCGAAACCGCGCGGAAGCGAGTGGAAGCAGGTGAGGCGCCGAAGTTTGAGCGGATCAGAGCGGAAGTGGAACTTCAACGCGTCACAAAGGACGTGGAACGTGCACGTAGCCGGGTAGCCATTGGACAAGCCGGGCTGGATGCAGAAGTCGGAGGGGCACTGGGCAAGCAGTTTGAAGTCATCGGCGACTTTCCCGAGGGGAACATCAACTGGGATTTGGCTGAGGTCATGAAAGCGGCGGATCGTCATCCGTCACTACTTGCCCGTGAGCGCGAGGAGGCGGAACGGCAGGAGCAACTCCGTGTTGCTCGAACGTCGCGGGTGCCAGATGTGGCCGTATTTGGGACCTTCGAACGCGAGATTGATCGCGAAAGTTATCGCGCGGGGCTCACGATCCCGTTACCCATCTGGTCCCAGCGACAAGGAGCGATTGCCGAAGCGACCGCTGGAGCACGCCGCGCCACCGCCCAGGTGCACCAAACAAAGGTAGAGCTTCGAAAAGACGTGATCCACGCCTTCGAACAGTATCGGATCGCCAAGTCCCAACTCGAGTTGTTCCGTAAAGGACTGCTGCGTCAAGCGGAGGAAGCGGCAGAGATTGCCAGAAAGAGCTATCGAGTTGGCGAGGTAAGCCTGCTTGAGCTGTTCGAGGCGCAGCGCGTCGCCTTGCAAGTGACCCGTGAATACTATCAAGCCCAAGTCGATCTGGCTTTGGCCATTACCACTCTGGAGCGTCTGACGGGAGGAATACCATGACGTGCAGGCGCTGCGCGGCCATGATGCGCCCATTGATATTCGCGATGATGGTGACGAATTGCTCGGACCATGGCGCGGAGCCCCCATCGTCACAGGCGCCCTCTTCCTCGCCACAGCCGATTGCCGAGCAATTCATCGCTGAGTCACAGGTGCCCGCCGTGACAAAGTCGCGCATCAAGATCGAGCCGGTGACCCTCCGCAGCATCCCGGAAGTCGTGAGCGCTCCTGGCGAAGTGTCCCTTGATCTGAAGCGCGCCGCAAAGGTAGCTCCCCGCATCGAGGGCAAAGTAGAACATCTCTACGTCTTTCTCGGCGACCACGTTCGAAAAGGACAATCGCTCGCATCTATCGGAAGCCCGCGATTGGATGAACTGGTCCAAGATTATCTCATAGCCAAAAGTCAGACCGAGACGGCGGAGAGTAATTTCCGACGCACCCAAAAACTAGCGGATGAAGGCATTGCGCCTGAGCGACGGCTGATTGAAGAGCGAGGCCGCTATCGGGAAGTCAATACCCGCTATCAGCACATGCGGGAGAAACTTCTTGCCCTCGGCATGACGCCGGACGAGCTCCGCGCATTGGAACGCGCTAACCATGAAGAGAGTCACCGCTACCTCCTGAAGTCTCCCATCGCCGGCACCATTGTGAAACAAAATGTGGTGCTCGGCCAAGGAGTCTCGCCCGAAAAGGAGCTCTTTGAAGTGGTAGACACCACTCACGTGTGGGTGTTTGCGCACTTACCTATCGAGCAGGCCAGCCGGTTGAAGCCCGGCGACCCTGGAACCATTGTTCGAAAGGGCGGTGACACCGTGCCGACAGTCTTGCGCGACATCTCTCCAGTCGCCGATAACACAACCCGGACCATCCGCGTGCGATTCGATGTGCCGAATCCAGAACAGCGGTTGAAACCGAACGAATACGTGGAGGTACAACTGACGAAAGACAGCACTGCGCTGTTGGCAATCCCGGCCACGGCGATCACCCTTATTCAGAAGACTCGTGGCGCCTTCGTCCTGCGCGACAACGGCTATACCTTTTTGCCGCTGGAAGTCGGTCGGGAAGAAGGAGCGTGGGCCGAAGTTCGTAAAGGCTTGAGCGAAGGGGATAAGGTCGTGACCTCCGGGGTGTTTGATTTGAAGAGTCTGCTGCTGAAAGAGGCGATCCAGACGGGAGAGGAGGGCTAGTGGAGACTCTCCTTAGACTGTCGCTTCAGTACCGCTTTTTCACGCTCGTCATGATCATCCTAGTCGTCGTCGGTGGGGTCGCGTCGCTCACGCGCTTAACGATTGATGCGATGCCGGATTTGACTCCGGTCCAGGTGCAAATCCTCACCCGGTCACCGGCGCTCGGCCCTGTCGAAGTGGAACAATTTGTCACCTTTCCCATTGAAATGTCCCTTAACGGCCTGCCCGGCCTGCGGGAATTGCGGTCGGTTTCCCGCTATGGGCTCTCGGCGGTGACAGCCATTTTCGATGACAGTTTGGACCGGTATTTCGTCCGGCAACTTGTGAACGAACGACTGTCCCTCGCGATCGAGCGCATTCCCCCTGGATATGGTCGCCCCATGATGGGACCGCACACCACGGGCCTTGGTGAGGTGTACCAGTTCATCGTCAAAGGAAACGGTTACAGCGCCATGGCCTTGCGGACGTTGCTTGAGTGGGACATCGGCATGCGGCTTCGGACGGTGCCGGGCGTCGTGGAAGTCAACATTTGGGGCGGCGAGACAAAACAGTATCACGTCATCGTCGATCCCTCCAAGTTGCTGGCCTATCGGCTCACGCTCAGACAAATCTTCGAGTCGCTGGAGCGTAACAATGCGATCGCGGGAGGCGGATACATCGAGCACCAGCGCGAACAATTCTTGATCCGCGGCGATGCCTTGGCCAAGAACACCCGCGAGATCGCGCAAATTGTGCTCGCCCATGGAGACGGGGGCGTTCCGATCATGGTCGGCAACGTGGCGGAGGTCAAAGAGGGCCCCGCGCTGCGGATCGGGGCGGCGACTGCGATGGGGCAAGGGGAAACGGTCATCGGCATGGTGCAAATGCTTGCCGGTGAGAATGCACAACAGGTCGTAGACCGCGTCAAGACACGGATCAAGGAACTCCAAGCGAGTCTTCCCGCGGGCGTCAGCATCGAACCCTATTACGACCGGAGCATCTTCGTATCCAAGGTTATCCGGACCGTGCGAAACAATCTCTTGGAAGGCGGGCTGCTCGTCATCGCCGTCCTGTTTTTGTTCCTCGGTAACTTCCAGGCCGGCCTGATTGTGGCGTCGGCCATCCCGCTCTCGATGCTCATCGCCTGTATGGGAATGGTGCAAGCCGGCCTTTCCGGTAACTTAATGAGTCTGGGGGCGATTGATTTTGGCTTGCTCGTCGATGGCTCGGTGGTCATGATGGACAACATACTTCGCAGGCTTGCGCTTCAGCGTCCCACCAGCCCCCACGCAAAGCTCCTCGAGGTGGAGGCGGCCGGGCGCGAAGTCCTTCGGCCGGTCGTCTTTGCGGTCAGCATCATTATCCTGGTGTATGTGCCAATTCTCATGCTGACCGGCCTTGAAGGAAAAATGTTTCGTCCCATGGCCGTCACGGTGATTCTCGCTCTGGCCGGCTCTCTCCTACTGGCGGTCACTGCCATCCCAGCGCTGGCTTTTTGGTTCGTGCGGTCTAAAGCAGAGCAGCATGAGACAAGAATGTTATCCTCGATACGGCGGCGCTTTGCCCCCGTCCTCGGATGGTCGGTTGCGCGACCCCGTTGGGTCCTCACTGCAGCGATCGTTTTATTCCTTGTCAGCCTAGGCATCGGCTGGACGCTCGGGGTGGAATTTGTGCCGCGATTGGATGAAGGCGACTTTGCGCTGAATGTGTGGCGACTGCCCAGCGTGTCATTGACCGAATCTGTTGAGACAGCTCTGATGATTGAGCGGGTGTTACGAGGGTTCCCCGAAGTCACGAACGTAGTAACGAGAACCGGAAGCCCCGAGGTTGCCACCGATGTAATGGGAATCGAATTATCGGATGTCTTTGTGAATCTTAAGCCGCGACGGGAGTGGACCACGGCGCGAGGCCGCGAAGACCTCATCGCCAAGATGAAACATGCCATTCTCGATGCGGTGCCGGGTATCGGGCTTGGATTCACCCAGCCGATCGAGATGCGATTTAATGAACTGATCGCCGGGTCGCGCTCCGATCTTGTGATCAAGATTTTCGGACCAGATCTCGAGGTATTGCGGCAGAACGCGAATCGGGTCGCGGAGGCACTGAGCAAGGTGCCTGGTGCGGCCGATGTCAAGGTAGAACAAACCGCGGGTCTGCCAGTAATCTCGATCAGTATTGATCGAACCCAGATCGGCCGATACGGGCTCAATGCCGATGATGTGCTATCCGTTATCCAATCGACCCGTGTAGGACAAGTGGTCGGCACGATTGTGCAGGATCAGCGTCGATTTGATCTGGTCCTCCGACTGGGGGAAGGAATGTCACCGAATCCGGCCGTCATTGGGACGCTGTTGCTTCCTACTCCGCAGGGAGAACTCGTACCGCTCTCGCGCGTCGCGACCATCAAGACTGATCTTGGGCCAGCGCAGGTGAGCCGTGAAGCCGTACAACGGCGTATCGCCGTCGAATGCAATATCCGTGGAAGAGACCTGGGCGGATTTGTGCACGAAGCCCGGCAGATCGTACAGAAGGCGGTTTCTCTGCCAACGGGGTACTACTTGAAATGGGGAGGACAGATCGAACATCTTCAGGATGCATCACGGCGGCTGGCGGTGGTGATTCCGATTACCCTGCTCCTGATTCTGGGAGTGCTCTATGTAATCTTCGGCACCATGCGGCCCGCGTTGCTGATTTTTTTGAACGTGCCGTTGGCTCTCTCAGGAGGTGTCATCGCTCTGTGGCTTCGCGGTCTTCCACTGAGTATTTCGGCAGCCGTGGGCTTTATCGCACTGTTCGGCATTGCCGTCCTGAACGGAGTCGTGCTGGTCAGCCATATCCGAACACTGGAAGCGGCGGGAGTGCCGACAGATGTAGCGATTGTACAAGGGACTATGGATCGGCTTCGCCCCGTCCTGATAACTGCCCTCGTCGCGAGTCTCGGGTTTCTCCCGATGGCCCTAGCTACCACGATGGGCGCTGAGGTTCAACGCCCGCTCGCAACCGTCGTCATCGGTGGACTCATGACATCCACCGCGCTGACGCTGCTGCTAATTCCGGCAATCTATGGGATGTGGCGTTGGCCTACTGAACGTCCAGGATCATCGTGAGCCCACCCGCGCCTTTGATTTCCACATTGTTGTTCGTGGTGTGGTGTGGGATGTGACAGTGCAAGAGCCACTTTCCAGGCCGCCGCGCTTTCCAGATCACGTCCCAGCGCTGGCCCGGTCCCACATTAATGGTGTCCGCAAGATAGCGGGCAGATGGTGACAACGTCGTGCCATCCAAGGCGACGACCTCAAACGGTCCTCCGTGAATATGCATCGGGTGCACAAAATTGTTATTCGTCCCGATGAAACGGAATTTCACTGTCTGCCCCACTTTCATCCGGACCACATCGGTTGAAGGATACGCCTTGCCATTGATGCTGAAATAGTTCGGCAGGCCGCCGTCCATGAGCATCGCGGGGTACGTCAGCCACTCGCGCTTTAGCCACTCTTGAAGCTGAATGACGTACTCCAGGTCCGCGCGCGGGCCGGTTTCCTCACGGGGCTCAATAACGAGCGCCCCGTATAGTCCGAGTGCCTGTTGCCGGTCTGCGTGGTCATGGGTGTGGTAGAAAAATGTCCCTGCCTGCAGAACCGTGTACTCGTAGACATAGGTTCCGCCCGGCGGGACCGGTTCCTGAGTGATATGCGCGGGCCCGTCCATCTCATTAGGGACCACCAGACCATGCCAGTGAATGGTCGTCGACTCGGGAAGCGAATTCCGGAAGTGGATCCGGACATGGTCGCCCTCCACAAGACGAAGACGCGGCCCCGGCACCTGCTGATTAAAGGCGTAAGCATCCACGTACACGTCATCAAGAATATTCCACCGGACGACCGAGGCCTCCAGGCGAAACACTTTCGTCCCATTTTCGATGCGAGGCTCCAACCCCTGGTCGCCCCGCGCATCCTGGGCCGCACGATACGAGACATGCTTGGGGTGGACGGCCGACATGTCACGCATCGCGGCCGCCGGAGTGTCAAAGTCCATGACCATCCCGCGCGGCATGATGCTCCCGCCGACATCATGTGCGCTTAAAGACAGGTTCACAAAGAGTCCCGGAACGATCAAGCCGGCCAGCAGCATTAATGTCGTCACGCCCGCCACCGCCACCAGTTGTGGCGTCGTGACATCGCTCGCCATGTCGGAATGCCCCTCGGGCTTACCACGCCTTGCCGTCTGACGCGTCTGGGAATCACTGCCGTGTTGCTCGTGCCCGTGCCCCTGACCGTGTCCTCCAGCCTTCGCGACATCCCGACCCAATGCGAAACGGGAACCTGCCCGCCGTTCCGTCATGAGCCCGTGCTTAAGGCCGTGCTTGACCATCCACAGGTTCACAGGATACGCAACCGCGAACCCCACGCCGACACCAAGCGCCATGACGCCCCAGAAGAGCAGCTCAGTGGGCACCATAGCCCGCATGTCGCGTCCCATCATGAGGAAGCTCATCACCGGTGCCATCCCTGCCATCATTGCGTTCATACTCATGAACTCGGGCAGGAAGGTATGGCGGACGTTGTCCCAGTAGCTCCCGCCCATGATGCGTCGCATAAATAGGGCCTGGAAGATCAGCAATCCGAAGGCAAAGCCAGCCGTGTACTCGACGATCAGGTCCAACCACATTGGCAGGCCGACAGTCGCGGTGATCACGGCTGCTAGAATGATGCCGGTGGCATCGCCTGCGACGCAGTGGATCGTGCTTCCTATACCCTGCTTCCAGAGCGACGCGGTAAACTGCTCGTGCGTGCCAGGCCGCGGCTCCTTGTCGGCGAGGACATAGATCAGGAGTCCGAATGGACCCAAATAGAGCGTGACGAGGATGAACGCAATACGCATGACCGTCGGCTCCGGGTTGTTCCGGAACTGGTCCCAGGCCACGTACGCAGTTGAGATGAGAGCTACTACGAACCATGCAAGCAGGAAGTAATCAATGGGTTGAACGATCATGGGTTAACCCTCGATGGTGGTTTTCGAAATCATGGCAAAAACTACTCCGTGAGGTCGTGATGAAACGTTCACTGATTGTCATTGCCGTCACAGGCCTGTTGCTGACGCTGACAGGAGATATGTTCACCGCCGCCGCTCAATGGATCACACGTGATGAACGTTGGCCCATGCGAGGGCCCTGGCTCTGGGCTGTCTATAGGGAACTCCCGCAGTTTTATCGAGAACTGAACGGAATAGACTTCGGCCATGCCTACCTTGCCGAGACCTTGCTCCACACACAGGACCCTCAGCAGGTCGAACGAGCCCGCCAAGACGTCCTCGACTTTATCTTTAGTGCGCCTCGTGTTCCGCCCGATGAGGACATTATCGCGCCCACTCTGACCCGCATGATCTGGGAAGCGCACAAGGCGTTCAATTGGGCGCACACGTTTCACCGAACTGTCTACGATCTCTATGCCAGCGATCAGGTTCAGGACAAAGAGAGTGCCTTGCGCCAGATCTACGCCGACTATATCGCAAAACCTGAAGCGATCACCTCCCATGCGTTGGATCTACACGGCAAGCTTTGGAGCTTTCCGGAGTCCCAATCGTTCCGAAACAAGTTTCGGAAATTCAACACCCAGATCTGGTCTTACCACTGGCTGCAGGCTGCGACCTATGACGTTCAACTGATAGGCCACGCCGGCAAGCAACGTGAATTGATGCCGAAGCTCATTGAGTTCTATCACAGCTATCTGAAGCAACCGCCCGTTGAGTGGCAATTCATGCCGATGATGGCCGAGGGAGCGCCGAAGTTTGCAGCACACTTCCCGGAGATCGCAGCCGTCTTCGACAACCTGCACATGTTGCACGACAACATTGACGACATCTTGAGCCGGCCAGACCTCTACCCGACGCTCGAAGTCAAACGTGCCGCTATTCTCAAGATTCTACCGATATACCTGCACCGGAATCATGCCCAAGAAGATCGATATGTTGCGTACCATGCGCCAGCCGCGGCTGAACATGCGGGGATGGAGCATGGTGGTCAGATGAAGGACAGAGGGCCGCGGCCACCGACGGCTGAGCAAGTCCTAGGCAAGTGAGAGTTCAAACTATGCGGGGCGTTGTAAAGACCGTATGCCTGGTGCTGCTGATGGGACTCCCCGTCAACGCTGCATACGCGATCGATCATGACAACTTGGATGAGGGCAGGCCGCTGCGTCTCGAGGATGCCTATCCGATTGCTCAGGGAGAGTGGGCGTTGGAAACGGGTGCCGGGCTTTTGGCTCATCGAAACAGCCAGGCGCGGGGGCAGTTTGTTGCGGAGATTTTATATGGGCTTGCCCCTAATCTCCAAGTGAGTCTGGGGACAACATTCCTCACCGATCCTAAGAGGATCGAGGAGCAGACCAAATCCGGCGATCTGCAGCTCAGCGGGCTCTACAACTTCAATCAGGAGACGCTCAATCTCCCCGCGTTCGGCGTGAGGATGACGGTGAACGTCCCCTCAGGAACCGCATCCTCCGGGGTAGACTTTCGAATCAAAGGTCTTGTCACAAAGTCGATGGGCCGCCTCAGTGTCCATTTCAATCCGGCTTATGAAGTGTTTTCGGGAACGACGCCCTTCGAACGAGACGGCCGCTATGAGTTGGCTCTTGGCGCGAGTTACCCGGTCGGCGCGCCGAAGCACACACTGACAACCCTATTAGGCGATGTCTTTACGGAGCAAGCGCCTAGACGCGGGGATCCACAGATTGCCGGCGCAGAAATCGGCGTACGCCATCAGTGGACGCCATGGACTGTGCTCGATGCCGGCATTGGGACTGAATTTGCGGGACCGTCAAACCGATCAAGTTTCTTTGCGACGGTTGGCTTGTCAGTAGGATTCTAAACTGCTGCAGCTCTTCCTTCTTTGGGTGCAATACTAGTCTAAAAGGTAATTGGTTTCCTCTCGAGGCCCGTGGTCTCATTTGGTCAGGATCGTATCAAAAACAGGAGGACGAACATGCGCTATATGCTGATAGCACTCATTTTTTCAGTCGGTCTCATTGGCAATGCCTGGGCAATATCCGAGAAGCAAAAAGCCCTTGATGCAACAATCTCAATGGAAGAAGCCATCAAGATTGCCACGAAGTCGCAACCTGGTACCAAGCCCTATGAAGTCGAAATGGAAACCGAAAACGGACGGGTTACGTACCGGGTCCAGCTCACCGACGCCGACAAAAAGAAGTACAAGGTCTATGTGGACGCCCAGGACGGTAAAATCGTCGAAAAGAAGTAATTCGCAAACCAGTCGTCGGGCGCTAGCCTAGGCGAAGGTCTTTCAATCGTACCCGCTTCTCCGCGCTGGACAGCCGTATCTCAACACGGCCTGTCTGGCGTGGTGAGGTTGGCCCGCCGACTGGCAGATGTCTAGAGCCGCGGGACCGCCCGCCTTCGTGTCCTCTCTCTATCGTCAGATTCTGTTCACGGCGCGTTAAAAATAGATGAATCGAACACCCACGTGTTTCGTATACCTGATCGCTTTCGCCACGCTCTTCCTGCCGTCTATAGCCTTAGCGGCCACTGATGAAATGCTTGTGCGGGACATCAATCATCTCCTAGCGTATGTGGAAAGATCCGACTGCATCTTTATAAGGAATGGCAAAGAACACAGTTCTAAAGAGGCTGCGAACCATCTGAAGACGAAATATGACTACTTCATGTTCAACATCAAGACGCCTGAGGAGTTTATCGAGAAGGCAGCCTCAAAAAGTATTCTAGGCGGCCAACCGTACTGGGTGCGATGCACCGATCGTTCGCCAACCCCAAGCGCCGAGTGGCTCACCCAGGAATTGACCAGGTACCGCAATGCTATGCATGACAATGCGTTTGCCAAGTAACTTTTTTCACCGGCTTACATAACTCATTAGAAAGAGTCACGTCAGAAAGAGTCACGTCGACGGCTCCGGGGTTACCATCCACGTTTAGGGGGAGGCCTATCCCAATAGCGCTGAGTCGACAATTCGCGTCGAGTCTGCGATCACAGCCTAAGGTCGCCATTTCGTTTCATTCCTTTCCTAATTGCCCGTAGATGACAACTCAGCTACCTAACCCCTGTAGAAGGATCAACCACCATCCGTGGTCTATTCTCGTGCATGATTTTACGGGTGCGCCGTGCTAGACAACATTGACCGTGTTCTCACATACAGACCGACGGGTGCTCAAACCATGAGACGTTTGAACTGGCTGTTTGCGATCATTCTCATTTGGGGTTGCGCCTCGGTCCTAAAGGTAAAGGACATTCCGGAGGTGAGGCTCGACCAAGCGGCTTTTTTCCCCACCATTGAAGCTCACACCGACGCCCCCATCATTTCCGGCAATCGCATCGACGTCTTACGCAACGGGGATGAAACGTTTCCAGTCATGCTGCGCGAGATCAAGCATGCGAAATCTACCATTACAATGGCGCAGTATCTTTACGAAGATGGCGCTATAGCTCGTGAATTTGCAGAAGCCTTTGCGGATCGCTGCAAGGCGGGCGTCAACGTAAATATTCTGCTGGATCACCACGGATCAGGGAAAGTGCCGTCCAACCTTATCAGGATGATGAAAGATTTCGGCTGTCACGTCGAATACTTTCGCCGCATCAAAGCGGAGGGAATCATTTTCCCGTGGAAATTATTGCGCTACAACTACCGAAGCCACCGGCGAATCCTTGTTATCGACGGTCGGGTCGGATTTACCGGCGGCTACGGAATCAGCGATGCGTGGACGGGAAATGGGCGCACGCCGGAACATTGGCGTGATACCAACGCGCGAATCGAAGGGCCGGCGGTAAAATTTCTACAAGCCGGCTTTGCCGAAAGCTGGCTCGAAACAACGGGCGTTGTGATCGGGGGAAAGGGCTTCTTCCCTCCCCTCGAAGCGCGGGGGGAGGTGCCCGCGCAAATCGTCAAGAGTTCCCCGACAGGCGGCAGTTTTCAAAGTTACATGCTGTTCCTGCTCTCGATCAGCTCGGCCAAAAAATCAATCGCGATTACGAACCCGTACTTCATGCCTGACGATGTGATGACCGAAACTTTGCTGAAGGCCGTCGCGCGCGGCGTGCAGGTCTCTGTCCTGGTACCGGGGAAAATAGACAGTCAGATCACGTATACCGTGAGCCGCGGCCACTATGGTCCGCTACTCCGCGGAGGCGTTAAGATTTTTGAGTATCAGGCGTGCCTGTTGCATGCGAAAACGATGGTCGTCGACGGTGTGTGGGCGACGATCGGCAGCACCAACTTCGATAATCGTTCCTTTGCCTTGAATCAGGAAATCAACCTCACGGTCTACGATCACGACGCGACAACTCGTCTCGAAGAAATCTTCCACGAAGATTTAAAATACGCCAAGCAAGTGAGTTACGAGGAGTGGAAGTCGCGGGGGATCTATGAACGGCTTGTCGAGCTCTTTGCCCTCCCAGTTAGAGACCAGCTGTAATCTCGCAGATACTCTGTAGTCCGGTGATGCACTTTAAGCTAGCCGGGGCTTAGCGCCCAGTCGCTCGGCCTTCGTGCAGTCGTCAACGTCATGACCAAGACGCCTAGCGCGGTCACGCTGCGGATGGAGAAGCTTGGTTTTCCTTTCCTCATCATAGACAGCCTAACGAACCCTTGATATTATAAGAGCTTCTAAGATTCTGTCTAAGCGAAGCCCTGAAGTACCCCCATCATGACGCCTGATACTCTTAGAGCAAAACTCGCCCATTTGCCGCAGGTTCCTGGCGTGTACCTGTTCAAGGGCTCGCGGGGGGAGGTCCTGTACATCGGAAAGGCCAGTATTCTGGCCGATCGCGTGCGGTCTTACTTTACAAAAGTGATCGAGATCAGCGTCAAAACCCGGCTCATGGTCTCCCAGGTCACCGACATCGACACGATCGTCACCGCCTCCGATCTCGAAGCGCTGATCCTCGAAAGCTCGCTGATCAAACGACACCGGCCGCGGTTCAACGTGGTGCTGAGGGACGACAAGCAGTATCCGTATCTGCGCCTGCCAATTAAAGAATCCTTTCCGCGCTTCACTATCGTTCGCAGGATCCAAAAGGACGGCGCTCTGTATTATGGCCCTTATGTTCCGGCGGGAGCCTTACGGGAAACGTTGAGGGTGATCAAGACCGTCTTTCCGCTGGCGACGTGCACCATCGACATTACCGGCAAGGCGGAGCGGGCGTGCATCGAATACGAGATCAAGCGCTGCATGGCCCCGTGCATCGGGAAACAGACCTCCGAGGAGTACCACGAGCTTGTCAAGCAAGCACGGATGTTTCTCGAAGGCCGAAACTCTGACTTGTTGAAACAATACCGAAGCCGTATGGAAGGCGCCGCCGAGCGCGAGGAATACGAAGAGGCCGCCCGCATTCGGGACCGGATCTACAAAATCGAACGGACATTGGAGCGGCAGCGAGTCGCGCAGACCGACAATATCGACCAGGACGTGATCGGATTCTCCCGGGACGGAGGCGCGGCCGACCTGCAGATGATGTTCGTCCGGGGTGGCCTCCTGGTCGGACGGAAAGACTTTCATTGGAGCGATGTAGGCGACGTTTCGGATACCGAACTCGTTCGCTCTGTCGTGGAACAGTTTTACGCGAAGGAACTCATCCCTCCGAAACAATTATTGCTGCCGGTAGATCTGCCCGATGCTGAACTCTTCAGTGCCTGGCTCTCGGAGAAAAAGGGAGAAAAGGTTCGAGTTCTCGTACCGGAACGAGGGATCAAGCATCACCTGGTTCAGTTAGCCGAAGAAAACGCGTCCGCTGCGCTGAAAGAGCACCAGCGAGACGAGGCGACCGGGCGAGCGGCGGCCGAGGAGCTTACGAGGTTGTTACGTCTGCGCGCAGTTCCTTCCCGGATAGAAGGCTTTGATGTCTCCAATATCCAGGGCAACCAGGGCGTGGCCTCCCTCGTCGTATGGGAGGCTGGAGTGTCAAAGAAGTCAGATTACAGACGCTTCCGCATCAAGACAGTGGAGGGCGCGAATGACTTCGCCAGCATCAAGGAGGTGGTGTTGCGCCACTATGCCGGCGTCCAACAAGAGCAGCAACGCCTGCCGGACCTGATCCTGATTGACGGCGGCATTGGACAACTCGCCGCAGCCATGGAGGCCCTACGGGAACTGCAGCTTGTGGACATCGATATCCTGGGGCTCGCTAAGGCGAAGGGCGAGAAGGAAGAGCGCGTCTACCTTCCCGGTCGCAAAAACCCTATCATTCTAAGTCCTTCCTCCCCGGCAACGCATCTGTTGCAACGTATCCGCGACGAGGCCCATCGATTCGCGGTCACTTACCATCGGCGGCTTCGCGGCAAGGCCTTGCTCACCTCTCGATTAGACGAGATCGCCGGCGTCGGTCCTCACAAGCGCCGTGACCTCCTGCGTCAATTCGGTTCAGTGGAGGCCCTGCGCGCGGCAAGCGAACAAGATCTCCAACGCGTCGCGGGCATCGGCCCGAAGACCGCGGCGGAGGTTCGCGCGGCTCTCACAGAGGAAGAGCCGGCAGTGGCTCCGTAGATTCAGAAGTGCTGCTCTACCGGGAGCCTTGATTGGAAACGTGGACACCGTCCCAACCTATATCGGGTAGCGCTTTCACCCGCTCGATCAGACGCTGTCTGGCGGACGCATAGAGAGGAGCGTCGACTCCCGTTAATACGGTGAGAAATAGCCGGTAGGCATCCTCCAGTAGATGCGGGGGAAGTGTGCTCGCGCGCGGGATCGGATAGCCCAGGGTCTCGATCAGCCTGCGTGTACTTTCATCGTCGGCCGGAAGCTCGGGGGCATAGTGGGTATTGCTCGGGTAAGGAGAATGGATCTGCCGATCGCATTGCGCCTGGAGTGACATCTGCACGGTCAGTTCCTGCACGCGCGCTGGCGGCAGTTCGTCCGCCCTCGCGATCGAGTATGGACGAATCGGAATTCGCTCGCACAAATCGCTGTCCCGGATGTTGGTCGCCAGCGTGAATACGCACCAATCCCGGAAATGTTGTTTCTGCCTCGCCAGCGGCAGATCGTCCGGAATGCGTTCACACCAACCCGCATCCTTGCTTACCAGGGCTGCCATCTGTGCAAGGTAGGCTCCATCCTCAACTTCAGACCGAGTGCGTGTGTTGGTACGTTCGAGTGCTCGCAGCGACGTCCCCACTCGGGCGACGATGTCCGGCTCTTCAGGAAGGCGTCTGTAAATATTGCGCACATCCACGATGGGTCGCGTTACACCCTCGGCGTGGAGCTCATCCGGGTCGTATCCCATCATCTTGAAGAAGCGCACGAGACTTTCGCCGAGTAAAGCGGTGCCGCTGGACCGACCCTGGGCCGCATCACGCAGGCAAGACCACATGGACAGCTGGACGTCCAACACGCTCTGCCTGCCGAGTCTTCTTACCTTCCTGCAGAGCCATGAATTGCGGGTGCGGCCGGCAACCATGTCGTAGCACTCGGAGCGTTGATAACTAGGCGCGCCGAAGAATCCGCCAGGTAGTCCGGCCGCCCAGGAGATCTTGTCACAGATCGAGGGCTCCTCGAGTTGCTGCGCGACATACCAGTAGAACTCCTCGTATTCGTTGCCCTGACGCATTCCGCGCCACTGATCGATCCATGTCGTCACCCCCGCAAGGTAAATAACGGCGACGACCCCTAAGGTGATCGCGGTCCACCTCAACCCAGAACGCGTTCCTTTCTTACGCACGTCGCTCGCCTCAGCCGTCCTATTCGCCGGTGCAAGTTGCCGCTGTAGGTCACCAAGTATATATAATTAGGCAGAGTGCCGCAATGGTCGATGGAATCGGGTCCACCCATCGCTTTTTAGTAATTGACGGTGACTAGCGGCAAGGGACTTTCTCGTAATGTGTAGGAGGCTTACATTGAAGGTGATACAACAGCAGCAGGCATGATCCACGAGAATCAATGATTCAAGCGCCATCTCTCCTTCCGCAGGGGACTTCAGTCTTTCTGACGCTCTTCCAAGATTTTCTTGCTGCTCACTCTGATCCCGAAGGCGGCGGCCGCTTGCACAGGCTGTATGCCGAAGAAGCCCCGGTGGCGCTCGAGGGACGGTTACTGAAAAAAGGAGAAGCGGACGAGCCTAGATTCGTCGCGGCGCACCGTGAGGCAGGAATCCACGGTATCGGCAAACTCCCGGTGTTCGAACAGGTCACGCTACTCGCTGCCAATGTCGAAGCTGACGGCAGTCGGGCCGTAGGGTGGTTTCAGGTGTTGGAATCGGGCGATAATCGGTATGCGACCGTGGCACTTGGAGTCCGGCTCGCGGCGGCGCAGTGGCACGTCGGGTGGTGCATCGTGGCCAGTGGCCCACACGATTGGTCGTACCACCAAGGGTTTTTACAAACTCTGGCAGAATATCCGTGGATGCTCTCCGACCAACCCGTCATGCCACGGAGTTCCCTCGATGCGTCCTACTTTCGTCTTTACCGGCAATCGGATGTTCAACTAAGCTTCCTGCCCGAAACACGTTTTAGCTGCCACATGAGTGGTGTGTGCTGTAAATTCGATTACGGCATCGCCCTGCCGATCGCCGCCCAAGTCCTGATCGATGCCATCCCGTGGGAAGAGATACGGCCCGAACTCAAGGGTACGCAATTGGACGTTCGCTCCGACGGTCGGTTACAGCTCAAAGAAAATCACGAGGCCTGCCGCTTTTTGGATCAAAATAACCAGTGCCTGATCCATAAGACCCTTGGCCGCCAACCATTCGGACCGTGCGCGGTATTCCCCTTTGCCTTCGCGCAAACACCCGACGGCGTGACGGTCAGCACGAGTTTTATATGTGGCAGTGTCCGAAACGATCTGGGTCCCCCTCTGGCAGAGCGTCAAGACGATGTGCGCGAGCGCCTGTTCCTCGCCCCGGTACGACGCCCGGACGGCTTTCGTCTCTCCCCGGCCCTGGAGGTGTCGTGGGATTCGTTCCGCGACATCGAAACCGCTTTGCTGGACTTGCTTGGCCAGTCACAAACGCCTCTGCACCGGCGTCTCTACGCGGGTAACCGGTTGCTGGACGCCCTGGGACGGAATGAGGCGGTCAATTTGAATGCGTGGCTGGAGGAGCCTCCGGGCAAATTGACAGATGAATACCGCGCGACGTTGCGAACCTACCTCGCCAAAATCCTCGCTTGGGACCGGCTAGCCCTCAAACGGCTGACGCCAGGAATGTCATTAGAGCTTCGCCACGATCGCCTCCGCGATGAACGCATCATAGTGGCCATCCTTAAAAACCTACTTTTCTCCAAGGTCTATTCCTACCCCTTTGACCTTACTACGTCCCACAACATGTCAATTCTGGTTTATCTACTGACGTTGATCATGCAGTCGGCCTTCGACGGGCCTCTCCCTGACGCGCTTTGGCAGGAACTGGCTGCGTGGGGTGCAGGCGGCTTGGGCACATCGCTGCTGCCCGATTCCGCGCCGCAGAGCCTCGTCGAGTACCTAGGGTCGAGTGAATTCGGCCAGTCGGCGCTCTGGTATCCTCACACCTGAGGTTCGGTCCTCAAGCAACGCAGCGCGAGCCCTATGTGAAATCGTGGCACGAGCGGTATGCCATGTACTTGGTCGACAAGTACGGCATCATCCGCTACATGCAGATCAAGACCTTGCTCGTTGAGCGCTAGTCAGGGTAAGGTCTTGCAATGCCACATGATGATCATAGTCACTGCGTCTGGGCCCATGTTGCGTTGCAGGACCTGACCCCCTGCTTCCTGCTCGCGCTATTCATTTTCTTGACCGCCTGCTCGACAGTCCCACAGACGTTCACGCCGTCCGAGCCGATTCCTGCTAGCAACTTTTCGCATCGCGCGTTCGATGACGTGCTTCACGCCCATGTCACTGACGGCGTGGTCGATTATCCGGGCATTGCGACGGATACGCGGTTCCGCGGCTACCTGGCACAGTTGGATCGAGTCGACCCCAACAGCCTTCCGACGCGTGAGGACCGACTGGCCTTCTGGATCAATACTTACAACGCGTTTGCTATCAACGGGATTCTCGACGGGTTGTCTCCACGCACGAAGTTCGGACAGTATCGCTACTTCATCGCGAAGAAGCATCGTGTCGGTGGAGCGATGATCAATCTGTACGATCTGGAGAACAAGCTGCTGATTCCGGAGTTCCGGGAGACGCGCATCCACTTCGTGATCGTGTGCGCCTCCATGTCGTGTCCCAAGCTACAGTCCTTGGCGTATACTGCGGACAAGTTGGACCTGCAACTGGAATACGGCGCGAGAGAATACATCAATGACCCAAGCCGTAACCGCTTTGACCGTGAACGGAAGATCGCATATCTCTCGATGATCTTTAAGTGGTTCCGAGACGACTTCGAGGCCCACGCCGGATCGCTGCTCGCGTATGTGAAGCAGTACGTAGCCGCTGCAGACCTCGCGCGTGAACTGGAACTTGTGCCGTACCGCGTGGAATTTCTCGAGTACGATTGGAATTTGAACGGCATCCCCTATGCTGGTTCGTCCTGACGAGCGGGCGCCACTGGCCCGCCTGTTGCAGTTCCTTGTACAAGGAGAGCGCCTCGCACATGAGTGCGCCCGCGCGCAGGCCGCGCTCACGACGGATCCGCTCACCAGGCGTTTTCTGCTGGCGCAGGCGCAACAGGAAGCGGTTCATGCGAGCGTGTTTCAAGCTGCTGTGGCGTGGCTTGCGCCGCGTGGCCGCGATGACTCCCCTGCTCTACCCGCTCTGGCGCGTTACCGCGAGCTTTTAGAGGGTGCGAACCGCACCGGTCGGTTCTATGAGACGATTCTTGCGGAGCAGGTCATGCTCGAAGGCTTGGGCGAGACGATCCTCAAGCGACTCGAAGACGGACTGGTGAAGCGACGAGCGGGATTCGCACGACTGCGGCGGATCCTGCTGCGCCAGGAAGAAGCGCATCACAGCTTTGGCTGCCGCCTGCTCGAGCGGGCGATCGCGGATGGAGCGGCATCGCCCGAGTCGCTGCGTCTTTCTGTGCAGGAATATCTCGTGCTTACCGACGCAATAATGGCTGCGCTCGGTGAACTCTTCGATTCCATCCATGAAGATGCGTCAGCTTATGCCGCGGATGCGAAGCGCTCGTTGCCGGCCTGGCTCCTCCAATGATTTCGGTCATCATTCCCGTGTACAACGAGGAAGCGGCGCTTCCCGCCACGCTGCGCAACGTGTTGAGACAGTCGGGCGACTATGAAGTGCTTGTCGTGGACGGAGGCAGCACAGATCGCACGTCCGAACTCGTCCATGCCATCGCGTACGAAGATCCACGCGTCCATCCGGTAGTCGCGCCAAGAGGGCGGGCCTCCCAGATGAACACCGGAGCCAAGGTGGCACGCGGCGAGTGGCTGATATTCCTCCATGCCGATACGTTGCTGCCCGACAATGCACTGGTTCGACTTGAAGACCTGAACAGCGACACAAGCATTCAGGCGGGTGGCTTTCGGCACCGTTTTTCGGGCGATGACTGGCGGCTCCGGCTCGTCTCCCTCGCGGACAACTTGCGGTGTCATTGCAGCCGCATCATCTACGGCGATCAAGCGCTGTTCGTACGACGCTCGCTCTTCGAGCAGCTCGGGGGATTTCCGGAACAGCCGATTCTCGAAGATGTAGCCTTCGGCGAAAAGCTTGTTCGTGTCACCGCCCCGGTGTTGCTCGCTGCTGAGGTCGTCACCGACTCACGCAAGTTCGTCAAGATGGGCATCTGGCGAAGCCTCGCGCGCGTCTTGCTCATTATACTGTGCGTCGAGTTCCGCCTGCCGATCGTCCCCCGCGCATTTTTCCAAGATATTCGGTGATGGATCCTGTCCGCCTCGGCGGTTTTCGCTGACATGAATCAACGAGGGGAAATGATGGAAAAAGACAGCGGCTCCAAAGAGGGAATGATGAACAAAGAGGGGAGATGGTGGGTGAGTACAGCCGAAGGCGCCGGCGGCCCTGACCGTCGCATTGACACCCTCAGGACCCTGTGCCAAAATCGTCGCGAGCATGACGGACAGCATCAAAAGCGAAGGAGCACGGTCATGGGGGGCCATAGTCACTGGGCGACCACGAAGCGGCACAAGGGCGTTATAGACGCCAAGCGCGGCAAGACCTTCACTAAAATCATCCGCGAAATCACCGTAGCCTCCCGCTTAGGAGGCGGTGACCCCGATGGGAATCCCCGTCTTCGATTCGCCATTCTCAAAGCCAAAGACGCCAATATGCCTGCGGACAATGTCAAAAAGGCGATTCAACGCGGCACCGGCGAACTGCCCGGCGTTCACTTTGAAGAATTTCAGCTGGAGGGCTATGGCCCTGGAGGCTGTGCGCTCCTGATCGATCTCACCAGCGACAATCGTAATCGCACCGTCGCTGAGATCCGCAACATCCTGACCAAGGGAAATGCGAACCTGGCCGAAGCGGGCGCTGTCTCCTGGCAATTTCATAAGAAGGGCCTGCTGGTCATCGAACAGAAGGTGGATGAAGACAAACTGATGACCGTCGTTTTGGACGCCGGCGCGGAAGACGTCAAGACAGCCGGGAAGATCTTTGAGGTCGTCACCAATTTGCATGAATTTGAAAAGGTGAAGAAGGCGCTGGCGGACGCCCATATCGAAACATCCCTTGCCGAGGTTACGTTTATCCCCGAGAACTACATCCAGTTGGACGAAAAAACCGCCGAGCAGGCGCTGAAGCTCATGGACAGTCTTGAAGATCAAGACGACGTTCAGAAAGTCCACGCCAACTTTGACATCTCCGAAGAGATCATGGAGAAGGTCGCCGCCGCCGGATGATCGCCTCACTGACCGGCCGCCTCGCCTCCAAACACCCCGGAGGGGTCGTTATCGATGTACAGGGCGTTGGTTATGATGTGCTCATCCCCCTAAGTACCTTTTACAACCTGCCCGATACTGACCAGCCGGTTTCACTCACGATCCATACTCATGTGCGTGAGGACGCGATCCACTTGTTCGGATTCTTCACGATGCGCGAGAAGGACGCGTTCTTGTTGCTGCTCACCGTCGCCGGGATCGGCCCTAAGTTGGCATTGAGCGTCATCTCCACCCTGAGCGTCGACGACCTCAGCGCTGCCATTCGCGACGATGACTATGATGTGTTATCTTCGGTGCCTGGCATAGGCAAAAAATCAGCAGGCCGGTTGGCTTTAGAATTGAAAGATAAGATAGAAAAGATCTCGCTGGTTGCCGACAGTTTGCCTACAAAACCTTCGCAACAGGGGAGTCGTCTCATGGACGATGCCTTGTCAGCCCTTGTGAACCTGGGCTATAAAGCCACCGACGTCAAAGATGTTTTGAAGCAGGTGCTGGCAGCCCGAAATGGCGACACTCCATTGCCGGACCTTATCCGGGCTGCGCTCAAAGAGTTGGCAAAATGACGATGGACGAACGGGTCGTTACAACGCAAAAGAGCGACGATGAGCGCGGCTTTGAGGCGGCCCTCCGACCTCAAAGTCTCTTCGAGTATGTGGGCCAAGCGCGGATGAAGGAGTCCTTGCGCATCTGCATGGAGGCCGCCAAGCAGCGCGGAGAGGCCCTGGACCACTGTATCTTCTATGGACCCCCGGGAGTCGGAAAAACGACCATTGCCAATATTATTGCCAGAGAGATGGGGGCGGCCCTGCGCGCCACCTCCGGTATCGTAATGAACCATGCCGGTGACTTGGCCGCGATTCTCACGAATCTTCAGCATGGCGACGTTCTGTTTATCGATGAAATACACCGGCTGCCGGCGCCCGTTGAGGAAGCGCTGTACCCAGCGATGGAAGATTATCAACTCGATCTTATAATCGGGCAGGGACCATCCACTCGCACAGTCAAGCTGGATCTCCCGCGCTTTACTCTCATCGGGGCGACAACCAGAGTGGCCTCCCTCACCTCCCCGCTGCGAGAGCGCTTCGGCCTCAACTATCGGCTCGATTTTTATTCACCCGAGGAATTAGAGGCGATTATTCTGAGATCTGCGGGTATTCTTAAAATTCCGGTCGACGGCTCAGGAGCCTTCGAGATCGCGCGGCGCTCCCGCGGAACCCCTCGGATCGCAAACCGGTTGCTCCGCCGGGTGCGAGACTTTGCGCAGGTCAAACACGATGGCGCCGTCACCCGCGACGTGGCTGACGCCGCCCTGGCCTGGGTCGGAGTGGACAGCGCCGGCTTCGATGATATGGACCGGTTGCTGCTGCAGACCATCATCGATAAATTCGGGGGAGGTCCGGTAGGCGTCGAATCATTGGCCACCGCGATCGGCGAAGAGCGCGCGACCCTGGAAGACGTCTATGAGCCGTATCTTATTCAGGCCGGCTACCTGGAACGGACATCACGGGGGCGTGTCGCGACCCGCCTTGCGTTTCAACATTTTGGAAAGCAGAAAGACCTCCTCGCCTGATCGGGCGTTGCCGCAACCGTACCGCTAAATGGGGTCAGAGTCGATTTTTTGAGAAGCTTGGCGTTGGCGATGGATTTAGCCAAAAGTCGACTCTGACCCCATTTAGCAAGACAGATTTCCCTGGTTCTCCTTGAAATTGTTTGTAAATTTGCCATTCCTGTTGTACAATTACGTACTCCATATCATATGAAAAATCAGTCTCTCCAACCTCATCGCCAAGAAATCGACAAGATTGACGATGAGATCGTGCGCCTCCTTGGTGAAAGGGCACAGCACGTCATCGAAATCGGCAAGCTCAAGAAAGAGACCGATGCTCAGGCCGTCCTCCACACGCCTGCGCGCGAAGCCGAAATCCTGGACAGGCTTTGCAAGTTAAATACCGGTCCGTTTCCTAACGAGGCTCTGCGGGCGGTCTACCGAGAGATCATGTCGGGTTCGCTGGCGCTGGAAGGTCCCTTGAAGGTCTCGTATCTGGGCCCCCGGGCCACCTTCACGCATTTAGCCTGTATTCGAAAATTCGGGTCTTCGGCACAATATCTTCCTATGACGTCAATCGGTGATGTCTTCAACGAGGTCGAACGGGGCCGGGCGGACTTCGGCGTCGTCCCGATCGAGAATTCGACTGAAGGGGTAGTGAACCACACCCTTGATATGTTTATCGACTCCAACCTGCAGATTTACGGAGAAGCGCTACTGGAGGTCTCTCACTATCTGCTCTCCAAGTGCGAGTCGCTGGAGGCGGTGAAGAAGATTTATTCTCATCCCCATGCAATCGCCCAATGCCGGCAATGGCTGGAGAACGAATCTGCCTGATATACCTTATTCGGAAGTCCACAGTACGGCGCGGGCAGCTGAAATCTGCACCGAGGAACCGTCAGCCGCCGCGATCGCATCTGAACTTGCGGCGCAAATCTATGGGTTAAAAGTGTTGAAACCGCGCATCGAGGACAACATCAATAACTACACGCGTTTTCTGGTGCTGTCTCTAAAGGCGCCGGAGCGAACCGGTAAAGACAAGACCTCGGTCATGCTCTCCGTCAAAGACAAGGTGGGCGCCTTGTACGACCTGCTGCGCCCGTTCGCGTCCCACGGCACGAATCTCACAAAAATTGAATCGAGGCCGTCGCGCCGCAAGGCCTGGGAGTACATCTTCTTCATTGATCTCGAAGGCCATGTTGATGAAGACCGCGTGAAACGTGCGCTGGACGAGATTAAACCGCGCTGTCTGTTTCTCAAAATCCTCGGCTCTTATCCGGCGCACACCTGACTCGGACCATGGCTATCAAAATCAGTCCTCAGATTGCCGCCATTACTCCCTATTCTCCGGGGAAACCAATAGAGGAACTGGAGCGTGAGCTCGGCATCACAGGTTCCATTAAGCTGGCGTCCAACGAAAATCCCCGTGGACCGTCGCCCCGGGCTCTCGCGGTCCTGGCCGGTGCGGCGCCATCGCTTCACCGGTATCCCGATGGCGGCGGGCACTCTCTGCGGCGCGCGCTGGCGGGGCGCTTCAAAGTCGCTCCTGAACAGATAATCCTCGGCAATGGCTCGGATGAAGTGATCGGCTTGCTCACGAAAGCGTTTTTGCAGGCGGGGGATGAAGCAATCGCGGCTGAACCGAGCTTCGTCGTCTATGCCATCGATGTCACGGCGGCCCACGCGGGTCTGGTGGCCGTCCCACTGCTTGAGCATCGGCACAATTTACCAGCCATGGCGAAAGCCGTCACGTCCAAGACTAGGATCATCTTTGTCTGCAACCCCAATAACCCGACGGGCACCTATGTGACCACGGCTGAGGTCACGGCGTTTTTGAAAGCGGTTCCCCCGGATGTCATCATCGTCTTCGATGAAGCCTACTACGAGTACGTGACTGCCTCCGATTATCCCGACACGTTGGCGCTGCTTGCGGCAGGACGAAATATCGTGGTGCTCCGTACTTTTTCTAAAATCTACGGACTCGCAGGACTACGCATTGGCTATGCTGTCTCTACCACCGAGATCATTCAGCATCTGAACCGGATCCGGCCGCCCTTCAACACCAACAGTCTCGCTCAAAAAGGCGCCCTGGCCGCGCTCGAAGACGAAGAACACGTGCAGGAGAGCCGACGGATGAATATTGAAGGGCGACAGTTTTTGCTGGATCAGCTGCAGGCCTTGAACTTCACCGTGATTCCAAGCCAAGCAAACTTCCTGTATTTCGACGCACACCAGGACGGCAAGCCCCTGTTCGAAGCGCTTCTTCGCAAAGGCGTGATTGTACGCCACCTAGGCGGCACGTTCCTGCGCGTCACCATCGGGCTGCCTGAGGAGAACCAACGTTTTATCGACGCACTGCAATCCGTGCTGAGTCAGAAGGAGCGACCATGATTATCGTACTGAAACCTGAGGCGACTGAATCAATGATTGAGCATGTGATGGATCGCGTACGGGAGCTTGGCCTCACTCCTCATCTGTCCAAAGGACAGGAGCGCACGATCATCGGCGTGATCGGAGATGATCGCATTCTGGCCAACCAGCCCTTGCGGGCCATCGCGGGAGTCGAGGATGTAGTCACGATCCTCGCGCCGTGGAAACTCGCCGGAAGGGAGTTCAAGAAGGAAAACACCATCATCGATGTCTGCGGCGTGAAGATCGGCGGCAAGCGCTTGGCGATTATGGCCGGACCCTGTGCCGTGGAGAAGAAAGAACTGACGGTGGGCATCGCCCAGGAAGTCAAGGCTGCCGGCGCCAACATTCTCCGCGGTGGCGCCTACAAGCCGCGCTCGTCGCCCTATGCCTTCCAAGGCCTGGGGAACGAAGGCTTAGATTTTCTCGGCGAAGCCAAGAAGCTGACCGGGCTTCCGATCGTCAGTGAAATTCTGGATCCCCGCGACATCGAGAAGTTCCTCGAAAAAACGGACATTATTCAGATCGGCGCCCGCAACATGCAGAACTTCGAGCTTCTCAAGGAAGTCGGCGGGTACGACAAGCCGGTGCTGCTGAAACGCGGATTATCGGCGACGATCAAGGAATGGTTGCTTGTCGGCGGAATACATCATGTCGCGAGGGAACAAGAACGTCATGCTCTGTGAGCGCGGGATTCGAACCTTTGAGTCGCATTACCGAAATACGCTGGACCTCTCGGCGGTTCCCGCCCTGAAAGCAGCTCACGCACCTGCCGGTCATCGTGGATCCCAGCCATGCGACAGGGAAGTGGGAGCTGGTTGCGCCAATGGCCAAAGCAGCCGTCGCGGCGGGCGCGGACGGGCTGTTGATTGAAGTCCATTCCAATCCGGAGTGCGCGCTGTGCGACGGCGAGGAATCTCTTAAGCCGAATCGCTTTAAAGAATTGATGAAGGACCTGCGGCGGATTGCCGAGGCGGTCGACCGCGAGATTGAATGAAACGCTTGCACCCGCTCACCCGCCTTCTTCCGCTCTTCCAGCAGATGACCATTGTCGGGGTGGGCCTCATCGGAGGCTCCCTCGGCATGATCTGCAAGCAGCAGGGACTAGTCGAGACCGTCATCGGCACCGGTCGGCGGGTTGAGAACCTCAAACAGGCGGTCGCCCTCAAGGCCATTGACCGGTATTCCACGGATCTTGCGGAGGCCGCCTCCGGTTCGGATCTGCTGGTGCTCGCCACTCCCGTAGATACTTTTGAAGATGCTCTCAAAACCTGTGCGGCAGGACTCGCCCGGGGTGCCGTTGTCACCGACGTCGGCAGTGTGAAGGGACGCCTGGTTACGCGCATGGAGGCGCTGGTCTCCGGTGACACCGCCGTCGTTGGGGCGCATCCGATAGCAGGCAAAGAAAAGAGCGGCGTCTCGGCAGCGACCATCGATCTATTTCGAGGCGCCCGTTGCATTCTGACGCCGACGTCTCGCACCAACCCCGCCGCTCTCGCGAAGGTCCGGCGGCTGTGGGAGGAGACCGGAGCGGTCGTCAGCGAGATGGATCCTGACCTGCATGATCGGGTCCTGGGCGCGGTCAGTCACCTGCCGCACATGGTCGCCTACGCGCTCGTGAACGCAATCGCCTCGATCCAGGAATCCCAGACCCCGGATGTCGACCTGCAAGCACTGGCCGGCGGCGGTTACCGGGACACGACTCGGATTGCGGCTTCCTCACCCGAAATGTGGCGGGATATCTGCCTGTGGAATCGCGACAATCTGGTCAGCTCAAATTGATCAATACCTGTCCTGCCTGGAAACATTGAAAGCGCTTATCAAATCCGGCGACGGTGAGGGGCTGTTCCGGGAAATGGACCGAGCCAAGCAGGTGCGCGAGCGCCTGATGTCATGACAGCGACGGAACTCGTCACCCGGCCCTGCGGGCCGCTACGCGGCACCCTTACTGTTCCTGGCGACAAGTCCATCACCCACCGGGCGATTATTCTCGAGCGCGCTCGCCGAAGGCGAGAGCACGATCCGCAATTACTGTCGCGGGGCTGACTGCCTCCACACCGTTCAGGCCTTCGCGGCCCTCGGGGTCCCGTCGAGATCCGGGAGGACCGACTGCGTATAGGGGGCAAGGGCTTAGTGGGCTTCGTGAGCCTGAAGAAATGTTGGACTGCGGGAACAGCGGTACCGGCATTCGCCTGCTGGCCGGCGTACTGGCCGGCCAGTCATTCTTTTCGATACTGACGGGGATGAGTCCATCAGAAGACGGCCCATGGGCCGGGTCGTCAAACCACTGCGCCAGATGGGCGCGGTCATTGCCGGGCGCCGCGGCGGGGAACTCGCGCCGCTCGCCATCACCGGCGCTCGGCTCCGTGGCGATCACCACGTGTCCCCGATCGCAAGCGCGCAGGTCAAATCCTCATTGCTGCTTGCCGGTCTCTTTGCGGAAGGCGACACGACGGTGACGCGAACCGACCGCTTCCCGGGACCACACCGAGCGGATGTTCACCTATCTGGGAATCCCCGTCTCGCGACACGATCAGAGTGTCACCGTTCGCGGGCAGCCGACTTTTAAGGCACGAGACTTGGCGGTCGCCGGTGACATCTCCTCTGCCGCGTTTTTTCTGGTGGCCGCTTCGATCGTGCCGGACTCGGATGTGACCATCACGTCTGTGGGCATCAATCCAACGCGCATCGGGGTGCTGACAATTTTGCAGGAGATGGGAGCGCGCATCGAGGTGCTGAATCCACGCGAAGAGGCAGGGGAACCGGTCGCGGACCTTCGTGTCCGCTCACGCGCAACTGCATGGAACCGAGATCGGTGCGGCCCGCATCCCGGAAACTATTGATGAGCTTCCCGTCTTATGTTTAGCCGCAGCCTGTGCCGAGGGCGAGACTGTGATCTCAGGGGCCGCGGAATTGCGAGTCAAGGAAAGCGATCGGATTGCCACAATGGCGACAGAGCTTGGGCTCATGGGAGCGCAGGTGAAGGAGCAACCGGACGGACTGCGAGTGCTCGGAGGACGGCCCCTTCACGGAGCGCGCTGCCAAAGCTACGGCGATCACCGTGTCGCCATGACGATGGCGATTGCCGGCCTTGTTGCCCAGGGGGAAACCCGAGTGGAGGATACAGCCTGCATCACCACGTCATTTCCCGATTTTGATAAGTATTTGAGGGGCTTATTGACACCCCAGAAGCAAGGGTGAATAATACGCTCTTCATTTCGCGAGAATCTCTTCGGCCCGACCGCGGCTTGTGATTGTGGCATGATCGTGACGATCGACGGCCCCGCGGGGGCAGGAAAAAGCACTGTCGCGAAAACGATTGCGGCGAGGCTCGGATACCTCTATCTGGACACCGGCGCGCTCTACCGTGCCGTCGCCTGGAAAGCGCTCGCAACCGGGACTGACCCGACCGCACCGGTGGCCATGAAGCGATTGTGCCAGGAGATCCAACTCAAAATCGCGGGGACCCCGGACGGCGGGATGGAAGTGGAAGTGGACGGCAGGCGCCTCACGGAGGAAATCAGAACTCCAGAAGTGACGCGGGCGGCCGCCCAGGTGGCCGCGATTCCGGGTATCCGGGACGAGTTGTTGCCGATTCAACAGGCTTTCGGGCGGCGTACCGACATGCCTGGGGTGGTGGCCGAAGGACGGGACTTGGGAACAATCATTTTCCCGGTGCTGAGGCGAAGTTCTTTTTCCACGCGGATCCGGCCGAGCGGGCACGACGGCGCCATGCGGAATTATTGGTGGCCGGCAAGGCTCAGGATCTGGCTGCAACTCGTCGCGCATTGGACGCCCGCGATGACCGGGATCAAACTCGCGAGGTGGCGCCGCTCGCGGCGCCCCAAGACGCCGTCGTGATCGACACGACGCGACTATCGGTTGACGAAGTCGTCGAACGCATGTTGGCCGTGATCGAGGCCAAATCGGCCGATCGCGGCTGAGGAATGGTGCTCTACTGGACTGTATGGATTATCGTCAGAGGCTTCGCGCGGCTGCTCTTCCACTTGCAGGTGTCCGGGCAGGATCATATTCCGAGAACGGGCGGCGTCTTGATCGCGGCGAACCACGCCAGTTATCTGGACATTCCAATTCTCGGATGCGCGCTGCCGCGCCGGGCGTCCTTCATCGGCCGCATGGATCTTTTCGCGGGCATCGTGGGGAGCGTGCTCCGATACCTCGGATGGATTCCAATCCGGCGGGGGCAGGTAGACCGCAAGGCATTTGATGAAGCTGTCCGGCGCCTTAAGGCTGGTCAGGTGGTGGTGATTTATCCCGAAGGCACGCGCACCGAGGACGGGCAGCTTCAGCCCGGCAAACCCGGGATTGGAATGATGGCGGCGACGGCAGGGTGTCCCGTCCTTCCCGCTCTCCTCGAAGGGACCTATGACGCTCTTCCACCTGGCGCGCATTGGATCCGGTTGCGACCGATCAGAGTCGCCTTTGGAGAGCCAATAGATTTTTCAGCGGCGCTCGAGAGCGAGAGCGAAGACAAAATGAAGTCAGTCTACCAACAGTTTAGTCAAGAGATCATGGATCGGATCGCGGCATTACGGAAGGAAAATGTTTCTCACCCTGCCCATGTTCCCGGTGAAGGGAACAGGGTAGGATTGCGCAGTTAACCTTTTAACCCTGTTTTTCAGGCGGTGTAGTTTGGAGGGGGCAGAAACTGTATATGGAAACACTTGAGAACATGAAGCTGGGATCGTCCGAGAAAGCCGAAATGGCTTCGCTGTACGAACAGACCTTTCAAAATTTTGAGGAGGGCTCTGTGATCGAGGGCACGGTCGTTTTGGTCAAGAAGGACAAAGTCATTATCGATATCGGCTACAAATCGGAGGGCATGATCCCCGCCGAAGAATTCGATCCCCAGGAACTGGCCACGCTCACGCCTGGGACCCGGCTTCCGGTTTACATCGAGGAACGGGAGGACAGTGAAGGCAACCTCATCTTGTCCAAGGAAAAAGCGGACAAAATGAAGGTGTGGGAAGAGCTCGAACGGAACTTCAAGGATGAGAAGGTTGTCGAGGGTCGTGTTCTCAGCCGCATCAAAGGCGGGATGATGGTGGACATCGGAGTCAAGGCGTTTCTCCCCGGCTCCCAGATCGATCTTCATCCCGTTCGCGATCCCGAGCAACTCATCGGCAAGTCCTTTCCGATGAAGATCATCAAGATCAATCACCGGAGAGGGAACGTGGTGGTCTCCCGGCGTCTGTTACTGGAGGAGTCCCGCGATCAGCGTCGCCAGCGGACGCTGTCGAATCTCACGGAAGGGCAGATCGTCAACGGTACGGTCAAGAACATCACCGAGTACGGCGCGTTTGTGGACCTGGGCGGGATCGACGGCCTGCTCCATATCACGGACATGTCGTGGGGGCGCATCGGACATCCCTCGGAAATGTTTATGGTCGGTGATCGCGTCGAAGTCATGGTGCTTCGTTACGACCGGGAATCCGGCCGGGTGTCACTTGGCTTGAAACAGAAAGGGTCCGATCCATGGACGGGTATTGCGGCGAAGCATCCGGTTAACTCAAGAATTACCGGGCGCGTCGTGAGCCTGACGGATTACGGCGCTTTCATCGAACTGGAGCCTGGGGTTGAAGGCCTCGTCCATGTTTCCGAGATGTCGTGGACCCATGAGGTCCGCCATCCTTCGAAGATCGTCGCTGTCGGCGACCAGGTGGAAGCCCAGGTGCTGAACGTCGATGAGGCGGCTCGAAAGATTTCCCTCGGCATGAAACAAGTGGCGCCCAATCCTTGGGACCTGATCGAAACCAAATACCCGATCGGGACGAAGATCGAAGGGAAGATCAAAAGCCTGACCGATTTCGGCGCGTTCGTCGGCTTGGACGAGGGCATCGACGGACTCATTCACATTTCCGACATGTCGTGGACCAAGCACGTCAAACACCCGTCCGAGATCTTCAAGAAAGGTCAGAAAGTAGACGCCGTCGTCCTCAAGATCGACAAGGAGAAGGAACGGTTGTCTCTCGGGTACAAACAACTGACGACCGATCCCTGGGATGACGCGATTCCCGCCATGCATCAGGTCGGCAATACCGCACGCGGCAAAATTTCGAAGATCACCGACTTCGGAATCTTTGTGGAGCTCGACAGCGGGGTCGAAGGACTCCTTCATGTCAGTGAACTGGGCCTGGACCAGAATGCCCGAATGGAAGATAAGTACAAGGTCGGAGAGGATATCGAGGCGAAGGTCATCAAGGTCGATAAGGAGGAGCGGAAAATCGCGCTCAGCCTCCGAGAACAGCGTCGCGACACTGAGCGGGAGCAAATGCAGGATTTCCATTCCAGCCAGGGCAAGGTGGATCAGACCCTGGGGCGCGCGGCGAGGAAAAACAAGCGACGAGATGACAATGAACCGGAGGAGTAGACCCGGCCGGCACCGATGAGCGACGAAACCACCACCCCCCGGCGGAAGCGGCGGCCGGTGCGCACAGCGTTTGCGATCCTGGCGTTGAGCGTGATCGGATATTTCGTTCTCACCCTGTTTGCCGGCTTCCTGTTCGAAGCGGGATGGGTCGGGGGTGATAAAGTCGCGCTCATCCGAATCGAAGGCATCATTATCGATTCGCGCGAAACCATTGAGGAGCTCCGACATTACCGGGACAATCCGAGCGTCAAAGCCATCGTGTTGCGCATCGACAGCCCCGGCGGCGCCGTTGTTCCCTCGCAAGAAATCTTCTCGGAAGTCCAGAAGACACGCGCCGAAGGCAAGATTAAGCTGGTCACGTCTATGGGAAATGTGGCAGCTTCGGGCGGGTACTATATTGCCGCAGCGACCGACAAGATTGTTGCGAACCCGGGCACGCTGACAGGAAGTATCGGTGTGATCATGGAGCTGCCGAATCTGAAGGGACTGTTGGAGAAAGTGGGGGTGCAAAGTGTGGTGATCAAGAGCGGACGTTATAAAGATATGACGTCTCCCTTTCGGGCGTTGCCGGAAGAGAATCGCGTCTTGTTGCAGAGCGTCCTGGATGATGTTCACGCTCAGTTTATCGAAGCGGTAGCCGCAGGCCGGGCCATGAAGGTGGAACAAGTCAGAGTCCTCGCGGATGGAAGAATCTTTACCGGCAAGCAGGCCCAATCCGTCAGCCTCGTTGATGAGATCGGTGATCTGCATGACGCGATCAAAATTGCGGCCCAGTTGGTGGGGATCAGTGGCGAACCACGCGTCATCGAGACTCGAAAACGCTTCTCCTGGCGGGACCTGCTCGAAAGCTACTTCCCAGGGGAGATAGCGTCGCTGGTTCCTTCAAGTATCGGTATGAAGTATCTGTTGGCGTTCTAAGGAGAGACGGTCCATGACAAAAGCAGAGCTGATCGAAAAGTTGTCGGAGCAAGTCACCACGCTGACAAAACGGCAGGCGGAGGTGGTTGTCAACACCATTTTCAACGGCATCCGGACCGCCCTGGCTCGAGGCGACAAAATCGAGATCCGGGGGTTTGGCAGTTTTCGCCTGCGTAACCGCCGGATGAAGGAAGGCCGTAACCCGAAAACCGGAGCTACCGTTGCGGTTCCGGCAAAGCGAGTGCCTTTTTTTAAGGCAGGAAAAGAACTCCGGGAGATTGTCAACAAATAGCATTTCCGTAGGACAGAGGAAAAGGAAAGACGTGCCGGAGATTCAGCAGCATACTGACCCCGAGATCATGTGGACTCCAGAGGCGCAGAAACGCATGGAGCGAGCGCCTGCGTTTCTGCGCGGCATGGTCAAGCGACTGGCCGAGAAAAAGGCCCGCGAACTGGGATACCGCGAGATCACAGAGGAGATTCTGACCCAGTTCAAGGGGCAAATGATGGGCAAAATGGGCGGAGAAGCCGGTTTCGAGGAGGCTGCGGAATCCATCGCCGCCGGCCGTTTGCCGTGGACGGCCGAGGCCAAGTCGCGATTGGAAACGGTCCCGGAATTCATGCGCTCCATGATCAAACAGATCGCCGAAGAAGCGGCTCGGGAGCGCGGCCACATGGAAGTCAACGTGGAGCTGTTCAAGAAAGTGGAGGCGCTGGGCGACGAGCAGCCTCCGGAATCCGTTTCGCTTACCTGGACCGAAGGCGCGAAGGCCCGGCTTCAGCAAAAGATTGCCAGCTCTCCAGCCATTGCGATGGACTTTGTGACAGATATGCTCAAACGCGACACTGAGGACTTGGCCCGCGAGCAAGGTCTGACGGTCATCGATGAAGCGACGCTTACGGCTCTGTGGGATGCCCCGAAATCGGCGGTGAGTTGGAGCGACGAGGCGTGGAAGAGGCTGTTGACCTCTCCCGATTTTGTCCGCAGCGGCATCCGGAAAGCCGCCGAGCGTCGTGCGCGCAAGCTGGGTCTCAAAGAAATCGATTCGGAGCACCTCACGACGTTCCGCAACGAGGCGATGATGAAGGCGGTCAAGCGGATTCGCGCCTTCGGCTATAACGAGCTGACCTTTGACGCGTTTGACTCCGCCCTGCAAAAGACCAAGCGGCTTCAGGGCAACGAGCAGGCCGAGAAGCGCCTCGAGGAAATCCGCCAGCACTTCAAGGATCCCACCACCAAGAAGCCCGAAGGCGGCACGCTCGGCGCTGATCTGATGGGACGATTTAGAAGATATCTCAAAGGCGAAGAAAAGCTCTAACTTGCCCGGCGGGTCCTGTCGCCGAGCAGCCCAGCCGTGCTCGCTCCCGAAGCCCAAGTCCCTGCGCGCGGACTGGGCTCCCGCTCGGCGCCTCCCGCACGGTTAAGTTTTTCGCTAATAGAAAAGGGGACTGGCTCGTCTCGTGCCTGTCCCCTTTTTGGTTTCACGGATTGTTCAGGAGTTTCTGTCAACTCTACGTAGTGGGTATCGTTGACAAGTCAGCGAAATCAGTCGAGAATCGCGCGATCGCTTTGCGTCTACAGGAGCGGGATATGCCGGTCAGTATTACTCAACAGTTAGGCGACAGCCTGAGCCGAGGAATGCCAACAAAGTCCCCGAGGACAGGGTGCCCAGGCGGTGGCGACGATCTGGGTCCGAAGGTAGGGAACACGCCATCGATCGCCGTCGTGAATGCATGAATGCGGCAGTAGGCCTCTGTAAGCTTCTGGCTTAGGGTCTGCTTCCGAGCAAAGTGAGCTGACCTATGGATCCGATTTCCGCCATCGTTGCAGCGCTGGTTGCAGGGGCCGTAGAAGCCGCAAGGCCCACGGCCGTTCAGGTCGTCAAGGACGCCTACGAGGGATTCAAGGCGCTGATTGTTCGCAAGTTTTCGAGGTCGTCCACTCCACTCCAGGGAGTCGAAGAGAGGCCGACCAGCGAATCACGGCAAAGCGCGCTGAAGGAAGAGCTGGCCGACGCTGCCGCCGATCGAGATGCAGAGGTCTCGAGTGCGTTGCAGAACTTGATCACCACGCTTCGGCAGCACGCACCGCAGAGTGTGGCGCACCTCACGGCGACGCTGAGCGGCGGCATGAACGTGCAGGGCGGCACCTTCCAGGGCCCGGTCAGCATCGCGGGCGGGAACACCACAATCCAATCGGGGGGCGGCGCAGTGGTTCAAGCGGCCGTGAACACCGGCGGCGGCGCCTTCGTCGGCCGGGACCAGGTCATCAACAACATCACCCTTCACAGCGTCGATCAGGTGGAGGACCTCGTGGCGGTGCTGAAGGCTTCGATAACACAGTTGGCCTCGAATCCAGAACCAGACGCGCTCGACGCAATGGCGGTAGTGCTGGATGAGATCTCGAAGCTCTACCAGCTGATTGACACAGAGCTCACTCGGTATCTGAGTCTGAGTTTCGACGACCCGCAGCAGATGCCGCGCGATCGCGCTGTGCTGGTGAGCCTTGATGGTGGCCAAATCAGCGCACGCGCGATGGAGGCCCGCGGTCACTGCGAGAAGATCTCCCGTATTTACTCGAGCCGGTTGCGCCCGTGGTTTCAGGCGCGACTCGCCCCGGACGCGATCCGCCAAGTCGAGCACGCCTTCGGCATCCTCGCCGCCAGCGACGCGGACATGTCATACGCAATCCACCTGCTCGCAGAATGGCTCTCTCAGAAGGCGTCGCAGACTCTCAACTTAGTGGACGCCGGGAATATCACCGACGCGCGCCGGATGGTGAAGGACGCGCGTCTCGACTGCCAGAACATGCGGCAAAAGCTGGCAAGTACTATCAGCACGATGCGGGACATTCAGGCGGAATTGCTGCGCCTAGCACCCTGACACCCGCTCCTCGCCGGCGCATTGGGTGATGGACTTCGAAGGAATGTCTGAATTGCCGCAGCAGACCCACAGGGAATGCCGATGCCGCCTAACCCCGAAGGGTCCCGCTTCCTCAGATTTGACCCTCCTCCCTTGAGGGGAGGGAAGGGTGAGAGGGATTCATTCTTTAACCGTTGGCGCGTCAAGGAGTCTCGTAGCATCAGACCAACCCTACGTAGTGGGTATCGTTGACAAGTCAGCGAAATCAGTCGAGAATCGCGCGATCGCTTTGCGTCTACAGGAGCGGGATATCCCAGTCAGCATACTCGTTAGTTAGGCGCCAGAGATCGTGTCAGATCGACCGATGGAGGAGCCCCGTCATGAAACGAGTACTTTTGACGGGAATGTCTAGAACCGGCAAATCAACGCTCATTGCGGAACTGGCTGAGCGCGGTTACAAGTCGGTCGACTTGGATGAACCCGGATGGAGCGAGTACAACACGGCCGGGGACTGGGCATGGCGAGAGGATAGAGTTTACGAGTTACTCAAGGTCGAGGACAGCGAGATTCTCTTTGTCAGCGGTTGCAGCGAGTCTCAGACAAGGTTCTACCCGCTGTTCGACCACGTGATTCTTCTCAGTGCACCCGCCGAAATACTCGTCGAGCGTCTGATGACAAGGACGACTAACCAATACGGCAAACGCCCTGAAGAACTCGCCGACGTACTGCAGTATCTTGAGACAGTTGAGCCGCTGTTACGCCGGACAGCGAGTCATGAGATTGATGCTAGCGCCCCCTTGGAAGCCGTCCTTGCAGCTGTCCTTTCTGTAGTTCAACCGTCAAAGTAACTCCGGGGACGCTCGACGTCAAATCGATGGTGAGCTCAACCAAGCTGGCGTCTAACCCGGCGCTGACTGGATGTCAAAATCTGTCGGGCCTTTTGCATGCGCAAAGCCACAGGGCCACTTCTCGCCGCAACCACCCGTCGGATCGGACGTGTCGCCAACAGAAAAAGTGGACTGGCTCCATTTCCGGATGGTGACTGTCCCATTTTTGGTTTCAGAGGAGTCGGAGACCAGCTCCTCAGATTTGTCCCTCCCCCTCGAGCAGAAGGGAAGGTGAGGGGGATCATCGCCGAAGCCCATGCAGGGTTATGCAAAGGAACGTGTCAGACTTCTTGACAGTTGGGACCCCGCACTCAAAAGCGTCTTCTTCCCCTAGCCCGAGGATTCTTGTCACTTTTCTTATACATACAGGCCATCTTAAGTAATAAGTAGATGTAACCAAAATAGACACCGCACCGAGACTCGGGAAAGATGTCCCAGAGCAAAATGGTATCGAATTCAATTGCTTATCGGATCGACTTTGGGATGGCATCTCCTTTGCTGTTTTGCACGGTGGATTGTTCGATTTGTGTGCTCAAACTAGAGACCCAGGAGGTCCTCATGGACAAACTTCGGAGACCCAAACTGAATGGATTGCTTGCAAGCCTGGTGGCTATTGTGTTGGTCATGACCACTGCGCCTGCAACGGTACAAGCCGCCCCGTGTCTTGCAAGTGGCGACCCTACCGTTGTTCAAGGGGCGACTGTTGCCACCTTCGAGGCTCTCGGAATTGATCCAGCGGTGACCTGTATCGAGAATTCTCTTTGGGCCGATCCTGCAGGGTTTACGCTTGGCAACTTTGTCACGGGGGCGAACGGCCAGGGCGGGACGCCTGACCCAAACGTTCTTGGGTTCAATGGCGCGACCACCCCTGTAGGGAATGGAAATGCTCGGGATTTCTTCTGGCTCCAGGATACTCTGAACGGTACAGTTTTTCCCGGAAGCCCTGATCTTATCGGTCCCATTACCGGTGGCAGGCCCTCACAAGGATTGATCTGGGATCTTGGCGGACCTGCCAACCAGGCGGTGGTATTCGTTCAGGTCGACCATGGCCCGATTCCACAGGAGATCTTAGAGAACACGGCTTGGCTTGGTTCCAGCGCCAACACGACACTTGACAGTGCCTGGACCCAGGCGTTTCTGGACCACGTCTATCTTCAGGGGTGGTCCCCTACGCTGAGTCATATCGCTGATGGCTTCGTGGCTGTCTATAGATTACCTGGCGGGCAAACTTTCCAATTCGTCTCAGTAACCCACGGCGGCCCGGGAGCCATATTTCGTGATGGAGACAACGAAATCGACGCAGTAGGAGGGCTAAACGTGGCCGGTGGTTGTGTCACATGTGTCGTTGATGGTGTTGTCCCGGAACCTGCGACACTGCTTTTACTCGGCACAGGCTTGGGCGGTTTGTTCCTTTTGCGCCGTCGTAAGCAGGTCTGATTCTATTTAGTCGTTCTTTGCCTTCGAAACGCCAACCCCAGGATTTTAGGGTTGGCGTTTCTCCACACCTGTCGGCGAACAACCCTGCTGTGCTCGCGCTCCGCTCGGAAGCAAGCAAGTCGCGCTGCGCTCCGCCATGAGGAAAGGGACGCGTCTTGGCGCGTCTAGGGTGGGCGGGTGGAAAAGACACCCCGTTCGCCGCCACCATCGGATCGGGCGTGTCGCTAACAGAAAAAGGGGACTGGGTGCATTCAAGTTCCTAGTGCAACAGTTCACGAAAGGCATGTGCGGGGCTATGCCAGTTCAACACTTTACGTGGCCGGTCGTTAAACATTGCCTGGACGCGCTTGATGTGGGCGCGCGAGAGCTGAGTGAAGCGCGTGCCCTTGGGGAAGAACTGGCGCAACAGCCCATTGGTGTTCTCATTGGTCCCGCGCTCCCAGGGCGAACACGGATGCGCGAAGTAGACCTGCATCTTCGTCTGCGCGGTAAAGAGCCGGTGCTCGCGCATTTCTTGGCCTTGGTCATAGGTCAGCGAGCGCCGCAACTGCGCCGGCAGTGTACGCAGCTCTCGGGTAAAGGCGCGCCGAACCGCGGCGGCCCCCTTCTCTTTGAGTGGCACGAGCACGGTAAAGCGGGTGGTGCGTTCCACCAGCGTGCCGAGCGCCGAGGCGTTGGCATGGCCGACGAGCAAGTCACCCTCCCAGTGCCCCGGCACCGTGCGATCCGCGACTTCAGCCGGGCGCTCCTCGATGCTGGTGAAGTCCTGAATCGGCCGCGAGGACAGGCGCCGTTTGTGGGGGCGACGAAACCGATGCCGCCGGCGCAGGTACAGAATGAGTTCTCGCTTAAGCGCGCCGCGGGGCAGCACGTACAGATATGTGTAGATGGCTTCGTGCGAGATCCGCATGGCCGGCGTTTCAGGATACCGCTGCGGCAAGGCGCGCGCAATCTGCTCGGGGGACCAGCGCTGCGCAAGCAAGGTGAACACCGCTTGCCGCAAGGCCGGCTGGATGGCGAGCTTACGCGGCTTGCGCGGGACGTGCGCCCAGCGGGACGCGCGTGTGTGCGCCCGCACCGCGCGGTAGGTCACGCGCGAGCGGTAGTGGCGGGCCAACTCGCGCGACACCGTGCTCGGGGCGCGCCCCAACGCGCGGGCGGCCGCTCGAGCCGTATGGCCGGCGACAAACAGGCGACTCAACTCCTCGCGTTCCACGAGCGTCAACCGTCGATACTGCGACATGGTGCAACTCCTTTGTTCCTGGATGCACCAGGATACAGGCGTTGCACTAGGACCTTGAGGCCAACCTGGCTCCATTTCCGATGGTGCCTGTCCCCTTTCTGGGTTCACGGATTGTTCAGGAGTTTCTGTCCCGCGAAAACAGCGCGTGCCGGTTAGCGCAACGTTAGGCGCCAGAGATCGTGTCAGACCGACCGATGGAGGAGCCACGCCATGAAACGAGTACTTTTGACGGGAATGTCTGGAACCGGCAAATCAACGCTCATTGCGGAACTGGCTGAGCGCGGTTACAAGTCGGTCGACTTGGATGAACCCGGATGGAGCGAGTACAACACGGCCGGGGACTGGGCATGGCGAGAGGATAGAGTTTACGAGTTACTCAAGGTCGAGGACAGCGAGATTCTCTTTGTCAGCGGTTGCAGCGAGTCTCAGACAAGGTTCTACCCGCTGTTCGACCACGTGATTCTTCTCAGTGCACCCGCCGAAATACTCGTCGAGCGTCTGATGACAAGGACGACTAACCAATACGGCAAACGCCCTGAAGAACTCGCCGACGTACTGCAGTATCTTGAGACAGTTGAGCCGCTGTTACGCCGGACAGCGAGTCATGAGATTGATGCTAGCGCCCCCTTGGGAGCCGTCCTTGCAGCTGTCCTTTCTGTAGTTCAACCGTCAAAGTAACTCCGGGGACGCTCGACGCCAAATCGGGTGGTTAGCTCCCAGTTCCTTTTTGCTCCCAGTCTTGAAGACAGGTCGAATGTCGGTGTTGACCTAACGCCTCATTTCGACTACAATGTCGTCAAGATCCCGGAATCAGCTAGAGACCACCTTATGGCAAGAGCAGCTAGGAAAGTGACGCACTCCCCGGTTTCAGTCAGATTCGGCAAAGGCGACAGAACAATGATCCTGATGCTTCGCGCCAGAGCACATGCAAACAAACGCTCGATCTCTGATCAAATGAAATACTTTGCCTATCTGGGTATGATCGGAAAAGACAACCCCGACCTGCCAATGAGTTTTATTGAGGGAATCTTGGAGGGGTTAGGAGAGAGCCGAGCTGGACTAGCTGCGCCGTACCAGTGGGGCCGGATCGTTGAGCAAGAGGGCTGAACGAAGTGTCCAAGAGGTTCCCAGATTCCGCAAAGCAAAGCGCCGACTGATTGGAGCGGTTCAGGACGCCGTTGACGAACAAGTGCGAGGCCTCCTCGATAATCCTCTTCTGGGAGAGCCCAAGGTCGGAGCGCTCAAAGACGTTCGAGTTATAAAGTTCAGAGTCGGTCCCCACCAGTACCTTCTGGCATATCAATTTTTCACCAAACTGAATGTCATTGAGGTATTGGATGTTGGCGTCCACGAGAATTTCTACAAAGGGCTCCAGCAATATCTCAAATCAAGGTAAAAGCTCTAACTGGGATCAAACGGGTCCTGCCGCCGGTGTCCCCCACCGGCTTCGGCTGCGAAGACTGGCCTCTAGGCGGTGGTGAGCCCCTCCCGGCGTCACCCGTTTGAACCAGCTTCTCGCTAAATTGAAAAAGGGGACAGGCACGTAGCGAGCCAGTCCCCTTTTTGGTCTTCCGAGTCTTGGAGGGCCTCGGTCCCTGCCATCCTCTGCGCTGTGGGGTTCGTTGACAAGTCAGTGAAATCGGTCGAGAATCGCGCGATCGCTCCCAGTCTAGCAGGAGTGACCGGTCAGCATACTCAATAGTTAGCCGACTTGAACGGTCCATCACGAGGTGGCCATGATCGAACTGCTTCTTCTGCTGAAAAAGGCGCTTCTCAGTGCTGGGCTGCGCAAGACAGTGGATCTAGTGCCTGCGCTGCGTGCAGAAGATCCTCAGGTAATAAAGAAGAAGTACCACATCGACATCATCGCCAAGCTGAAGGCAAAGTATCCGGACACGCCTGCTGGAGAAGCGGACGCGCGGACGAAATACAGTGTGATCAAGAACTCCCATCTGAAGGAACATGCGCGCTGGTATAAGTACCGCGCCCAAATGCTTTGGGGAAAACCGACCCAGCGGGACCGATTCAGGTCAGCATGGCTGTACGTCACGGCGGCCAGTCTTTACGAACAGTCTGACGACGCCCGAGAGGCTTCCGATCAATACCATTTCGCAGCAAACTCCTTTCGGGAACTCGAAGCCTTCCGAGCGTCCATTGACTACTATATCAAGGCAAGCGAATTGGGCTCCGGGCAATGGGTCCTACGGTGCCTCCAACGAGCACTCGGCGTTGCTCGCGTCGCTGGCGACGAAGATGAGGAAAACAAAATCCGTCTGAAGATTTCTGCGTGGAGGGAATTCCAAAAGCCGAAAGCCGGCTAACCCTTCGTTACAGCGGACTGCCTTCGGCAGCCGCTGAACTCTAACGTTACGACGGTTCCGAGTTCAAACCGGCATCTGCGGGATCTAGATCACGTCTGAAGGGGCCACTCTTTCAGGGCTAACTTCTCGCGAGATCGTAAACCAGCGGCGGACCCCGTCCCCGAGGTCACCCCTTTCAGATCGGTTATTCGCAGAGTGAAAAGCGAACAGGTGACTTTTAAGCCTGTCCCTTTTTGGTCTGCAGAATTGTAGGCCTCCGGTCCTTGCCACCCCACGCTCAGGTTCTTCGTAAAACCGCCAAGATGAAGGTGCACCCTCTCCTGGCGTTATCCGTTTGAACAGCTTCCGGCTCAGCACCAGAACATTTCTTAAACTCTTGGGCTGTTGCCGCTTGGGAAGATCCAGGACCACCCGCGATTGTTGTATGATGGAATCGTGATGAAATTAACTGCGACGGTACTTGTTGGACTGCTCATTACGCTCCCGTGCAGTGTGCTAGCCGGAGACACACCACCATCGCGGCTTTTGCTCATCAGCAAAACGCAGGAGGAGCTCCAAGTGTTCCTGCCAATGGGCACACGGCTTCTCCGCGACCCCCTCGCGATTGAGGAATTCTTGCAGGAGTTAGATGGCGCACCGCCGGATTGGCCTGAGATTCATGGCAATTATGAGCATCCGGATGACGAGAGCCTTTTTGTCCTGAACCGGGAACGAGATCGACTACGAGTCGGCCGATCGGCGCTCTCTCAGCGGATCACGTTTCTCTGGGAAGGCTTGCTCTCGAGTTACGTGCCGGATCAGTGCGGTTTCTTGGTTGCCGTAGGGCCTGAGATGATTGACACCAAGTGGGGGATGGTGCGGTTTAAGCCCGAGAGCCTGCCTGCGGAGCTGATCGCGGTACCGGTTCCCCGAGTACGGAAATTTCTCCAGACAAAACTCGCCCGCGGTGAGAACGTGAGGCTGGTCGTGGCGATGACCGGCCATGTCGTTCCGGACGAAGCACTTATCTACGACTTCGCCCATGAAGACCGGAGTCAAGGAATGATCATGCCGATGGTACGCGTGGAGAGGATAGATTATTTCTTCCCGATTCCCTGATCGCCACGCGTACTAAGCCCCTTCACTGGCTGGATGTCGAGGTGTCAGGATATCGTCGGTGAGCACGGTGGGGACGTTCGCCAGAATCACCCTGAAGACTTTGCTCTTGGCTGGACTAGAACTAGATACAGATCGTTGACGTTTGTGCCGGTCAGGCCGGTCATGATATGGCCACCAATGTTTTTAAAGAATGTGTAGCTATCATTCCGGCTCAAATACTCTACGGCATCGTACCCTTTTCGCCAGGCATGAGCGACGGTCCGACCATCGACCATTGCCCCTGCTGCGTCCGTCGGACCGTCCCTACCGTCTGTTCCCAGACCTGCCACCCAAATTCGGCGAGCCCCTTGGAGAGCCAGCGCTGCCGCCAGGGCGAATTCCTGTGCCCGGCCTCCCCGCCCGTCACCCTCCACCTTCACTGTCGGTTCCCCTCCGGCGATCAGCAAGAGCGGCCTTCGAAGTTTCATGCGCTGCAACGCACGCCCCAGGTGACCCATCCAGATTCCGGCCTCAGTGGCTCCTCCGGTTAAGAATTCCTCGACAATCACGACGTCGTAGCCGAGATTCCGAGCCGTGGCGGCTCCCGCCTCCAAGGCGATGCGATTGTTGCCGGTGATGATATAGTCGACGCGGCTGAAAAATCGATTTCGTCGGGTTGGCGTCTCTTCCTGCCACCCCGCCAAACCTTCTACCAGGTGAATCCTGACCCTGACCGGCAACCGCTGCCACAACTTGTATTGACGGATAATCTTGACCGCGTCCCGAAAGGTCGTGGGATCGGGCGCCGTCAGACCTGAACCGATAGTGCCAAGATCATCACCGGCAACATCCGAAAGGATCAACGTCAGCACAGACGCACGGGTGGCTTGCGCCAGCCGGCCGCCTTTGATCGCTGACAGATGTTTGCGGACGGCGTTCATCTCGGCGATTGATGCCCCGGAACGAAGCAACAGGCTTGTGGTCTTTTGCTTGTCCGGGAGAGTCAACCCATCGGCAGGGAGAGGGAGAAGGCTCGAGGCCCCTCCGGAAATCAACACAATGAGGAGATCGTCCGCGTCCAGCGACTCCGCGATGCCGAGAAGCCTCCGCGCAGCATGTAGACCTCGATTATCCGGAATGGGATGGCCCGCTACCGCGACCTTGATCCTGGACGCAGGAGCCGGTTTTCCCCGCGCCGGCGCCACGACTAAGCCTCCGTCAACTCGCCTGCCGAGCACTTCCTCGATCGCCCGCGCCATGGGAACCGCAGCCTTACCAGCGCCTACAACGACAATTCGCCGTAGTCGATGGAGATCGTAGACCCGCTGCCCCGCGCGCAGCTTAGAACCTCGAACTGAGACTTTGGAAATCAGCGCGGCAGCTGGATTAACGGCATTCAGGGCAGACTGCAGGATGCGGCGCAGCCCGGGTCGTACCGGCGACGCAGGAAGGATCAGTGGGATGGTTTTTCCGACTTGAGACACACCGTTGGGCAATCTTCCGCCCGCCGGGGAATCTTAATGCGGTGGGTTCCTCTCGGCAAGTAATTCTTACTGATCTCGGGATTGAGCAATTTAAGTTCCAGGAAATAGGTGCCGAACTGCTCCGCAACCGAGGTCAGATGACGCTGCTTCTCGACGATGGTGACTGTGACGATCTCGGTATTGACCGGAGCATACAGATCGGCCTTTGCAAGCCCGAGATACTTTTCCGGTTGCGAGAAGATCTCCTTCACGGCAATGACCCGCGGGACGTAGCGCATCGTCTCATTAAAAATGTGCAAGCGCCAGTAGTCATTCACATGCTGCTCACGCATCGCTTTCATGATGGCGCCTTCGCCGGCATTATACGCGGCCATGGCCAGACTCCAATCCCCCAACAGATCGTGGAGCTTTTTAAGGTACTTGATCGCCGCCTCAGTAGACAATTCCAGGTTGCGGCGCTCGTCCTTCCAGACGTTGTTCTCCAATGCAAAGAGTCGTCCGGTCTTGGGTATGAATTGCCAGGGCCCGGAGGCCTTTGCCTTGGAATATGCGGCGGAGATGCATTTGCTTTCCACCAGAAGAATGTATTTCAGATCATCGGGCATCCCTCGTTCGGCCAGCTGGCGTTCAGCCGGAGGGAAACAACGTCCCGTACGCTTTGCGAGAATGATGCTGTCGCCTTCGTCTGCGAGAAACCGGTAGAACTCGTACTCGATGCGTTCCCGAACCTGCCACAGATGTATCGGCACGGGAACACGTGCGAATGTCATCGTGGCCGGTAGCCGGTATTCGCTGAGGAACGGCCGGGTCCTAGGTTCAACGATAACCGGTAATTCGGCGGGCAGTTGCGCCGGTGGAGGCACCCCCGCAGCCTCCCCTGACAGCGCAAGCGGCATGGGTAACTCAAGAGGCCGTACCTCTCCGATCAGCACAATGCCGATAATAACGATTAGGGCCAGGGAGAGCAGCGCGGCTTTGTGGAGTGTACAATATTGCATATTGGTAATTCTACCAAGTGTCGGAGGTAGGAGCAAGGTTAATCCCCGCATCATTTGGTACAATCTTCACGATGACGCCCCTTCAGAGGCTTCAAAACACTGTGGTCGGCTGCACGCTGTGCCCGCGGTTAGTGGCCCACCGGGAGGAAGTCGCGCGGACACGGGTGCGCCGGTTCGCCGACTGGGACTATTGGGCCAAACCCTTGCCGGGATTCGGGGATCCCCGTGGACGCCTGCTGATTGTCGGTCTCGCTCCGGCAGCGCACGGAGGAAACCGCACCGGACGCATCTTTACCGGAGACCGAAGCGGCGATTGGCTCTACGGCGCGCTCTACAGATTTGGCTTTGCCAGCCGTCCCGATTCAATTTCCCGTGAGGACGGCATGCGGCTCATGGATTGTTATATCACCGCGACGGTGAGGTGCGCTCCACCGGGGAATAAGCCTTTACCGGAAGAGTTTCGTTGCTGCCGGCCGTATCTCATGCAAGAACTTCAACTCCTCAAGCAGGTTCAGGTCGTCATTGCGCTTGGGAAAATCGCCCTCGACGGCTATCTGGACGCTTCGCGGGAGCTTGGCAGGCCTATTCCAAAGCCACGCCCGGTCTTCGGACACAACCTGGTTTATTCATTTTCGTGGGGAGTCAGCCTCATCACTTCCTACCATCCATCTCAGCAGAATACGTTTACGGGCAAATTGACCGTTCCGATGTTCAACGCTGTCTTTGAGTCGGCGACAAGGCTGTTGAGGGTGTCATTCTGAGCGAAGCGAAGAATCTAGACCTTCACTAAGTTTATCCAGAGGTTCGAATTGAGATCCTTCACTTCGTTCAGGATGACGATCAAAGGATTTAAGGTGACAGACTTGCAAATTTATTTGGGCGCTGGGGAAGCCAACAACGCCTTCAGCCGCGCCTCGTAGTGCGCCACCAGATCCTCCGCGCCATCCTCCCTGGCCAACCGGCTAAGACGTTTGAGAGCTTCGGCAGCTTGAACGGTGTTTTTTTGTGCAGAGTAAGCCCTGTAGGCCCGCTCGTAGTATCCCCTGGCCTGCTGGGTCTGCTTTGCCGCCTCAGCGAGTGCGCCCAAGCGGCCGAGGTCCGCGGCAATGGCCGCAGGGTCTCCGAGAGTTTTATCAAGATTCAGTGCCTGTTCGTAGTGTTTCCGCGCTTCATCCAACTGCCCCTTCCCTTCAAGGACCGATCCCAGATTGCTCAAATTACTCGCCAATGATCGGGACTCTCCCAACTCTGTGTTGAGCGCCATCGCTTGACGAAAGCTCTGCTGAGCTTCATCAGACTGGCCTAGCGCTTGTTGGATGAGTCCCAGATTATTCAGAAGGATCGCTTCGGTTTTGCGATCCTTGCGTTCCGTCGCGAGCGGCAGGGCCTCACGATAGAAAGCTATCGCCGCCGCGCGATCACCGAGCAACTGGGCCGCCTGTCCCAAGTAGGCCAAGGTTGCTGTCCTTAACTCGTCATCGCCCAGATCCCGGGCGATCCCCAGCGCCTTTTGATGGAGCGCGAGCGCGTCCGCTGGATGCCCTCGCCGCCCGGCAATGCCGCCCAGATCATTTAACGTCTCTGCGACAAGCCGGCGATCGTCAAGACCATCCGCGACCCGACGGGCTTCTTCAAAAATCGCCGCGGCCCGGGCGAGGTCTCCTACGGCGAGAGCCCGATGGCCCTTCTCCCGAAGTTGATGCGCTTTCAGACTAAGGGGTGATGAGGGCGGAGCCTCTACCGCCGGCTTTCCAGAGCAACTGACGCAGGCGAGGGCCAGGAGCAGTACCGCGCAGGCGACTCGCCTCATTTACTTAGGCAGCTCGTCAACCCGCAAGCTTCGAAGACCTGCGGTGGCCGTGGCCGTATTCTCTTCTACTCGCGCTGCCCGTCCCCTCGCCGCAAAGGTACTAATGGGGAACGTCTTTTTTGCGCCGGCCAAAATCTCGGTCACATCATCCATGTTTCCCTGGACGGAGTTGATCAGCGGGGGTACATCATTATGTATGAGCCCTTTCAGATCTTCCGTCGCGGCCTTCACGTTTTCAACCGCCGCAGGCAGCTTCGCTGTGGACGACTTCACATCTTCAACGACGTCGCCGACGCGGTTTAGGGTCTTGCGCGCGCTCGCCGCCAATGCTGGGACCTCCGAGGCGATCTCCTTCGATGCCTGCTTGATCGTGGCGCTCGTCTCGCGGATATTGCCCATCACCTCCGGCAAACCGGCAGAAGCCTCCTGGACATTCCCGAGGGTGGCTTGCCCTGTCTTGATCGCCGCTTGAACTTCCTGCGCGATAACATCAACCCTGGCGAGCGTTTTCCCCACAGTCTCCAGCAGTGTTTTGGCCTCCGCCATCAGATTAAGGGGTTCTTCGGACTCGATGTGCCCCCCCGCCTGAACGATCGGCTCACTCTTCTTCCCCGGGGTGATCTCAATCTGCGGCTCTCCGAGGAGTCCCCCTGACTTGCCGATCCCGGCCTTGGAATCCATGCGAATCTTGTCCTGGTACTTTTTTAAAATCTGGAGCGTGAACCGCGCATTGTTCTGCTCGGTAAACTCGATCGCGCTGATCCGCCCCACCTGCAGACCCAAGAGCATTACGGGATAACCGACCTTCAGCCCGAAACCTTCACTAAAGACGGTCGTGATCTTGTACTTCTCTTCGAAAATGTTTTCGTTCTTTCCAACGACGAACAGCACCCCGGCCAGGATCAGAACCGGAACGAGCACAAACCAGCCCACGATCTGGTGGATTCGAGCCTGAGAGAGACGATGAGTGTAATGCATCATGACACCTCATGCGATGATATCTTGGGGGTTAAACACTGTGAAACTCATGCACGGCCGGATCCTGCATCAGGACAGCCTCCGCAGGTGTGGTATCAGCGACCATCCGGCCATCCTGAAAGAACAGCACGCGATCCAGGATCTCGAACAACTTCGTCGGCACCCCGACGGATGTGACGAGGGTCATCCCTCTTTTCGCGCGTACGCTTTCGAAGAATCCCCGCAGTCGCGCCAAACCCCAAGCGTCCAACCCGAGCAACATGTCGTCGAAGAAGAGGATCTCTGGATTAAGGATCAGCGCCCGCGCCAGCGCTACAAATCGCGCATCGCTCAGCATAAGTTGAGCCGGAAACCAGTCCCTTAGATGCTCGATACCCCAAAGGCGAAGGGCCGCTGTGACTTTGACTTCGATCTCTGGTTCCGCAAGAGCCGTGTGGTAGCGCAAGGGCACAGCTATGTTATTGAAGACATTCATATTGCTTAGAAGAGCGGGGCGGTCAAACACGACCCCGACCCGGCGTCGCAGATCGACATACGCCCGCTCCGAGGCAAGCGCCGGATCGATACCTAGAAGCCGGACTATCCCCTTCAGTGGGGACTCGATCCCGGCTGCGAGCAAAAGCGCGAGACTCTTTCCCGACCCGTCGCCTCCTACCAAGGCCACAAGCTCACCGTGTCGAACGGTCAGGCTGACATCGTCGACGCTCTGCCCTTCGCGCAAAAACGCCGAGACGTGATCAAGCTCAACCGTCGGTTGCCCCTTTATCACGAGTAGAACCCCACGGTAACTATGATGTCGAGCACCAGACAGATCGTCACAGTATTGAGCATGGCGCGCGTGGTTTGCTGTGGCACTTCCGTAGGGGAACCCTCCACCGACAGCCCATGATGGCTGCAAATCACTGCGATTGTAAATCCGAACAGGACGGCCTTAATCAATGTAATAAGCAGATCAGCCAGAGACAGCGTTTTCCCGATGTCCTCAAGGTAGACCCCAAGCGGGATCGTCAGCTTGGTTTTCGCGACGAGAAAGCCGCCGACCACTGCAACAAGGTCAAAGTACACCGTCAGGCAGATCATGGCGATAATTGCGCCAACCAGGCGCGGCATGACAATGAATCGCGTGACGCTGATGCCCATGGCCTCGAGCGCGGTGATTTCCTTCCCCACACGCATATTGCCGAGTTCCGTGGAGATGGCGGTGCCCGAACGCCACACGACGATGAACGCCGTGATTAATGGACCGAGTTCTCGAACGATTGTAAGCACAATGATCTGAGCCAGAAGAGCGCCGGCTCCTACCTGCGGGAGGGTCGTCCCGGCCTGGATGATCACGAGGAGCCCCACCATGAGGGCAATGAAGGTGGTCGACGGGAGCGCGTCAACTCCCGTAAAGATCACTTGGCGGGCAATGATCCGGTAGGTTTCACCCCGGCCGCGCGGCGACGGAGTAAAGATCTCTTTAAGGGCAAGGTACCCTAGGTACAGGACCTCCGAGGCATAGGCCACGCCTTCTGAGGTTCGTCTTCCAATCCACGCAACCACCGTGCATGGCGCTGAGGGCTATGCCTTCGGGACGTTCTGTTTATCCCAGTCGGCCAGAAACTTTTTGAGCCCGCTATCCGTCAGTGGGTGCTGCACGAGCTGCTTGTACACCGTATACGGCATCGTGCAAATATCCCCGCCGATTTTGGCAGCCTCTACCACATGCTGCGGACCCCTGACGCTGGCGACCAGCACTTTTGTCTTATACTGGTAGTTGCGATAAATCGTGACGATGTCGCGGATGAGCTCCATTCCATTGTGGGAAATATCGTCCAGACGGCCGATGAAAGGACTTACGCACCAGGCGCCGGCCTTGGCGGCAAGAAGGGCCTGATTGGGGGAAAAGCACAAGGTGACGTTGACGCGGATCCCCTGAGATGTTAAAGCTTTGCACGCCTTGAGGCCTTCCGGGATCAACGGAACCTTGACGACGATGTTTTTGTGGACGGTGGCCAGGTCCTTACCTTCCTTCACCATGGCGTCGGCTTCGACGCTGACCACTTCCGCGCTGATCGGACCATCGACGAGTGAACATATTTCCTTGAGCAGGTCCTTAAAGCTGCGGCCTTCCTTGGCGACCAACGAAGGGTTGGTCGTAATGCCGTCCAGTACTCCCCAGCTCGCGGCTTCTTTAATCTCTTTGGTATTTCCCGTGTCTAAGAAGATCATCATGGTGGTACCCTCCAGCGATTAGGCGATGAGGCAAAAAGCACAAGACTCCTTTTATTCTACAAGTATTCCGTTAATTTTCAAAGTACTCTTCTGAGGAGGTTAAGGTATGCATCGAGCCGCCTTCCTAGTGCTTCTCGTGCTCGCGACAGCATGCAGCAGCAATCCCTACCTGGAGCAAACCCTCAAGCCCGCCGCCCAGCGGCACGAAACCAAAGAGTGGTTTGAAAAGGAATGGGGGACACCTGCCGGAACCTCAAAGCGCTTCTGGGGAGGTGAGACGTGGACTTATTATCGGATCGCCGGGGGAACTCGGCGGTTCTTAGGCGGGATCAAACCTCACGATTGTGAGATCAAGTTGGATTTCGACAAGCACGGACTACTGGATGATTATAGCTATTCGGGGTGCTGAGACCTGTCACTCTGCCTCCCATTGTCACCCGAGTTTACCATCAACCTCGAGCCGCAGGACTCAAAATGTCCCGCCCTAATGCTGCCCCGCAACATTTGTTAGACTCCCCTGAAACAGAAAAGAGGAGAAGCAATGTTGAAGATTGGATCGATCGTTTGGGGGGTTCGAGATGTCCCACGTGCCATTCGGTTTTGGTGTGACGCCCTTGCATATCGACCGCTCCGTGAGCCTTCTAGCGACTGGGCAATTTTGGTTCCCCGGGAAGGATTTGGCGTCCAACTGGCGATCACGCAGGTTTCGTCAGAAGCAATAAACCATCAACGTCATCATTTGGATCTATATACAATAGATACGGTAGCGGAAGTGGAACGGCTGCTCGGACTTGGCGCTCAGCGTGTGGCGTGGCGTTATCCGGATAATGCCGACTACATCGTCCTGGCAGACCCTGACGGCAACAAGTTTTGTGTCGTGGAGAAGGAGGCCGGCTGACCGCGTCAGGAAGGTTTGAGAACGCGGAATAACGTCTTCCTAGACAGAGGACAGTTTCTTTTCATAGATACCCCGGCAGGAATCACCGCAGAAAAAGTATGTTCGATCGGCATTACGGATAAAAAGGGCGCCCTCCTTGGGAACAAACATACCACACACCGGGTCCTGGACCATTTCGGCTGACTGCCCCGACAACTCCGCGCGAGCATGATCCTGCCTTTTTGCCAGTAATCCCCGCAGGGCTCCTCGCACCATAAAGTAGACCACGACCAGCAGAATGAGGAGTATGAGAAGGCGCCACATCTAAAAAGACTAACAGAATCCGTGAAGACTGGTCAAACCTTCACCTCCAAGCATTGATTTTTCGGGGTTTGAACGGGGGCAGCTGGTATAACCCCTCAAGCACTGGCGTACCTGCTCCGATAATATCATCAGGCCAATGGGATTTCTTCCCTGGCGCATAGGAGGATTGTATGAATGTTCCGAAGTTAATATGGCAGGCAGTTATCTTTATTGCCCTCTTTCTGGCAATGGGTGATTCGGTTTTGGCTGAGCCCGCCAGCAAAGAGGAGGGGACGACTACCACTAAAAATAAGGATCTCAAGACCAGCGACTTGCCGAAGCCTTTGCAGGAAATCGGGGAAGTCATCGGGCGGGTCGGGAATGAGGTCAGCAAGGGGGTTTCGAAGGCTGCCCAAGCCATTCGCGAAGCGCCTGAAAAGACTGAGAAAAGCAAGCCGAAAGAGAAATAGTCGCTACTCCACAACATCCGACTTGATGTAAAACAGCAAGCCTTTGCGCGTGGAAAGACGCACCAGAGATAAACCTTCCTAATAATCTTCCCGTCCTTCACTCCGGCCCCGATTTCCGATCCTTTTAAAAAATCCAACCTGGCAGCTTTGAACTCAAGGGCGCGTTTTTGTAAACCGCGCCGACTGATTATTCTGTCTAGAGTTTTATATTTAAAATGATATACTCTACGTATAATACTCCAAATAGACACAGCCCGGCAAAGCAGATCTTGGATACACCCAGTTCGTTTGGAAGCTCACTACGACAGGAGATCATACTCATGGACATCCAAGTTTCTTCGAAATTGCGGTTGGCGCTTGGTCTTATCGCCGCCCTGCTATTATGGCCGTCAGTCAACTTTGGCCAGGTGGCTACTTCGTATAGCGGGGACGGGGTCGCAGGCAAAGGCACCATCGGCGGGACCACGTTTGAGTTCGACCATCTCAACCTTCCGACTACAGGGGGCACGTATGACTCTACAGTAGCGGTGGGCAAGTCGTTCCCTAGTGGAGCTGTGCCGCCTGCGGTGTGTATCAACTGTCATGAAGGCGAGATGACCTTTACGTCGGTCCAGGGGACTGGCCTGTCCAGCTTGACGGAAGCGGACGTGGGTGGGGCGGTGCTGTTGATTGGGGGCCATACGATCCGCGTGAGCACGATGTTCAACAGCACGTCCGCAAGCTGTCCGACGGCCTTTGAGCCGGCCGGGACCGTTTGGAATGGCGGTGTATCCTACCTCAACATTGATCCCGAGGGACCCGATTTGTCGGTCGTTGCGACTGGCATCACGGATTATCAGACATTCCCGCTGGGAGTAGTTGGAACCGACGGCAAAGGAGCCGACGGCACCGTGAGCGTGAACCGGGTCGCGAGTCGCTCAGAGATCGCCGCCGGGGCCGATCTCGTGGTCAATAGCATCCAGGTAGACATGAAAAACGGGGATCAGGTCGTGATCGGTTCATCCCATGCCGGCGTGATGTGCCCCTCAGCGCCGGATGGGGGTGGAGTGCCAGGAGGATGTCCGGGCAAGGTGACCGGCGGCGGGCTATTTATGCTCGGTGGAAAACGCCAGACCTTTGGCTTTGTGGCCGGCACCAAGAAGGACGGCACGGCGTTTGGAAACTTCAACTATGTCAATCATGGCACGGGCGCCCATCTGCAGGGCAGTGTGCAGAGTGTCAGCATCAATACCAAGACTGCGACGATCACCGGGACACTAAAGGCGGGCGAGCCGTATACGCTCGTGGTGGTAGACAACGGCGAGCCAGGGCGGGCGGATACCTTCAATCTCACGTCGACGCCGCTCACGACAGGCGGGCCGATCGCGTTGGACCCCCGTGGTGGCAACATCCAGGTTCATCGAGGCTGTAGTAAAAAGTAGAATGCTCCGGGCTAAGTACAATATCTGCACCATCGTGGACGCCCTAGATTTTTCTAAATTGCGGGTGGGTCTTGGGGTTATGGCCGGCCTGCTGTTATGGCCTGCGGTTAATTTTGCCCAGGTGGCCATTTCGTATAGTGGGGATGCGGTGGGGAGCAAAGGCTTCGCTGGCGGCACCGCCTTTGAGGTCGACCATCTCGCGCTGCCGAGTACCGGCGCCGGCGGCTCCTTTATGGGTACATCAGCAGGGAGCAAACCTTTGGCTGGTCTGGTCTGTCACAATTGTGGGGATAGAGAGAGGACCTTTTTGTCGGTGCAGGGGAGCGGTCTGTCAAGCTTGACAGAGACCGACGTGGATTCCGTAGTACTGCGCATCGGGGGCCATACCATCCTGGTGCACGGCCTGTCTAACGCGACGTCCGCCTTTTGTCCCACCATTTTGGGTGAACCGGCGCGGGTCAATTGGAATGCCCATGTGGGTTCCGTCAGCATTGATCCTGAATCACCTACTTTGTCTTTTCTTGCGTCCGGCATTATGGATTCTCAGACATTCCCACTGGGAAAAGGTGGAATCGACGGTACCGTGAAAGTGAATCGGGTGGCGAGCAAGTCTGAGATTGCGGCGGGGGCGGATGTCGTGGTCAATAGCATTCAGGTCGACATGGCAAGCGGGGATCAGGTCGTGATCGGGTCTTCGCATGCCGGCGTCATGTGTCCCTCAGCGCCGGAGGTGGGGGCGCGAGGCTGTCCGGGCAAGGTGACGGGCGGCGGCGTCTTCGTGCTGAACGGGAAGCGCCAGACCTTTGGATTCGTCGCGGGCATCAAGAAAGACGGCACGGCGTTTGGAAACTTCAACTATGTCAATCACGGCAAGAGCGAGCATTTGCAGGGCGATGTACAGCGTGTCAGCATCGATAGCAATACAGCAATGATTACCGGCAAGCTGAAGACGGGCGGCCCCTATGCGTTCGTGGTGGTCGACAGCCCCAAAGGGCAGGCGGACACCTTTAGCCTGACCTCGGGACCAGTGAGCACCGGCAAAACACCGATCGCCTTGGACCCCCGTGGCGGCAACATCCAGCTCCATAAGGGGTGTGGTAAG
>CAWBGA010000016.1:0-28656 GCA_963788195.1 Nitrospirota bacterium
ACGTTACTTTCTGTCATCCTTGTATCTTGATCCTCACTGATGGATCCTATGGTGCATCAACAACCAGGGCGTGATAGACCGACTCATCCTGGGTCCTCTGAGACCGTCGCTCAGCCAGGTCGTCACGCCCGTTACCAGAAGGGACCCGTACAGTCGCCTGGGCCACCGAAGCCCGCATTGCGCAAGACCGGGCCTTCTCGGAGGTGCACCATGAGTGCTGTCCCTGTGTTTATTGGGATCGATGTTTCGCAAGGGCATCTGGATGTGGCCGTGCGGCCGACGGGGGAACAATGTCGCATGGTCCATAGTGACAGCGGCATCACCGCGGTGGTGGAACGCGTGCAGCAGAGCCAGCCTCAGCTGGTCGTGCTCGAAGCCACCGGCGGCTTGGAAATGTGTCTGGCGAGCGCGCTGGCCGCCGCAGGGCTCCCGGTGGTCGTCGTCAATCCACGGCAGGTGCGCGACTTTGCCAAAGCCATGGGCCGGTTGGCCAAGACCGATCGGCTGGATGCCGGGATTCTGGCCGAGTTTGCCGAGCGGGTACGGCCGACGCCCCGCCTTTTGCCAGAGGCGAGCACGCAGGAATTGGCCGCATTGCTGACGCGGCGCCGGCAACTGCTCGAGATGCTCATTGCCGAGAAGCAGCGCCGCACGAGGGCGCCGAAACGGGTGCGCAAAAGCATCGATGCCCATGTGGCCTGGCTGCAAGCGCAATTGGCCAGCGTGGATAGCGATCTGCAGCAGAGCATCCAACAAAGTCCCATCTGGCGGGAGAAGGACGATCTGCTGCAGAGCATGCCTGGGGTGGGTCCCGTGGTGTCGCAGACGTTGTTGGCGAGTTTGCCGGAATTGGGACAACTGGATCGTCGCCAGATCGCAGCCCTCGTCGGTGTAGCGCCGTTCACCAAAGAGAGCGGGCTCTGGCGCGGGCGGCCTTGTGTGAGCGGAGGCCGCGCGCACGTACGGGCCGTGGTGTACATGTGTGCGCTCGTGGCCACCCGGTACAATCCGGTCATCCAGGCCTTCTACCGTCGCCTTCGTGACGCAGGCAAACCCGCCAAAGTGGCACTCACGGCCTGCATGCGAAAACTGCTCACGATTCTGAATGCAATGTTGAAACATCAAACTCCTTGGCGTGCTGCTACGTGTGTGCAGCATGCTTGACATTCAAGACAGTCGCTGAGCGCCAGCGAAGGATCTCGACTGCCCACTCAGGATAACCTCCATGAAGGATCTCCATGGCAGCCTAGATTCTTCGCGTAGTTTATCCTGAGCCTCGATATTGAGATCCTTCACTTCGTTCAGGATGACAGCCGAAGGACTCAGAATGACAACTGTTAATCCCATTCCAAAGCGCCTTTCTTCCATGCGTAGAAATAGCCGACAAGAAGGATGGCAATAAACAGCAGCATCTCGACCAGCCCGAAGAGTCCGAGCTCATTGAAGACGATGGCCCAGGGGTATAAAAACACCGTTTCGATATCAAAAATGACGAACAACATCGCAATAATATAATAACGCATTGGGAACTTGGCGCGGGCGTCCGAAAACGTCGGCGCCCCGCTTTCATAGGGCAGCAGCTTCGCATGATACGGCCGTGAGGGGCGCACGAGTGAACCGACCAAGAGAGAGCCGACCCCGAAGGCTGTCCCAGCCAGGATGAGAATCAGAATGGGAAGGTAGCTTTGAGGGACGAGCTCAGCCATGCGCGGCTGCGCCCGAGTAGAGCGCGTCGAGGAGAAACGGACGTGATCTAAGGCCGTCCAAAGCGGGAGCGGCCATGCCTTTGTGTTGTACGAGCACTTTGAAGGTGGTTCCCATGCCGCCCGGCTGCAGCAGTCGTCGTAGATAGCCGGACTCCTTCGATTCGGGATCCAAGCCGGCGAAAGCTCTGTCTATGCCGAGCCCCATCATGAAGTGAAGCTGATTTGTAAAACCCGTCACCCCCAAACCTTCTTGCTCGCCGATCAACGCCAAGCTCGTGAAATCGACATGAGCGGTGATGTCCTGTTGCCCGATCCTGACATATGGATTATCGGACACAGTCTCACGATAGTAGCAAAGCAGCGTACCGTCTTTTCTGAGCGGCGAATAGAGATCGGACGCGGTATGGCCGTAATCCACGGTCAGCACAATCCCCTTCGTGAGGCGCCGAGCGATCTGGCGCATCCAGTCAATAGCGTCGAGGTTAACTTCGGCGCGCTGGCCGTCCTCCAGTCGGATGGCGAGCCGCTCAAAATACTGTTGCACAGAAGGATCCACGGGGGGCGCTTCCACCTCGATGAAAGCCCCTGAAGCCGCAGACCATCCAACGAGGATCTCGCGCAATCCCAAGCGCCGCTGTACAACGCGATGAACGGGAAAGGCATCCACCAGTTCATTCGAAAGGATCGCGCCGACGATCGAGTCGGGGGCGAGAGCGGCAAGGTCCGGAAGCCAGTGGACCGAAATACCGTTTTGGATAAACGGTAGCAAATGTTCCTGCTGCCGCCGCACCATGCCGGCGCTTCGTTCAATAATAAGGTATTGCAGACGGTCTAGAAGATCCGGGTGCTCGCGTTGAAAGGCCGCCAGCACGTGGCCAGCGAGGGTCCCTCGACCGGCTCCCATTTCAAGGAGGGTGAAGATCCCGGTAGGAGCGATCGCGGCGGCTGCCTGTGCGACCTGTCGTGCCAGGAGATCGCCGTAGATAGGATGGACTTCCGAGCTTGTCCAGTAATCTCCGCCCGCTCCGATCACCGGGTCTGTGGTGTAGTACCCGAAATCCGGGTCATACAGCGCCGTCTCCATAAACTCCGCAAAAGTAATGGGCCCGTTCTGGTCGATCCGTGCGATCAACTTTTGAACAAGCTCGCGATGCCCGAGCTCCACCGTGGATTTGTCTGGGGATAACAGTGCCATTTTGGAGGGCGTACCATAGCGTAGGTCTTATGGTTAGTCAAGCTGAAAGGCTGTGTCTAGACAATGAGTTAGCGACGTTTATCCCCCAGAAAAGGCTTCTGCTGACATAAGCACCGATAGGCCGAAAGACCTATGCTCCTTTTTTGTTGATTTCGCCTTGGATTCCGGCAAAAGGCCTTGTTACCAGGGCAGTGTTCCTAGACCTTATCTCAAGTTACCGTCTTAAAAAGCCGACATCAGATCACGGAGAACTTTCCTTTGAAGTCATACATTTTCAAGTTATCGAAAGGATCGCCATGGGCGGCCCGAATATAATCGGGCTGGTCGGTCCGATTCTCCCGCCGCCTGGGCCTGGAGTAAACTCCGCGCCGAAGGTCGCGGTGCCGATTGTCTTGGGCACGGAGAACGCGGTCATCGATGACCCTGTGGTCGACCTCCTCAAGCAACTGCTGCCGGTGGACAGTCCGGTCGGAACCGTATTGGAACGATTTCGTGAGGCGATTGCGAGCTTGCAGACTCAGCAGCCCACAAACGATGCCGCCGCGAAGCTCATCGCCCTTTTAAAAGCTTTGCCCATTGACTTGAAGACAGTCACCGGTGAACAACTTCGCTCGGCTATCGACCGCTTGGGGCTTCGCTATGAACCGATGTTACAGACCGCCTTTGCAGAGCACGCCCATTTGGCCCTTCCGCAGTTGACCGCGCAGAATCTCAAAGCCGCATTGTTGACGCTGCTTTCTGGGTATCAATCAGGCACCCCCGTCGATATCACCTTCTCAGCGATTCAGCGGGGAATTAGTCATGCTGCGGGATCCTCTACTGCAACTCCATTAAGCCGCCCAATAACTCAGCCGTCGGGAGAAAATCTTGAAGGCGCTCTTTTAAAACAACTCCAGGCGCAATCAAGAGAAATGCTGGCAACTTCATCAAAATCTGATCCCCAGCAGCCCCCGAATACTGCTTCGCTTAAGGATCAGCCCCAGCCAGCGGCTAGGCCGGCACTGCAGGGTAATGCACTGGAGGAATTTTCGCAGACTGCGAATCCTGTGGTGGGGCGGGACATGGCCCCCGCGATGGCAAAACTCCTTCAATCGACCCCGCAGGCGATTCCAGGGGGCAGCATAGCGGACGGTCCGGTGGCAAGCCTCAAAGCCATCGGAGCCGGCAATGAAGTCGAGAGGCTCGCGGCACCCAAGGTCGTGGGAGTCGAGAGTGAAGTTGAACCGCTGATCAGCACATCGAAGAGTATTGAGCCTAAAAGCCCTCAACTGGGTGAGCAAATCACGAAATTCGCAGTGGGCAAGCTGCCGGCAGCGGACTTGCCTGTTCAGGCTGCAGATTCTGCGGCTCAATCAACAGCATTAACCGGCAAACAAGCAACTGATGTCCGCCACCAGGCTCACGAACTGTTATCGGTAATCGAGCGCACTCAGGTCCTAAACAGTGTGAATAGCGAACGGGGCGCGCCCTTAACCTTCCAAATCCCGTTCGTGTTGGACGGCCGCTCCTCTACCGCAGAGTTTTACGTGGACGGGCGGTCAGAAGAGGGTCGAAAAACCCCACCTGAAGAGCGCCATTACAGCGTTGTGGCACTGCTGGACCTGAGTGAACTTGGGGCCTTGCGCGTTGATCTTGCGCTGCACAAAAAGCAGCTGTCAGTGAAGGTCACCGTCGAGCGCGAGGACACAGAAGTATTGGCCAGCCAGCTCCTACCAGAGCTCGCACAGACTCTGGGCGCGCACGGTTTTGCTGTGGAGTTTCTCAGGTGCGAGCTCAAGACTGACGGTAGCGTCAGAGGTGAGGAACTGCGGGACCGGCCGCTTCCGGAGGGCGATGGGCTTATCAATATTCGCGCTTGAAGCGCTTTCTATTCTAGCGTGTGATGAGGAGACCGCGGATAAAAGCCTGTCTCGGCAGGCTTGGGGCGGGTGGGTGAAATAGGCGGCAAAATGATTAAACATCCCCGAAAAGGCGCAGTGGCGCTGCGCTATGAGCCGGAAAAGAGCTCATCCCCCCGCGTAACCGCACATGGCGAAGGATTGATGGCGGAGCGTCTCATCGAAGAGGCCAAACGACACGGCATTCCCATCCGGGAGAATCCGGATCTAGTGGAAATCCTGCTCCAGTTGGATTTGGGACAAGAGATACCACCATCGCTCTACCAGGCCGTCGCCGAGACGTTGATCTTTGTGTACCGTCTCAACGAGGAATGGAAAAAAACCCACGCAATTGGAACCGGACGTCCGCTGCCTTAGCTAGTATCCCTACCAGGTCGTCGATACTTTGCAATCGTCGCAGAGCCATTTCCTGGGCGAATCAGGCCGGTCATCCTTCTCTTGTGTGGGACGGGCAACCGGCTGCATAGCTTTATGGCATCGTGGACATTTCGGAGGATTATAGTGAGTCATTTGTGATATCAGGGGTTCTTTGCGATCGTCACACGGTCTCCGCCCGCCGCCTTGGATCGATACATTGCCTCATCGGCTTTTGACATCAACTCTTGTTTTGATTTGGCATGGTCTGGAAAGCCGGCAATCCCGATGCTTGCGGTTAATTGCCGCCGCAGGCTGGCCCCTTCCCCGAAGGCATGCACTTGGATGGCTTTCCGGAGGCGTTCGGCGACCATGCGCGCCGTCGCCACGGTGGTTTCGGGAAGGATCACCACAAATTCATCACCACCGTACCGAGCCGGAATGTCCACGTCGCGCACGCTTTTACGCATGATCTGCGCAAGTTCAGTGAGGCAGAGGCTGCCTATAGGATGCCCATAGAGGGCATTGATCGCATTGAAATGATCGAGGTCCAGGAAGATCACCGCCACGGTCGAACGATACCGGCTGCAGCGGCGAATTTCCCAATCAAGAGTCTGATCGAGATAACGGGCGTTGAACAGGCCCGTGAGCTCATCGGTGATCGCCAGATTCGAGACCTGCTCAATCAACGACGCGTGCTCCAGCGCGATAGACGCCTGATGGGTCAGGCGAGTCAGCAGTTGAAGATCATCACGAGTGAATGGGGCGCCGATTTTATTGAGCATTTCTAATATGGCCACGGGTTTTCCTTGGCTCAGGATCGGTACACACAGGATCGAACGGCTCGTCACGCTGGTCGCATCATCCACCTCGGGCAAAAATCTGGGGTCTGTCTGCGCATCGCCGACGATGACGGGTTTGCCATGGGATGAAACCCAGCCGATGATTCCGTTTCCGGCCCGGACCCGAAGACCCTTCAGGCCGTCCACCTTGGAGCCTCCGCACATCTCGAACACCAGATCCCGCGTTGCTGGGTCCACTAAGAAAAGAGACCACGCGCGGCAACGGACCATTGCGCGCGCCTTGTCGAGGATCGTGCGGAGCGCAGCTTTGGGCTCGCGGGAAGACGTGAGCGTTCGCGCGGTCTCGATAAAGAAACGCAGTTCTCGTTGGCATGCGCTGAACGAAGCAGCGGGGCTTCTTAAGAGCCGTGGCACTTTTTGTATTTCTTACCGCTGCCGCAGGGACAAGGATCGTTACGTCCGACCTTGTCTACCGCACGCCGAGCGGTCTTTGGGCCAGTCTCGTCGGCCGTCTCCTCACCCCGGTTAAGCGTCAAGGGAACAGCGCGCCTCGGTTCTTCGAGCGGACGCGGAGACTCCCCTTGCACAACCTGAACGCGGAAGAGGTGCTCAAGCACGTCTCGTTTCATCCGGTCCATCATCGCGGCGAACATCTCAAAAGCTTCCCGCTTGTATTCGATTAAGGGATCCTTCTGCCCGTAGCCGCGAAGGCCTATGCCCTCACGAAGACTGTCGATGCCTAACAGATGGTCCTTCCAAAGGCTATCGATGGTCGCGAGCATCACCCTTTTCTCGAGGAACCGTAGCAGCTCTGCCCCGAGCTCCTTCTCCTTCTTTTTGTACGCTTCGTCGACCTTCCTGAGCAGTTCCTGCTGTAAGGCCTCGAATCCGATGTCCTTGAAGTCGATCGATCCGTCTTTGATGTCGATACCGAACTGGGCAAACGCCGCGTCGGCCAGGCCTTTGAAATCCCAATCCTCCTGATAGGCGCCTTCGGGACAGTACACCGAGAGGAGCATCTTCAGCACTTCCTCCGTGCTTGAGCGGATCTCCTCTGTGAGGTCGTCGCCGCGCAGGATCATGCGACGGCGCTCATAGACCACTTCCCTCTGCTTGTTCAGTACATCGTCATAGTCAAGGAGCTGTTTGCGGATTTCGAAGTGGTGCGCTTCTACTTTCTTTTGCGCGTTTTCAATGGCACGTGTCACCATCCCGGCCTCAATCGGCACCCCTTCTTCCATCCCGAGTTTCAGCATGATCTTTGAGATACGCTCCGACCCGAAAATGCGAAGCAGGTCGTCCTCAAGCGATAGATAGAAACGTGAGGAGCCGGGATCGCCTTGCCGGCCGGATCGCCCCCTCAATTGGTTGTCAATGCGCCGGCTCTCGTGACGTTCCGTGCCTATAATATGAAGACCTCCGGCCGCGATGACTTCTCTTTTCTCCGCTTCGCACTCGGCCTCGATCTGAGCCTCTAATTTTGCCTGATCTTGAGGCGTCATCTCGGGGTCTGCGTATACGGTCTTCTTGAAGAGAAACTCGGGATTGCCTCCCAGAAGGATGTCGGTACCGCGCCCCGCCATATTCGTCGCGATCGTCACGCCGGCCTTGCGCCCGGCCTGGGCGATGATCTCGGCCTCGCGTTCGTGGTGCTTGGCGTTCAGAACGCTATGCTTGATTCCCTGACGCACCAGGTAGCCCGCGAGGCGCTCCGATTTCTCGATAGAGATGGTCCCAACCAAAGCTGGCTGACCTCTTTGATGGCACTCTTTGATGTCTTCCACGATCGCGTTGAACTTTTCTTTCTCTGTGCGATACACGACATCCGCAAAGTCCTGCCGAATGTTGACACGGTTTGTGGGCGCTACGACCACTTCGAGGTTGTAGATTTTTGCGAACTCGCTGGCTTCGGTATCGGCCGTTCCCGTCATGCCGGCCAGCTTGTCATACATCCGGAAGAGGTTTTGGAAGGTTATCGACGCCAGCGTTTGGTTTTCGTTGGCGATCTTGACAGCCTCTTTCGCTTCAACTGCCTGATGGAGTCCGTCTGACCATCGGCGTCCCGGCATCAAGCGGCCGGTGAACTCATCCACAATAATGACTTCGCCGTCCTTGACGACATAGTCCACGTCGCGGTGGTACATGACATGCGCCCGAAGGCCTTGCACCACATGGTGGACCAGGCTCAGGTTCGCGGGATCATAGAGGTTACTCACGCCGAGCGCCCGTTCCACCTTCTCGTTGCCCTCTTCGGTCAATGCGGCCGTTTTTGTTTTCTCCTCGATCGTGTAGTGCTCTTCTCGTTTTAAGCTGGGAATGATGCGATCGATGCGATAGTACAGATCGGTGGAGTCTTCGGTCGGGCCGGAGATGATCAGGGGCGTGCGAGCCTCATCGATCAGGATGCTGTCCACTTCGTCGACGATGGCGTAACGCAACTCGCGCTGGACGCACTGATCAAGATCCGTCACCATGTTGTCGCGAAGATAATCGAATCCGAATTCGTTGTTCGTACCATAGGTGATGTCCGCTCGGTAGGCTTCACGACGGGTACAGGGCCTCAGGTGTAAGAGACGCTTGTCCTCGGGGTCATACGTCGGATCGAACAGGAAAGACATCTCGTGCTGAATGACCCCGACTGAGAGCCCGAGCGAATGATAGAGGGGGCCCATCCATTGGGCGTCACGCTTGGCCAGGTAGTCGTTGACCGTGACCAAGTGTGAGCCCTTGCCCTCGAGAGCATTCAGGTAGAGCGCAAGGGTCGCGACCAGAGTTTTGCCTTCGCCTGTTTTCATCTCGGCGATCTTGCCCTCGTGCAGGATGATGCCGCCGATCAATTGGACGTCGAAATGCCGCATCTTGAGCTTGCGCTTGGACATTTCACGGCACACCGCGAAGGCTTCCGGAAGGAGATCATCCAGGACTGCCCCGTCGGCCAGACGCTTTCGGAATTCGTCGCTTTTCGCACCGAGTTGTTGATCGGTGCGTACAGAGATATCGGGTTCCAGCGCGTTGACTTTCGCGACGACGGGACGCATCCGCTTGATTTCCCGGTCGTTTTTGCTGCCGAATACTTTTTTCAGGAAAACGTTGATCATGCAGATGAGCCCAGGTTGAGTTCTTAGTATACTGAAAAACTTACGACAATGAAACCAAATCGGGATCAGCGAGCGGCGAACCCCCATCGATTCACTGAGGACGGGAATGTCGGCATCGCCATACTGACCCAGATATTTATTCTTCTTCTTGCCGGATTTTTTGTATGGGGTGTCATTCCAGGACACTGGAAAGACTTCATCAAGACCGGTCCCTGGAAAACCGTGGCGGCCGTCATCCTAGGGCTGGTGATCGTGGTCGGCGTTACGAAGGATCTGCTCGAGCGGCGTGAGCGCAAACGAGCGCATGCTCGCGTCGCCAAAGTCTTCAGAGAGGCCACCGAGCCGGCGCTCCAGAAGCGAGCCGCGCTTTGGCTGATCGAGGACAACCGGCGCTCTCCTGAGCGATTGGCCGACGCCGGGCCCCGGTTGTTCGATGTGCTTCTTTGGATCTTGAAATCGGACCCGGAAAAGCTCGACCGCGCGAAGGCGGCCAATGGCTTAGCTGTGCTTGGAGATTCCCGGGCGATTGAGCATCTTCTTTTGGCGACGAATGACGAATACGCCTACGTAAGGGCCGAGGCGGCTTTCGGACTCGGCCGGCTCAAAGCCCTTTCTGCCGAAAAACGGCTGCGGGAGTTGGCCGTGGATGATTGGGATGCGGGCGTTCGCGGGCGCGCGAAGGAGGCCTTGGACTGGCTGGGCCGCCCTTTAGGGAGTTGACAGGGATCTATAGCATGGTTACATTTAGGATACCCATGGTATCCAAAAGCATGAAAGTAACCGCTTGGGCTTTGACCGTTGCTCTGGTCGTTATCCTCGGAACGACCACGGCCGGGGCCTTTAGCCATGAAGTGCAACACGCGGCTCATCACACCGCGGGGATGCATGCTACGGGCATCTGTGCGTGGATGTGTGCATCGGCGGGCGCAGTCATCACGCCGGTCTTCCTTCCAGTTTCATTCCCAGTGGTTCAACAATCTGAACTTCCCCAGGCATCTCAACCCGTCTCCCTGATTATTGCGAGCCGGCTCCAGGCTCGCGCACCTCCAATTCTCCTCTAGCTTCAGAGTAGACACGTCCGGCAGCAGCCCCTATGGCGACCGCCGGGGTCTCTTTTCACTTCAAGCTGACCGCTTGGAGGCCTATGTACATATCGGAGGAAGCCTATTGCGATGCTGCACGCTTGCTGTCGCGTCTGGCAGTGTGCTGCTCGCAGACAATGGCTACAGTGAGAGATTATCTATGAGGAGACGGCGCTATGCTCGAACTCTTTAATAAAGGCGGGCTCATGATGTACCCGCTATTGCTGTGCTCGCTTGCGGCGGTGACCGTGATCATTGAAAGAACGCTTTTCTGGATTCGTCACCGACAACGTAATGACCGTCTCGAATCGGTGCTGAAACTGATCGAAAGTAACCGGGATAAGGAGGCCTTGCATGAAACCGAAGCGGCTGGTCCCATTGGCCACGTCCTGGCCGCCGGACTTCAGCCAGGAGTCACTTCACCGGCGATTGCGATGCAAGGCGCCGCCACGGCGGAGATCAGCAAGATGAAGGCTGGGCTCCCGCTCCTGGACACGGTGGTCACGCTGGCGCCACTGTTGGGGCTCCTTGGCACGATTATCGGCATGGTCCAGTCATTTCAGCTCATGGCAGCGTCAGGTCTAGGGCAACCACATGCGGTCACCGGTGGTGTAGCTGAGGCGTTGATCGCGACCGCGACCGGACTCCTGGTTGCGATCTTGGCCCTGATTCCCAACAACTATTTCACTGCGAAGGTCGAACGGGCCACCGATCGGATGGAGGAATACGCGACTCGATTGGAGCTACGCCTGCAAGCGAGAGAGGCAAACCATGAAAATTCCTAGACCGGCCCGCAGGAAAGTTCGTATCGAGATCATTCCGATGATCGACACCATGTTCTTTCTTTTGGTGTTTTTCATGGTGGCGACCTTATCGATGACTGTCCAGCAAGGCATGCAGGTGAACCTTCCGGCTGCGGTCTCGGCGAAAGCTGACATTCCCCAGACGATGTCGATCACCATTCGCCACGCCGGCGAAATCTTCCTCGACAAGGAGCCGATATCGATAGGCGACCTGGCCTCACGGCTCAGAGCAGCCAAGGCGCAGACCACCGAGCCGAGTATCGTCGTGAATGCCGATGAAGACGCGCGGCACGGCCGCGTGGTGGAGGTACTCGACGCAGTGAAGCAGGCGGGACTGACCAGGCTGGCGATCGCAACAAAGCCGGTTCATGGAGGATGAGATGCAGCAGAGACCGGTTTTTCTAATAACACTTGCGCTGTGGGGTCTGATCGCCTCGGCTGACGCAGCACATCCGACGAACAGTGCCGGGGTATCCTTGAACCCGCAGTTGAAGGTTATCGAAGGCATACAGCCGCTTTCGCCGCCGGCTTTGCAATTTGATCGCGAAGGGCGTGCGTACATTGCGTGGTTTGGAAAAAAGGATGAAACGACCGGTCTGTTTTTATCGCGCATTGTAGGGGAGAAGTCGTCCCTGCCGGTGCGGGTCAATACCCCTGAGGCCGCGCCGGACACCTTGCACCAGGCGCCGGGGCTTGCCGTCGCACGCAGCGGAGAAGTGTATCTGACGTGGAGCACCTCAAACAAAGATCCCAACGCGCCATTCGCGACAATGTTAAGGATGGCGCGATCAGCGGACGGCCAGCTATTTGGGGCACCGGTCGCTGTGAACGACGATAATTTGCCCATCAATCACAGCTTTGAGTCGGTGAAAGCCGGACCGAATGGCGATGTGTATGTGGCGTGGTTAGACAGCCGTGGCAAGGACAAGAGCGGCGCCGCCGCGATATTTGCGCGATCTCTTGATGGCGGTAAGAGCATCGAGAAGAACGTGATTATGGATGGCATGGCATGTCCGTGTTGCCGGCCGATGATCGCACATTCGCCGGATGGCGGATTATGGGTAGCCTGGAGAAAGACGTTCGATGGCGACGTACGAGACATTGTGTTGGGAAAGTCCGAGGACCGCGGGGCGCACTTTTCCAAACCGCTTCTCGTCAGCAAGGATGGATGGGCGTTTCCGGCATGTCCACACCGTGGCCCCTCAATCGGCTTTGATCGCATGGGCCGCCTGTATGTTGCGTGGTATACCGAGGGGACCGATGAGCAACCGCGCATGCTGTTCAGCACGTCGGATGATCACGGCAAGACCTTCACGCCTCCGATCTCATTATCCACCTCGTCTTCATCGCTGCCGGATCAGATACGGATGGCCGTGCATCCAGATGGGGCAGTCGTGGCGGTCTGGGAAGAAGTCACGGGTGTGCGCAAGCGCGTTGTGATGCGGCTTTCAATGGATCGAGGAGCGAATTTCGGTCCGGTGCAGGCCTTGAGCCAGGGGTCGAAAGCCGAGACGCCGACCGTAGCGATCCACGAGAACGGCGCGGTCGGCATCAGTTGGAGTGAGCATAGTTGGCCGAACAACAGGATCATGTTGCAACAGGGTCAATTGGATCTGGAACAGGTCAAGGGCAAGTGATGAGAACGACCATGCATCTTGCGGCAGTGTGCGCGGTGATGCTCGCTGCCGTATCGGCGGGGGCCGCCCAGGACCGGTACGCCGTCGCGGGAGTGCAGCGGTTCAACTATGCGCGTCCGGCGCCAACTTTTTCACTCAAGACCATTGGCGGACGCACGGTCGATTCCATGTCTCTGAGGGGCAAGGTAGTGGTGTTGAATTTCTGGGCAACCTGGTGTGCGCCGTGCAAGGAGGAGATGCCGGCCCTGCAGCGCCTGCAGCAATCATTGCCCTCAGCGCAATTCGTAGTGATTGCGGTGACGGCTGATCAACAACGCGACGCGATAGCGCTCTTTGCGAAGACCTCAGGACTCACCTTTCCTATCCTTCTCGATGAATCAAAGGATGTGAGCCTCGCGTACGGCGTCCGTGGCCTCCCGATGACCGTGATTATTGCTCAAGACGGAACACTGGTGGGTCGCGCGGTTGGACCTCGCGTCTGGGACGCCCCGGACACAGTGAAATTGTTCAAGGAGCTTGTGAAATCGAATGGATAGAGCATGCGACGTGACGTGTCGGTTACCCTAGCGATCGTCGTGAGCGCCTGGATGGGGATGATGAGCCACGCGGCCGCGCAGACGCCCATGCCCCCTCAGGATGACGTCGAAATGTTGGACCCATTTGAGGTGAGCAGTGTTCCTATTACTCGCGCTCCTCGAGAAGTGGTATGGCCGTTACCCCATGTCGACGGCGTCAATGTAGAGACGGTCAATACAAACGACATCCGCTCTGCCGGTGAAGTCGTTCAGCGACCGGCGCCTGTGTTGCGTTCGGTCTTACTTGATGCGCAAGGCCACGCGAACGGTGTTCGGAGCGCGGCGCGATACTTGTCGGGAGAACGCCCCCTCTATCCGCGGATTGCGAGAGAAAACGGCTGGCAGGGAAAGGTCATTGTCCGAGCGCAGGTCTTGGAAGACGGCACGGCGGCGGCCGCGACCCTCAACAGGAGTTGCGGCTACCCGATTTTAGACGAAGCGGCGATAGATGCCGTCAAGCGTTGGCGGTTCGCTCCCGCCATGGACGGCAATTTTTCCCTTGCGAGCACGGTAGATGTGCCGGTCATCTTCGATCTGCGGGCATTCTGATGAAAAGATCCGTTGGAAGATTAATGGCTGTTCTTTTGTCCGCAGTGCTTTGTATGCCGGTAGTCGTGCACGCGGACGACGCGAAGGCTCAGTACAACGTCGGAGCGAAGGCGCTTGCGCAGGGAGACTATAACAAAGCTGTTGATGCCTTGAAGAGCGCAGTCGAACTGAATCCGCGCTTCGCCGAAGCTTATCAATTGCTGGCGCTGGCGTATTTCAATGGGCTTAAACGGCCAGGCGACGCAGTCGAGGCGCTTCAGAAGGCCATCGCCTATTATCCGAATTTCGCGGAAGCCCATTACAACCTGGGAGTCATCTATCAAACGCAGGGCAAGAGCGCCGATGCCGAAACGGAGCTGAAACGCGCGCTCGAAAACTACCCGCGTTATGAGGAAGCGCAACTGGCGCTGGGGTTGCTGTACGAAAAGCAGGGGACGGCGGACAAGGCGATCGAGGCCTATCAGCGCCTCCTGGCCTTCAAACCTCACAATGTCGCAGCGCTCTACGCGCTAGGCTATCTCTACGAGTCACGCGGACGAAGCAAAGAGGCGAAGGAGTTGTTAACGCAGTTGATCAAGCAGCATCCCAATCACGCCGAGGCACAATACCTTTTGGGCACGATCGCCGAGCGTGAGAGCAGTCTAGCTGAGGCGGAAAAAGCATACAAAGCTGCGATTGCAGCGCGACCGGATCTGGTGGACGCCCATGGGAATCTCGGATACGTATACAAAACACAGGGCAATTTGCAGGCTGCCGCAGAAGAGTTCCGAGCAGTCACCAAGCTTCGGCCGAACGATGCGGAGGCATGGGTGAATCTTGGTGTCATCCTCGCAAGCCTGAAAAAGTTGGAGGAGGCGGAGCAGGCGTATCAAGAAGCCGTTCGCATTCGCCCGAAACAGACCGAAGCCTATTACAACCTTGGCACTCTGTATGAGTTTCATCTGAAGGACAATCAGAGGGCGCTTACCGCGTACCGAAAATATCTCGAACTCGGAGGAACGGACGCGCGCATTCAACGCCTCGTGAGGGACGTCCGTCAATGAACGGCATCGCGCAAAGAGACCCAAGGTATGGCGTGCCGGTGACGTTGTCGTTCGCGGTTCATGCTCTCCTCGCTATCGCCTTAGCGGTCATGCCGTTCCAACTGAGACATCTTCCTGTGCAGGACACGATTTCGGTGGACCTAGTTCAGCCGTTATACTCCGCATTCCAGGAGCCTACGGCTTCCCCGCGGCCACCCAGTGCGCAACCCGTGCCGAAAGCGGCATCTCGTCCGCAAGCGGAACCGCGGGCGATTGTAGATCCTGAGCCCGTGCTCGAACGAATGCCGAGTTTTGTGGAGATTCCACGTTCCACAGCAACCTCCCCGCCCCGACTCGCTGTCGAAGACCCCGTGCTCTCTTCAACCCAAACCTTGCCGGTTGCGCCGTCATCTGCCGAGGTGATCGTACCAGAGGTCCCACGGCCGCTTCCCAGTGTGCGTGCGTCAATTCGAGAATCGGTATTACACGATCCGGCCACGCAAAATGCGCCGGCACGGGCGGGCGCTCGCCCAGCGGAAACTCCGCGACCGGAGTATCCCCGCATGGCTCGCGAAGCCGGATGGGACGGAACGGTCATTTTGCAGGTCGAAGTCCTGCCGGACGGGTCGGTAGAGGGTATCACACTATATAAGAGTTCCGGCCATTCAGTTCTGGACGAGGCCGCACTCAAAGCTGTGAAGACCTGGCGATTCGTTCCGGCGATGGATGGGAATTTCCCGATAAGAAGTGCTGTACGCGTGCCTGTGAAGTTCGATCTGCGGACATCGTGAGACTGATAATGGGTCGACACTTTCGTCGTCTCAGCCTGCTAGTGGCCATTAGCTACCTCGCGCTCGGATTCATTGGTTCAGTGTGCATGTTCGGCGGCACTGCCGACCCGGTGTCTCATCATAGCCACACCGGAAAAAAAGCCTCTCATTCAGCTCTGTGCGCGTGGGTCTGCCAGATCGGCCCTTCTGCGTCTCATCGGCCCGGCGTCATTGCCGGCGAGCCTACCTTCTTGGTTTTAGTAGTCGCGCTCATTCTCGTGTCGTTGAAAACGACTTCCTTACTCTCATTAGGACAATCCCGCGCTCCTCCGGTTTCGATCCTCCTTAAACATTCCATCTGAACCTCTTACTGAGTACGCCGTTGCGGCACGAGCCGGCCGTTAATAGCGTATTATTACTTAAGAAGATCAAGGAGGAGCACCATGAATTGGCAAAATGTGCGCTATCCGGCGCTTATCTTGACGATCATAGCGCTGTCGTATGCGCGTGCCCTGGCGGCAGAGCCAGGCGAGGCGAGTACTGTTCCCCAGCTGGAGCCATTCATCGTGGAAGGCAAGCGAATCGAGAACGTTCAGGATGTGAAGCAGGACCTGGCGCGCAGACCATCGAGCGTGATTCTCATTCCCGAGAGCGAGATCCGTGAGTCACGGGGCAGCAATCTCAATGACGTGCTGCAGTTCGCGCCCGGAGTACATTTCCAGTCCCGGTTCGGAGCTGACGAGGGGAAGTTCGATATTCGTGGCACCTCGCTCCGGAATAACTTCCACCACCGCGGCATCAATATTTTGATCAACGGCATCTATTTCGGCAACGCCGACGGCTTTTCGGATTTTGAATCCATCGATCTCTGGGCTTACGATCGGATTGAGATTTACAAAGGCGCCAATGCGCTACGGTACGGGGCCAATAGCATCGGCGGTGCGATCAATTTTGTCCCCCGGACCGGATATAACGCCTCGCCACTGCAGGCGCGGATAGAAGGGGGCAGCTACGGATTCGTCAAAGGGCAAGTATCCTCGGGGTTAGTCACGAGTCCATTTAAGATCGGCAAGATGGATGCCGTGGCAGATTATTACCTCAGTCTGTCCGCAAACCATCAGGACGGGTTTCAAGATCATAGCGAGCAGTCGCGGCAACGCCTCAATGGGAATATTGGCCTGAAGCTCGGCGAGCACCAGGAGGTGCGCGCTTATCTGTTGAGTGCCAATGTCGCGGAGCGGCTTCCTGGCGCCTTAACCCTGAGCCAGCTCGAGAATAATCCCCAGCAGCCGAACCGCCTTGGAGGGATCAGTCCTTTCGCCTGCAATGATAACGTAGTGTGCGATCAGGGCCGCTACTATCAGTTGCACCGCATCGGCGTGGCCTACCGGAATGACTTTGCGGTTGATCAGTATTTCGAGGTCATCCCCTTCTACCAGTACCAACACCTCGATCACCCGATCTTCCAAACATTATTACAGGACAATGCCGATTCAGGATTGGAACTGCGCTATGGGATCACGGCGCCGCTGGCCGGACACGGTAATCGATTTCTGTTTGGGCTACAGCCGCGCTACGGCGATCAGCACCAGCAACGCTTTGTCAACCTTATGGGAAACCGCGGACTGAGATCGCAGAACCTCTTCAACCGCACATTCAATATCGGCGCATACGGGGAGGAGCAATTCGACGTGACGCCTGTGTTTACGCTGATCGCCGGCGCGCGCTGGGACTATTCCAATCGACAATCGAACGCGCAAAATTTCAGCCCCTTCACCGGCGCATTTCAAAATTTCGTGGACGGCTCACGTGACTTTAGCGCGATAAGCCCAAAGGTCGGTTTTATATACCGTACGACGCCGACCTCTCAAATTTACGGCAATGTCAGCCGGGCGTATGAGCCGCCCATTAATTTGGAGCTCACCTCATCCATCGATATCAACGGCCAGGCGCCGCGGGGCGTGTACATCGACCTCGATGCGCAACGCGCGTGGCAATTTGAGCTCGGCACCCGGGGAACCACGATCGACCAGCGATTCAATTGGGACATCGCGGTCTATGACCTGGAGATGCGCAAGGAGATCCTCGCGGCGGTCATCAATGGTCAAGGGACCTTCGCCAACGCTAATGATACCCGTCACACCGGCGTTGAAGCGGGCGCCGGCGCGGTCCTCACGAAAGGACTGTTAGCGAAAGGCGGAGGGACGAAGGACGACCAGCTCAGCACGCGGTTGGCGTACACCTGGTCGCGATTTAAATTCACAGAAGACGTGTTCAAGGGAGCGGGGGGCAGCACGTTGGAAGCCAAGAGCGGCAATACCATTCCGGGCGCTCCAGAGCATTTGTTGAATTACGAAATTCGCTACGACCACCCGAGAGGTTACTGGATCGCTCCGAATTTTGAATATTCCATGTCGGGGTTCTATGTCGACAACGCGAATACCGTGAAGAATCCAAGCTTCTTCATCGTGAATATCAGATCCGGGTACCGCTACAGCGACCGTCTCAGTTTTTATGCCGAAGGTCGGAATCTGAACAATCAAACCTACGCGGGTGCGGTGGTGGTGAACGACAATCTGGGCCGGTTCTTCAATCCTTCCTGGGGGATCTCCGGCTACGGCGGCGTCGAGTGGCGATTCTGATACTCTTTTAAATGACGAAAGAGTCTATGTTAATTCGTAATGATGTCAAGGCTGGGCTGAGGTTCGGTCGCGGTATTGCTCTGACCTCCGTTCATCATCTCTACGGGGCATCGATTTATAACACGCCCTGGCGAGCGCATATCGTCGCGCCCGCCATGCAGGCGAGCTATGACAAGCTTCGGGACAAAGGATTTGTCGTGTTGGCCCAGGCCCGCATCATAGACGAATTGAAAACCGTGCCGGCCTTGAATCCCCATGGTGGCTAGACTTAATTATACCTAGGTACTCTTATAGGTAGAACATAGAGCTAGCGGGGCATTTCACATCACCGGTCGTTTAGAATCCACTTATGGTGGAAGACGGTAAAAGTCTTGACTGAGAATTTCGACGGTATAAATCAACAAGAGTTACAACTAAGGCGTTCTGCATGAATAGTCACAATGACTATACGGAAGGAATACTTTGATCTCGAGCCAGCAATTCACCGGCAAAACAGACGTCGTTCCTATTCTGGATTCTCCCCTCTATCAACGGCCGGTAATCGCCGGCAAGTTTCTTTTCCTCTCTGAGGAGAAGTTTTGGATTCGCGGCACGACCTATGGCACCTTTCGCCATGACTTGGACAGTGGTGGTTTCCCACGTCCCGATGTTCTCGAATCTGATTTTGCGTTGATGGCTGCAAGCGGCTTCAACACCATTCGGACGTACACCGTTCCTCCCCGGTCATTCCTTGATGCGGCTCAGCGTCACGGACTTCATGTGATGGTGGGACTGGCGTGGGAACAGCATATCTGTTTTTTGGATGATGGAGCGGGGTCGAAGGCCATTGAAAAGAAGGTTCGGACCGAAGTTCAAGCTTGCGCCAAGCACCCTGCTATTCTGTGTTATTCCATCGGCAATGAGATCCCGGCCTCCGTTGTGCGATGGCACGGGAAAAAACAGATGGAGCGTCATCTTGAACGGCTGTACCGCATCGCAAAAGACGAAGATCCGACGGGTTTGGTAACATACGTCAACTATCCCACAACTGAATACTTAGAACTGCCGTTTTTGGACCTGGTTTGCTTCAATGTCTACTTGGAATCCCAGGAGCCCCTAGAGGCGTATCTCAGACGCCTGCACAATATCAGCGGCGATCGGCCTCTTGTCTTGGCAGAAATCGGTCTGGATAGCCGCCGGCATGGCGAGCAGAAGCAAGCGAAAGTCTTACAGTGGCAAGTTCGAACCGCATTTTCCGAGGGGTGTGCCGGGGTGTTCGTATTTGCGTGGACTGACGAATGGCATCGCGGCGGTCACGATATTGAGGATTGGGATTTTGGCCTCACGGATCGAGACCGACGTCCGAAGCCCGCGCTTCTCGCGGTAAAACATGCATTTACGGAGTTACCCGTTACGCCAAAATTGCAGTGGCCTCGCATATCTGTCGTTGTATGCAGTTATAACGGGGCACACATCATACGCGATTGCATGGAAGGGCTCAAACGACTGGATTATCCTAACTATGAAGTCATTGTGGTGAACGATGGCTCCACCGACCGGACCAGCGATATCGCAGCTGAATATGGCGTTCGAGTGATTACCACAAAAAATCGTGGGCTTAGTAGCGCACGTAACATCGGCATGGACGCGGCCACGGGAGAAATCATCGCCTATACGGATGATGATGCCCGTCCTGACCCGCATTGGCTCACGTACCTAGCTTGCACCTTTATGAGAACCCAGCATGCCGCAGTGGGCGGTCCCAATATCGCCCCACCGGGCGATGGATTGATTGCGGATTGCGTCGCCAACGCGCCCGGAGGACCGATTCATGTGCTGCTCTCGGATGAGGAAGCCGAGCACCTTCCGGGCTGCAATCTCGCCATTCGAAAAACATGCCTTCAGTCTATCGGCGGATTTGATCCTCAATTTCGCGCCGCCGGCGACGATGTCGATGTGTGCTGGCGACTCCAACAGAAAGGTTTGACCTTAGGCTTTAACCCTGCTGCCATGGTGTGGCACCATCGCCGCAATTCCGTCCGTAGATATTGGAAACAGCAAAAAGGATACGGCAAAGCCGAAGCGCTGCTGGAAAAAAAGTGGCCCGAGAAATACAATATCCTTTGCAGCGTAAGCTGGTTTGGCCGAATTTATGGGAAGGGTTTTTGGTCGACAGGGGATACTAAAAACCGGATTTATCATGGCACATGGGGAACCGCACCGTTTCAATCGCTCTACCACCGGGCGCCTAGCTACTGCGGCTCACTACCACAGATACCTGAATGGTATTACATCATTCTGGTTTTAGGTCTGTTATCCGGTTTGAGTATCGTTTGGCGCCCTCTCATTGTCGCAGCACCGTTGTTGGCGCTCGCAGCCGGAGCCTCCATTCTTCCGGCGATCACCAACGCATGTCGAGGAAGCTTTAGTCCCACACCTGCATCAGGTTCGAGGCGATTCAAGATCAAGACGCTCACCGCCTTTTTGCACTTGCTCCAGCCTCTGGCGAGGTTCTGCGGACGTCTGCCTCATGGATTGACGCCGTGGCGTCGGCAGGGAATTGAAGGTATGGCCATGCCTCTGCCCCAAAGGCTTACCCTGTGGGCAGAACGTGGGCGGCTTTCAACCGAATGGTTACATGCTTTAGAATCGGCCCTCCGCGCACAATGTGCGGTAGTGATACGTGGTGGCCACTATGACGGCTGGGACTTGCAAATACGTAATGGAACGTTTGGTGCGGTTCGTCTCTTGATGGCGGTCGAAGAACACGGGGGTGGCCGACAATTAGTCCGCATCAAATTATGGCCGAAGGCATCTGTGCTGACAATAACCATCCCGGCAATATTGGCGGGGCTCTCAATTTTGGCGGGTCTTGACCATGCATGGACCGCCTCGACCATCCTTGCCGGCGCCGGTTTGTTGGTGGCTCTGCGAACGATTCAAGACTGTGCTGCCCCTACCTTTTTAATCCTGCAAGAGCTGGCACTATTAGATCCACAAAGCCCACTTCGCACATCCAGACCACGAAGAACACCGTTTTTCGCCAGAGACCTCGAGCCGGATAGTGACGTTAGCCTTAACATGTCCGACTCATGAGCGGGAGTCGGCATAGCGACCTGATTCTTTATCGACGCTTGATTCAGCAGGTACAGCCCTATGGTCTGCATCTATTAGCAATCTTACTGCTGAGTCTCCTTTCTATACCACTTGCGCTATTGACTCCGCTCCCTTTAAAGATCGTCGTTGATAACATTCTTGGCTCGCAGCCGCTGCAGGTGCCGTTCGATTCCTTGTGGCTCCAGGCTGGGCTCAAAGCGATCTCTGAGTCGAGCACCGTCTTACTGATGTGCACCATCGGGTTGATGATTTTGGTCGGCCTGCTGGCCCATGTGCAAAGTCTACTCACGTGGTTAATGCAAACGTACACGGGCGAGAGGCTGGTTTTGAACTTTAGAATCACGCTCTTCCGGCATGTGCAGCGCATTTCCCTTTTGTATCACGACGCGAAAGGGACCACGGATTCGATCTATCGCATTCAGTATGACGCGCCCGCGATTCAATGGATCGCAACCCAGGGAGTAATTCCGCTTATTACGGCAGCCGTTTCCCTGGCGAGCATGATTGCGGTAACTGCCGTTCTGGATTGGCAGCTTGCCAGCATTGCAATGGCTGTCATGCCGGCTCTCTTTTTGCTTATTCACTCTTCCCAACACCGCCTTCGCTCGCGCTGGACTCAACTAAAAGAAATGGAAAGCTCGGCAATGTCGGTTGTTCAGGAAGTGCTAACCGCTGTTCGAGTTGTTAAGGCATTTGGGCAAGAGAAACATGAGGAAGAGCGCTTTGTTCATCACTCAAACCGGAGCCTGCGAGGACAAATCGGTGTCGCCTTACTCGAAAGTAGTTTCGATCTCTTCGTCGGCATGGCCATCGTTGCAGGAACCGCAGCGGTTCTTTTCATTGGGGTCCGACATGTCCAATCCGGCCTTCTATCTTTGGGTAATTTACTCATGATCATGACGTACCTTTCACAGTTGTATGCACCATTGCAAACCATTACCAAACAAGTGGCGCAGTTGCAGGGCTCGTTAGCCAGTGCGGAGCGCGCTTTCGCCCTGCTTGATGAGACGCCGGAAGTCATCGAACGTCCCCATGCACGTCGTCTCGTGACCGCCAAAGGGGCTGTCGCGTTTCAGAACGTCTGTTTCCGATATACCGACCAGCAACGCGGTCTTCAGGATATTTCATTTCATGTTGAGGCAGGAACGCGGATAGGTGTCGCCGGGACAACGGGCGCGGGCAAGACTACGCTCGTCAGCTTACTGCCAAGATTCTACGACCCGGAAGCCGGACAAATCTTGCTAGACGGCATTGACCTAAGAGAGTACCAACTCGCGGACCTCCGTCGGCAATTTTCTATTGTGCTGCAAGAGCCGGTGTTGTTTGCAAGCAGTATTGGCGAAAACATTGCGTATGCGCGACCGGAAAGCAGTCAGGCTGAGATCATTGCGGCGGCAAAGGCTGCTCATGCTCATGAATTTATCTCGGGGATGCCCGACTGTTACGGGACACAGGTCGGTGAACGAGGAATACGACTTTCCGGAGGCGAACGGCAACGGATTTCAATTGCTCGGGCGTTCTTGCGCGATGCACCTATCCTAATTTTAGATGAGCCGACCAGTTCGGTCGATCTTGCCACCGAGGCCTTCATCATGGAAGCCATGGACAGGTTGATGAAAGGTCGCACGACATTCATCATTGCGCATCGCTTGAGCACGCTTGAAAAATGCGACGTCGTGCTGACGATTAAAGATGGACGGCTTGCTACAATGACGAAGCCCCCCTATGCGAAGTACGAGGCAAATGCCTACGCATCGAAGCCGGCGAGAACAGTTCACATCTCCTCATCCGAAAGCTAATTATTGGTCGGAATATGAGTCTCACTGTCTGTCTCTCGCCGACGGGTACCCTTGATTATCCCGAAGGGGGTGGACATCTATGGGTCTATTTGAATTGGGCGTTAGGGTTACAGGCCGCCGGCTGTCGGGTGATTTGGATGGAAGTTGTAAGTTCGGGATTGAAGGGACCCGAACTCCAGACAAAACTAGCGACGTTAAAGGCCCGATTGCATGCGTTTGGGGTCAAAGATGTGGCTCTGTATCCTACTGTGGATGTGAGCTTGCCGAGAGAGGTCACGCTTGGATGCTTGGACCTGAGAGCCGCCATGGACGCGGATCTGCTGTTAAATCTACGGTATGATCTTCCTGCGAAAGTTGTTGCCGGCTTCCGACGCACTGCCCTACTAGACCTGGACCCCGGTCTTCTTCAAGTGTGGATGAGTGCAGGAAGCATTCAAGTGTCCCCCCACGACATTTATTTTACAATCGGCGAATCCGTCGGATCTCCGGATGCCCTATTTCCCGACTGCGGACTGACCTGGCACTATACACCTCCCACGATCCACCTCCCGGAATGGCCGGCGTCTGCTACCGACGCCAAAGCCGCTTTCACGACCGTGTCGAACTGGTGGGGAGAGTGGCTGGCGGTTGACGGGGAGGTTTTTCCGAACGACAAACGGACTGAATTTTTGCGCTTTCTCAATGTCCCTTTGCATACCTCTGTACCCCTAGAGCTCGCATTGTGTTTCGGGAAGGGAGAGCATTTTGGAGAACGGGAACTGTTGGAGGAAAATGGGTGGGCGATACGGGATGCGTGGACTGTCACTTCCACCCCTCAACAATACCGAGAATATATTCAGCAATCCAAAGGAGAATTCAGTTGCGCAAAGCCTGCGTACATCAGGTTAAAGACGGCATGGCTCAGTGATCGCAGCTTGTGCTACCTGGCAAGCGGAAAGCCGGTCGTCGTTCAGCACACAGGACAAAGCAAAATCTTGCCGGATATGGAAGGTCTGTTTAGATTCCACACGGTTAAAGAAGCGGCACAGGCGCTGGCCACCGCGAGCTCAGCGTATGACTACCACTGTCGGCGCGCGCGCGCGTTGTGCGAGGAATACTTCAGCACGGAAAAAGTCATCCCAAAGTTATTGGAAAAAGCGTTGGCGTGAGTAGGCCATCAATCATTCAGAAACTGCGGATCGTGACAACAGGATTAGCCGCCACCTATCCCTTCGGTGGTGTGTTCTGGGATTACATGCAGTATCCGCTTGGCTTTCATCGTTTGGGCCATGAGGTGCTCTATCTTGAAGACACTGGAAAATGGAGTTACAACCCTGGGCTCGCGACATTTCAACAGGACGGCGAATCCAATGCGGCCTACTTGGCGAAATCTATTTCGCGCTTAGATTCCGATCTTGCGGAACGGTGGTGCTTTCGAGATGCAACCGGTAGGACGTACGGTCGCTCGTGGAGTGATGTCGTTGAGTTTTGTCGTAGCGCGGATCTCTTCATTCATATTTCTGGGAGTTGCTGGATGCGGGACGAGCATCTGGCAGCTAAGAGGGTGATTTTTATTGACACCGATCCGGTGTACACGCAGGCCACCTTAGTTGCATCAAGCCAGAAGGAAAGCCAGTGGTGGTCCCAGAACCATGATAGATTCTTTACATTTGCGGAAAATATCAATAGTCCCGATTGCAGCGTTCCAAAAGGGCCATTTGAGTGGATCCCGACACGTCAGCCGGTAGTATTAGACTGTTTTCAAAAATCCGCGGTAGCAGTGGAGCACCGCCGCAAATTTCTGACCACTATTGGTTCTTGGGAGCCATCAAAAAGCCAACTACAGGTCAACGGTGTTAAGTATGCCGGGAAAAGTGTCGAATTCGAACGGTTTCTTGACCTTCCTCGCCGAAGTCGACTGGGGCTTGAGCTAGCGTTGAGTGGACCTGTTCCAAGAGAACGGTTCCAATCTCATGGGTGGATATTGCCAGATCCGGCCTTAATTTCAACCGATCCGTGGAGCTATCAACACTATCTGGCGCACTCGTTTGGAGAATGGAGTGTCGCCAAGCAGGCTTATGTCGCAACGCGCAGTGGCTGGTTTTCTTGCCGTAGCTCCTGCTACCTCGCGCTTGGCGTGCCGACGATTGTGCAGGATACCGGCTTTGCCGATATTTTACCTACGGGACAAGGCATCCTGCCGTTCTCGACGTACGAGGAGGCCACTGAGGCGATTAATCAATTGATAAGTGATCCCGACATCCATGCTCAGACAGCACGGGCTATTGCCGAGGAGTATTTCAATAGTCGAAATGTCCTCACCCACCTTATTGACAAGGCGTTGAACTAAGAAAATTGAAACTCCACGCCCTGGGAAGACGAGCTCGTCCGGGGGACAAAGAGTTTGTACCATGGGCCAAGGATGCGCGCGGGCGCGTCCAGGGACGGCGGGTGAGACTGTAACTCCAGGAGGCCGTGTGTGCGAGTCGAGTGCGCTCCTTTCTAGGCGAGTTCCCTTCCTGTCGTCGTCATGGTCAACTTGCCGTGCTTGACGCCTTTCGTGCTGATCAGGCTGTCGGCCACCGTACGCACGTCTTTGCCTTTGCCCTTGACGACGAGAACCTCAATGCAGTGGTCGTGATCCAGATGCACGTGCATGGTGGAGAGAATCAGCTTATGGAAGTCGTGCTGAATGCTGGTGAGTTTCTCTGTAAGATCCCGCACGTGGTGGTCATACACGATCGTGATCGTGCCGACCGTCTGGCTCTTTTGATCCCAGTCCTGCGCCACCAGGTGATCACGGATGAGATCCCGGATCGCTTCCGAGCGTGTTTCATATTTCTTTCCCACCAGAACCCGATCGAGATCATCCAGCAAGTGATGGTCCAGTGACACTGCGAATCGGACGGTCTTCTTCATCGCCGGCCCTCCATGCTCAATTCTGGCATGGTTTGTTGTTCAAGTCGACGTGATGTGCGAGGAGCAAATCACAAAAGTATGAACAGAGACTTCACTTTTTTCAAAAGTAAAAGCTGACCCCCAGCAAGAAAGTGCGTGGAAGGCCGGGCGTGAAGTGGATATCGCTGACGGGGCCAGACTCATTTTGTAATCTCGATTCAAAAAAGAATTGCGTTTCCCGCCATTGCGCGTTGAAGATGTTTTCGATGCTTGCGAACGCGCCGATCTGCTTATATCGATACCGTGCGGTAAGGTCGAAGATCAGGTAAGCTTTGGTCCTGGCGCTGCGATCCTCGATGGCCGGCCGATCGCCCAAATATCGCATCTCAAACGTTGTTTCTAATCCCCACGGCAGTCTGGCGATGAGATCCGTGCGGACCGTCAGTTCCGGCGCTAATGGCACCGCTTCGCCCGTGCCTCTAAACTCTGCATGGGTCAAGGTCCAGTCGCTGACAAGCTGGAGCCATCGTGTTAACGCGAGTCGTGCGCTGACCTCGGTCCCGTAACGGCGCGTGGCGCCGCGGATCTCGGTCGTTCCCTCATCACCGACAAAGAGCAACTCGCTGGTCAAGTCAAGAAGCCATACGGAGGCGCGTACATCCAACCGGTTAAACTGGTGGGTACGGGCGCCCACCTCATAGCTTGTGGCTTTGGGCAGTGTTTGTGCCGCGGCGTTAGTAACGACCGCTCGAGCATCATTGCTGTGAAAACCTGTCCCTGCGTTGAGAAACAGCTCCGTACCGGCCCATGGTCCGAAGATTAAGTTGCCCTTAAAACTCGGGCGCGCATCATTTACTTTGCCGGTTGCTGAGCCAGGTCCCGCCGGGTTGAGCTTATCGTTCACATCATAAAAGAGAAAGTCGCCTCGGACTCCGCCGATGAACCGCAACCAGCGAAGAGGTTTGAGATCCACCTTGAAATACGGCGAGTACGACACCTCAAAAAGATCCACGTCGGTCGTGGTGCCGGTTCGCGCACGTCGAATCTGAGTGCCAAGCCGTACACGACCGTCGTCCACACGCGTTTGAAAACCTACTTTTAACGAGCCATCGATACCATACGCATGGCCGTTGATTTGATACCCAAGATCGCCACCATACACGTAACGGTCATCACTCTGTTCAATGCCATCGCCGTTGACCGGGTCATTCAGAAAGAACGTGAAGTTGGAGAACAGATCCAAATCGTAACGTTGAACGTATGCATTGAAAAACAGCGTGCTGTTGCTGGAGAGGTCCCATCGGTATCTGAGATTGCCGACGGTCCGATGGGTATTGCCGCCTTCCGATGGATCGATGGCGCCAAACCGGTCGAGCCGCCCGGCCAGTACTTCTCGAAGCGGAATCTGACCCGATGCGTTCCATGCGCCACTGTAGTGCGTAACGGCCAACGCCAGTTCGGATCCTGAGGTAGGGTTGAATGTGAGCTTGCCGAGAATATTGTAACGACGAAAGTTCTGGGCGCTCTGAAACGGCCCATCGGTGAAATACGCTTCGGCGGCGAGCAGCGTGCGGACCTTCGTGCGTGTAGGCGAAACCATCGTTAAAAAGCGGCCGGTGTCGAATTTCCCCCCGGCCAACGAGACAAAATTCTCCTCGGTGATTTCTCGAGTGACAAAGTTCACCATCCCTGCCGTCACAAAATCCCCATATTCGACGTGATAGGGGCCCTTTCTCACGTCAAGAAGCTTGATGGTTTCAGGGATCACGAAATGCACATCGGCATATCCCTGACCATGAGCGTGACTGCGAAGGTTGATCGGCATGTCATCCCAAAATAGCCCCACGTCGGTGCCGTGATCGGCATCAAACCCCCGTAGAAAGTACTGTTCCGCTTTCCCGCCTCCGGCGTGCTGACCGATAAAGAAGCCGGGCGCGACGCGAAGGAGATCAGCCGGTCGCCCCTGAGGGCGGACCTGAAAGTCTTTATCCGGAACCAAGAGCTGAGAAGAGGCCGCCACTGGTCGCTTGCCGGTCACCACCACCGGCTGCAGCGTTTGCGTCTCCTTGTCGGGGGATGTCGCCTCAGGGTCAATCTCTCGAGTGTCTGGCGGTTTCTGAGCTTCAGAAGAAATCGGAATAACAAACGTGACCGCGATCGCGAGCAGCGCGGGAAGCATCATTTCGGAGAGTCATAGTATTACGAATTTGTGAGAAAGTATTACAGTAGGATACGAAGATCAAGCAAAAAAGTAATACTATAAGTTAGTTTAGTATTACGGGATTAGAAAGCGTATCAACACTCCGAGTCCGACGAAATAAGATTCTAAGGGAAAAGGACGCGTCCCACGGGACCAGAGGCTGTCCTGGCAGCCTCGGGGCGGGCGGGTGCAATGGCGTCCGGGGAAGGGTGGGTGAAGTGGCGGGTGCCACGGGACAAGGCGCTGTCCAGGGGTTAAGGAGTCTGTCTTCGCAGACTCCAGGGTGGGCGGGTGGAATGGCAGCGCCGGGGCTGGGTGGGTGCCATGGGAACGGCGCCCCGTCAGACGGGCGCGGGGCCACGGGAAAAGCGGCCGTCTGGGGGCTAAGGAGTCTGTCTTGGCAGACGGCAGGGTGGGACGGGTGCAATAGCGGCCGCGGGGTTGGGCGGGTGAGATGGTGGGTGTAATAGGGGAAAAGAAATCTGTCTTGGCAGATTTCAGGGTGGGAGGGTGTAATGGCTGGGTGTAATAAGTTGAACAGTTTGGCCTG
>CAWBGA010000017.1:0-880450 GCA_963788195.1 Nitrospirota bacterium
GGCGGCCGCGTCCTCCGCGGCTACTCGATGTTCTGCACCTGCTCGCGCAGCTGCTCGATCGAGCACCTTCATCTCGACCGCGATGTTGGTCAGCTCCAGCGTCGCCGACTTCGACCCGAGCGTGTTGGCCTCGCGCTGCAGCTCCTGGATCAGGAAGTCGAGCCGCTTGCCGATCTCGCCGCCCGCGGCGAGCAGGCGCTCGATCTCGTCGAGGTGCGACGCCAGCCGCGCCAGCTCTTCGGCGACGTCGATGCGGATCGCGTAGGCCGCGGCTTCGTTGAGCGCGCGTTCCTGCAGCGCCTCGCGCGGCGATCGTCTGCGCCGCGCCGGCTGGCCGAGCGCTTCGTTCCAGCGCTCGAGGAAGCGCTGCTGCTGGCGCTGCACGACCGCCGGCACCAGCGGCTCGGCCTGATCGGCCAGCTGCGCGCAGGTGCGCGACGCGCTCGAGCAGCACGCGACGAGCCGCTCGCCTTCGCGCGCGCGCGCCTCGCGCAGGCCGTCGATGCAGCGCGCGGCCGGCGTCGAGCGCCGATCTCGTCGAGCTGCTCGGCCGGCGCGCCGCCGCGGCACCATTGCAGGACTTCGTGCACCGACAGGCTCTGCGCGTTCGGCAACCAGCCCTGCACCGTGGCTTCGATGCGCGTCAGGCGGTTCAGCTGCTCGGGCTGCGGCTGCGGCCAGGCGCTGTCGGCGTCGCGCTGCGTCGTCATGCCGCAACTCGATCTTGCCGCGCCGGAAGCGCGCCGTCAGCAGCTCGCGCAGCGCCGGCTCGAGCGCGCGCAGTTCGTCGGGCAGGCGGAACGCGAGGTCGAGAAACGGCCGTTGACCGAGCGCAGCTCGACGCGTCACGGCCGCGCGCCGCGCGACGTCGGCGCTTCGTGCAGTGCTGCTGCAGGTGCGCCGGGGCGCTGCCGTGGCGCTGGCATAGCCGGTCATGCTGTAAACTGCCATCGCAGCTTACGCCCCTAGCAAAACCAGATTATGTCAAAGCCGAAACCCGCTCCGCTGCCTTCGGGCACCGTGGTGGGCGGCTACCAGGTCGTCAAGAAACTGGCGGCCGGCGGCTTCGGCGTGGTCTACCTCGCCGAGGACGCCGAGCGCCATCTGGTCGCGCTGAAGGAGTACCTGCCGTCGTCGCTCGCCGAGCGCTCGCCGGGCGAACTGACGCCGCGCGTCAAGCCCGAGAAGCAGCCGCTCTACCGGCTCGGCCTGAAGAGCTTCTTCGAAGAAGGCCGCTCGCTCGCGCAGATCTCGCACCCGAGCGTCGTCTCGGTGCTGAACTTCTTCCGCGAGAACGAAACCGTCTACATGGTGATGAACTACCTGCAGGGCGATACCCTGCAGGATTTCATCGTCACCGCGCGCGACCTGAAGCGCGACAAGGTGTTCCGCGAGATCGACGATCCGCTCGCTGTTCGACGAGATCCTGCGCGGCTTGCGCATCGTGCACCAGCACAAGATGCTGCACCTCGACATCAAGCCGGCCAACATCTTCATCACCAACGAGAACAAGGCGGTGCTGCTCGACTTCGGCGCCGCGCGCGAGGTGCTGTCGAAGGAAGGCAACTTCATCCGCCCGATGTACACGCCGGGCTTCGCCGCGCCCGAGATGTACCGGCGCGACGGCACGCTCGGCCCGTGGACCGACATCTACGCGATCGGCGCCTGCATCTACGCCTGCATGCAGGGCTATCCGCCGAACGACGCGCCGCAGCGGATCGAGAAGGACCGCCTCGCGCTGTCAGCCTCTCGCGGCTGCGCAACGTCTACTCCGACAACCTGATCGAAGTGACCGAGTGGTGCATGTCGCTCGATCCGCTGTCGCGGCCGCAGAGCGTGTTCGCGCTGCAGAAGGAACTGTCGCGCGAGACCGAGCGCCAGTACACCAAGCTCAGCTTCAGCGAACGGCTGAAGCTGCAGCTCGAGAACCTCACCGCCAGCGCCAAGGCCTGAGCCCGAGGCCTGCCTGCATGCGCTTCTCCGTCTACCAGGTCAGCCGCAAGGGCGGCCGCGAGAAGAACGAAGACCGCATGGGCTATTGCTACACCCGCGACGCCGGGCTGTTCGCGCTGGCCGACGGCATGGGCGGTCATCCGGAAGGCGAGGTCGCGTCGCAGCTCGCGCTGCAGACGCTGGCCGCGATGTTCCAGCGCGAATGCCAAGCCGACGCTCGCCGATCCGCTGCGCTTCCTGCACGACGCGATCATGGCCGGCCACCACCAGCTGCTGCGCTACGCGACCGAGAAGGCGCTGGTCGACACGCCGCGCACGACGATCGTCGCCTGCCTGCTGCAGGGCAACGCCGCCTACTGGGCGCATTGCGGCGATTCGCGGCTGTACCTCGTGCGCGGCGACAAGCTCATCGCCCGCACGCGCGACCATTCGTACTCCGAGCTGCAGCAGACGATGAGCCAGGTCGTGCCGATGGGCGACCGGTTCAACCGCAACGTGCTCTTCACCTGCCTCGGCAGCCCCGGCAAGCCGGTGGTCGACACCGTCGGCCCGCTGCTGATGCAGGCGGCGACCGCCTGCTGCTCTGCTCCGACGGCCTCTGGGGAACGGTCAGCGACGCGGTGATCGTCGAGCAGCTGGCGTCCAGGCGATCTCGGATGCGGTGCCCGAGCTGGTCGAGCAGGCGCTGCGCAACGGCGGCGCCGAAGTGCGACAACGTCTCGCTGCTGGCGGTCGAGTGGGAAGGCGCCGAGGACGGCGACACGGCCGGCGCCATCTCGACGCAGTCGCTCGGCGAAGCGGTGTTCGCGTCGACGATCCAGGCGAGCGTGCTCGGCGCGAGCCGCCCGACGAGCTCGACGATGCCGAGATCGAGCGCTCGATCAAGGAAATCAACGAGGCGATCAAGCGCTCGTCGCAGCAGAAGAAGTCCTGACGCCCAGCTCGCGCGACGAGCTTTCCCGCTCGCGTCGCCCGAGCGGGCCGCGTGCGACAATCGCGCGATGACATTCCAACGCTCCCAGGGCCGCGCCGCCGACGCGCTGCGGCCGGTCTCGATCACGCGCCGCTACACCCGCCATGCCGAGGGCTCGGTGCTGGTCGCCTTCGGCGACACGCAAGGTGCTCTGCACCGCATCGGTCGAAGAGAAGGTGCCGCCGCACAAGCGCGGCAGCGGCGAAGGCTGGGTCACCGCCGAGTACGGCATGCTGCCGCGCGCCACCCACACGCGCGGCGACCGCGAGGCGGCGCGCGGCAAGCAGAGCGGCCGCACGCAGGAGATCCAGCGCCTGATCGGCCGCTCGCTGCGCTGCGTGTTCGACCTGCGCGCGCTCGGCGAGCGCACGATCTCGCTCGACTGCGACGTGCTGCAGGCCGACGGCGGCACGCGCACCGCGGCGATCACCGGCGCGTTCGTCGCCGCGCACGACGCGGTGGCGTGGCTGATCGCGCAGGCAAGCTCGCGCGTCGCCGATCCGCGACTTCGTCGCTGCGGTCTCGGTCGGCATCGTCGAAGGCACGCCGCTGCTCGACCTCGACTACGACGAGGACTCGGCCTGCGACACCGACATGAACGTCGTGATGACCGGCGCCGGCGGCTTCGTCGAGCTGCAGGGCACTGCCGAAGGCGCGCCGTTCTCGCGAGTCGAGATGGACGGCCTGCTCGCGCTGGCCGGCAAGGGCATCGGCGAGCTGGTCGCGGCGCAGCGGCGTGCGCTCGGCGCCTGACGATGCGGCGTGAGGCTGGTCCTTGCGTCGAACAACGCGAAGAAGCTCGCCGAGCTCGGCGCGCTGTTCGCGCCGCTCGGCGATCGAGCTGGTCGCGCAGGGCGCGCTCGGCATCGAGGAGGCCGAAGAGCCGCATGCGACGTTCCTCGAGAACGCGCTCGCCAAGGCCCGCCACGCGGCGCGAGCGCGCGGGCGGTGCGGCGATCGCCGACGACTCCGGGCTGTGCGTCGATGCGCTCGGCGGCGCGCCCGGCGTCGCTCGGCGCACTTCGCGCCGGTCGCGCGACCGGCGTCGACGATCGCGAGGCGCATCGGCGGGTCCAGGACGACGCCAACAACGCGCTGCTGCTCGAGCGCCTGCGCGGCGCCACCGATCGGCGCGCGCGCTACGTCAGCACGCTGGTCGCCGTGCGCCGGCCGACGACCCCGAGCCGCTGGTCGCGACCGGGCGCTGGCACGGCGAGATCCTCGGCGCGCCGCAAGGCGCCGGCGGCTTCGGCTACGACCCCTTGATGCTCATTCCGGCGCTCGGCCGCACGCGTGGCGAGCTCGACACCGGCGCCAAGAACAACAACAGCCACCGCGCGCATCGCTGCGCGCAGCATGCTCGCGCTGATGCGCGAGGTCTGGCACCTTGGCTGAGATCGCCGAGTGGCTGAGCGATGCCCGGCCTGACGATCGCTCCGCGCGACACCTCCGGCGAGCGCCGAGCGGCTCGCGCGCTATGCGCCCGGCGCCCTGTCGTTGCCGCGCTGCCGCCGTTGTCGCTCTACGTGCACCTGCCGTGGTGCCTGAAGAAGTGCCCCTACTGCGACTTCAACTCGCACGAGTGGCGAAGCGGCGCCGGCGCGCTGCCCGAAGCGCGGTACGTCGACGCGCTGGTGCGCGACCTCGAAGCGTCGCTGCCGTTCGTCTGGGGCCGGCGCATCCACAGCATCTTCATCGGCGGCGGCACGCCGAGCCTGTTTGCGCCCGCGTCGATCGAGCGGTTGCTGGCCGAGATCCGCGCGCGGCTGCCGCTCGAGCCGGGCTGCGAGATCACGCTCGAAGCCAACCCGGGCACCTTCGAGCGCGATCGCTTCCGCGCCTTTCGCGCGGCCGGTGTGACTCGGTTGTCGATCGGCGTGCAGAGCTTCGACGACGCGAAGCTGCGCGCGATCGGCCGCGTCCATGACGCGGCGCAGGCGCATGCCGCCGTCGAGGAGGCGGCGGCCGCGTTCGACACGTTCAACGTCGACCTGATGTACGCGTTGCCGGGGCAGACGCTGGCCGAGTGCGGCGGCGACCTCGACGCCGCGCTGGCGTTCGAGCCACCGCATCTCTCGGCCTACCACCTGACGATCGAGCCGAACACCTGGTTCGCGAAGCACCCGCCGGCGCTGCCCGACGACGACCTGGCGGCCGAGATGCTCGACCGCATCGTCGCCGCGCCGGGGATGCCGGACTCGAGCGCTACGAGGTCTCGGCGTACGCGCGACCCGGCCATCGCTGCCTCCACAACCTGAACTACTGGCAGTTCGGCGACTACCTCGGCATCGGCGCCGGCGCGCACGGCAAGCTGAGGTTTCCGCACCGGATCGTCCGGCAGGTGCGCTTTCGCGATCCGGCGCGCTACATGGCCGGGCGCTGAGGCCGGCGCGCGGTCGCCTAGGAGATCGAGGTCGCGCGCGACGAGCTGCCGTTCGAGTTCATGCTCAACGCGCTGCGCCTGCGCGAAGGCTTCGAGCTGTCGCGCTTCGTCGAGCGCACCGGTCTGCCGCTGTCGCGGTCGAGCGGCCGATGGCCGAAGCGGAGCGACGCGGCCTGCTGGAGCGCGACCTCAGCCGCGCTGGCCGACCGCGAGGGGCCTCGATTTCCTCAACGACCTGCAGGCGCTGTTCCTGCCGCCGCGTGCCTGAGCCGCCGCGGCGACAGGTGCGCGACCACGCCGGCGTCCGTGCATCGCCGCACTTGAGAAGATCGACACATCTCGGCGTGGCGTCGTTTGCAAATGACCGCTGCTAGACTGCCCCGAACCACGCCCGCCTCGTGCCCCACAAGATCGACCCGACGTTCAGCGACCACGCCGCGCTCAGCCTCGACGGTGCGCTGCAGTTGCTGCAACAGTCGGGCCACGCGCTGCCGGACCTGGGCCAGCGCGCCGCGTCGCCTGGCTGCAGGCGGTGATCGACGGCTTGTGCCAGCTGTCGAGCCGCGATCCGCTCACCGGCCTGGCGCAACCGCCGCCACTTCGAGCTCACGCTCGCGCAGCGAGGTCGATCGTGTCGCCCGCGCCGGCGAGCCGCCGTTGAGTGCTGATGATCGACATCGATCACTTCAAGCGCGTCAACGACGCCCACGGCCACCAGGCCGGCGACCTGGTGCTGAAGGCGGTCGGCGCCGCGCTCGGCGAATGCATCCGGCCGATGGACACGGTGGCGCGGTTCGGCGGCGAGGAGTTCGCGATAGATCCTGCCGAACTGCGCGCCGTCGTACGGGCAGACCGTCGCCGAGCGAGATCCGCGCCCACGTCGGCTCGCGCAGCGATCGCGATCGGCGAGCGGCAACGAGGTCGCGGTGACGGTCTCGATCGGCGGCGCGTTCGCGCCGCAATGGGTGCGCTCGTCGGCGCTGCTCTGGGTCGAGCGCGCCGACCAGCAGCTCTACCGCGCCAAGTCAGAAGGGCGCAACCGCGCCTGCCTCGAGCAGCCGACGGTCTCGCTCGTCAGCGCCGAGGAGAAGGGCCTGCTGTTCGGCACCTCGACCTTCGCGGAGCTCGGCTGATGACGGCGATCGCCAGGAGACGGCGCCAAGGCGAAGATCCTCGCCGTGACGAGCGGCAAGGGCGGCGTCGGCAAGACCTTCTTCTCGGCCAACCTCGCCGCCGCGCTGGCGCGGCGCGGCGAGCGCGTCCTCGTCCTCGACGCCGACCTCGGCCTCGCCAACCTCGACGTCGTCCTCAACCTGCACCCGAAGATCACGCTGCACGACGTCTTCACCGGCAAGGCGACGCTCGACGAGGCGATCCTGCCGGCGCCGGGCGGCTTCTCGGTGCTGCTCGCCGGCTCCGGCCTGGTCGAATACTCGCGCCTGACGCCGCAGGTGCGCGAGCAGCTGGTCGAGATCATCGACCGCGTCGCGCCGCGCTTCGACCGCATCCTGCTCGACACCGGCGCCGGCATCTCCGACGTCGTCCTGCACGCGATCTCGCTCGCCGACGACGTCCTCGTCATCGCCACGCCCGAGCCGACGTCGATGACCAACGCCTACGCGACGATCAAGCTGCTCGCGACGCAGCAGGACCGGCGCGTGATCAAGATCGTCGTTAACCAGGTCAGCGTCGCCGGCGAAGGGCGAGACGATCCGCAACCAGCTGCAGCTCGTCGTCGACCGCTTCGTCTGCCCGCACCTGAACGCCGGCAACAGCGCCGCGGTGGCGCTCGACCTGCAGGGCGAGATCCCGACCGATCCCGCGGTGCGCGAGGTGGTGCAGCGGCGGGTGCTCCTGCTCGACATAGCTGCCGGGCGCCGCGGCGGCGCGGGCGGTCGTCGCGATCGCGGCGAAGATGGTCGGCCTGACCAGTCGCGCTGTGCGCGGCCGCCCGCAGGGCGCCGCTCGGCTCCGCTGCCTTCGCAGCAGCACGATCAGCGCGCCATGGCCGCCGTCGGCGGGCGCGCCTGCGTGAAGGCGAGCACTTCGCTCCGCTGCACGAGCCAGCTCGCACCTTGGCCTTCAGCACCGGCTCGCGCCCCGGCGAGCCGTTGCCCTTGCCGTGGACGACGCGCACGCAGCGCAGCCCGGCGCGCGGCGGCGTCGCGCAGGAAGGCGGCGACACGCTCGCGCGCCTCGTCGCGCCGCAGGCCGTGCAGGTCGAGCTCGCCCTGCAGCGCCCAGACGCCGCGCCGGAGCTTGCGGACGACTTCGGGGCCGATGTCGCGGCGGCGGAACGACAGCATGTCGTCGGTCTCGAGCAGCGACTCGACGTCGAATTCGTCGGAGATCGATTCGGCGCAGCACGGCCGCTTCGTCGCGCTCGCGCTGGCGCGGCGATCGGCGCCGGCCGCGCGCGGCCGGCGCGCGGCGCGGCCGCCTTGCGCAGCGGAACGACCTGGCCGACGGCGACGGCGAAGAGGTCGCGTTCGCGCCGCGCGGCGCGCGGCCGCTCGCGCTCGGCGCGCCGCTCGGCCTCGGCGCTGCGGCGCTGCTCGGCAGCGCGGCGCGCAGCGCGGCCAGCTCGCCGAGGTGCCGGCCTTGGTCGGCGCCGTCACAGCATGCCCCGCTCGGCGAACGAGACGACCTCGCCGGCCGACGACCAGGTGGTCGAGCACGCGGATGTCGACCAGCGCGAGCGCGTTCTTCAGCGTCTGCGTCAGGAGCTCGTCGGCGCGCGACGGCTCGGCCACCCCGACGGATGGTTGTGCGCGAGGATCACCGCGGCCGCGCAGGTCGAGCGCGCGCTTGACCACGTCGCGCGGATAGACGCTGGTCTGCGTCAACGTGCCGCGGAACAACTCCTCGAGCCGGACGCAGGCGGTTCTGCGCGTCGAGAAACACCACCGCGAAGACCTCGTGCTCGCGGCCGCCGAGCTGCAGCCGCAGGTAGTCCTTGACCTTGCCCGGTGCGTCGAAGACCGGCCGCGCGTCAGCTCGCTCGGCGAGCGAGCGGCGCGCCAGCTCCATGATCGCGGCGATCTCGGCGCGCTTGGCCGGGCCGAGGCCCTTGATCCGGCCGAGCTGCGCGGGCTCGGCATGCAGCAGGCCGGTCAGCCCGCCGAACTCGTCGAGCAGCTGCTGGGCGAACTGCAGCACGCCGGTGCCGGGGAGGCCGGTGCGCAGCAGCAGCGCGACCAGTTCGACATCGGCGAGCGCCGCGGGGCCGAGCGCGAGCAGCTTCTCGCGCGGGCCGGGCCGAGGCGGGAATGTCCTTGGCCATGGTGACGGCGGGCGGCCCGCGCGCGCTGCCTCGTAAAATCGGCCGGCTCCAGTTTCGTCGCCGCAGGCGCTTCGGCCTTGAACCCCGTTCGTGCCCCGGCTCCTTCCTGACGCTGCACTACCGTCTGGCCGGCGCCGATGGCGCCGACATCATCAGCACCTTCGACGACCAGCCGGCCACGCTGTCGATCGGCAGCGGCGAGCTGGTGCCGGCGGTCGAGGCCCGTCTGCTCGGCCTGCCGAGGGCAGCACGCGATCGTTCGCCTCGCCGCCGGCGTCGCGTTCGGCGAGCGCAACCCGGCGCTGCTGCAGCGGGTCAGCCGCGCGCTGCTCGACGCCACGGCGAAAGCGACGGCGACTACCGGTCGGCGATGTGGTCCAGTTCCCGTGCCCGACGGGCAGGGCGCTGTCGCCGGCGTCGTGCGCGAGGCCGACGAGAGTCGCTGATGATCGACTTCAACCATCCGCTCGCCGGCCAGCCGGTGACGTTCGAGGTGCAGCTGATCGGGGTGCTGTGATGACGGCGATGCTCGAAGAGATCGTGCTGGCCGAGCCGCGCGGCTTCTGCGCCGGCGTCGACCGCGCGATCGAGATCGTCGAGCGCGCGCTGCACAAGTTCGGCGCGCCGATCTACGTGCGCCACGAGATCGTCCACAACACCTACGTCGTCAACGACCTGAAGGCGAAGGGCGCGATCTTCATCGAGGACCTCGCCGACGTGCCGCCCGGCGCGACGCTCGTCTTCAGCGCGCACGGCGTCTCGCAGGCGGTGCGGCGCGAGGCCGCGGCGCGCGGCTTCAGCGTCTTCGACGCGACCTGTCCGCTCGTCACCAAGGTCCACGTCGAGGTCGCGAAGCTGCACAAGGAAGGCTACGACTTCATCATGATCGGCCACAAGGGCCACCCCGAGGTCGAGGGCACGATGGGGCAGCTCGCCGAGGGCATCTACCTGGTCGAGGACGTCGACGACGTCGAACGGCTCGAGGTGGACCGCCGATCGGCCCTGGCGGTCGTCACGCAGACGACGCTCTCGGTCGACGATGCCGCGCAGATCCTCGCGGCGGTCAAGCGGCGCTTTCCGGACGTGCGCGAGCCGAAGCAGCAGGACATCTGCTACGCGACGCAGAACCGGCAGGACGCGGTCAAGGTGCTCGCGCCCGGCGTCGACGTGCTGATCGTCGTCGGCAGCCCGACCAGCTCGAACAGCAACCGGCTGCGCGAGCTCGCCGAGCGGCTCGGCACCGACGCCTACATGGTCGACTGCGCCGACGACCTGCAGCCGAGTGGTTCGAGGGCAAGCGGCGCGTCGGCCTGACGGCCGGCGCGTCGGCGCCGGAGATGCTCGTCGCAGCAGGTGATCGAGCGGCTGCGCGCGCTCGGCGCGGTGTCGGTGCGACGCCTGCCCGGCGTCGCCGAGACGGTCCACTTCCCGCTGCCGATGGGGCTCGGCGACAACTCGATGGGCGACGTGCCGAACTAGGGCGCTGCAACAGGCCCTAGCGGGCAGGCGCCGGTGCAGCGGGATCGGCCGCACTGTGGCGGCGCGGCGCCGGCAGCCGGGGCTTCGGCGCGTCGGTCGCAGCCATCGCAGCCGCACGACGCCGCTGCCGCGGCATGGGGCGCAGCCGCGCCGCCACGGCGCGGCAGCGCACCTGCAGCAGTGCTGCGCGAGCGGCGGCGGAGCGCCGCCGGCATCAGGGTCCAGCTCGCGCAGAGCGCGCAACCGAGGACGAGCACCGCGACGACGAGGCGCTGGACCAGCATCGCATCGCCTCCGAGCCACAACGTGATGCGGTACGTGACGAACGACGCGACGTAGGCGAGCACGAACAGGTAGAGCGCCATCGAGCAGCGGGTAGCGCCATGAGTTGGTCTCGCGCTTGACGATCGCGAGCGTCGACATGCACTGCGGCGCGAACACGTACCAGGCGAGCAGCGAATACGCGGTCGCGAGCGACCAGCCCTGGGCGATGACCGGCGACAGCGCGTCGGCGACCGCATCGCCCGCGGCCGACATCGAATAGACGGTGCCGAGCGCGCCGACCGCGACCTCGCGCGCGGCCAGGCCCGGCACGAGCGCGATCGAGATCTGCCAGTTGAAGCCGATCGGCGCGAACACGTGCTGCGAGCGCCTGGCCGAGCCAGCCGGCGATGCTGTACTGGATCGCGGGCCCGGTCGCATCGGCCGGCGGCGCCGGGTAGCTCGACAGGAACCAGAGCAGGACCATCAACGCGAAGATGATGCCGCCGACGCGGCGCATGAAGATGCGCGCGCGCTCCCACAGGCCGAGCACGAGATTGCGCAGGCCGGGCAGCCGGTAAGGCGGCAGCTCGAGCATCAGCGGCTGGTAGCGGCGCTTCGATCCAGGCGCGCTTGAAGACCCACGCGACCGCCATCGCCGACGACGACGCCGGCGACGTAGAGCGCCGAACAGCGTCAGGCCGCGCAGGTTGAACGGGCCGATGCTGCGCTCCGGCACGAAGGCGCCGATCAGCAGCGCATAGACCGGCAGCCGCGCCGAGCAGGTCATCAGCGGCGCGATCATGATCGTCGCGAGGCGATCCTTCCAGTTGGTGATCGTGCGCGTCGCCATGATCCCCGGGATCGCGCAGGCGAAGCTCGACAGCAGCGGGATGAAGGCGCGGCCCGAGAGGCCGACCTTGCCCATCAGGTTGTCGAGCAGGAACGCGGCGCGCGGCAGGTAGCCGGAGTCCTCGAGCAGCAGGATGAAGAAGAACAGGATCAGGATCTGCGGCAGGAAGACGATGACGCTGCCGGCGCCGGCGATCACGCCGTCGACCAGCAGGCTGCGCAGCGGCCCGTCGGCCATGTGCGCGGCGGTCCATTCGCCGAGGCCGGCCATCGCCGCCTTGATCGCGTCCATCGGCACCGCGGCCCACGAGAAGACCGCCTGGAACATCAGGAAGAGGACGACGGCGAGCAGCGCGAGGCCCCAGACCGGGTGCATCACGACGGCGTCGATGCGGTGCTGGAAGCGCTGGAACTGCGCGGCCTTCGGCGCGACGAGCGCCATGATGCGGCGCACCTCGGTCTGCAGATCGGCCGACGAGCGCGCTTCCGGCAGGCTGGTCGCCGCGGCGCCGCCGCCGGCAGCACGTCGCCGAGCTGGCTCGCAGCAGCGCGAGCAGGCCGGCGTGGCCGTCGTGCTTGACCGCGACGGTCTCGACGACCGGGCAGCCGAGCTCGGCCGAGAGCCGCGCGACGTCGATCGCGAGGCCCTGCGAGCGCGCGCACGTCGGCCATGTTCAGCGCGACCATCAGCGGCCGGCCGAGCCGCGTCAGCTCGAGGACGAGGCGCAGGTTCATGCGCAGGTTGGTCGCGTCGACGACCGCGACGATCGCGTCGGGCGCGGCCTCGCCGTGGCGGCGGCCTTCGATCACCTCGAGCGTGATCTGCTCGTCGGGCGTCGCCGGCGTCAGGCTGTAGGCGCCGGGCAGGTCGACCACCGAAACCGGCTGGCCGTTGGCCAGCCGCAGCTGCCGACCTTGCGCTCGACGGTCACGCCGGCGTAGTTGGCGACCTTCTGGCGCGCGCCGGTGAGCAGGTTGAAGAGCGCCGTCTTGCCGCAGTTGGATTGCCGACCAGCGCGACGCTCCAGCGCGGCGCTGGTCGGGGCGAATTGAGCGCGTGCGCCACGACGTCAGCGGGCGTGGCGCGCGCGCCGCGCGGCCGGCTCGACGGCGTCGACCTCGACGCATTGCGCTTCGAGCAGGCGCAGCGCGAACATCGTCTCGCCGATCAGCACCGCGAGCGGCTCGCGGCCGCCCGGGCCGCGTCGCAGCAGCTGGACCGGTTCGCCGGGGATAAAGCCGAGTTCGCCGAGCCGCCGCAGCGCCACGGCGTCGACCTCGGGGAAGCCGAGACGACACGGGCGACGACGTCGCCCGCGCGCCGTCGGCGAGTTGGTTCAGCAGCGGGTCGAGATCGGGCTCACGGTCGGCGGGCAGGGGGGCAAGGGTGACGATGCACATGCGAATGAGATTCTCTCTGATTTGCGACCCATGCGGCCGAAGGGGATGGCCACGGCCGCCCCGGGCGTGCAGTCGTTCGCGCGGCGAGGAATGCCGGGCGTCGGCGGGCAAGAAGGGCGGTCGTCGAGCAAGACGAAATGAAGTCGAGCGGTTACATAACATTGCGTATTGCGCAGCCGGATGCTGGACGGCGTCACCTCCACCAGCTCGTCGTCGTTGATGAACTCGATCGCCTGCTCGAGCCCGAGCCTGCGCGGCGGAATCAGGCGGATGGCTTCGTCGGCGCTCGACGCGCGCATGTTGGTCTGCTTCTTTTCCTTGGTGACGTTGACGTCCATGTCCGCCGGCCGCGAGTTCTCGCCGATGATCATGCCCTCGTAGACCTGCGATGGCCGGATCGATGAAGATCTCGCCGCGCTCCTGCAGGTTGAAGATGGCGTACGAGGTGGCCACGCCGGCGCGGTCGGCGACCAGCGCGCCGTTCGCCCGCGACGGGATGGCGCCGTGCCACGGCTCCCAGCTCGCGAAGATGTGGTTCATGATGCCGGTGCCCTTGGTGTCGGTCATGAACTGCGATCGGAACCCGATCAGGCCCGCGCGCCGGAATCCGGAACTCCAGCCGCACGCGCCCGCTGCCGTTGTTCACCATCTTGGTCATCACGCCCTTGCGCTCGCCCACCTGCGCGATGACGACGCCCTGGTGATCCTCCGGGACGTCGATCACCAGCTCCTCGACCGGCTCGACGACTGCCGCCGATCTGCTTGGTGACGATGTCGGGACGCGACACCTGCAGCTCGAACCCTTCGCGCCGCATCATCTCGATGAGGATCGACAGCTGCAGCTCGCCGCGGCCGACGACCTTCACCTGCTCGGGCGTGTCGGTCGGCTCGACCCGGATCGAGACGTTGCCGAGCAGCTCGCGGTCCAGCCGGTCGCTGATCTGGCGCGAGGTGACGTACTGCCCGTCGCGGCCCGCCATCGGCGAGGTGTTGACGCCGAAGATCATCGAGACCGTCGGCTCGTCGATCGCAATCGGCGGGATCGGCGATCTGCTGCTCGACGTCGGCGATCGTCTCGCCGATCGTGATGTCCTCGATGCCGGCGAGGCAGACGATGTCGCCGGCTGCCGCCTCTTGATGTCGACGCGCTTGAGGCCGTCGAACGCGAACAGCTTGGTGACCTTGGTCGGCTGGACCGCGCCGTCGAGCTTGCAGACGGCGACCGCGTCGCCGATCTTCACGCGGCCGTTGAAGATGCGGCCGATCGCGATCCGGCCGAGGTAGTCGCTCGAATCGAGGTTGGCGACCAGCAGCTGCAGCGGCGCGTCGGGGTTGCCGCGCGGCGGCGGCACGTGCTCGACGATGGCGTCGAACAGCGGGCGCAGGTCCTCGCCCGGCGTCTTCGGATCGCGCGTCGCCGTGCCGATCCTCGCGTTGGTGTAGAGCACCGGAAAATCGAGCTGGTCCTCGGTGGCGTCGAGATCGATGAACAGGTCGTAGATCTCGTTCAGCACTTCCTGCGCGCGCGCGTCGGGCCGGTCGATCTTGTTGATGACGACGATCGGCGTCAGCCGGCGCTCGAGCGCCTTGCGCAGCACGAACCGCGTCTGCGGCAGCGGCCCTTCCGACGCGTCGACCAGCAGCATCACGCCGTCGACCATCGACAGCGTCCGCTCGACTTCGCCGCCGAAATCGGCGTGGCCCGGCGTGTCGACGATGTTGATCAGCATGTCGTGGTAGTGGACGGCGGTGTTCTTCGCGAGAATGGTGATGCCGCGCTCGCGCTCGAGATCGGTGTTGTCCATCGCGCGCTCGGCGACGCGTTCGTTCGCGCGGAACGTGCCGCTCTGGTGCAGCAGCGCGTCGACGAGCGTGGTCTTGCCGTGGTCGACGTGGGCGATGATGGCGACGTTCCGCCGCAGCGGATTGGCGACGTCGGCGCCGAGCCGGCGGCGGCAAGGACCTTTTCTGCAGGACGAAAGCATCCTCCCAGTATAGCGTGCCGAATGCGGCGGACTGCCTGACCGTTCGGATATCTGCCCGCAGAAGGCCTTTCACCGCCTGTCATTCCTGCCCGGCGCAGGTCGGCGACGCGTCGAAGTGTGCGACCGAGCGGCACGGTCGCTTCGCGGTCGGCAGTGCATCGACGGAGTGCGGCAGACCCGGCGGACCCGGCTCGTCGCGTCAACGGCCGCGGGAATAGTTTTCGGCGCAGTAATTGTCGGCGGTCGTGAACTGCGGCTCGATGTCGACCGGCACGGCTAAGAGGCGGTCGAGCGCGCTTCTGCACCGGCGGCCGGACGACGCCCAGCCGGTCGCCCAGCGCCTTCGCCTCGGCGTAGTCCCCCTCGGCCTGGATCGTCATGATCTCGCGCGTCAGGCCCGTCACCGCTTCCTTGATCTTGACCGGATCGACGGCGAACGTGCCGTCGGGCCTGACCACCCCGCCCTGGTCGAGCAGGTAATTCAGCTGCATCGCGATGCCCTTGCCGTGCGCTTCGTTGATGCCGAAGCGGATCGAGCGGAAGCACGACGCCAGAAACGTCGTGTACAGCGTGCGCTCCATCGACTTCGGCAGCACGCCCTTGTCGATCAGGTACTGCAGCGCAAACAGCCCGGAGATGTCCGCCTTGGCTTCCTCGAGCAAGCTGGAGGCTTCCTTCATCTCCTGCCGGACCGTCGTCTCGCGCCCGCCGACGGTGATGTTGTGCGGCCCGAGGCCGTGCATCAGCTCGTGGACCAGGATGTGCGTGAAGAACGCGTCGAACGACAGGTCCTTCTGATCGGCCGGCGACAGCACGACCTTCGAGATCGGCACCAGCGTCTTCGCGAACTTCGCGTCCTGCACGTTCTTCAGCATCACGCGCTTGCTGCCCTTTTGCGCTGACCACGCGCTCGTCGTTCGGCAGGTTGAAGGCGGCCGTCTGCACGCCGCGGTTGCGCGTCGCCGGCGGCGTAGATCTCGTTGACGACGACGATCGGCGCCAGCGCGCCGAGCTTCGGGTTGCGGTGCTTCGGATCGATCGGCAGGTGGTTCTCGATGTCCTGCAGCTCGCCGCCGAACTTCTGCAGCTTCGCGCTCTCCGCCTCGTCGCGCACGGTGATGAACGACTCGAACGCCGCCTTGTAGTTGAAGAACTCGTCCTCGTAGACCTCGTACGGACCGATCGTCGGCTCGATCGCGCCTTTCAGCTCCATCCACGCCACGTCGCTGTCGTAGTAGTCGTTCGAGAGGAACGCGTCGGCGCGCTTGGTGAGGAACGTCTTCAGCGTCGGCTCGGTGGCCAGGCGCCGCCGCCTCGCGCAGCAGCGCCGCCGCCTGCGCCAGCTCGTTCTGATACTCGATGGCTGTAGGGGACGAGCGTGAACGCTCTCGCCCGTCGGCGGATCACGGTGAAGAAGCCGGTGGCGCGCGCGCGCTCGGCTGCCGGCAGCGTCGCGATCCAGCGCTCGATCTCCGCCTTCGGTCGCGCCCTCCGGATAGAAGTTGGCGCCCGCCGGCTTGGGCGGCGCGCCGGCGACGAACGGCTCGTTGTGATCGAGCCGCGACCACGGTCCCTTGTTGATCAGGAAATAGTGCAGGCGCGCGCGCCCTTCCGGCGTCTCGTCGCGGACGAGATCGAGCAGCATCGCCTCGTTCCCGGCCCAGACCTGGCGCAGGAACAGCGCGTCGATGATCTTCGACGCCTCGACCAGCTTCGCGAGCACCTGGCGATCGGCGGGCGACAGCCGCGAGAGGTCGGCGCCGATTTCGGTCGGCGCGAAACGCGCCGCCATCGTGCTCAGCCTCGCTGCCTCGTTCACACCCTCTGTCTGGGTCTCGATCGCGGTCTTCGACACCGGAGCCTCCACCGCGGGCGAGCGCCGCCGCTACATACGCAGACTGCCGCGCCAACAATCGCAATTTCTCGAATCATGGGATCTAGTCTACAACCGGAGATCAGGGGCTGGGGCCGGGGGCTACGGGAGAGGTACTCGCTACGAGGCCATGCCGAGGCGAGCGATGAAGCGCAATCGGCGACGACGCAGTTGTTGCCCGAGGCTGCTCAGTCAACCAGGCCTGCTAATGCACGCCGCGACTCATTTGCAAAGTGGCGGGGTCCGCACCCAGACGCCTGATGGCCGTCTCCCACATCCGATCCGCGGGCGTGTTGAAGATCAGCTCGCGATCGACGTCGCCGATCAGCCAGGCCGACGCGTTCAGTTCTGCTTCGAGCTGCCCGGGGCCCCATCCGGCATACCCGACGATCAACCGCGCGTTCGGCGGCGGGTTGGGCTCGAGCAGACGCCGCAGCAGGTCTGGCGACGTCGACAGGTACAGGCCTTCGGCGACCGGCACGGCCGGGGTCTCCTCGTACATTTCGCCGCCAACGAGAATCCAGCTCCGCTCCTGCTCGACAGGGCCGCCGACCCAGACGTCGAGATCGCAGCTGTTCGTCACGAGCGGCCGGTTGACGACGAGGCCGAACGCCGCCTCGTCGCTGTGCTTGCACAGGAGGACAACCGTCCGGTTGAAATTCGGGATCCACGAGCTGCGGCATCGACAGCAGCAGCGACGGGGCGAGTGAGGAAGCGAGGGTCCTGTGGGAGACCTCAAGGCGGTGCCTCCTATAGTTTCATCGCGCTGCGGGCAGCGCAAGTCATCGATGAAGCGTCGGGTCTCCCGACGCCGGGTCTCCTCGTCGGGGGCGCGCAGAAGCGACGAGGGGTGCACCGTGGCCAGCACGAGCGGCGCCAGCGGCGACTTGATGAACTCCCCGCGGTGCGCCGTTACCTTGAACTGGCGCCCGAGCAGCGCCTGCGCGGCGGTCGCGCCCAGGCACACGATGCCGCGCGGCTTGACGAGCGCGATCTCGGCGTCGAGCCAGGGCCGGCACGCCGCGATCTCGCCGGCATTCGGCTTCTTGTGATCCGCCGCTTGCCGCGCGGCTCCCATTTGAAGTGCTTGACGACGTTGGTGATGTAGACCTGGGGCGGTCGATGCCTGCTTCCTCGAGCGCGCGATCCAGAAGCTTGCCGGCAGGGCCCACAAACGGATGGCCGGCGAGATCTCCGCGTCGCCGGGCTGTTCGCCGACCAACATCAGCGCCGCATGGGGCGCGCCCTCGCCGAAGACGGTCTGCGTGGCGCGCTTATAGAGGTCGCACGCCGTGCAGCGCTTCGCCGCGGCGCGGAGGCGCGGCAGCGTCGGGCGATCGGGAATGAAGCCGGCGGCGTCTTTCGAGGCGGTTTGGACATATCAGCGGACCAAGTCCTGCGTCACGACGGTGGCTTCACGACCGACATCTGGGCGGGGTCTCATGAGGCCGCCTACGTGGTACATATAAGCCCGCCTTCGCAAGTTTTCCTGCGCGACCGCGAGGTTTCGGCGCAGCCCCGCGACTTTCGTCCGCGTCATCGCGCTCCCCCGCATCGCCTCCCGCAGCTCCTCGTCGCTCATCGCCGCGAGCGTCGCGACCTCCGCGTTCATCCATGCCGGCCGCGGCTGCCACGCGGGATCGCTGGAACGGGGCGCGATCTGATTCCAGGGACAGACTTCCTGGCAGACGTCGCAGCCGTAGACGTGGGAGCCGATGTCGGCGGCGAACTCGCCGGGAATCGGTCCCCGCTGCTCGATCGTCAGATACGAAATGCAGCGCGTCGAGTCGAGCACGCCCGGCGCGACGAGCGCGTGCGTGGGGCACGCCTCGAGGCACAGCGTGCACTCGCCGCACAGATCGAGGGCGGGCGCGTCCACCTCGAGCGGCAGGCTGCAGATGATCTCCGACAGGAAAATCCACGAGCCGACTTCGGGATTGATCACGCACGTGTTCTTTCCGATCCAGCCGATGCCGGCATGCTGCGCGTACACGCGCTCCTGCACCGGGCCCGTGTCGACGTAGCGACGCGCCTCGAACGGGGCGTCACGTCTGCGTCTCGCATCCACGCGAGCAGCGCATCGAGCCGCGCGCCGATGACGTCGTGATAGTCGTCGCCCCACGCGTAGCGGGCGATTTCCGCGCGGCCGGGATCAGCGCGTTCGGTCGAATACGGGACGGCGGTGTTGTAGATGGTGCCGGTGACGATGACCGTTCGGGCGGAGGGGAGGACGCGGCGAACGTCGGCGCGCTGTTCGGCCGAGCGGTGAAGGTAGGCCATCTCGCCCGCGTACCCGCGCGCGAGCCATGCTCGAAGAACGTCAGCTCGGGCAGATCGCCAGCCGGCGCGATGCCGCACAGATCGAAGCCGAGCTCGCGCGCCTTGCCCTTGATTTCGAGACGAGTCAGTCTTGCCATCGACGGCTAATCACGAAGTCACGAAGACCACGAAGGTCACGAAGCTTAATACTCTTCGCTGCAACTGCGTGCTCGTGCTAGGCGCTGTTACTTTCCCGACGAGCTGCCGCAGCACGTACGGAAGGATGCCGCCGTGCCTGAACGCGACGAGCTCCTCCGGCGTATCGATGCGCACGAGCGCCTCGAACTCGGTCACCTTGTCCGCCTTCGCCGACGGCGCGCACCGTGATGGTCCCCGACGGATGCAACCCGTCCGCGATTCCGGTGAGCGTGTAGAGCTCGTTGCCGGTGAGGCAGAGCGACGAAGCGGACTGCCCGCCAGGTACTGCAGCGGCAGCACACCCATGTTGACCAGGTTGCTGCGGTGGATGCGCTCGTAGCTTTCCGCGATGACCGCCTTCACGCCGAGCAGCAGCGTGCCCTTGGCCGCCCAGTCGCGCGACGAGCCGGAGCCGTATTCCTTGCCCGCGAGAACGAGCAGCGGCACGCCCGCGTCCTTGTACTTCATCGCGGCGTCGTAAATCGTCATCACGACGTTGTCGGGCTGGTAGGTCGTCCACCCGCCCTCGGTCCCTGGCGCAATCTGGTTGCGCAGCCGGATATTGGCGAACGTGCCGCGCATCATCACTTCGTGGTTGCCGCGGCGCGCGCCGTACGAGTTGAAGTCGCGCGGATCGACGCCGTGCTCCATCAGGTACTTGCCCGCCGGGCTGTCCTTCTTGATCGATCCGGCAGGCGAGATGTGATCGGTCGTGATGCTGTCGCCGAGCTTGGCGAGCACGCGCGCGCCCGGTGATGTCCTTGAGCGGCGTCGTCTGCAGCGTGAGCCCGTCGAAGAACGGCGGGTTGCGGATGTAGGTCGAATCGGGGTCCCAGGCGAACCGGCTGCCGGTCGGCACGGGAAGCGTCTTCCAGCGATCGTCGCCGCCGAACACGTCCGCGTACTGCGTCCGGAACATCTCCGACGTCACCGAGCTCAGCATCGTCTCCTGAATCTCGCGCTCGGTCGGCCACAGCTCGCGCAGAAACACCGGCGCGCCCGCCGGGTCCGTCCCGAGCGGCTCGGTCGTCAGGTCGATCGTCATGCGGCCCGCAAGCGCGTAGGCGACGACGAGCGGCGGCGACGCGAGGTAGTTCGCGCGCACCTGCTGCTGAATGCGTCCCTCGAAGTTGCGGTTGCCGCTCAGCACCGAGGCGACGACGAGGTTGCGCGATTCGACTTCGGCGCTGACCTCGTCGGGCAGCGGCCCGCTGTTGCCGATGCACGTCGTGCAGCCGTAGCCAACGAGGTTGAAGCCGAGCTGATCGAGGTACTGCTCGAGGCCCGACTTCCGCAGGTACTCCGTCACCACCTTCGACCCGGGCGCCAGGCTGGTCTTCACCCACGGCTTGCGCGACAGCCCGCGCTCGACCGCCTTCTTGGCGACGAGCCCCGCGCCAATCATCACGCTCGGGTTCGAGGTGTTCGTGCAGCTGGTGATCGCCGCGATGACGACCGACCCGTGATCGAGGCCCGGTGGTCACGGTCGCGACATCGGCGACCGCCGCCGCCATGTTCCCCGATCCGCCAACCGCCGACACATGGGCCGAGCCGCCCCGCTTCCGCGCCCTTCTTCGACGTCGATCCCATCAAGGAGCCGAGCGCCGTCTGGAATCCGCTCTTGGCCTGCTTGAGCGAGACGCGATCCTGCGGCCGCCTGGGTCCCGCGAGGCTCGGCTCGATCGTCGCGAGATCGAGATCGATCGTCTCCGAGTAGCTCGGATCCGGATCGCCCGGGCTGCGGAACAGTCCCTGCGCCTTCGCGTAGGCCTCGACCAGCTCGACACGCGACGCGTCGCGCGCCGTCAGCCGCAGGTAGTCGAGGGTCCAGGGTCAAACTTTACCGGAGTTCGACCCAAGGTCCTGATTAAATACACATCCTCAGGCTAACACCTGTCCGAACATCTCGTCGGCACGTGGATTTTGCGATCTGGATTACAACAGACGCAAGATCACCGCCAAATTGGCGACGGGCCGACATGATGAGTTATCAAGGGTTTATCCCTAGGCACGTTGGATCTCCCCTTCCCTTCCCCAGCACCAATCTTCGGCGGCATCGGAGCAAAAAGCGGTATTTGTTTGTATTAGCTGCTTCTCGCTGAAAGACCCTAGAGCCTCCGGGGTACTGATCGTCGCTTTACAGGCGCCCAGAGGGCCGAGGGATTCCTCCCTGTGCCCTCTGGTTCGCCGTCGCGTCAGTTACGTCGGGGTCCAGTGAGATCCCGTCTTAGCCGCCGCTTGACCCAAATCCATTTTCCTCATTCAAGCGGTCCAATTGGTCACGGTACCTTTGGTGCCGGGACACATCATGAAACTTGGCGGGAATGATTCGGACGCAGGAGGCCAGCAACCTGTCTGCCGCCTCTGCTGTGACACCATTTTGTCGCTGATCCAACATCTCCATAAAGCGATTCATCGCGGTGACAACCGAGCGGTCATCGCCGTAGCGTAAGGCGGTCCGGACAATCTGCAACTGGCCGACGTACGGCTGGAGACTCTCCGCTGGAAGGATACTCGCAGTCTCTTCGGTGATGGTCTCAATCCAGGCCGGTTGACCTTCGGCCAGGGCACTGGCACCCATGGGAAAGACACAGAGTGCGAGTGCGACGGTCAGAGCTATAAACCATCCCGTATGTAATATTTTAGACGGATTCATAGGTTACTCCTCCTTTTCACAATACAGACCTGTTCCTATCTCATGTTGACTCACTGCCGAACAAATGAATGGACCTCCTTTCGTTTGTTAGCTAACGCCGATCAGAATGCAGGCGAGTAAGAAGAACGCGAAAACGAAGAACACGGGAGAATCTGTATTCGATTTTTCCAGCACAGCGGGCTGACGCTCCATACTACAAATCCACTCCTGCTTTACGTCCTCGACGGACTGAGTTTTTTCGAAAGTCTCATTTTATTTTCTTTGTGTCAATATTTAATCCTAGAAAAATATCATGTAGGAATATAACTAAATATTGACTCCTTAATGTATTTCTGTTCAACGGATTGAAGATGATTCTACGACCCGAGAACGGGGGCAGGCGGCAGGGAAATCACAGAGGCGCAAACGGCTGATGGAAACGTTAAGTGAAAAACTGCCTAGGAAGATTGAGAATCTATCTGATAGTGCATCCAGCTCTGGAACCACTGGTAATCACTTTGGTAGGCGTATTCGGCGGGCTGCATCTCGGCGTCTTTCGGCGCAAGCAGCGCATAGGCGCGCGGCCATTGCTTCGTCCACCAAGACTTGAGCTCGTCCGGCTGATAGGGCGTGCCGTCGGCATTGCTGATGCCGGCAGCGGTGATCACGTCACAGACAATCGGCCAGGCGCGGTCCTTCCCCAGGCCTGCCGATCGCAGGTGTTCCTTCAACAAAAAGATGACCCAGACCTCGGTGCTGTGTTTTTTGTTGTGACGGAAATGAATCAGCTGGCGAAACGGCGTTGAGTTCAGGCTCTTGATCACGGAAGTATAGTCAGGACCACCCAAGCGGCCGGCTGCTTCGGCAATCCCGTCCAGCAAGGCGGAGAGGTCCAATTCCTGAGCCCGCGGCTCCGCCTTCGGTTTTGGTCCGGAGTCAGTCAGCATCGTGAGAAACGGACGCAGCTCACGCAGACGCTCCACGGCTTGCTTCAGGATGTGCTCCGATTCAATCCAATAATCGGGTTCATTCTTGGTGATCCGCTCTTTGCCCATCGGCGGCAGAACGGGCGGGACCCAGTACCGGATCAAAACGAAGAGGACATAGTTTAGGTCTCCCTTCGCCTGCAATACCTGCGAGAGCGCCTCAAGCGCCCCCGAGCCCGGCATGAAAAAAGACACGCAGGGTCCCCCCACGCCCAACCGGGTGGCGCTATCGGTCCACCATTTGGTCAACTCATTCCATTGAGCCGGGGTAATCATGGATCGATAGTACCGTTTCCCTGATAAGGTGTCTATTCAGGTTGTCACGTGAACCTGAGGCAGAGACCCTTAGGCCCAAGAACGCACCTGCGGACTTGATCAGGCAGGCATTGAAAGCGGCAAGTTAACCTGTGAGCGCGATCGCCATACCATTGCGCACGAAAATCACATTGAAGCCCGCAGGTTCCTCACCGAATCCCGCACGCACAGCTTGCGTGTAGTACGTCGCCTGCTCGCGATACATCTGCGCTCGGTCGGCCATTTCGGTCTCGGTCACGCGATCCGTCTTATAATCCGCCACCCACAGCCGGCCCCCTTTGCGATAGACAAGGTCAATACGTCCCTCCATGAGTCCTGTCGGCAACTGTCCAGAAGCAATCCCGTAAGGCATGAGAAATGGGACTTCCCGAGCCACGATGGTCGAGGCGCAGAGTTCCGCATAGGCCTCGGAGGTCATGAAGGTTGACAGCATGCTGTAAAGCTCGTCCCGAATCGCTGCGCGCTCCGTCTGCAGTTCATGGGGAAGCTCGCGGTCCAGTGCCTCCTCGATAATCTGATGTATCGGTTGATGTTTATCGTCATAAGCCAAGTTGCGGAGGATCGCATGCGCTAATGAACCGAGTACGATTGCACCCGCCCGCCCCGCGCCCGCCAAGACGGGCGCCTTTCCCGTGGCACCCGCCCTTCCCCGGGACGCGTCGGGACGCGTCCGTTTCACGGCAAGTGAGGTCGGTGTCACGATGATGGGATTTTCCAGACGGCGGCGATAATCAGCTTCCCGCTTGTGCCAGCGCGGCACAAAATCCGCGAGATCAGCAACTGGCTCCGCGGGGCCTGCCTCACGTCTTCCACGTCCATGCCTTTCCTTCGTCCGGCGGGAGGATTGCCTGGGTGATTCTGCCCTCCCCGACTTCCAAGACGGGCATGTCCTGTCTTCCCACTGTTTCCCCGATAGCGTGCCGGAACAGGGCGAGAAAATTTCCGGATGCGGGGCGCCGGCTCAGTGCTCCGGACAGCACCAGCCGCTCCTTGGCCCGGGTCATGCCGACATACAGCAGGCGCCGCTGTTCGGCGGTCATCCGCGCGGCCAGCTTTTCGGCGATGAAGACGCTCTCCAGGGTACCGATGCCTTCGAAGCGCAGTCCCACAACATCCGTCGACCAGTCATGATGCACCTCGATGGGATTTTGCTGCAACGGAATGCCCGCCTGGAGGCCGACGAGCACCACGATGGGAAACTCCAGTCCTTTCGCCTTATGAATCGTCAGCACCCGCACCGCATCCGAGGACTCCTCCGCCAAGCCCCCCTCGGACTCATCGGGTGGATCTGCGATACGCGCCGCGAGCAACTCCGCCACGCCGGCCAGGGTGAGGGCAGGATCGCCCACGAGCTGCTCAGTCAGCGCCCGTACCTTCCAGAGATTCGCCATCGCCTGCTCACCGTGCGCGGAAGCCGCCGCCAATTCCAGCACCGGCAACCGCTCGAAGATCAAATCGATTGCGTTCGGCAGCGGCAGACGCGGACAGTCCTCATGCAATGTTTGTAGCACCGCGTATAGGCGATGGAGATGCTCCGCCTTGGGATGCTCATCCAAACGACCATGCGCGCCCGGCCGGTAATCAAGCGCGCCCAGCGCGGTGAGCTCCATCACCTCGCGATCAGAGAGCGCGCCGAGCGTCGAGCGCATCAGGCCCAGCCGCGCTACGGCGTCGTCCGGGTTCTGAATACACCGCAGCACGTTGACGAGATCCATGACTTCCTGGCGCTGATAAAAATGCTTTTCTCCTTCCGCGAGGTACGCGAGACCGTAGCGACGCAACGCGTCGAGATAATGTCTCCCCTGGCTGAACGTGCGAAACAGCATCGCCACATCACCGGGCTCGGCCTTGCGCCAGCGGCCGGCTGCGTCGAGCAGGAGTTCCTTCCCGATAATGTCGTGCTTCACCCATCGCGCCACGGCCTCGGCCTCACTTCGAACCGCCTCTTCCGCGTTGAGCTCATCGGTCTCCCCACTGTCCTCGTCGTGGGCGACCAGGCGGAGTTCCACACCCGGTGTCCCCGCGCCCATTGGCCGAACCGGTTGAGGCTCTATGGGATGATACGCAGGCTGCAGACCCGGTTGCTCGGTGATGAGCAGGGCGAACAGACCATTAACCGCGGCGAGGATCGAGGCATGGCTTCGAAAGTTCGTGATCAACGTCAGCGCCAGGCCGCCCTGGCCAACGACGAGGTCCGTGACCTGTTGAAACGCTTCGATGTCCGCCCGTCGAAACGCAAAGATGGATTGCTTGGGATCTCCGACAATAAACAGCTTCCCCGGCTCAAGTCTTACATCCTGCCAGCGGCTCGCCGCATCATCCGGCCGCTCACACAAGAACAATAAGATTTCGTATTGGACGGGATCCGTGTCCTGAAACTCGTCCACCAGGATCGCCTTGAACTGCTGCTTGACCCTCCTTCTGATCTCGGGGTGATGCTTGAGCAGCTCCCGTGCCCGGGCGAGCAGGCCGTCAAAGCCGACCCAGCCGGCTTCAAGAAATCGACGCCGGCATCCTTCGGCAAACGGAGCTAAGATCGTGAGGACGGCGGCGAGATACTGCTGGTCGGTGTTGACCAGGCCCTTGGCCGTTTCGATCAATGCGCACGCCTCCTCGAAGTCCCGCTCCTCCCATTGATTCGGCGGTTTTGCCCCCGGGTCTTTCTCTCGTAGGAAGGCCAGGAGATCGGGCCTCAACTTGAGAGCGCCTTCCAGCCCCCCCGACAGCACCAGCTCGAAAAGCTGTGCCGAGGCGGCGAGAAGCTTTTCCACCTGGCGCGGTTCCCGCTGGCCGTGACGCTCCCCTCTCAACAGGTCCAGCGCCCGCTCCAGTCGTTTTTCAAGCCATGTTCGAATCACGGGTGATAGCGGACCTGGCTTCATCTGCGCCATCAACACGGAAAGAGGCACAAGGTCGTTCGTGAGCCGCATCGCCAATACACGCAAGCTCTCAAGACTGGTTCGGCGAAGAACGCGCCTCCAGGTCTCATGCCGTACGCCCAGGGGACCAAGTTCGCCCGTGAGCCATTCCTGCCAATCACGATCAAAATGCCGCTCAAACCCCGTGCCGTCATCAGGTTCAAAGCGTGGATCCACGCCGGCTTCGATCGGGTAGCTGCGAATCAGATGCGCCGCGAAGCTGTGAATCGTCCCGATCTGGCTTCGCTCGAGCTCCCGGAGAGCGCGATCCACCCGTGTACGGATCTCCTCAGATGAGATGCCATTGGTCACGGCAAGATCTGCGCACGCCTCAGAATCCAACCGCAGATCCAGCAAACGTTCCCGCAAGCGCATCTTCATCTCATAGGCCGCTTTTTCCATGAAGGTCAGCGCCACGATCTCGGGAAGCGAAACGGGATCTGGAGACTTCATGAGCAACTGCAGGAGGCGGTCCACAAGCAGGGTCGTCTTGCCGGTGCCCGCGCTGGCGGTGACCACGATATTGCGGTCGAAGGTCGTCGCGGCAGAGTGCCGCGCGTCGGCATCGCTGAGTTGAAGGGCCTCAGGCATCGAGCATTTCCCCCATGGCATCTCCGTCTGATGGCTCCGGGGACACGGCGGGTTCGGCTTTTGCGACCTTCAGCGTCCTGAGCACCTTGAGGAGCTTCGTCGCCGGATCAGTTCTCGCCCGCCTGGCGGTTAAGTCATGCGTGTAGCGGCAGGCGGCCGAAAAATCGCAGTATCCGCAGTACTCTCCCGGAAGGATAGGGAACCGACCTTGCCTAATCCCATCCACAAGGAGTTGCAGGGTCTTCTTGATCAGCGCGCCATTGTGCCCTTCCCAACACGAGGCGTAGAGCATCGTCTTCTGGATTGGCATGTCGATCCATCTCGATCCCAGAAAGTAAAAGGCCGCTGAATCGGGTTCGGCCACGCGATCCGGCAACACATATTTCGCAAGGTGTAAATAGAGAAGCGGTTGAAGCCGCTGCGCCCTTACCGTGGCGACGTTCAGGTCCTTGTCGCGGGCACTCATCGCACGAGCAGCCGTATATTTGTAGTCTACGATGCGGATCTGGACTTTTTCTGTCGTCGACTCCTTTAGATCGACTCGATCGAGGACGCCATGGATGATGACCGGTTCCCCTGACGGGGGCCCAAGATCAAGCGGCCCCGTGACGGGAACCTCAAACAACGAGGGCAGATAGCCGGACTCCGACAACTCAAGCAGATCGCTGCTCACGAGCGCCTTGGTCAGCCGTAGAATTTCCTCCTTCGCGACTTCCCAGGCCAGCGGATAACCGACGGCCTCCGCGCGCTCGAACTCAGCGAAGACGCTTTCCGCCTCCTCCGTGAGCCACTCAAGCGCCTCCTCAGGAGAAATCGTGGTGACCGGCACGGCCGTCACGCGAAGCCGGTCATAAAAAGCCCGCAATACCGAATGACAGAGCTCTCCACGGGCACGGCCGTCAAGTTCGTTCACAGATTCCGGCGTGCGGCAGCGGCATCACCCGTAACACCTGGGCGCTGTAGTACTGAAAGGGACATTGCGCATAGCGTTGCAATGCCGTCGGTGACAGCAAGATCTGGCCAGGCGCCCCGGCAGGGTCTACACCAACGAACCCATCGTAACCGGTCAGGCGAAGATCGGATCCCTCAAGACTCGCCAGGACAACAAGACCCTCGCGCAGAAGTGCCGGCGCTTGCCGCAACTCCACGCAAGGCCACAGGGCGGCTAACGGAACACGCTCGCCACTTTCACCTCTGCCTGTGAGCGAGAGCGCCAGGGCGTGGGGTTCGCCCGATTGCAGAATCATCCGCAGAGCCTGTTCCTGAGGCGTCAACAGCCTGGAATCGCAAGGCCAGGATGCCCACCGTTCCATAGGCCGACGCCTGATGGCAATCTCCTGGCCGGCTAGCTCGCGGTGCAGCTCGGCCAGATATCCGGAAGGCGCCAGCGCGCGTCCCTTCCGATCAGCTCGTTGATAGCTCAGGTAGAGTCGCTCCCGGACTGATCTCAACAACAAGGCAAAGAGCAGCCGCTCTTCAGCAAAACCGTCGAGCTTGCGTGCGATCTTATAACCCAGGTCGCGGTTTAAGATGTCCCGATCGGCGTCTCTTAAAAATGCGTCCTCTTGAATGGACCGGGGAAAGATCTTGTCATTGAGACCGATGACAAACAGCGCGCGGAAACGAAGGCCGCGCGCGGCCATGGCATCCAGTGACGCGCACGCCGGCCAGATGTTGCGTCTCGGAGGGCAATCTCGCCCCTTCCAATACGCGGATTGCATGGTCGCACCATTCCTGAAGGCTGATCTCGTCATCGAGCAGATCCAGGATTTCGATCGACCGTAGGCTGTCCCTCACGGCGAGCTGCACTTGGCCGCTGTGAGCGGCCGCGACGTCCTCTGTCCATGCCGGCAGGTCAAACCAGCGCGGGAGGAGATTCATAAAGATCGTCGTGTACTCCTTCCAGCCTGCGCGCTTGGGAACCGCCGAGAGGTCAGCGTGCAATTGTGTGATGAGACGCCACAAGAGACTGCCCGCGCCCGTCTCTTGCGCAGTCTCTTGCGCGGCCGCCTGCTCCAGGCGCAGCCAATCGCCGAGGCCACCATCAGAAGAGCCTTTCGTGATGTTCAATTCGCGTGTGATGACATCCCATCGATCCGCTCCAGGAGCAGCCCCCGAAGTAAGAACTTCCAGGACGCCGCCTCGCGGAAATGAAGCGGCGCGCAACCACAGGAACTGCACAATGGCTTTGGCCAACGGCTGGTGGATGAGAGGTTCCCCCAGCGAAGACGCATAGGGAATACGGTTCTCATCGAAGACCTTCCGGATCACTGAGAACACAGGATCCAGTGTCCGCGCGACAACACCGATGTCGATCGGTTCCATGCGCTGGTCTTCAACGAGTCTCAATATTTCTTTGGCCACGGTGGCCACTTCATCATCAAGTCCCACGGCGCTGAAGACCCGGCATGATCCCCGGACCTCCGGCGCCATCTCTTCTGCCAGTGAGCCGAGGAGAAAACCATCTCCGCCCGCCGGGGCCGCCTCTCCAAAGGGCAGAGCCATTTGCGAACGCTTTGATTGATTGTGGTCAGAGGCCGGAGCCGTCAGGCCTGTGATGTAGGTATCGAAAAACTGTTGCGCAAATCGGTAGGCCGGATTCCCGCTTTCAAGCGGGAACAATACAGTGGTTGGGTAGCACGCATGAACGGCTTTGAAGAAATCCAGCTGGCCTTGGGTCAGATCATAAAATCCGTAGTAGACAATTTTATCCATCCGGGCGAGAAATGCCGAACTTGGGACCAGGGGCACCGATAGCCGCGCGAGATCATCCGGATCGGCAATGTGCAGTGAGCTGTCGGTGGCAAGCACGGCCTGATACAGATGGAGCACAGCACGGAGTCGTGGGCGGTCCTCGCCTCCGATGAGGCCTTCATTCAATGCAGATAATGCCGATACGGGATCGATTCGCGCCTCCTTCAGATCCTGGATGGTCGTCCACATTCCGGTCCAGATGCCCCGCATCTGCGCCCAGCCGCTGAAAACCTCAAGGCTCGGGAGTCCCCGATTGACCAATGAGCGCAGGAGTTCCTCACGAAACAGATGGCTCACCATTTCCGGCGGCCGTGTCTGAGCGTCCTCCCGCATGATCGTCACGGCGAGCTCATGGAAGGTCGAAATATGGACATCGAGGAGCGCCGTCTGCCGTTCAACGGCCAGGAGCCATTTCACGCGGCGGGCCAGTTGCAGGGAGGGAACGAGGATTGCCAGCGGACGGAGAGGATCGGACTGCTTCGCCGACTGAACCTCGGCGACCAACGCCTCTTCCAAATCGGGATGGAATGGCGCCGAGACGATCCTCACCGGGAGTCCCCAAAAGGGGACAGGCTACTTTTTTTCCGGTTCCTCAGCGTACCGCTCATCGCACCTTCACCCCTAAAAAAGTAGCCTGTCCCCTTTTTTCTCTACACGGCAATGTCGGCTCGCTGCCGGGCCGCTTCCAACGCAGCCGCATATGCAGATCGCACTGCCTGCGCGTTCGGGTCGTCGCCGTCCAACATCCCCGCTTCATGTAAAACTGCGAGGCGCGGATTAGGATCCAGACGGAGCACGGCGTTCACGTCCAAAGTACTCGTGGCCATCCTTCAGCACCGTCACGAAGGCTTCCAGCCACGACGAAATGATGGCCTGCAATGCCGGCGAGTCTTTGGGCATCCGGCCAAGCCGGACTTGAGGCAGAAGTTTAGGAATAGGATCGGTACGTTGCAGCAGGACAAACGCGCGATTGAGGAAGTCCTGAGGGGTCTCCACGAGGCGGGAAGCGGCCGCTAACCGGTCTCGGGCTGGCAGTCGGTGCCATTACAATCATTGCACATGAACGCGCCGTCGATGAATGACATCGGCTCATCGCACACCGGGCAGTTCGGCGCTTCCGTCTTCGGCAACCCGTGCAGAACGTCTAGATCCAACTCGTTGTCAAATTCTTCAGGCATGATGTGTTCAGCCTTCCTTCTTCGCACCCAAGGCCTTCTCGGCACTCTCACGAGAGGGGACACCGATGAACTTGAGTTTGCCATCGATGATCGTCGCCGGTGTGGCGCGAATCGCGTGGCGATCGGCTAACTCCTGCCCGTCCGGGCTCAGGATATCCACTTCACGATACCCGAAGCTGTATTTCACGCGCAGCCCCTTCCAGAGACTTTTGGCGGCCGGGCAGGCTCCACAACTTTGAGAATAAACAAGAGTGATGTTCGCCACACGGATATGCTACCACGCGGTCCAAAGGCGCCGCAAGGAAGTCGCGGGCTAGTCGATAGTCGCGAGGGCGGCCAACGTGGGTTTGCCGCCGAGAACCGCGACGACATTCTCCGCGGCCATGACGGCCTGCCGCAACACGGATTCCTCGGTGTGGGCGCCGGCATTCCCGGACACCATGACATTCTCTTGCGCGAGGAGGGGCACGGTGAATGGCGCTTCGTCAGACGGCAAATCGAAGGCGGCGCCACGGATGCGCTGTCCACGGAGCGCGTCCAACACCGCACCTTCGTCAATGAGTTCGGGCCGTCCCGTATTAATCAGATATGACCCGGGGCGCATTCGCGCAACCCGCATCTTCGACAGCCATCCCTTGGTGTCGGGATTGAAGTCGAGGTGTAAACTGACGACATCCGAATTCTTCAACAGCTCATCCGCAGGGACATATTCGATTCCATGGTATTCGGCAAAGGCTTCGTCCGGTTTCATGTCGAAGGCCATCACGTTCATGCCCAAGGCCAGGACGCGCTTCGCAACCTCCTTGCCGATGCCCGTCATCCCCACGATGCCGAGCATCTTTCCCATCAGCTCCACCCCGACGACCGACGACCACTTTCCACTCCGGATCTCGCGGTCCATCTGCGGAATGCCGCGGAGCATCGCGAACATCAGTGCGATGGTCAACTCCGCAACCGCGGGGTAGGTCACGCCGGGGGTAAAGGTGACCGGGATGTTTCTGGCAGCGGCCACGTCCACGTCGATATTGTCTATGTTTGTCCCGAACTTCGAGATGACCTTGAGGCCCGTCGCTCGATCCAGTACCCGATGCGTCACAGGGTCCTCGCCGACGATCAGGGCCTCCATTCCGGGGACATAGGCCGCCATTTCATCTTCTGTGAGGGTCCGGGGGCGAGGATTTGCGACGATTTCGTAGCCGGCCTGCTTGAGAATGGTCTTGTGCTCACCGTCGAGATCAAGAAACGCCCTCGGAGTAATCAGAACACGGGGTCCGGCCATTGTGTCTCCCTTTTCTCTTAGATTTCTTCATTCTATCATCGTCCGAGTCTAGCGCTCAACCCTTAATTTGAAGGAATTTGCACCCGGGAGTTGTTCTGCATAGCTGGATCGGCTATCGTGAGGCGGTGCGACAGCTGGGCTCCCTTATCCTGCTCCCGATTCTTTCCGGGCTCCTGCTGGTTCTCAGTTTTCCGCGAATTGACCTAGGCCTGCTCGCGTGGGTCGCGCTTGTCCCCCTCCTGGTGGCCATTCGAAACCAGCCATGGAAAACCGCCATGGCTCAGGGCTTTTTGACGGGTATCGTGTTCTATGCCGGTGCGCTTTCTTGGGTCGTGAACGCGATGCACCTGTACGGTCAAATGCCCGTCGTCCTGAGCTACCTCGTCATGCTCCTCCTCGCAGCCTACTGCGCCTTGTACCTGGCGATATTCACCGGGTTTCTGCGTTGGGCATCGTCGGGCACCCCTTCATTATTTCTCTGGGGGGCACCGGCCCTATGGGTCGCACTGGAACTTGCCCGGACTCATTTGTTTTCCGGCTTTCCGTGGGCCCTGCTGGGGTACAGCCAGTATGACCACCACCCCGTAATCCAAGTAGCTGATTTCACTGGCGTATATGGCGTTTCGTTTCTTATCGTGCTGGTCAACGTACTGATTGCGGTGCTCATCAAGACGGCGCTGGCGCATGTCTCGATCGTAGAATCTCGTGTACCCGTGCCGTTGGTGCGAGTCATGCTGGCGCTGATGGTCGTTGCAGGGAGCCTGGCATACGGACATTGGCGTCTCGTCCCAGATCCGGGTGTGGCCAGGAACCCTCCGCTGCGTATCGGGATTGTTCAGCCGAACGTGGATCAATCCCGGAAGTGGGATACCGCCTTCCGCCGGCAAACGATCGATCGCTTCGAAGTGTTGACGACGCTTGCGGCGAAAAATTCTGACTTCGTGCTCTGGCCGGAGGCCGCCACGCCATTTCTATTCGAGGCGGAGGCGGAGTACCGGGAGGAACTTCTAGGCTTCGTTCGGGAGCAGGGGGTCTCGCTATTGTTCGGGAGCCCGGCGACCATCGTGGAGAAGGAAAGCGATCAATTACGCTTGCTCAACAGCGCCTTCCTCATCAGCGCGGACGGACAGATTCTGGATCGGTACGACAAAATCCATCTGGTCCCCTTTGGCGAGTACATTCCGTTTAAGCACGTCCTCAAGTTTTTGGACAAGCTCGTCGTGGGCATCGGGGATTTTTTTCCCGGCAATGCCCCTGAAGTCATGCAAGGGCCTGGCGGCCGGTTCGGCGTGGTCATCTGCTTTGAAGTGATCTTCCCTGATCTCGTGCGGCGCTTTGTCGATCTCGGCGCGGATTATATGATCACGATCACAAACGACGCATGGTTCGGCCGGTCAAGCGCTCCCTACCAGCACTTCGGCATGGTGGTGTTCCGGGCGGTTGAGAACCGCGTCTACTTCGCGCGGGCGGCCAACACCGGAATCTCCGGATTTATCGATCCGTTCGGGCGAATCGTACGGCAGTCCAACATCTTCACCGAAGAGGCCCTGACGGGAGAGATCCGGACCGGCGGCCCTCGTACGTTCTATACAGCCTACGGGGATCTGTTCGGCTATGCCTGTGTTATACTCGCGCTGTTTTCGCCGGTACTCGCGGGACGTTCACCAAACCCACTGGATGCCGTACGGGCGCGATACAACTTCGGGAGAGACCATGCTCGCTGACATCAAGATTCGCCTGAACGGTCTTCGTTCCACGTATGATGATCTTCGGAGGCATCTTTGACCTTGCGACGCTGAAAGCCCAGATACAGACTCTTGACGAGCGCATGGGCGCGGCAGACTTCTGGTCCGACCGCCGTTCCGCTCAGCAGACGATCCAGCAAAAAAACGTCTTGGAGCGGCAGCTTCAGGCCTGGAGCGAGATGGACCGCCGTATGGAGGATCTCGGCGCGATGCTGGAACTGGTAGAGGCCGAACAGGACGCCTCCTTGGAAAGCGAACTTGCGACCGAGATCGAGAAGGCTGAGCAGCGCGATCGCAAAGCTACGGGTCAACCTGCTCCTGGTCGGCGAGAAGGATGCGAGCAATGCGATCATGGCGATTCACCCGGGCGCGGGCGGCACTGAGTCCCAGGACTGGGCTGAGATGCTGATGCGAACATACATTCGCTGGGCCGAAACCAAAGGCTACGCCGTCGAGACCTTGGATTATCTCCCGGGGGAACAGGCAGGCATCAAGAGCGTGACGCTCGGCATCTCCGGTGAAAATGCCTATGGCTACCTCAAGTCTGAGGCCGGCGTCCATCGCCTCGTCCGTATCTCCCCCTTTGACGCCAACAAACGGCGACACACCTCTTTCGCGTCTGTGTTTGTCTATCCGGAGATCGAGGACGACGTTGAGGTCGACATGGATGAAAAGGACCTCAAGATCGATACCTTCCGATCAGGGGGCGCCGGAGGACAAAACGTCAATAAGGTCGAGACCGCCATCCGGATTACGCATCTGCCGAGCGGTATTGTCGTGCAATGCCAAAACGAGCGCTCACAGCTCAAGAACAAATCGGGCGCGATGAAGGTCCTGCGAGCGCGATTGTACGAGCTTCAACAGAAGAAAAAGGAAGAGGAATTTGCCGCGTTCGTCGGCGAAAAAAAAGAGATCGGCTTTGGAAGCCAGATTCGCTCCTATGTCTTTCAGCCGTATCAGATGGTCAAAGACCATCGAACCAACACCGAGGTCGGCAACATTAGTGCCGTCATGGACGGCGATCTGGACCCGTTCATCGAGGCCTACCTGGTACAAAGTTTGAGACAGCCAAAGGCAGGGCCATAGTCCGCAATGCTGAGCCCTCATTCCTTGAGATGTCATTGACTTCCGATCTGGACAATGATGAGAACGCCCTAGTAGAATTGTTCTGATGCCGCAATTTCTTCATGGATGAACTTAACGACCAGATCGAGCAGCGGCTCAAAAAACTGGATCGGCTACGCAGTCTGGGCATCGATCCCTTCGGCGCGAAATTCGATGTGGCCAGACCACGCCCCCGAGCTTCTTGCCCAATATGGGCAGGCCACCAAAGAGGCGCTCGCCGCGACGCCGGTCCTCGTCACGCTGGCAGGCCGGGTGACCGCGCTCCGCCGGTTCGGAAAGGCGGCGTTCGCGTCCATCCAAGACGGCACGGCCGCGCTTCAGGTCTATCTCAAGAAGGACGTATTGGGCGAGCCAGGGATTCGCGGTCGCGGACCTACTGGACATCGGCGACTGGGTGGGCGTCAGCGGTCCGCTTTTTCGGACCAAGACCAACGAGCTGACCGTTGAGGTGCAACAGCTTACGTTTTTGTGCAAGGCGCTTCGCCCGCTTCCAGAGAAATGGCATGGCTTGACCGATATCGAAATGCGGTATCGGCAACGCTACGTCGATCTCATCGCGAATCCCGAGGTCAAGAACATCTTCATCCTGCGCAGCCGTATCATTCAGGCCATTCGGGAATTCCTGACCGCCAAGGGCTTCCTGGAGGTTGAGACGCCGATGATGCATCCCATCCCCGGCGGCGCAACGGCGCGCCCGTTCGTCACTCATCACAACAGCCTCAGCGTCGACTTGTATCTTCGGGTGGCGCCCGAGCTGTACCTCAAACGGCTGATCGTCGGCGGGCTGACGCGGGTCTTCGAGATCAATCGAAATTTTCGGAATGAGGGAATCTCCACGATCCATAATCCCGAGTTCACCATGCTCGAGTTTTACATGGCCTACGCCGACTACCACGATCTGCTCGAGCTGACTGAAGAGCTGATCACGACGGTCGTGCAAGAGGTCCACGGCAAAGGCGTCGAAACCATTGCCTATCGACCGAACCCCAATGAGGATCGTGTGCTGAACATCTCCTTTGCTCGCCCCTGGAAACGCCTGGCCTATCGTGACGCCGTGAAAGATTTCCTGGGGGCGACATCGGAGGAAATCCTCGATCCCGCATATCTCAAGGCTCAGGCCAAACGGCATGTCCGCGAGCTCGAGGACGGTGAGTCGTACTGGATGCTGATGTCTCTGCTCTTCGAAAATTTGGTGGAGCCGACCCTCATCCAGCCCACCTTCATTACAGATTTTCCGGTTGAGCTTTCCCCGCTCGCAAAGCGCAAGGCCTCCGACCCGGAGCTTACCGACCGATTTGAGCTGTACATCGGCGGCCGTGAGGTGGCGAACGCCTTCTCGGAGCTGAACGATCCCCTGGATCAGCGCAGGCGCTTCGAGGCCCAGATCGCAGCACGATCGAAGGACGATCCGGAGGCGACGCATCTGGATGAAGACTTTCTACGCGCGCTCGAACACGGCATGCCGCCGACCGCCGGAGAGGGCATCGGCATTGACCGACTCGTCATGCTGCTCACAAATCAGCCGTCGATCCGTGACGTGATCCTCTTTCCGCAGCTTCGACCAGAGAAATAATGCAGCTGCCTTACGAGGTATTCATCGGCCTTCGGTACCTTCGGGCCAAACGCCGGAACCGTTCGATCTCTTTCAACACGCTGATTTCGATCACCGGCGTCACGATCGGCGTGGCGGCCTTAATCGCCACCTTAGGGATCATGACCGGCTTTAAAGAAGACCTTCAGGCCAAGATCCTCGGCACCAACTCACATATCATCGTCACGACGAAGACCGGCGAGAACATCACGGACTATGAAGCCGTCGCGGACAAAGCTGCGCTCGTGCCGGGAGTCGCCGCGGCCACTCCGTTCGTGTTCAAGCAGGTGCTGCTCACCACCCAGACCGGCTCGCACGGCGTGGTCCTTCGCGGCATCGACGTCGTGCGGGAGACGAATGTCACGGAGATCGCCCGAAACCTCAAGGCCGGTGCGCTCGAGGACCTGAACCGGCTGGCGCCGCCGAACCCGGAGCCCGGAGAAAAAGAGCCTGCACGCGCGGAGCCGGTCCGTCCGCTGCCTGGCATTATTATCGGCCGGGAACTCTCGCTGCGTCTCGGGGCGTTTCTCGGGGATCGGATCAATGTGGTCTCGCCGGTCGGCCCCATGAGCGCGCTGGGAATGATCCCCAAGGTGCGCGGCTATCGTGTCGCGGGCCTCTTTGAATCCGGGATGTTCGAGTATGATTCCTCGCTCGCTTATGTCTCGATCCAGCAGGCCCAGGAATTCTTTAATATGGGACGCGCCGTGACGGGCATTGAAGTGAAGGTGACGGATATTTTCGCGGCCGATGAGATCGCGCGCCGGATCGAGCAGACCCTCGGGTATCCATACTGGGCCCGCGACTGGATGAAGCTGAACAAGAATCTCTTTTCGGCGCTCAAGCTCGAAAAATTCATGATGTTTGTGCTGCTGGTGCTGGTAATCATCGTCGCCGCGTTTAACATCGTGAGTACGCTTGCCATGATCGTCGTGGAAAAGCACCGCGAGATCGCGATTCTCAAGGCGATGGGAGCGACAGGACAAGCCGTCATGCGGGTCTTCATGCTGAACGGCCTGGTGATTGGTCTTGTGGGAACAGTCATCGGCATTCCCCTAGGGTACGCGATCTGCTGGGCGATTCAGACCTGGTTCACTCTTCCCGGCGATATCTATCTGTTAACCCGCATCCCGGTGAACATCAAGCTCTTCGATGTCGTGGTGGTTGGCGTGTCCGCGGTAGCCATCACCTTTCTGGCCACCATTTATCCGTGTCTGGAGGCAGCGCGGCTCGAACCGGCCGAAGCTCTACGCTACGAGTGAGCACTCCCTTCTTTAGGCACTGCCTGTTCTCATGATTTCTGCGATTGAACTCTACAAGTCTTTTCGGCTGGGGCAGACCGAGATCAACGTATTGAACGGCGTCAGCCTGGAGATAAAACGTGGCGAGATCGTCGCCATTGTCGGGGCCTCGGGCGTGGGCAAAACCACCCTGCTGCACATCCTGGGGACGCTGGATCGTCCGACCCGCGGGACCGTCCACTTCGAGGGAGCGGATGTGTTTGTCCGATCCGATCAGGCCCTGGCGGAGTTCCGTAACCGCAAGATCGGGTTTGTCTTTCAGTTTCATCATCTGCTGCCTGAGTTTACCGCCCTGGAAAATACCATGATGCCGTCTTTGATCCGTCGCGACAGGCGTGAAGACGCGCGCGCGGCGGCGGAGCTTATCCTCAAAGAGGTAGGCCTGGAGCACCGCATGGAGCACCGCACGGGAGAACTATCCGGTGGCGAGCGACAGCGCGTGGCCGTGGCCAGGGCTCTGGTCCTCGGCCCCGACCTCGTCCTCGCCGACGAACCCACAGGCAATCTGGATTCTCACACGGGCGAAGAAGTGTTCCGCCTGATGCGGGAACTCAATGCCGCGAAGGGCATCACATTCGTCATCGTGACGCACAACGAGGCTCTTTCGAGTCAAGCACACCGCGTCATCCGGATGGTCGACGGCCAGATCGCTTAATAAAGATCCGGGAATCCGCGACAGATTTATTGTCTTTGTGCAGGGCAGACCCGCGCCTAGCTGATGGCAAAAATAAATCTGTCCCGCTTGTTCGATTTTTTGACGGCCAGACCGTGTCATTAATGTCCGATTGCCGTCTGACAGGGCTCGAATGGAATGGGTTAGACGGGCCGGGTGGCGGCCTTGAGGGAGCGCGTGAACGTGCGAAGGCTCTCGCCGACGGCGCCTCGGTCTCCCGCCGAGGCAATGATCTTCACGAGGGCGCTGCCGACGATCACGCCGTCGGCAAAATTCGCGACCTCCCTGGTAGCCTCGGGTGTGGTAATGCCGAAACCCACGGCGACCGGCGTTTTTGCGTACCGCCGAATCTCACGTACCTTCTTCTCGACATCGACCTTGTCCGTGAGCGTGGCGCCGGTGATGCCCGTCAGCGATACATAATAGATAAAACCCTGAGATAGCCGGGCGATGGAGGCCTGGCGTTTCGCGGGACTGGTAGGCGCCAAGAGAAAAATTACATCCAGCCCAGAGTCCGCGGCGAGTGCCCGCAGCTTCACCGCCTCATCGGGAGGGAGATCCGGGACAATCACACCGTCTACCCCGGCATGGCCGGCATCGGTGCAGAACGCGAGCTCACCATATCGTAAAACAGTATTGTAGTAGGCCATCAGCACCAGGGGGATTTGCGTGCGCGCTCGGAGCGCCGACACCGTTCCCAAAATTCTTCTTCAATGTGGTCCCTGAACGGAGGGCTCTGCCCGCCGCCGCCTGAATAATGGGGCCATCGGCGATGGGGTCGGAAAACGGCACACCCAATTCAATAATGTCCGCACCGGCATCGGCAAGCTGCAGGACATAGCTCTCAGTATCTTCGAGAGAGGGATCCCCGGCCATGATATATGCGATCAAAGCCTTCTCGCCTTTGACCGCCAACTGCCGGAAAGTTTCTTGGAGAGAACTGCTGCGCGACGCTTTCTGACCGCGCGTCGATTGCAGAGTCATAGCGCCACACCTTTAAGACGCGCTATCTGCTGCACATCCTTGTCGCCACGACCCGACAGATTAACCAGAATGGCCTGGCTGCTCTTTAGCCGTGGGGCAACCTTCAGCGCCTCAGCGACGGCATGCGCAGACTCCAGCGCGGGCATAATGCCTTCGGTCCGCGCAAGCAGGTCGAAAGCTGCCAGGGCCTCGTCATCAGTCGCGGAGGTATAAGCGATACGTTGCTTCTCTTTGTAGTAGGCGTGCTCGGGCCCCACCGCCGCGTAATCCAGCCCCGCCGAAACGGAGTGCGTCAGTTCAATCTGGCCGTCATCATTCTGCAAGAGGTACGTCATGGTACCTTGGAGCACGCCGATGGAGCCGGTCGCAAAACGGGCGGCATGCTTACCGCTCTCGATACCGAGCCCGCCCGCTTCTACACCGATCATTTTTACCGGGCCATCTTTGAGAAAAGCCGTGAACAATCCAATGGCGTTGCTCCCACCGCCGACGCACGCGATCAGGTACTGGGGAAGCTTGCCGTGAGATTGCAATATCTGTTTCCGCGCCTCACGGCCGATCACGGATTGAAAATCACGAACCATCATCGGATACGGATGCGGCCCCAAGACGGACCCTAGGATGTAATGGGTGGTGCGGACATTCGTGGTCCAGTCACGCATCGCCTCGCTGATCGCGTCCTTCAGGGTCCTGCTGCCGGCGTCGACCGCCCTCACGTTAGTCCCCAGGAGTCGCATCCGGAAGACATTCAGCGCCTGCCGCTCCATGTCCTCCACGCCCATGTAGACTTCGCACTCGAGCCCGAACATCGCGGCCACCGTCGCGACCGCGACGCCATGCTGACCGGCTCCCGTCTCGGCGATGACGCGCGGTTTGCCCATCCGCCGAGCGAGCAAGACCTGGCCCATGGTGTTGTTGATCTTGTGAGCGCCGGTGTGGCACAAATCTTCCCGCTTGAGATAGATCTTTGCGCCGCCCAGTTTTTTTGTCAGGCGCTTCGCGAGGTACAGCGGGGTCGGCCGACCGACATATTGCCGCAGGTAATAGTCCAGCTCCATCCGGAATTCCGGATCCCGGCGAGCCTTTTCATAGACGCGCGTCAGTTCCTCAAGAGCCGGGATCAAGGTTTCCGGCGCATACCGCCCGCCGAATGTTCCGAAGCGTCCGCGCTGATCGGGGATCGTTTGCATAACCGTTGAGTATAAGGAAGGCACCCGTCCCCAATCAACCGTCGATCGCGTTGCTAGTGCCTTTTTCCGCAACGGAAAGGCTCGCGAAGCCGGCTCTGGCGCAGATGACGAAGGCCTTCATCTTCGCAGGATCCTTTCGTCGGGGGCCGCGCTCTACGCCGCTGCTTACGTCCACCGCGTGCGGGCGAACCCGCTGGATGGCTTCACCAACATTCTCCGAAGTGAGACCGCCCGCGAGAATGATCGGCTGCGGAGCCTGAATTGACCCCGCAAGCTCCCAATCCAGACGAGAGCCGGTGCCGCCGGGCACGCCGGCGACAAACGCGTCCAACAAGAAGGCAAGGACATGGTATTCGCCCAAAGTCTCAGCGTCAGGCAGCGTTCGAATCCTGAGGCCCTTGATCACGGGATACCCAAGTGTTGAACAGTAGTCCGCGCTCTCGGAGCCATGAAGCTGCGCGATCCGAAGTGAGCACTGCTGCAGCGTCTCGCGCACGATGTCTCGATCCTCATCCACGAAAACCCCCACCGGGGTGATGGATTCCGGCAGACGAGCGATAATCGCCGCGGCGGTCTTTCGAGAGACCGCTCGTGGACTTTCAGGGTAGAACACAAAACCCAGCGCGTCCGCCCCTGCGTCGACGGCCGCCAAGGCGTCATCGACATTCGTAATCCCGCAGATCTTGATCTGAATCATAGAGAAAGAATTATAGCGTACCTTGACCGTGATTCCGAAATTGACTATTCTGGGCAGCCATGCCCGCCTCCCCTGTCACCACAGGTCAGATCGCCGCATTCCTGGGCGGCACTCTCGTCGGACCTCCAGAGACACCGATTACCGGCGCCGCGGCCCTTAGCGATGCAAAACCTACCGATCTCTCATTTCTCCAGGCTGAAACGGCGCTGCAAGACGCCATGACGAGTCGCGCAGGCGCGGTTCTCACCGCTCACGTCATCCCGAACCTGACACGCCCTCAGATCGTGGTTCCCCGCCCCGCCCTTGCCATGACCAAGGTCGTGACGGAGTTCTTCGTCGCTAAGCTCGCCAATGTGGGTCTGAGTAACTTGGCCCACATCGGAAAGAACGTGACCCTCGGCCAAGACGTGTCCATATGGCCGTTTGTGACGTTAGATGACGCCGCGTCTGTCGGTCGTGGCACGCGACTCTATCCAGGCGTTTTTGTCGGCCGGGAATCCATCATCGGCGAGGAATGCGTGCTGTATTCAAATGTCACTGTTCGAGAGGGAGTGACCATCGGCAACCGCGTGATTATTCACCCCGGGACCGTGATCGGCAGCGACGGCTTCGGCTACCTCCAGCACGACGGGCGGAATCACAAGATTCCACAGATCGGGACAGTCGTCATTGAAGATGATGTCGAACTGGGCGCTAACGTCACCGTCGACCGCGCGACCTACGGCGCCACAGTCATCGGGCGTGGCACGAAGGTCGATAACCTTGTCCAGATCGCCCACAATGTCAAGATCGGCGAAGATAACATCATCGTGGCACAGGTGGGGATCGCCGGCAGCAGCAAGACAGGGCATCATGTCATGATCGGAGGTCAAGCCGGGTTCGCAGATCATGTCACCGTAGGCGATCAGGTGATGATCGCTGCCCGCACCGGGGTGATCCGCGATGTCGCGTCTCACGAGGTGATCGCAGGCTTTCCGTCGATGCCGCACAAAGCGTGGCTTAGATCAACCGGCGTAATTGCTAAACTTCCGGAACTCCGCCAGCAGTTACGGGACCTGGAACGTCGCCTCGCGGAACTGGAAACAGCCACCCCGCGCAAATCACCGAGCGCTCGTGACAGGAGCCCGGGTCCATCCAAAATCAAACGCTCCGCGCCGCATCGAAAGCGCTAGGCGCCTACGAGACTGCAGCTATTGTGTGCGTCGGTGTGCCAATTTTCGAATCAGAAACAGGCCGGACAATCCGCTACCGAGTAAGAGCAGAGTTGTGGGCTCCGGATTGGTAATAGTCTGGTTTGCCAGGGATGGTTGGGTTGGGTCCACAAGCGCCGTTAAAGTCGCTAGCCCTAGCGTAGCAGGGATATCCAGGGCAGCCGGCAGATCGACGCGAAATGCGGAAACCACACCCAGGGACGTGGAAACCACGATGTCCGCGGTTGTGGCGATCAGCGGATTAACTGTCGGTATTCCGGTGCAGTTGCTTGGCAAGACGATGCATTCAGGCCGGCCGGTCGGATTCGTCAGGCTCGTAAACCCCGCACTCGGATTGCCGGAGCCAATGCAGTTGTTGGGCAAGACGATACATTCGGGCCGGCCGGTCGGATTCGTGAAGCTGGTAAATCCCGGACTGGGATTCCCGGAGCCAATGCAGTTGTTGGGCAAGACGATACATTCGGGCTGGCCGGTCGGATTCGTGAAGCTGGTAAATCCCGGACTGGGATTCCCGGAGCCAATGCAGTTGTTGGGCAAGACGATACATTCAGGCCGGCCCGTTGGATTTGTGAGACTCACGAAACCCGGGCTGGGAGCGAGAACTGCTGCATCGGCGAGAGTCCCCATCCCGACGAGTATAAAAAAGGCCACCAAGAGGAATCGAATGTTGTAGATTTTCGTCATGATGAGTGCCTCCGCGACCCTCTTAGCGCATTCTTTGCCTCCGCTCCATAACTCTCAGGTAGCCGCACCCATGCTTTGGCACTGCTCGGTTTACTATCGTTGCTTATCGGATTGGAGACTATGGGATGGACGGCGTCAGCCTTGAAGCGCCGTCATCAATTCAGCCAGGGCCACGCGCGGGATCAGCAGCCTCGAGCACGGCGGAAAGGACCGCGGGAGCCTCGGACCCGGCACGAACCACAGCACTGATATTCGCGGCGGTGATGCCTCCGATCGCCACAATGGGAAGCCGGACACGCGACCGGACCTCACGGAGGCCTTCAAGACCTACCACCGGCTCCGGATTCGGCTTTGAGCGCGTCGGAAAGATCGGACCAAAGCCGATATAATTCGCCCCTAACGCCTCCGCCTCTAGCGCTTGCGCAACGTTATGCGTGGAGATCCCGATCAGCATGCCGGGACCGAGAAGCGCTCGCGCCTCCCCTAACGGAAGATCCTCCTGCCCTAGATGCACGCCATCCGCGCCGACAGCCAGAGCCACATCGCAGCGATCGTTCACGAATACCCGGCCACCGGCCGCGTGGATACGCGGCGTCAACCGGAATGCCTCGTTATAGATTTCACCGGTATGAGGGGTCTTCATGCGCAGCTGAAACACCCGCACACCCGAGTTCAGAGCGCTAGTGACAATCTCGTCGAGCGACCGGCTCCCGGCTACAGTGGGATCAAGAATAAGGTAAGGTGCCCCCGGAAAAAGAGGCTGGCTTGGCGTCTGTTTCAAGGCGAGGACGATTACGTAGGATTGGCGGTAAAGAACCGCTCGACAAACGAGGTGGAGAACCGGCCCTTCTGGAAATCGGGATCATCAAATATCCGCCGGTGCAAGGGGAGCGTCGTTTTAATACCTTCCACCACGCATTCCTGGAGCGCCCGTCGCATCCGCGCAAGCGCTTCGTCACGGTTCTGCCCGCGTACAATCAGTTTCGCAATGAGTGAGTCGTACTGCGTTGGAATTTCCGCTCCGGTCTCAATCGCGGTGTCTATTCGGACGCCGGGCCCCCCGGGCGCATGAAACCGCGTGATCCGGCCGGGACAGGGAGTGAATTTTTCAGGGCATTCGGCATTGATCCGGCATTCGATGCTGTGGCCATTGATTTTCACATCCTGTTGTTTCCATGCCAGCGACATGCCTGCCGAAATTTTGATCTGCTCCTTCACCAGGTCAATCCCGGTCACCTCTTCCGTGATCGGATGCTCGACCTGAATGCGCGTGTTCATCTCCATGAAGAAGAAACGCCGATCCTTGTCCATCAGAAACTCGACGGTTCCGGCATTCCGGTAACGCACTGCTTGCGCCACCTCCACGGCCACCCGACCAAGCTCACGTCGGAGGCGATCATCGACGGCGGGCGAAGGGGATTCTTCGATCAGCTTTTGATAGCGCCGCTGTATCGAGCAGTCCCGCTCTCCGAGAGAAATCGTACGGCCTCGCTCATCCGCAAGGATCTGCACCTCAATGTGACGGGGTTCGAGAAAATACTTTTCGATGTACACCGACTCATCCCCAAAGGCCGCAGATGCCTCGGCGCGTGCCGCCTGAAACGCGTGCGTGAGCTCATCTTCTCTGTTGACGACGCGCATTCCGCGCCCCCCGCCGCCGGCGGACGCCTTCACGATGACGGGATAGCCTATCTTGGCCGCCACCGCTGCCGCTTCCTCGGTCGTATCGATTTCTCCTTCGCTGCCCGGCATCACGGGAACACCCTGACGAATCATCAACTCACGCGCTTTCGCCTTGTCCCCCATAGTCGCGATGTTCTCGGAGCTGGGGCCGATAAACTTTATGCCGATGGACTCGCAAACTTCTGCAAAATGCGCATTTTCCGCGAGAAATCCATAGCCGGGATGGATGGCCTCGCAGGCGGTAATCTCCGCCGCGCTCAGGATGCTTGGGATGTTGCGGTAACTCAAGAGTGGGTCGGCCGGGCCGATACACAGATGCTCGTCCGCTAGCCGCACGTGCAGGGCATCCACATCGACGTCGGAGTGCACCGCCACGCTTCGCACGCCGAGTTCTCTGCACGCGCGGATGATCCGCACCGCAATCTCTCCGCGATTGGCCACGAGGATTTTTTTGAACACTATGCCTCCGGCTTCGCGCCCGCCTCGATCAGGAACAGTGGCTCTCCAAATTCAACGGGCTTTGCATTCTCAAGAAGAATCTTCACCACGCGTCCGTCGACTTCCGACTCGATTTCATTCATCAGCTTCATGGCTTCAACGATACACAGGACATGGCCTTTTCTGACATAGGCACCCTCTTCGACATATGCCTCGGTGTCGGGGGAGGCGGATCGGTAGAAAATGCCGACGATGGGAGAGGTGACGGTCAATAGCCCCGCGCTCTCAGAAAGTGAAGGTGTCTGGATGGGCGCCGGCAGCGTGCGAGTTTGATCGGGCACCTGGACAGACACTTCTCTAATGGGAGACGGCGCAGCGGCCTCCTCCCTCCGCAGTCGGACTCGAAGCCCCTCACGCTCGATCTCAAGATCCGCGAGCCCCGCCGTCTGGAAAATATCGATCAGCTCTTGCAACACCTTGGGATCGATAAGGGCGTCCGCGCGCGGCTTGGGCGGCGCTTTGCTCTCCTTTCGGGCAGAGGTCGAGGGGTGTTTTTTCATTAGGCTCGCTCTACAAACTCACGGGTCCGGCTGTCGACTCTGACGAGGACTCCCTCATCAAGATAGAGGGGCACCTTGATCGTCGCGCCGCTTTCCAGAACCGCCGGTTTGGAGCCGCCGGACGCAGTGTCCCCCCGCACGCCTGGGTCAGTCTTCACGACCCTCAGTTCGACGAACACCGGCAGCTCCATACCGATGGGAACGGTGTTGTGGAGCAAGATCGTCACCGTCATGTCCTCCTTGAGGAGGTCCCAGCCGTCACCCAGTTGCTTTCGACTAAATGTGAGCTGCTCGTAGCTCGTGGTATCCATGAAGGTGTATTCTTCGCCGGCCGCGTATAGAAACTTCATGTCCTTCTCGTCCAGATCAGGCGTCTCGAGCTTTTCGCCGGATCGGTATGTTCGCTCGATGACATTCCCTGTCCGGAGGCTCTTCAGTTTCGTCCGGACAAAGGCGCCTCCTTTCCCAGGTTTCACATGTTGAAATTCGACGATCGTGAACGGTTCACCATTCAACTCAACCTTCGATCCGTTTCGAAATTCCGACGTGCTGATCACAGGCATATCCTTCTGTCAGGCTTCTTACCACGTGAGCTCGCTTCACATGCATGATGGCGGCTCGCAGTCCCAGAACGTAGCTGTTCGCGCCGAACCCTGAGATTTGGCCCACGGCGACCCCGGCGATGTAAGAGTGCTGCCTGAACTCTTCCCGGCCATAAATATTGGAGACATGCACTTCGATCGTCGGCATGGCGACACCCACGATGGCGTCGCGCAACGCGATACTTGTATGCGTCAGGCCCCCCGGATTAATCACCAGAGCGTCGAAGGCGCCGGCCGCTTTCTGAATCCAGTCCACCAGCTCGCCTTCGGCGTTTGATTGATGGATGGTGAGCTCCACTCCCTCGGCTTTTGCCAGAAGCTCCAGGTCGCGATTGATGGCCTCGAGAGTCACGCTGCCGTATACACCGGTTTCCCGTGTACCTAACAGGTTCAGATTAGGGCCGTGCAGCACGAGAATCTTCATCAGAGTCGTCGGCGTGCTCGAATCACTTGCAGCCAGCCTTCCAGTCGCCGTACCTGGTTTTTGCGTTGAGCGTTTTCACCCGGCCCGCCCGGAAGTCTCATCTCACCCGCCTGCCCCAAGCCTGCCGAGACAGGCTTTTCGCCCGTTGGACGGACTTCTTGTCCCATGGACAGCGCCTCTTGCGGCAGAGTCAAAGCCGCCGACGCCGATTCGGACGATCGCGTCGCCTCAAGGGCTGCTGGATGCTCCAAAGCCTCTATACGCTCCCGGTACTGCTTGTTTTGAGGATACTTGGCTGCCAAACGGTGATAAACCAAAAGGCCTTTGTCGTGATACCCTTGAAGGATATACAGTTCCGCAAGTGTTTCAGAGTCGATATTTTCAGGTTCCCTCGGCGCCATCATGGCGGGTTCGGGGGCCGACGCCATTACGAGGTGAGGTGGTCGGAGAACCGACTGAGGAGGAAGATCCTGGAGCGTCGGCGGCGAGGCGGCGTCGCTTGGCGGCTCAGCCTTTGGGGGCTCGCTGACGCGCGCCGGTAGTTCCTGCAGCTGCTCCAGCAACGTGCGCATCTCAAGATCACGAGGATTGGCTTGAAGAACACTGCGACAGGACTTCATCGCTAACTGAATTTCCCCGGCCTCCCGATAGATCAAGGCGAGCTTTCGATGCGCCGCAAAATTGTCGGGCACTGAGTTGATGACGTATTCCAACTCAGTCCTCGCGAGCGCCACCTCTCCGGCAGTCCAGTGGACCTCACCAAGCAGCACCCGCGCGCTCATGAACTGGGGATACTGCTTGAGCCCTTCTTCGAGGGTCATAATCGCCGCGCTAAACTTGCCCGCATCAAACAACTGCTTCGCTTGGATCATAAACACCGGTGACATTTCTTTAGCCATACATCACCTCGCTGGGTTGTGGGGGTCGCGGCGCCGTCCGGAGGCCCCCTTAGAAACAGCACGAGAGCACATAGAAAACTTTGGTAGCCGTTGCACCGCATTCAAAACACAATGCGCCACCTGTCGTTTCAACATCAGGGGAAGGTGTTCGGCCTGTCCTCCTGGGGCAATCAACGTGACTCGGTTTGTGTCCGTCCCAAATCCGGCTCCTGGTTCCCGGACATTATTGCCCACAATGAGGTCGAGTCTTTTGTCTATGAGTTTGCGGCGGGCACGCTCAACCAACCCCTTTGTCTCGGCGGCAAATCCGACGACGACTTGCCGTGGACGCCGCTCCGGCAACTCCATGAGAATATCCGGAGTGGGCTCAAGCGCGAGGGTCAGCGGGCCTTTGATCTTGGCGATCTTTTCCGAGGACGTCTGAACCGGACGAAAATCGGCGACCGCTGCGGCCATGATCAAGACATCCGACTCAGGGAAGTGAGCCATCACGGCCTTCCTCATTTCCTCCGAGGTTGTAACGGGCACGAAGGCAACCTGGTGAGGGGGAGTAAGCTGGGTCGGCCCTGCTACAAGAGTGACCTCCGCCCCACGATCACGCGCGGCTTCCGCCAGAGCCCATCCCATTTTTCCCGAGGAGCGATTGGAGAGAAACCGGATCGGATCCAACGATTCCTGGGTCGGCCCGGCGGTGATCAGTACACGGCGCCCGCGAAAATCCTTGTGAGGAGTGAAGGCTGCCGCGATCGCCGCAATGATGGCACCTTCCTCCGGAAACCGCCCTTTTCCAACGCGCCCGGAGGCTAGGGGCCCGGTATCAGGCTCCATGACCGTCACGCCTCGCGCCCGTAGTGTCCGCACATTTTGTCGCACAGCCGGGTGGTCCCACATGCCGCCATCCATCGCCGGAACGACCAGGAGAGGGCACTCAGCCGCGAGGATCATCGTGCTGAGCAGGTCATCCGCAAGACCGAGGGCAAGTTTGGCAAGACAATGGGCGGATGCCGGAGCAACGATGATGATGTCGGCCCCCTCGGCCAGCGCCAGATGAGCCATCGCGCCAAGCCCCTTGTCGTACGCCACCCCATCGCAGGCCACTGGACGTCCGGTAAGCGCTTGGAACGTCAATGCCCCCACGAATTGCTGGGCCGTGTGCGTCATGGCGACATCTACCCTCGCTCCCTCTCCAAGCATCCGCCGAACGAGCGACACCGCCTTGTAGGCCGCGATGCTGCCGGTGACTCCAAGTACCAGCGTCTTCCCCGCCCACGGTCCGGACGGCTTAGTGCCAGGCTGTGGGAATCGTTCAGTCTTCTTCACCCGGTTCCACCGGCTTGGAATCGTCCACGATGACGCTTAAATCCTTCTTAATCTCTTTGGCGTCCTCGGCCACAACCCGAGCAACCGTGAGGCGCTCGAGTTCGCGCTCTCGTAGTTTCTTGGCCTCTTTCATGGCCTGCCGCGCGTCCTTGCCGATTAAGAACTGCACTTGGTTCTTCAGTACTTCCTCCAAGGCAATAGTGGTCGGCTTGGTATGCTTACTCGGCAATGTGGGCGGAGCGCCCTGCATAAGTTGTCGCGCGCGTTGAGCGGCGACGATGACGAGGCGGCTTCGTGATTGCAAGCCCGGCTCTTCCCCATTCGGCAACAGCGATAATGCATCCATTACGATTCCTCCTCCGGGCCCGTTAACGCCTGCTCCAACGACGAGAGGTCGAGGGCGCTCGTTCGATTACGTTCGGCCAAGACAATGGCTTCCAGTTCTTTGTACGCGGACTTAAAGTCGTCATTAATGACGACATACTGATACTCTCTATAGGCTTTGACTTCCTCCTTGGCCTTCTTCAACCGCCTCGCGATTTCTTCGGGAGGATCCGATTGCCGGTTTTGTAAGCGCCGACGCAGCACAGGCAGCGACGGTGGCAGCAGATAAATCGACACGGCGCTCCGCTCCCGTTGTCTAAGTTGAGCCGCCCCCTGAGTATCAATATCCAGGAGCACATCGATTCCTTCCTGGCGCCATTGACGAAGCGGGACCCGGGGCGTGCCGTAGAGATGGCCATACACTTCTGCCCACTCCAGAAATCCGTCTGCTTCAATCATTGCCCGGAAGGTGTTCTGATCCACGTAATGATAGTGCTGGCCCGCCACCTCCGTCGCGCGACGGGGCCGGGTCGTATAGGAGATCGAATACCGGACATCGGGGATGGAGGCCACCAACTCCTGACAGAGGGAGGTCTTTCCGGTTCCCGATGGAGCCGAGACTACAATGAGCAATCCATGCCGACGGCGGACGAGGCGTGGCGCTACTCGACATTTTGAACCTGCTCGCGGATCTTCTCAAGCTCGGCTTTTACGCCAAGAATCTCCTGTGTGACGACAAGGTCCGCCACCTTGGACCCCACGGTGGCAACTTCGCGGTTGATTTCTTGCAACAAGAAATCAAGGCTGCGGCCTACAGGGGTCGGCTTACGAAGAAAATTACGGAACTGCTGAAGATGACTCTCCAGCCGGGTCAGCTCTTCACTCACATCACCGCGATCGGCAAGCAAAGCGACCTCCTGGGCAAGGCGCGCCGGATCCAACGCACCGCGACCGGTGGGCGATCCCTCCAGTAGACGATTCACGCGTGTCTGCAGGCGGGTTGCATGCTCCTGTACGATCTGAGGAAGCCGATGGCGAATCGTCGCAATCCGCTGCTCGATGTCTTTCAGTCTCGTGGTCAGGTCACGCTCGAGAGCCCGTCCCTCATCGCGGCGCATGCTCAGCAAGGCCCCAAGGGCTTTCTCCAACACTCGCTCCGCGGCGGCTATCGCCCTCTGATCGTCAACCGGTTGGTCCCGGGTCTTAATGATGTCCCGATACGAGGCCAGGAGCCCCAGATCCACCGAACCGCTCAAGCCGAGATCGCGCTGGAGTTCTTTCAGCAGATGCCATGTATTGGCGGGCTAATCCATGGTCCAGTCGCAACACCTCTGGGCTCGCTTCCCCTTCCCCGTTAAAGCTCACGCTGACATCGATACGGCCCCGGCTCAAACGGCTCTGCACGCGAGCTTTGAATCGTTCCTCATGCCGCTGCATGACTCTGGGAAGCTTCGTAACAACCTCACAATGCCGGTGGTTGACGGAGCGCGCCTCCACCACAATCGGCACGGTCTTGTACCGGCCGGCGGCTCGTCCGTATCCTGTCATGCTGCGGATCACGCGGATCGTTTGCCCTCCCACGGGCACAAGGGATTCAACCGGCATTCAAGACATTTTGGCGCGCGTGCCGTGCAGATATGCCGTCCATGCAAGAGCAACTGATGTGAGCCTTGCGTCCAGCGTTCCCGGGGAAAGACTTTCTGTAATTTCATCTCGATCATCTCCGGGTCATCGGTCGCAACCAGGCCCAACCGTTGGCTGACGCGTTTGACATGAGTATCCACGACAACCGAGGGGATGCCAAAGCAGTTCCCCAACACGACATTCGCGGTTTTCCGCCCGACCCCAGGGAGCGTGACAAGTTCTTCCATGGTCCGAGGGACCTGGCCTCCGAACCGATCCACGAGCGCTTTGCCGCACGCAATCAAGTTATTCGTTTTTGCCCGAAAGAATCCGGTCGAACGGATCTCCCGTTCCATCGTCTCCCGGTCGGCATTGGCATAATCCTCCGCCGTGCGATAGCGAGTGAACAGGGACTTTGTGACCTGGTTCACGCGCTCGTCCGTGCACTGGGCCGACAGTATCGTCGCCACTAATAGCTGCAGTGGCGTTGTGTGGTGCAGAGCCGTCTCGGGATGGGCAAACTCCTCATCGAGCCGTGTCAGGAGTCTGGCCCCAATGCCCATACCTCGCCTCGAACCTGAGCTTGGTTGATTGTTGAGGAGGATCTAATAGTTGCGACGTCATTTTTCAATCCGCGCGTGCACCGCCCGACGGCAGCGGAGAAGAATAGCCAGGGTGACACTAATGGTGAATACGTGCCCTGGCTGGAAATCACGTTATCTTAGCAGGGGTTACCGTCCCGGGTCAAACTTGATAGCCGTTGTTCGATGTTATTCACGAGGGGGATCAGAGTGCCGGGTTGCAGTGCTGAAATCGGAGTGCCCCCGAACCGCGTTCCCATCACTACTGATTGCGCCCGATCCACCTGATCAGCCTTGTTCAATACCAGGAGCCGCGGCACCTTATGCATCTCGAGATCGGTGAGAATGCGCTCCACGACACCGATCTGATGCTCAAGAGCTGGAGAGCTGATGTCGGCCACATGCAGCAGGAGGTCGGCATCGTGGAGTTCCTCAAGCGTCGCGCGAAAGGCGCCCATGAGTTCGTCCGGCAGGTTGCGAATAAAACCGACCGTGTCGGTAATAATCGCCTCCTTCTCCGTGGGGAAACGTAAGCGGCGGCTTGCCGTGTCCAGGGTCGCGAACGGCCGGTTCTCCACGAGGACGTGGCTGCCCGTGAGGGCATTTAACAGCGTGGACTTGCCTGCATTCGTATACCCGACAATGGAGACGACGGGCACATTACGCCGCAGTCGCCGACCGCGTTGCTGTTGCCGGTTTTTGCCGAGGACGTCGATCTGTTTCTCAAGATGTCCGATGCGCTCGCGCACGCGCCGGCGATCGACTTCCAGCTTGGTCTCGCCCGGCCCGCGTCCCCCGATGCCGCCGGCGAGGCGGGAAAGGGCCGTACCGTGGTCGGTGAGCCGCGGAAGGCGATAGCGAAGTTGCGCAAGTTCCACTTGGATTTTTCCAGCACGACTGTGCGCCCGACGGCTGAAAATATCCAGGATTAGTTGCGTGCGATCAATGACCTTGAGCTCCGTCATCTCGGCAATCGACGTCGCCTGCGCAGGAGAAAGATCCTGATCGAAGACAAGGTAGTCAACACCGTGTTGCAGGGCTTTGATGACGACTTCCTTGAGCTTTCCGCTCCCTAACAGGTATTTGGGATGGAGAGCTTGTGGCCGCTGGATCACGGTGTCCAACACGCTCAAGCCCGCGGATCCTGCGAGCTCTCTGAGTTCCGTCAGAGAGTCGGCCTGGTCGGCATGGCTCTGTTTAGAGACACTGACGAGGATCGCCTGCTCCTGATCTTTTGTCACATGATGCGCCGGGCGCGAGCGTGCGATCTCTTCTTCAAGGGAGCTCAGGAACTTGCTGAGTTCCACCCGGCAGTCCTGCAACGGGATCGCTTTCCACACCTCGTACGGCTTGCCTGCGGCGTTGGGGGGGAGAATGTTGGCCGCGTACAATTGACCCGGCATCCCATCGCGCAACACACCGATCGCAGCAATAAGATCCAAACGCAAGAGCGCGAGGTCCGTCAAATCATCCTGGCTGAGCGGTTCGTCACGAAGATGTGTATGAACCATGCGAATCCCGCGGAGCGAGCGCCGCCCCAGCCGATAGCCTGACAGGTCCGGCAAGATCACTTCGCGATCGTCCCCGACAATGACGTCTTCCACTCCGCCTCGCCGATTGATCAAGAGAGCGATCTGGCGCCCGATTTCCCGTGAGAGCGAAGTGCAAAATCGCGCTAACTCCCAGGAGATGACCGCATCTTCGGGGACTCGCCGCCGGTACACGTGCTCAAGGCGACGAAGTTGACTGGGCTTCAAACCGGTGAGATTACCGTGTGGCGCCGAAATAAATCCTCTCCTTAGCCCGGACCTGCCTCTCCCAGGTTCCACTGCGGTTGGGGCTCACAGTCCAGGCCGGCGGTCCGGCCCGCGCGAAACAACCGCAATCCTGCAACCGCGATCATCGCCGCATTGTCAGTGCAGAACGCAAACGGTGGGATGTGCACCCGGCGGCCAGCAGCTGACCCCGAGGTCAAAAACCGTGACCGCAGCTCGGAGTTCGCAGCCACGCCTCCCGTCACGACCACATCTCGCACCCCCACCTGAGCAGCCGCGGCCAGAGTCTTATCGACCAGAACCTCTACAATGGCTCGCTGATATCCTGCAGCAACGTCGGCAATCTCATAGATCTCTCCGTTTTTCTCTTGATCGCGCAGGAAGTACAGTAACGCCGTCTTCAGACCGCTGAAGCTGAAGTTCAAATCCGAGAGTGTGGGATAAGGCTTTGGAAAGCGCCGTTTGGCGGGATCGCCATTCTTGGCCAGCGCGTCTATGATCGGCCCTCCGGGGTACCCCAAACCTAGCATCTTCGCGCCCTTGTCAAAGGCTTCTCCGGCGGCATCATCAAGCGTTCGACCCAAAAGCTCCGTCCGATCCCAAGCCCGGACATGATAGAGACTCGTATGGCCGCCGGAGGCGATCAGGGCCACAAAGGGAGGGTCCACGGGCGCCGTACACAGTGAAGCCGCACTGACATGGCCTTCCAGATGGTTCACGGCCACCGCGGGAATACCGGTGGCATAGGCAAGCGCCTTGCCGTAAGCCACCCCCACCAGCAAGGCGCCCATCAGCCCCGGGCCGCTGGTGACCGCCACTGCGGAGAGGTCCGCCGCACTGATTGCCGCCCGGCTGAGCGCCTGACGCACGACGTCGTCGATCGTCTCGATATGGCGACGGCCGGCCAGTTCCGGCACGACGCCGCCGAATCGGCTGTGAAGCTCCTGTTGAGACCAGACCACATTGGAGAGAATCGTCGAATCCTCTGCAACGACGGCCGCGGCCGTCTCATCGCAGGACGTCTCAATGCCGAGTATCACTGTGACGGATATGAAGGGAAATCAGAGAGAGAAGGGAAGTTAATCACTGAGTGAACAGCGGAGGGAGCCTCTCAGCGAGAGACTCCCTCACATGCTTGGGCAAAAGGCCTCATACACCAGCCATCGCTTCTTCTTCGACAAATGACGGAGCCCCGTCTTTGAGAAGAACCTTGACCTTATGGCACTCGCGGAACCGTCCCTTGATGAGCTCTTCAGACAAGGGATCTCCGATGTGCTTTTGAATCGTCCGGCGCATCGGCCGCGCCCCGTAATTGGGCTGGTAGCCTTCCGTCAACAGCCATTCTTTGACTTCATCGGAGACATCAAGCTCCACCCCGCGATCCACCAGCCGTTGGTTCAGCTCGTTCAACAGATGATCCACGATCAGAATCAGGTGACTCTTGTCGAGGGAGTGGAACACGACGACTTCGTCGATGCGATTCAGGAACTCCGGGCTGAAGGCATGCTTGAGTTCGCCCATAACATCATCCTTCAGGCGGCGGCCCGCTTCGCCGAGGTCATCCCGGTGGAAGCCGAGCGATGTGCCTCTCTGGAGATGCTTCGTGCCGATGTTCGAGGTCATGATGATCACGGTGTTCTTGAAGTCCACCTTGCGCCCCAAGCTATCGGTCAGGACGCCATCGTCCAAGAACCTGCAGGAGGACATTGAACAGATCGGGGTGCGCCTTTTCAATTTCATCGAAGAGCACCACAGAATACGGCCGCCTGCGGACTTTCTCCGTCAACTGCCCGCCTTCCTCGTAGCCGACATAACCCGGAGGGGCGCCGAATAATCTGGAGCTGCTGAATTTCTCCTGGTACTCCGACATGTCGATTCGGATCAGCGCATCCTCGCTGTTAAACAGGAACTCGGCGAGCGCCCGGGCCAGTTCGGTCTTGCCGACGCCGGTCGGTCCCATGAAGATGAACGAGCCGATGGGCTTCTTGGCCTCTTTAAGCCCCGCGCGCGAACGCCGGATGGCGCGTGCCACGGCGGACAGCGCCTCATCCTGGCCCACGACCCGCTTATGCAGCGCATCTTCCATACGCAGAAGCTTGTACGACTCCTCCTCTTCGAGCTTGAACAAGGGAATCCCGGTCATCTTCGAGACCACGTAGGCCACGTCTTCCTTCGTGATGACCGGCTTGCTCTTTTCCTGATTCTTTTTCCACTCCAGCTTGGAGTCTTCCAGCAGCTTACGGAGGCGTTCCTCCTCTTCCCGAAACTTCACCGCTTCCTCAAAATTCTGGAGCGCAATCGCGAGTTCCTTTTCTCGCACCACCTTCTTGAGCTCCTGGTCCATCGCTCGCAAATCGCCCGGCAGCGCGTAGGTCTGCAACTTTGCGCGGGACCCGGTCTCGTCAATGACGTCGATGGCCTTGTCAGGGAAGAAGCGATCGGTAATATAGCGGTCCGCGAGCTTCACGGCTTCGGCGATCGCGAGTTCGGTGATCTCAACCCCGTGATGGGTCTCGTAGCGGTCTCGCAGCCCTCGGATAATGCGGATGGTCTCTTCCACGCTCGGTTGCTGCACGTGAATGGGTTGGAAGCGCCGTTTGAGCGCGCCATCCTTTTCAATGTGCTTCCGATACTCGTCCAGCGTGGTCGCGCCGATGCACTGAATCTCTCCCCTCGAGAGCGCGGGTTTAAGCATATTCGACGCGTCGATCGAACCTTCCGCAGCGCCGGCGCCGACGAGCGTATGCAACTCGTCAATAAAGATAATGACGTTCCCCGCCTGGACTATTTCCTTCATGACGACCTTCAGCCGCTCTTCGAACTGGCCTCGGTACTTCGTGCCAGCGACGAGGGACCCCAGATCTAACGCGATCACGCGGCGGTTGAGCAAGTTGTCCGGCACCTCGGTGCCGACGATCCGTTGAGCCAAGCCCTCGACAATCGCCGTCTTGCCGACGCCGGCTTCGCCGATCAGCACAGGATTGTTCTTTGTACGCCGGCTGAGAATCTGGAGCACTCGCTCGATCTCATCCCCACGCCCGATGACCGGGTCGAGGAGGCCTTCCTGGGCCATGCGCGTCAGGTCACGACCGAATTCGTCAAGAGCGGGGGTATTGCTTTTTCGGTCGCGCTCACGGGGAGAGCTCTTGCGGAGAAAGGTGACGGTCAGTTGTCGCGCGGTCAGAAGATTTGCGCCCAGGCTGCGGAGGATCTTTCCACCGATCCCTTCTTCTTCGCGGAGCAATCCTAAAAGGAGATGTTCTCCGCCGATATGATTGTGCCCCAGGAGGCGCGCCTCTTCCACTGCATACTCGATAACCTTTTTCACTCGCGGGCTGAATGGAATCTCGCCAAAGGTCATGGTCGTCCCGCCGCCCGGCAGATTGCGCTCGATCTCGAGACGCACCTGCTCTGAGGACAACCCCATCTTTTTGATGATCATGAGGGCGATCCCGTCGCTTTCTCTGAGGATCGCCAAGACGAGGTGCTCGGTCCCTAGATAATCATTCTGATGGCGTTCGGCTTCTTCCCGAGCCAATACGATGATTTTCCGGCCTTTATCCGTGAATCTTTCGAACATCCTGTCTCCTCTCGAGCCGTATAGTGAATTCGTCGGCCGTTTATGGAGAATTCTTGAGGTTATTCTAACGGGATCACGCCTCGCTGTCAAGAGACGCGCGGCTGTAGCGCCCCACCTGACGTTCAACTTTACCAATGACATGACGCGAGTTACCTCAAGTCTTTAGACCTACGTATATTTTCGCTCCCTAATTCGTTGACACCCTCCAGAACCCCCCGTTAAAATGAGGCCCCATGAAGCACATCGGAATTCTTATTAAGCCGGGCTTTCTTCATGCGAAGGCGCATCTTCAAGAACTCGTTCCGTGGCTCAAGAGCCGAGGCGTCACACCTCTACTTGATCCTACTTCAGCGGAGCTTCTCGGAGAAGCTGTCTCCTACCCGAAACGCGAAATGGCGGCGATCGCAGATTTGCTGGTGGTGCTCGGCGGCGACGGTACGATGCTTGCGGCCGCGAGGCTGGTGGAGGGCCGCCCCACTCCCATCCTGGGCGTGAACATGGGTGGTTTGGGTTTTCTGACCGAAGTCACGCCGGACGGAATTTACAAGGCCCTCGAGAGCATCTTTGCCGGCGCCTATACCGTTGAAGAGCGTCTGATGCTGCGAGCGCGGATCTCCAGACACGGCCAGCAGGTGGGAGGCGCGACGGTGCTCAACGACGTCGTCGTGAGTAAGGGAACACTCACACGCATGGTTCAAATGGAGATTCGGATCAACAGTCAGTTCGTGACGGGTCTACGCGGCGACGGTCTGATCATTTCAACTCCGACGGGATCGACGGCGTACTCACTTTCGTCCGGAGGGCCGATTCTCAATCCTGCGGTGCATGCTGTCATCCTTACGCCAATTTGTCCTCATACTCTGACGAATCGTCCGATTGTGATTCCGCAGGACGCGTCCGTGGAAGTCTTCATAGCCAGCCGGGAGGAGGGCCCCATGGCGACGTTCGACGGGCAGGTCGGCATCTCACTTCGGCATGAGGACATTATTGAAGTGAGCGCCTCGGATCATTATGCCAAACTCATCCGGTTCCCCGAGCGCACGTTCTACGAAGTACTGCGACAGAAATTGAAGTGGGGCGATGGCAATTAATGGAAGACTGATTCGCTCACGTCTGGTTTCTTCTCGCGGATCACGGCCAGCATCTCTTCGTTTGTAGGAAATTTGAATTCTTCGATATCACGGCGTTGGCCTTCAAGACGCTCCATTTCACCGAGCGCCATGAGTTCCGGGGTTCGTACGACATCAGGTTGCCGTCCGACCACCAAGGTTTTCAACCGCTCAATCTTTTTAGTAATCTCTGCTTCATCAAGCGGTGGCCGGTTCTCCAGATAGCGGACGACGACTTCACTGCACCACTCGCCATCGCGCTTGGCCACACCGACGAGGCCCTCGCTCGCCTTTCTGGCCCACCCGCATAAGAACACGCCCTCAACCACCTCTCCGGCGGTCTCGTCAAATGCTTGAAACAGACTGTCATCCGGATCATTGGCGGTTTTGTGCGGACTTGTAATGAAGGTGCCGTTCTTATACGGAAGCCCGACGCTCTCATCCACCCGATCGCCCACGGCAAACACTACGCTGTCACAGGCGAGGGGGTAGTAGGTCTTCAGGCCCACGGCCGCCGTATCCTGACCTTTCGGTTCCAGCTTGGTGTCTTCCATCTCCACGCCTACAACGCGATTCTGCGTGTCCGTCAGCACTCGCTTCGGTGAGGACAGAAAATGAAAGTGCATCTTCATGGGGCCTTCGGCCGGCTCACACTTGACAAACTCAGATCGCATGTCAGCCAGAACTTTATCCGGTGACTGTCCGACTGCCGCCAGACGAGACGCCACGCGATCGATCTCCTTCTGGAGGGCGGCCGCGTCGATGTAGGAACAGACCGCTCGGATCTCTTTGGGATTGTACTTGCGCTCGAATGGTCCTCGACGAACGACGACGTGCACTTCCTCGACGGTTCGGCGACGAGCCAGCCAGTGGGCGATGTCGACCATGACATCGCCGATCCCGATGACCGCCACGCGCTTGCCCATTTCGAACGGCCGAACACTGAAGTCGGGCAGCAGATTATAGTGATAGACACAGTCCTTGGCGTGATACACGCCCTGCGCCGAGTCACCTTCGACGCCGATGGTCTTCGTCCCCTGCGCGCCCGTGGAAAAAACCAGAGCGCTTGGTTCAAGGGCTCTCAGGTCCGCCACGGTCAGATGTTTCCCATTGCCGACCGTGACATTACCCAAATAGTGGACATTGGGGCGGGCGAGAACTTCCCAATACCCTTTTCTCAGACCGCCGCGCAGCTTGTGCTTCGTGGGAAAGATGCCGTATTCCGCCAGGCCGCCGAATTTAACGTCACGATTCAGAAGGACAACTTCGTGGCCTTGCTTGGACATAATGTTGACAACCGACATGCCTGCCGGGCCGGCACCAACGACCAATATCAAGTGTCTCTGGTTGTTCATATCACCGCCCGCCCCGGAATCTGCCAAGACAGATTCCCTCGCCCGTTAACCGCCGGCGCTACCGGGTGATCCGCCGGACAACCCTGGTTCGGTCATACGCCAGGGATCCAGCAGATGCTTTAATTGGTCCGCGGGTAATACTTTTTTCTTTTCGGCCACCTCACGCACGGTCTGCCCTGTCTTGTAGGCCTCTTTGGCGATTTCAGCAGCGGCTTCATACCCGATTTGAGGAGCCAGTGCGGTACACATCGCCAGACTCTCCTCGATCGCGGCCTGACAACGTTCGCGATCTGGCTGGATGTCCCGGATACAGCGACGTGCGAAGTTCGCCGAAGCCCGGCTCAGAAGCAGAATCGATTCCAAAAGATTGTGGGCCATGACCGGTAACATCACAAGCAACTCAAAGTTTCCCATTTGCCCCGCAGCCGTAATCGCGACATCATTGCCGATGACTTGCGCCGAAACCATCATGACTGATTCGGCGATGACCGGGTTCACCTTACCCGGCATGATCGACGAACCCGGTTGCGTGGCAGGGAGGATGATTTCGCCAATGCCGCAGCGCGGTCCCGATCCCATCCAACGAATATCATTGGCGATCTTCATAAGACTGACGGCTAACGTTTTCAGCGCTCCGCTCGCCTCGACAAGAGAATCCTGGGCTGCTTGCGCTTCAAAATGATTGTGCGCTTCTTTCAACGCGCACCCCGTCTCCTTCGCCAGCAACGCGATCACACGAGGCGCAAACTCCGGATGAGCGTTCAGCCCGGTCCCCACCGCTGTCCCGCCCAGGGCAAGCTCTTCCAGTGAGACCCGTGCCCTCTGGACTCTGCCGATGCCCAGTTCGATTTGGCGGGCGTAACCTGAGAATTCCTGCCCTAACCGGATCGGCGTGGCATCCTGTAAATGTGTCCGCCCGATTTTTACGATTCCATCGAACTCGTCCGCCTTCGCGGCCAGCGCCTGCTCAAGCTCCTTCAGCGCCGGCAATAACTCGCGATCGATCTCCTCGAGGGCGGCGATGTGAATCGCCGTGGGAATGACGTCATTGCTCGATTGCCCTAAATTCACATGATCGTTGGGATGGACGACCTTTCCGCCTCGGGCGCCACCCAGCAGCTCCGCGGCCCTATTAGCGATCACTTCATTTACATTCATATTGGAGGAGGTTCCGGAGCCGGTCTGGAATACATCGACCGGAAATTCCCTGTCGTGCCGGCCCTCGATGACTTCTTGAGCGGCGGCGCGGATGGCTTTCGCTAGTTTCGGATCAAGAAAACCGAGATCCTCATTGACCTGCGCCGCGGCGCGTTTAATCAGTCCCAGGGCGCGCAGCATGGGCCGGGGTAAACGGAGGTCGCTGATAGGAAAATTCTCGATGGCTCGTGCCGTTTGCACCCCATAGTACGCGGCGGCCGGAACCTCGAGCTCCCCCATTGTATCCCGCTCGGTGCGCGTGGCCGCAGGACCGCTCACTGGGCGTTTGGGGTCATCCTGCTTCACATCAATGCCCACGAAAAGACTCACATCTCACGTGATTGGAAACGGCCCTTCTGGGGCCCTTCATGCGCGGGCGCAATTGTAATTCAAATGCATGCCCTATACAAGCCGGAGAATGCAGAGGTTTCCAGCTCTATCGGCGTTGGTCTAGCGGCAAATAGCTGCGGTTGTGATCCCCTTCATAAATCTGCTCTGGCCGATAGAGTTTGTTCTCTTTCATCTGTTCCAGCCAGTGCGCAAGCCAGCCGGTCACGCGCGCCATGGCAAAGATCGACGTGTAGGTGTCCGTGGTGATCCCCATCTGGTCATAGACGAAGCCGGAATAATAGTCCACATTCGGGTAGACCTTCTTCCCACGCAATAGTTCCAGCGCGACCCGCTCGGTCTCCTCGGCAAGCGCATATAATGAAGACTTTCCACAGTGGCTGAAGAGTTCCTGCGCCAGCTGTTGCAGAATAACGGCCCGCGGGTCTTTTACCTTATACACCCGGTGACCGAACCCCATGATCGGAGCTTTCGCTTTGAGCCTCGCCGCCAGGTATGGACGGACGCCCTGGGGCGTCGCAATTTCTCGCAGCATCCCGATGACTTCTTCATTCGCGCCTCCATGCAACGGGCCCTTGAGGGCCCCGATGGCCGACGCCACAACCGTATAAGGATCCGCCAAGGTCGAAGCCGTGACAAGGCCGCAGAACGTGGACGCGTTCATGGTGTGTTCGGCGTGAAGAATCAGGCACTGATCCAGCACTCGCGCGACGAGAGGGTCAGGCTTTCGGTCAAACAGCATGTATAAGAAATTCTCAGTGAATTGCAGGTCGTCGCGCGGGGGGACGTACTCATCGCCGCGTCGAATACGCGCAAACGCCGCCACGATCGTCGGCAGCTTGGCGATCAACCGGACGACCGACCAGTAATTGTTCTCGGGGTCCTGCACGTTGCGTCCGGGGTAGAACATCCCCAGAGCCGCCACGGCCGCCTGCAATGCGTCCATAGGATGACCCTGCTCCGGCAAGGTCTTCACCAGGTCGACGATCTTGAACTTGATTCGCCGGTGGTCCGCGATATCAGTCGTGAATTTCTCCAATTCCAACTGCGTAGGAAGACGGCTGAACAGCAGCAGATAGGCGGTCTCGAGGAAATTGCTCTTCGCCGCAAGATCCTCGATTCGGATGCCGCGGTACTCCAACACACCAGTCTCGCCGTTGACATCGCTGATCTTGGATCGGGCGGCGGGGACTCCGTCTAGGCCCGGCATAAAGTCATGGGGCATGGTCAAGCTCCTTTTGGGACTATTCTTGCCTTGAACTTTGCAAACGTGTCAAGCAGACACGCGTCCTGCCTTGAAACCATCGCGGTCCCTCGGCCATACTGCCTTTCCGTGACGAGGGCGAATACTAGGATATGGAGCCTCAAACCGCCAAACGCTTCAAGAAATTCCTGACTGCGACGGGAGTCGGCATCGTTGTGTTTCTGACCACGGTGGCGCTTCACAGTTCAGGCCTCTTCCAAATTGCCGAACTCAAGACGCTCGACCATCGTTTTCATCAATACGCAAGCCCCCAGGCAGCGTCTCCGAATATTATCCTCATAGCCGTCGACGAAGCCAGTCTGGAGGCGTTTGGCCGGTGGCCCTGGCCTCGTGACCGACATGGCTACATCACGCAGTACCTACAAAAAGCCGGCGCCCGGGCGATCGTCTTTGACGTCTTATTTCTGGAACCGGACGAAGGGGCGGAAGAGTTCGATGCCGCGTTCGCGGATGAGATGCGAGCCGCCGGTAACGTTTTCCTGCCGTACCTCCTTCAAGGATCGACACCTCTGCCGCCGTCGCTCTACGGCAGCGCAGCCATGCCAATCGAAGGGGGGCCAGTGAGACGCTTGGCAGAGGGTGTGAAGTTGCCGATTTTTGACTTAGCGATCACTGCAAAGGGTCTCGGGTACATTAACCTGAGCGCGGACCCCGATGGCGTGATACGACGTCTCCCTCTATTGGCTGGCGGGAACGACCCCAAGTATGCGTGGACGCATCTGGTCATGGGCGTCGCTCGCCACCTTTTGAATGCCGATCGTGCGACTGTCGGCCCGCGCGCGATTACCGTGGGGAACGCGACCATTCCGGTGACCGCCGATGGAGACCTCGTGATCGACTGGCATGGCGATCTAAAGGAGACCTATAAATCCTACTCTGCGGGTGCTGTGCTCAGGTCCTTCTCGGAAATGGAACGGGGCGACCAGCCGTTCCTTGATCCGGGACTGTTCAAGGATGCCGTTGTGTTTGTGGCGGGCACAGCGGCGGGCACCTACGATCTGCGGGTCACGCCGGTGTCGCCATTCGCGCCAGGGGTGTTGATCCACATGACCGCGCTCGACAACATTTTAAGGGGAGCCTACATGCGCGAGGCGCCCGTTTCATTGTTCATCGCCACCATGCTGGTCGTATGCCTCGCGACGGCCTGGGGCTTCATGCTGCTCCAACACCAGGTTCTGAAGTTTACCGTCGTCCTCGGGCTGGCCGCTGCGTACTACGGCCTGGTCGTGCATGCGTTCAAGAGTCACGGTTTGTGGCTAGAACTGGCATTCCCGGAAGCTGCCGTCGGAGCCACCTTTGCACTTGCGGCGAGCGTCGAGTATCTCACCGAGGGCCGGCAGCGCCGGCAACTTCGGGCGGCCTTCGACAAGTACATGGCGCCCGAAGTCGTGGATGAGATCATGCGCCACCCGGATATTAAACTCGGTGGTGAAAGGAAAGAGCTGACCCTCCTGTTCTCCGACATCGCAGGCTTTACCACCATTTCGGAGCGCCTGAGCCCGGAAGAATTGGTCGAGCTTCTAAATGAGTATCTCTCAGCCATGACGGATATTATTCGGCAGCAGCGAGGAAATGTGAACAAGTACCTTGGTGACGGCATCATGGCGATCTTCGGCGCGCCGCTCGGGGAGCCTACCCACGCCACCCTCGCGTGCTATGCCGCACTCGACAGTCAGGCGGCTCTCACCAGGTTGCGCGTGGATTGGAAGGCTGGGGGGCGTCCTGAGATCGCCGCCCGAATTGGAATCAATACCGGCGATGTGGTGGTCGGCAATATGGGATCGCAAACCCGGCTGGAGTATACTGTCATGGGCGATAACGTGAACCTTGCGTCACGGTTGGAAGGCGCCAACAAGTTCTACGACACCCCAATCCTGATCGGGCATCGTACCTATGAGCTCGCCCAATCCGATGTCGAGGCGAGGGAGGTGGATCTCTTAAGAGTCAAAGGCAAACACGAGCCGGTCGTGGTATATGAGCTCCTTGCACGCAAGGGGCAACTGGATCCTATGAAACAGCAGGTCATACAGGGGTACATGGGGGGCCTGCGGGCTTATAAAGCCCGTGACTTTGCGCAGGCGCACCGCGACTTTGAAGCCACACTTAGACTGGATCCGTTGGATGGACCTTCCAGAGTATATCTGCGTCGGTCTGAAGAATTTCTTGCCACGCCGCCGTCCGTTGACTGGGACGGCGTGTACGAATTGCATACCAAGTAAGGGAGGCTGCCGTGAACGTGCGACACCCGGTACGCATTGTCATCCCCATCCTGATTTTGCTGAGCGCTGTCGTGAGTGCTGCCTGGGCGGAGACGGTCTTCGTCCAAGCAAAAACGGCGCAACTCCGTGCGGGAAAAACGTCCTTGGATCCGGTCGTTGCCAATGTTAAGTACGGCGAGCCCTTGCAAGTACGCAAGACTGAAGGCAAGTGGATGGAGGTCGAGACTCGCTCGGGCAGCACGGGATGGATCTTTGCGAATAAGACAACCACGGTAAAGCCCTCCGGAGGCGAAGACGAACTCTCCAGGCTGGGCCGAAGTGTTCGAGGCAAAGAGGCCTCCGACGCAACCGCGTCCGCGGGAGCTCGCGGGCTGGACAAGGTCGCAGAGGGATACGCCAATAATTCCCGGATTCCGCAGCGCTACCGCGACGCCGTGGATCGCATGACCGCTTATAAAGTCACGGACCAGGAAGTCGAAGACTTCCTCAAGAAGGGGGAGCTCAGCGAGTATGCGAAATAAAACCAATCGGCACAGCAGCCCTGGCCCTCGTCATGATCGGAATGGTCGCAGGGTGCCCGGAATTCCGCCAGGTGGCCGAGGACACCGCCGCACGATCAGGAGATAAGCGTCTGGCAAAGACGATTCATGGAACCGGCACGCTCATCGGCGGCCTGCTCCCGATCGGATATGAAGAGGAACAATCCATCGGGGAGGCCATCGCCTTGCAGGTCGTCGCCCGATCCGGCGGCGTGGTGGAGCAACCTGAACTTACTCGATACGTCAACCTCGTCGGCCGAGCCGTGGCGGCGACCTCCGATCGTCCTGACATACCCTATCGCTTCGCCGTGTCTGAATGATGAGTCCATCAATGCCTTTGCGGCTCCGGCGGGATATGTGTTCGTCACAAACGGCCTGCTCAAACAGGTGCGCAATGAAGCCGAACTGGCAGGGGTTTTAGGGCATGAAATCGCCCATGTGAGTCAAAAACACATCCTCGAGGTGATTCAGCGAAGTAAGCAGCTCGCCGGCCTGTCCGAGGCCGGACTCGCCTATGCTAACCAGAATCCTCAAGCTTTTAAAAATGTCATTGATGCGGCCGTCAAGAAACTGTTGGACGAAGGGCTCGATCAGGATAAAGAAATCGAAGCGGATGCGTTAGGAGATGTCTTTGCCGCCCGGGTCGGCTATGACCCGACCGCGTACCCGGCCTTATTGACACGCCTCCGCGCATTGAAAGGCGATGATCGCGCCTTCTTCAAGACCCATCCAAACTTCAGCGCGCGGATCGACGCGGTGCAGAAGACGATTCAGGCCCAAGGCTTAAAGGCAAACGGGGTGCTTCTGGCCGAGCGATTCGCACGCCGATCCTAAACTAAAGGTCTTGGCAGGCGCTGCACCGCTTCGGTTCTTCCCCTGCGCTGAGTTCCTGCTGAGTGACAGAAAACGGGAGTTGGCAAAGTTCGCAGGCCCGGACTTCGAAAATGGGCTGGCCCTGATCGTCAAACCGCGTCGGCAGAAGTAAATCGGCCGGATCATATCCTAACAGAACATTGTCGGGAAACTTTACCACGGCCAAACGCACGTTAAATTTTTCCCAGCTTGCGATTTGGCCCTTTCTCGTAAGCGGATGATCAGCTGTCACATAGACCGGCTGGCCATATCGTCGATGGCGGAGATCCCGAAGATTCCGGGCGTCCGAGGTTGCCACTGCGTATCCCGTGGCCTGCGCAAATCGTCCTTCCTCACGACCCATCCGATCTCCATGAGCCACGAAATAGGCGCGGCCGCGCTGCATCTATATCATCCGATGCCGCAGGGGTCAAGGGAGCCGCAGAGCTTGACAATTCGGGACGTTCATTGCTATCAGGAACATTCACTGTAATGGGAACATTATGGAAAAGTTGACGGTGTATCAAAAGCCCACATGCTCGAAATGCCGCGAGACACTGGCTATTTTACGCGAGGCAAAAGCAAACTTTGACACTGTGGATTATTTCGCCGCTCCTATGTCGGTAGCGACCCTTAGACGTTTGGTGAAAAAACTGGGGGTAAGTCCGCGGGAAATCATACGGACCGGCGAAGAGATCTACAAGCGATTAGACCTGAATACTAAAGAGGTGTCGGACGATGAACTCATCAAGATCATGGTTGTCTATCCGGATCTGATTCAGCGCCCGATTATCGAAAAAGGCGACATGGCGGTTCTAGGTCGCCCGCCCGAAAAGGTGAAGGAGCTTCTATAAAAAAAGGGCCGGGGGTCTTCCTCCGGCCCTTTTTCTAGCGCCCCGGAACAGCACTATTTCTTCAGTAAGACGGCATCTTTACAGGCTTTCGCCACACGGAATTTCACGACTCGTTTCGCGGGAATCTTAAGCGGCTCACCGGTTTGGGGATTCCGTCCCATCCGAGCCTTTCGGTTCATCAGCACCAGTTTACCAAGACCGGGCAATGTGAAGCTATTCTTAGCCTCTTTATGGGCAAGAGAAGCCAGATCGTCTAAAAATTGCCCTGCGGCTTTCTTGGTGATCCCCGCCTTACCGGCCATGTGTTCGGTAATTTGGGACTTCGTCATCGCTTTCGCCATACGCACTCTCCTTTCGATTAGAGACCGCCTCGCGGCCCGTTAGATCTTAACCCTCATGAAGGACGACTGTATCTGTTTGTTTAAAGAACCTTGGGGAAAAAGAAACACGTGCAACCACGACGTCGCGCTTTCTCTGAAACAATCGGTGATGATCGCGCAGAAACTATACCAAAGAGTTAGCTACCGAACCCTAGTCAAAACATGAGCAGAAGTGGCATCCGACCCGCATTATATGCGGGAAACGGCGCTGACTGTACCGAAGGGCGACAGGGAATGCAAGAGGAAAGAAACATAATTTATTTTTGCTTTTGCGCTGACCCATTTGACACCTAGAGCAAACGGCAGGCCAGTGCAACTTTCACGATTCTACAATCGCACGCGTCGTCTCGCCGCATGCTCGACATGCGTCCGAAGCCGCGGCGCGCGTCACTCAGCCTAAACAGTCAGGAGGCAACTCTCTCGAGTACCGCATGGAGGTCCACTCCGGACGAAGACCGAAGAGGCGCCCAGAGATCTCCCAAGGCCTGGACACGTTTGGGCAGGGTTTTGATTGTGAAGTCTTGCGGCTCGAGGCCATCGTCTACTTCTTTCCAGGTTAAAGGCGCGGATGCCCCTGCGAATTCGCTGGCACGAGCGCTGTAAGCCGTCGCCAGTGTCTTGCCGCGAATGTTTTGAAGATAGTCTATGTATACCTTGCGGCCTCGGGCGCGCACCGCGCGCTCGACCGTAGCCAACTTCGGATGCTTGGCCGCCACCATCGTCGCAATGATTTGACAAAACAGGCGGCCCGTTTCATAGGTGGTCCTTCGGGGTAACGGAATGTAGATGTGAAGCCCTGAGGCCCCCGAGGTCTTCGGAATGTTCGGGATACCGAATCGAACCAGCTCGTCGCGTATCCAACGGGCGACGTCAAGGACGCGGGCGAAGGCCACCCCCGGCATTGGATCCAAATCCAGAGCCGCGTAGTCCGCGAAGTCCGGCGATGCAACCCGCGAGAACCAGGGGTCCTGGGAAATCACTCCGAGCTGCGCCATGTACAAAAGGGTGATGAGAGACCCGCCAATCAGTCGGCTGGGAACTTCCGTGTCGCCTGGCAGCACTTCGACACGCACATGTGGTGGAACTTCTTGGGGGGCGCGTTGCTGGTAAAAGGCGGGCCTTCTGACTCCATTAGGAAAGCGCTTCATGACAACCGGCCGCTCATCCACAAGAGGCAGCAGCACGGAAGCTACACGCACGTAGTAGCGCATGAGATCGCCCTTGGTCAGTTTCACGCCGGGCCAGAATATCTTCTTGAGATTGCTGACGGGTAGCTGCCGTCCGCCGGGGAGCTGGAGCGTGCCGTGTCCCTTCCCTCCTTCAAGCTCGTCTAGGTCATGAACGAGGCGATCGATGTCGGGCGTGGCGTGCGATGCCACCCCCTGCTTCAGGGGACCGTGGGCCTGGCGAACGATGCCCGCACAGCCTCGAGCCGTGGACGCCAGATGCAATTTCGGCGTAGGCTCGCGATGTACAGTCTGCGGCGCCACATCTTCTCGTAGTCCTAAGTAGGTTGGGTGCCGGAGTTTGGCGTCCGCCGTCCACTCCGTAAACTTAATTTCCGCGACCAGATTCGGAGCCGTCCAATGAGGCCGCTCGTTGGTTTTAGGCCGGTGTTCAAAAGGACACGCAGGAGTTTCGATCTTCCGCAACAGCGCATAGACGCGCGCGAGCTCGGCATGGTTGAAACCAGTGCCGGTATGACCAACATATTGTAGTGCCCCATCCTTGTAGACCCCAAGTAACAGCGCCCCGAAAAGGGGTCGCGAGTCACGCGGCTCTGTCCAGCCGCCAATCACGAACTCCTGGCGTCTCACGAGCTTCAACTTCCGCCAGTCGGGACTCCGACGGCCTGCGCGATAAGGCGATTCCGCCCTCTTGGCGATGAGGCCTTCCCAACCCTGGGTCAATGCAGTCTCAAAGAGAGTTCGGCCGTCCCCTGGGACAAACTCACTGAGGCGCAAAGCGTCCCCGCCTGCGGATCCGACGATTCTCTCCAACCGCGCTCGTCGAGTCGTGAGCGGTAAGCCCCGCAGATCTTCGGGGCCATCGCGCAGTACGTCGAACACGATTAGAGCCACTCTGGTGGCCTGCACTCCTGCAGGTGCTGTTTCCGGTCGCTCAGTGAGGTGGATACGGCCCTGTAGCTGCTGGAAACCCGCCGGCACACCTTTTTCATCGAGAGCGACGATTTCGCCGTCTAGTAGGACAGGAGCCTTGAGATTTCGTCGGAAACGATTAAGCGGTCGCACGAGCTCCGGAAATTGTGTCGTCTTTTCATTCCCCAGTCGAGACCAGATGCGCACCCCGCCCGCTTGGCTTCCCGGCAGAACTTCCACGAGCGCCCGGATGCCATCATACTTCGGTTCATAGACCAGCTGAGGGTCACACAGAGAGGCCTCCTCCAGCGCCGCGAGCATCGGGCGGACGTCCGAGGCCTGTTCCTGCCAGGGCGAAATTGAAACGGACGAAGTGCGCGGCGGTCGTAGCTGCGGCACGTCATGTTCTCGCGTGATGACTCTAGGTCACGCTAACGGCTCACACCCTAGCTGTCAAGATAGCTCACGAAGGAAAAGCCTAGCGGAAGGGTCAGTAACGAGCTGAGGAGGGCCGCGCTCCCAGCGAGCGCGGCCCGGACTGCATCAATCCTGCAAAAATAACTTAGAAGCGGCCGCCCCGATCACTCCTGCCGCCTCCGCCGCCCCCGCCACCGCCAAAGCGCGAGCCACCGGCAGACCGGTTTTCTTGGGGTTTGGCCTCATTCACGGTCAATGACCGCCCGTCCAACTGAGTGCCGTTGAGCGCGGTAATGGCCTTCTTGGCCTCTTCCGGCGAGGACATCTCCACAAATCCGAACCCCCGTGACTGCCCCGTATACTTGTCCGTGATGACTTTCGCCGAGACGACGGTCCCATGCTGCGTGAACAGATCCTGAAGCTGCTGTTCTGTGATAGCATAAGGCAATCCGCCGACGTATAACTTAGCGCTCATACTTCCTCCTGTCTATGAATTGACATTGTCTTGAGGATACTGGAAAGAGCGGGAATGACAGCCGGGACGGGTAGCACTCGCCGGACACACTGACTTCCGTGCAGATTCCTTGCCGCAAGGCAACATCGGGTACAAGGGCCTTCAGTTCATCGCCACCCCCGCCCCACAGAGGCGGCTTCTGACAACTACCATACACAGAATAAAAAATGCAAGCACCCCGGGCGGCCGACCCGCTTAGGACCTCTTTCCGATCGTTTTCTTCCCTGGAAGAACTGCCAACCCATCTCTGGTGCTTCCCCTGATCCACAACGGTCCGGCGTAGGCAAAGTGGTTCTCTGGAAAGTTGTCGTCCTGGAGCCGGCGAGTGGGATTGAACCACCGACCTGCTGATTACGTACTGGTTCAAGGGCCAAGTCTCTCACGGATTTGGCCCGTTACCTATGCAGGCTGCTGCAACAGACAGCAGATTTTTCGCAATACCCGCAAGTATCCGCAACCGGTATCCCTCCCAACAAACGATAGCGAGAGCACAGTCCGCGCCTCCTTTTGATCCCCAAGGGGAGAGATCTGTGTTCTCAAACGCTATAACTTTTTACGGAAGCAGCCAGAATCCGCGCCATGGCATCGTAGTATGCGGGAAACGTGCAGCTTCTTCGAAGGTTTAGTTGGGCATCGGCGTCGCCCCTGCTCAAAGCACATATCATTCACAGCGTACTTCGATCGTGCCGAGATATATTGGTACTACATCCGTAGGTATGATCAAGCACTTCATGGTACATCTTAACCATGTCCTTTGTGCGATGTTGGGGGGAAAAGGCCCGGATCACATGCTCTTTTCCCAAAGCTTCTCCTTGGCTGCGCCAGTCGTCATTGCGGCACACTTTGATAATGATTTCTGTCAGGGCAGGAGCATTCCCTGACGGGACAAGGTATTGCGATAGTGCTCCTTGCATGACTTCTGGAATACCCCCGACACATGTTGCGACAACGGCCTTTCCATACAATAGCGCCTCGAGCAACACATTCGGCAGTCCCTCACTTAACGACGGAATCACCACCAGATCGACTGCTGCATACACGGGCGCAATATCAGTACAATGTCCTGCAAAGGACACATGTTGACTGAGTCCTTGCCTCCTGACCTTTTTTTGTAATTGGGACCTTTGAGGTCCATCACCAATAAATACTGCGTGGCTCTCAGGAATCCGACGCACGATAGCCGCAAACGCATCCAGAAAAATGTCGTGTCCTTTTTCACGACTCAAACGTCCAATGACCCCTATCAAAAACCGTTGCGACAATTGCAGATACTGATTGCGAAAGGAGACTCCTGAGCCACAGGGGTAATCTAGTGGATCTATAGCATTATGGATCACGCGGATGCGATCTGGACAGACTCCTGTCTGTTGCAGCATGTGACCGGTCGCTTGCGAGACGGCCACGACAGCATTTGCCCTTTTCATGAGCCATTTATCTAGGTGTGTATATACGTCAATGTTCAGGTTTTCATCGGTATAGCCATGTGCAAATGCCACCCAGTGACAGGGTATCATCTTGCGAAGAATCCACGAGACCAGTGCGGGCTTATAGCTATGAGATTCCAGTATATTAACGCCCCATGCTTGCACCATACGCTTTATCCGAAAAATGGTGCTTATATCACTTCGTCCTTGTTGGCGGATGATTTCGACATGAAAACCACGACGTCTGGCTTCGTCGATTGCTGGTGTCGTCTGAAAGCCAGGCAGCAAAAACATCCCTATGATGAAACGAACGTTCAGATCTTTAGCATGGCTGATTACCTGGTATAACTCACGGCAGGGACCACTGACCTCATTCGCTGCGATTAATGCTAACACTGTTGGTATTGTCGTTCTCTTCTTCATGACAGGACCCACCGCGATTGTACTGAGGATGGAGCGTAGCCGTCCTGCCATAGCGGGTCAGCGTCACTCATACGAAGGCACTCTGTCAGATGCCCAGTGCCGGTTCATGTCCGCTATCATGGACACCTTGGGGGAACTTCTGATTCTATGCTCGTTGGAAAGAAGCCATGAATGCCATAGCTCACCACGCCGGCGTTCGCGAGTGCATCGATAAGCTCAGGTGCAAGAAAGCGCGCATTGGGATCACGCTCGGCTCTGGCGCGTGATTCGACAAGGCAAAACTGTTCGGTTTCGGCGTCTGCGATTCCGAACGTGAAGAAAACAGAGAGCTTGGGTGCCTTACGCATGACTTGCCAATAGAGTTCCTTGATCTCAAGTCCGAGCTGCGGACGACGGAGTCTTCGGGTGATGCGATACAGTGCGTATTCCAGAAAGTCGGGAAATTGACCGGCATGAGTCAGACGTGGATCGAAGAAGACTATATCACCGGCTCGAGTTGGGACAGAAGTGATCTCGCCGGACATGAGCGAAGGTGATCGGTGCGAGGTCAGACGTACTTTCAATCCTCGTCCATCGGAGGTGTGATCCTGCAAATAGATACCGGTGCGACAAAGACGGAAATCGCAGACATCCTTGTGCCAGTCACCTAGCATGTTCATGTGGGCATCGCAATTGCCAGTAAACACTATCTGCGGCGTACCGAAGAGTTCGCGGAAGATGGCAAGGAGAGGCGGATGTTTGAAAATCCAGGAGATTCCAGGGATCTCTATCGCCGCGCTGGGTTGGTGTTTCCCGAGGTACTCAGGCACCCATCGTTGGGAGAAGTGTCCCAGCAGCGTCTCCCGTAAGCGTCCGATCTCCGTTGCACTGAGTACATTCTGCACAACGACATAGCCATCACGCTCTAGCATCTCTCTCCGTGTCATGTTGGGTCTCCTTTTACAAGGGAGGAGTCGGTGCGCAAGAACTTGCTCCGTTCACGGCGGATTGTGGCAGCAGTAGCATCAATCGTGTTCCTGAGATGGCTAGGCCTGATGTTACTGGTTCCCCTCGGAAGGCACTGCCAACAAAACGACAATCCAGTGGCGAGATGGCTTCTGATGTCCCCCTCCTTGGGGCTGAGGGCCAAGGCAGAAATTCTCGCAGCATTGAGGGGAATTGTAGGACGCCGCCCAACATGCGGAGGACACCGCCGTGAGCAAACTAACAAGAATGAGAGACCTTACGAGTTGATCGCGCATTCCTTTACCCCTATGCAAAAAAATGATAGCTGTGGCGCGCTCTTCTCCTCGTCGTGTGTAGTCGGAAAGCGGAACGCGGTAACGTAGGCAAAGCAGGCGGGGTTCGAAGGACCCTTCCCTGGTCTTTCAACGGCCTCCGTGCCGCATACATTGGATCAGGAATGGCGGAGGATTGCTCTGATCTTTGGGAGTATAACCAGTACTGGTTTCCCTGACGAAGAGTTTCTGAAAATCATCTGCGAGAACGCGTCTTAGACAAAGTGGGCGGAAGGAACGTCAGAGGAAAGCGTTGAGTGGCAAAGCTGTTGATTTGTCTGGAGCCGGCGAGTGGGATTGAACCACCGACCTGCTGATTACGAATCAGCTGCTCTACCACTGAGCTACGCCGGCTGCTGGCAATACTGAAGAAACTTTCGCATCTTACGGAGAGGTTGTCAACGCCGGGTTGGCATGAGTCACGGGATGAACGCTACGAATTGGACGATCAGGCCGAGTTGATGTGTTGGGTACAGTTCTGAACCAGCGTTTGTCGGGGAGTGTCGAGCCGAACTCTGTCCAGGGCGAAGGAACTGGCCTCGATTTTCACAGTCGCCGCAAATTCCAACGCCTTTTGAAACGCCTCGGTGAGCAGCGCCGCGATCTCCGCGGGCTCGAGTCCCAAGGCCGCTGTCGCCCTTCTCATAAACCCGTTGAAATCCTCGAGGAGCATTGGTGAATCGGTGGCGAAGAGATTCGCCGCGCAGCCGTTCGCGAGGTGCACAACGGCGTGGCGCCGGTCCGCCACGATCCACTCCGGTATGGAGTCCCAATCAGGAATGGGCGCGATCAGGTCTTCCGGCAGCTGGTATGCCGTCGCGATAAGGACGGTAATGGCGTGCGGGCTTAATCCGGTTACTTGAAAATGCGCCTCTTCATACGGCAAACCTTCCTCGCGAGCGACAAGAGCGATCTCCCTGAACGTCACGGGCAGATACGACGCCAGCGCGAATTCCCCGAGGCTTTCCAGCAACGCACATGTGAAGAGTGCTTCCGGATCAGGCAATCGAACGGCTACGCCCAGCGCGCTTGCCTGATGTGCCGCCACGAAGGCTTTGGCCAACAGCCGATGAAGATTCACGCCCGTTACCTGGCGCTTGTGCGCGAACTCTACATACTCCGCGGCCAGGGCGATGTCACGAGTGGTCGCATAGCCGATTTGAAGAATCGCCCGAGTAATCGTCGTAATCTTGTCCCCCTTGCGCCGATAGTATGCGCTGTTGGCCACATTCAAGATCCTCGCCATGAACGCCTGATCTTTGCGGATCGCGTCGGCAATGATGTCGACGTCGCTGTGCTTGGAGGAGAGCAGCGCAATGACCTTCGCCGAGGTCTGACGGATGACAGGGAGATTGTGCCCTGCAAGCTTCGCAGTCAGCGTCGAGCAAAGGGCAGCGGCATCAGACATTCGATCGAGACTCCGGGTGTCCGTACTTAGTATATCTGACAATGAGCTGTTTTAGGTAAGGGAATCTTACTGGCGTAGTTTAGCTAAGGGGAAAGAGCCGACCGGACCATCAAGATCTACCTCAGGAACCACCGCCAACTGCATCGCCGGGAGCGGTGCGGCGGCGGCGGACCCGCGGCTTCGCATATAGTTTAATGCTTCTCCCAGATCCACCCAGCCGTCTGCATTCGCATCCCCATGGCCGCGAATGGCCTTTAAAAAATGGTACGTAAACAAGCCGTGTTGTGTGGCTTCGGAGGACACACCCGCCGAGTCGACTGCAGAGGAAGCCACCACCACGATTCTCCCCTTGGTCTGGAGTTTTCCATCCAGCCAGACAAGGCGTTTCGGGGACTCTTCCGCGGAGGCTTTCGGCGATGGAAACGACAGATCGGCAAAAATGAGTTTAAGCCGGGAAGGCAAGCGGTTAAGTACTTCTTCGAGGTGCTTGATTGAATACCCTTCGGAGGTTCCGTTCGCGACTGCGCCCTCATACGGCAAGAGCACCGGCACGCCGGCATCGGTCCTGGCGGCGTTTCCGACGAGATACACAAATAAGATGCCGGAGGAATGCGCCTTTTGAGGGAGCCAGTTTTCGAACGTTTTGTTGAGGTCGCCGGCGAGAGCGTGATCATCCGTGAGCACCCGGACATTCTCAACCGGAAAACCCGCGACGCTGCTTAGATACTTCGCCACCACCTCCGCATCCCGCTTGGCGTACTTCACCCCGGGCACGCCCGGGTCTCGATAGTTCCCGATTCCCACGACGACCGCGTAGGAGGTGCGGCGCTCAAAGCCCGGGACTTTCGCGGGAATCTGATCAACATCAACCGAAAGCACTTCAACGGATTCTTCCGGCCCCTTTATCCCGCGTGCGGGTTGGACACTCGCTACAAAACGCTTTCGCGTGGGTACGCTATAACCATTTGCCTCCGTGACCTGCACCACAAGCTCCGCCTGCTGGTCTGCCAGCGAAGTCGATAACGTCGACGAGATGGCCACCTGTTTCCTTTCACCAGGCTCAATATCTCCAAGCAATGTCGGCGTCGTAAACTCCTTCACCAACGCAGGCGTACCCGACAACGCCACTGCGACGGCCCGGGCGACGCCGGGGCCGCTGTTCGACACGTCGACACGGACGACAACCTTTTCCCCTCCCTCCAGCACTTGGTTTCGATTGGCATCCTCCAGGGAAGCACGAAAGCTCAACCCGGGCGCCTCCGCGCTATTCGGGACAGCGGCACCGGCCCCGGGTGGTCTGCCTGCAGCGAGCAACTCTTCACGGGTGCGCCGCCTAATCGCTGCATCGCGGATTCTCACCGACTGTGTCAGGCTATCGACTTCCCGATCGGAGAGCTTCTCGATCGATTCCGTTACCGGCAGCATAATGCCTTGCACGGCGCAGTCCTGACCGTCCGTTCGCGCCGTCCATTTGCCTTCACCCTTGATCGGCTCGTCGAACAACACCTTGCCTTCTGAATCAGTGACTCTGATTCGCAACCGCAGCAAGACTTTCAAGGGATATTCGCCGATTTCGCGGCGGGGGATATGGAGGTCCAATTCGCCGGTCTCGAGAGCCGCCGTCAACACCGCGTCGGCTGGGTCCTTGTCGCTCGCATCCATAGTCTTCTCAAACACCTGCGCCGCATCTGCTTTGAGCTGATCCGCGAGCCGCTCGCCTACAGGGATGGCTTGCGGCACATTGCACGAATCTTTATAGAATAACTTCGCCTGCTTCAGCGCATCCGGAATCTCAATTTTGACGGTGAGCGGAATACTGGGCTTTTTCGGCTCCTCGGACATAAACTCCAACCGCGGGAATACAAGTTTCTGTCCGCATCCCACGATTCCAAAACCGATGATGATGACAAGGCTGATCGCTCGCCATGCTGTGAGCCGAGACACACGCAGGCCGGATCTTCGGGGAAAGAAGGCGAGCAGAGAAATGATCATTCCAGAGGATGGCTTATACAGTATATATTGCGTTCAAGGCAAGAGAGGTCGTACGCACTGCGCGTGCGACATTGACCACGTCTGTTGAAGCCGCTAGCATCGCGAAATGCGCCGCCAATCGTATTCGACCGCGTGGACCGACGTCGCGGAATTGATCCGACTTCGCAATCAGACGGGTTCGCTGCTGCTGTTGTTCCCGACGCTCTGGGCATTGGTCCTCGCCGCCGGTGGCCGGCCGTCGCTGTCGCTCGTTCTGATTTTTATCACCGGCACTTTTTTGATGCGAAGCGCCGGCGTCACCATTAATGATTGGTGGGATCGTGACCTGGACCGTCAGGTGGATCGGACACGACTGCGTCCTCTCGCAGCCGGCCGCCTTTCTTCATTCACGGCCCTCACCATTTTCACTCTGTTAATCCTCGCGGCCGTGGGCCTGCTCTTGCTGCTCAATCCCCTGACCGTCTCTCTAGCGCCTGTCGCTCTGCTCCTGGCGGTCTTCTACCCGCTCGCCAAGCGCTTGCTGCCGATCCCCCAGGCCGTTTTGGGAGCCGCGTTCGGATGGGGAGCGATTATGGCGTGGGCGGCGGTTCGCAACGAGGTCGAGTGGCCGGCCGTCGGTGTGTTCGCCGCCACGATCTGCTGGGCGATTGGCTATGATACCATTTACGCGCTTCAGGACAGAGAGGATGACAGCCGTGTCGGCATCCACTCCAGCGCCCTGTACTTCGGAAAACGCGTCTGGCTGGCGGTGCTCCTTATGCTCCTCGCCACGGTGGGCATACTTGCCGTTGTCGGAGCCGCCCTCGGACTGGGCGCACCCTTCCACGTCGCCCTCATTGGAGCCACCCTCTGGTTTGTCTATCAGGCCAAGAAAGTACGACAGGGCGTCTCCCGCAGCGAGGCGTTTGCGCTCTTCAAACAGCATGTTTGGATCGGCGCATTGATTCTATGCGGCATATGGGGTGGCTTACTGGTCTCCTAACTTGACCTTCATCGCCATCTTTGAATCGACCAGGCTGCCGCAATCCATATCAACGAAGGAATCCAAATCCAGATGAATTCGCTTTGCAACACGGCAAGACCGCGACGGCTAAGAAAGGCCTGTACCCCGATTGGAGAGACTTCAACCGGGCGCCAGGGAAGAAAATAGCGGCTATTTTCAAAGGGCGCGAAGAACGCGACGCCAAGCCCCCCGTTCGTCATCGCATCGAGGATGGGATGTGAGGCGGTCACCGCAAAGAAATAGGCGACCAGCCCCCACCAAGCCGGAGACAGCCCTTCTGCCTGCGGAAAGGCCAGGCCGACCACAGCCAGCGCCAGAACGGCCGCAAATGCGAAGGAATGCGTAATGCCACGGTGCCCCCACACGCTCGCGTACGGAATGCCGAAGGCGTGGCCGATCACATCGATGTCGGGAAGAATCGAACACGCGATCGAGACGATCCAAAAGCGAGTGGAAGATGGAGGAGCCGGGGGCGCGGTTCCGAGCGCCACTGCCACAACGGCGTGGGAGAAGATCGACGGCATGGCTGCAGTTAACGGAAGAAGACCGCTAGGAGGAGGCCGGGAGCGGCTTCTCCGGCGGCGGGGCGTTGAGCGTCTTTAAATAGAACGCGATGGCCTTCGCGTCCTCGTCGCTGACGCCGAGATTGGGCATCTTTGTCTCCGACTTCATGATCTGCGGATACCGGATCCAGCGATAGACCCACGGCCCGTTCAAGCGGAATCCGGCGCGATCCAAAGCCGGTCCCACCTCTCCACCCTCTGTCCCGATTTTATGGCAGGCATTGCAGCCGTACTTGTTCAGATAGAGCTGCTTGCCGCGTTCAGCCAACCGTGCTTCTTCGGCGGGCGAGGCCGTGAGCGTGGGCTTGGGGATCGCCGCCATCTTGGGCCGTTCTTTCTTCAGCTTGTCCCAGTCGGCCTTTTCGAGTTTCATCCCGTGCAGGGTCCGCACATAGGCGACCAGACTCCACAAGCTCCTCCTCGGAAAGCGTGTACTTAAACGTGGGCATGGTCGGCACGGCGAATTCCTCATCGCCGATCTTGTCCCCGGTGCCCGGAGTCGTATCCTTCATATCGCGAGCCACGGTCTCGAAGAGTCTCCTCATCCTTGAGGGTGCTCATTTCGTCCTTGTTCGTGAGATCTTTCGGCTTGGGATCCGGCATCAGCTTCCAGTTATAGCCTTCGCCCGGTTTGCCGTTCTCGCCATGACAGTGAGAGCAGTAGTAGGCGTACAACTCGCGTCCCTTCTTGACGTGTTCATTTTGAAACAGCGTGCAGCCGGTAACGCCGACGAGCACAGCCACCATTGTGATCGTGAAGATACCTATCAGCCGGGATGTGACTCGATGCAACTTTTTCACGCGGGTGGCCCCTTTTGCACCTTGCGGATGATGACAAACTCCACGCCGGCCGCCAGGACGACGGCCACAAGACCGTACAGATAGATGGAGTAGTCCGGAGGCGGCTCGGCGTTGAAATACCACCATGAGGTGACGGCCTTTCGTGATCCCGATTCTCTCAGATCGCCGCTCTCCAATTTATGACCGTCCCATACGGCAAACGCGATATTAGGAAATGTGCCGACCTCGAACTGCGCATCCTGCGGGTCGGTCGTTTTCAGCGCGCGTGTCAACACGACCCGCCACACCCCGTTCACCTCTTTCTCGACCACTTTCGTCTCTTCGTCGACGATCGGCTCCCCGGTCTTCGGGTCTTTCACAATTTCCCCTTTCGGGTCTTTTCGCAGACTCGCCTTTCGCTCCTTGAAGTGAATCTTGGTCTTCTCGTCTTTCCAGACGCCCTTAGCCTGGACATCCTGCTGGGCCTGCTTCTTGAGCGTCCCGAAGCCCTGCGCAGTCATATCGGCCGCGGGGGCATCCATCCGCCAGTACCAGATATTGACCGGACCGCCTTCCACCTGCGCCATCGGCTGGCCATGCGCGAAGTGAGCTTTCTTGTCCCCGACCATAAACTCAAGCGCCGCCGCGTCCCCCGGATCCTGAGTCGGATCGGCGTATTCCAGCATAAAGGCGATCTGCTTGTTGTTGTGAACACCACGGACCTTGATGGATTTGGCTGTCACTGACCCAATGCGCTGCTGCCAATGCACTTGTGGCGACATCGGGAATTCAGTCACCTCAGCTTTGTTCCAATCCGGAGACAGAGGGTCTGTCGGCACCTCGCCTTGGATTAATTTCAGCCGGACCACGGTCGTCTCCTGAGAGAAGCCCGGCGGAACCCACAGCAATCCAACGGTGAAGCTGAGGACGGCCGCGTACAGATATCGATCGAGGGCCATTTTTCCTTACTCCCAGGTCCTGGGCTTATGTCCCGAGCCAGCGTACTCGCCCATGATGATCTTCCAGATCATGTCATCTGACAGTTCCACTTCCCACCGAGGCATCGCCGATTTCCAGGGATGTCCCTCTACGGATAAACCGACACCCCCTTTCTTGATACGCCAGAACAGGTAGGACTCCTGGAGTTGCGCAATCGTCCCAGGATCCACAAAGTTCGCTGGCGGGTGGATTAAAACCATCCGAGGCAGGGCCGTTGCCGTCGAACTTGGCTCCATGGCACGGAGAACAGAATGCCGAATAGAATCCCTTGCCTTGCATCACATTCTCAGGGGTATTCGGAAGCGGATTCGACAGTCCGACGAATTCGCCCGGCGGCGCCGGATGGATCGTGCGGTTCTCAGACGGAGGTTGGTAGCTCGGAACCAGGCCGCTATAGGTCTGCCAGCCCACGAGCAGCGGGAAGAGCGCGAGCACAGCGAATCGCGCGATTTTTGTGGGGCCGCGGAGACCATCCCCGCCGAGAAACCGGAAAATCGGTCCGAACAGGGCTTCAGTCGAATGGCCGCTGAGGGTGCCGAAGACGATGATCCCAATGACCGTTAAGAAGAGATATACCCAAATCAAGCTCATCGGAAGCGGCGCGGTCACCAGTGGCAGTCCGAACTTCAAAATAAGGAAGACTGCCGCCACAAGGATACCGCCCTTAATCGCTAACGATGAGCCCATGCGTCTTCTCCCTTTAATGTCACCCTGAACGACGTGAAGGGTCTAGATTCTTCGCTTCGCTCAGAATGACAGCGATTGCTCTCACGATAAGACTTTGTGACTCTCACAGCGGCTTCGCGGTCGCCTTGACATCCCGCAGGTATGCCTGGAGATCATCGAACTCTCTCACCGGTAACTTCTCCAAACCTTGGTGATTCCTTGCCCCGGGCTTGGGCTCGGTTAAAATTTTCTGACGTACGGCACCGTCACTTTGCTTCAGGAGGACCGGGACGAGGTTGCCCTTCACGCCGCCGATCGAGTGACACGTCGCGCACAGCGACTGAAATACTTTTTGGCCGGCGGCCTTGTCTCCTACCACCATCAACCTGTCCTGTGGAGCTTCAATCTCGGACAACTCGACCGTAACCTCTTCTCCCGACATACTCTGCAAGAATGCGATCACGGCGAGGATCTCGTTATTATTGAGACCGATCGGCATCTTATTGATGTAAGGCATTTTCGCCGGAAAGAACTTTGCGCGTCCCTCGTGCTGGTAGTCCATGTAAATGTAGGCCTGTGGCTGGGTAAGGCTCTCATAAATAAACTGTCGCGTGAGTTTGGCGCCGACGCCCTTGAGGTCGGGACAGCGACCCTCGCTGCTTCCGATCGTATGGCAAAGCGCGCATTGACCCTTGCCGAAGAAGATCTTTTGCCCGAGGCCGGCGAGGTCCTTCTTGTCCTTGATCGAGGCGACATCGAACTTCTCGACAGCAGGGGGCAGGGACGCCATCTGGGGAACTCCCAAGGCTACCAGGGAGAAAGCGCCCAGGACCATGGCCACAAAGGCGACCACCCGCATGAACCGGGCCTTCACAAACAGCAATAGGGCGCCTCCTAGGCCAAGAACACTTAACCCGATGGTCTGCAGTAACTGAGTTTCAGTCATGCGCGCTCTCCACGTTACTGCGTATGCAAGCCAGCCGCGGGCACAGTTGATGGCGGCACGGCGGTTTTCATCCGCTTCTTTTCATCGGGAATGGCCTTGAGTGAGGCATCACCTTTGCCGCCGCCGAGCGAAGCCACCCAGAAGATAAACGCCACGAGTAAACAGAACAAGAAGGTGTTGAGCGCCATGAGGGCCGCCGCATATCCCAACGCCGGAGAATAAGCATATGGGGACGTGTCCTGCATCACCCCATAAATATGCCAATGCACGCGGGAAGATGAGCGCGCGTATCCCATGAGGCTCATGAGCAAGATGACCATGACCGCGTTCAGCACCAGCGCGTACCCGGCGCGGGGGGGCATGACGCCCCAGATCATCTCCGTCGTGGTCTTCGCGCTCTTCAGCAACAGACCCGTCAACGGCGTGACCGTCAACAGGACAAAGAGCACGACCAGCACCTGCGTCGTCGAGAAATAATTAATCCGGGTGATCGCGGGGACGAAATATCCCCACACCCCCAGGACCACAACGACGATGGCCGCAAGGCCCAGGATGCCTCCCATACCGAGCCTCGCTGCTTTGGCCCATCCTGCGGTCTCTTGCTTGCCCGCGCGCCAGTACATAATGAAACTCATAAACGTCACAAGGATCATCAAGTTCGCAACCGTCATTTTAGCCGACATGACGCCGAACACACCCAGCAGGGGATGGTGCGTACCGCCCATCTTGCGAGCCTCCTCGAGGCTCGCAACGAGCGAGTGCGGCGTCATCCATATGCCGAGGCAGACCAGGAGTATGACCAACATGGTGAGGATGGGGCGCCGGTATTTGGGCTCGGAGCCGGGAATGCGATACATGATGCCGAGCCAAAAATAGTAATTCGCTCCCAAGAACAGGATGCCGATCAACATCGCCTGGAGAATGAACAGCCAGGATAAAAAACCGCCCATTAACGTGATGCCCATCTGCTGGTTGTACTGGTATACCTCCCGCATCAGCCAATAGCCGGCAAACGGCAGCGGCAACATTCCGAATACCCCGATGAAGTTTCCGACATAACCCATCCAGTCATAATGCACGCGCTCCTCTTGATTGGGGGCCATGAGGTAGCGCAACCCTGCATAGGCGCCGCATATAAAACCGCCCAGGACGACATTCGCGATCAAGCGGTGAATGTTGACCGGCCACCAGGTGGGATTCCAGGTCGCCGCCCACGCCCTCGCCCACATGGTGCCCTCACCAATCACCACTGGGCTGGCCTGAAAGGTCGCCCAGGAATTCGGCACGATCATGATGAAGAACGCGAAGACGTTCAGGAGAAATCCCAGGAACAGATGCAGCCCTTTTTTTCTGCCCTGCATCGCGTCCCATCCGTACCAGTACAGGTAGAGGGTGACGGTCTCAAGCAGGAAGAGCACACAATAGAAGATAAATGACGGGAAGAAAATGTCCGTCAGGTAGTTCATGAGTTTGGGATAGAGGCCAATCAACATAAATAAGAGGATTCCGCCGAATAAGGCCGTGGTCGCATACGCGGAAGTCAACAGCTTGGTAAATTCCTTCGCCAGCTTGTCGTACCGCGGATCCTTCGACCGCACGCCCACGATTTCGCAGACCCACGCAAAGATCGGAACACCCAACACGAAGCCGGCCAGCAGCAGGTGTTGCTGCGCAATGATCCAGATCAGGTTCCGGCTGCCCATTCCAGGGATATCGCGATACTCGACCGCTGCAGCCGCCGGCGCTTCCTGCGCGTAGACCAAGGCCAGCGGCGCTAATGTCAGCAAGATCATAAAACCCAGACCGATGTAGACCGCTCGGCCTTTCATACTATTTCCCCTTCTGCTCCGCCTTCGGTTTCTGGTCGGGCGTCTGCTCGGGCTTCTTTCCTTCTTTCTTTTCTTTTGCCTTGTCTTGTTCGAGCGCGTGCAAGACTGCTTCCGCCTTTGCCAGCGATGTCTCCGTACGCTTGAGGATGTCTTCGGGCTTTACCGGTTTCACCGGCTTGGCGACCTCACTCTTGTAATCCTCAGATGGGTGCGGGGTGGTCACGGGTAACACGGTCCAGAAGAAAATGGTGAACAGGACGATGACCGCTGCAAAGGAGATAAACATCAGCCCCTGGTCCCGCGGGACTCGAGAGTAATCCCACTGTCGGACCCGCTCGACAAAGGGCTCCGCCGTCGAGCGCCCCGTCGATTCGACAGTCGCCTTAATGCGCCATCCATAAACCTGCAGCGCGACTAACGCGAGGACAATCAGAGCGACAAGCGGCGGAATACTCCACAGCAGAACGTCCAGCGTGATCTGCTCAGCAATCGGAAATTCCGGAAATACTTTCTTGATCCCGGCGACGATGGCGTCGTCCATCTGCTTGGCGATCGACGCCGCGGCCCCGACGACATAATACGCGGCGGCAAGAAACGCGCCTCCGATGATTGCACCCTGCCACCAGAGTTTAACCCCGATCGGGCCCTCCAATTCCATACTATACCGCTCAAGAAAGTACGTCCGCGCGGTGAGTCGCAAAGCCCAAATATCAATCGGGATGGAGATGACAAGTAAGGCTGCTAAGCCGGCGCCTTCCCATGGATGCACCTGCATGGCGAGAAGCAAAACCACGACAATCAACTTGAAAGGTAACCCGGTCCAGAAGGCCGACCAGCAGACGTCCCAGGCGACTTTAATGGATGATACTGTGTCGAGGGTCCCGCTCATGCTATCTTCCCGCTAATCGAGAAACTCTCGGTTCAGGATCGCCGATACCGTCAGCACCAGAATGCCGATCATCACCACCGCCCACGAAACCAGCGCGATGGGTCGTTTGAAAATGTTTCGCTCAGGGCTGCGATCGATGAACGGCAACGCTGCCAGCAGAAGCATAAACAGTCCCGGAAGCGCGATGGCGCCCAAAAACTGCCCAAACTCTCCCGCGAAGATCTTCCAGCGAAGCACTTGGAACAGGAAGAGAAAATACCATTCCGGTTCCGGATGGTAATCCCCGGGGTCGGGCGTCGCCTCCTGCAATAATTGAACAGGTTCAATCATCGCCAACGCCGAGATTGCTAAGAAGACCGCTGCCATAGCGATGATGTCTTTCCACACCTGTCGTGGGAAGAAAAAGTCCGTCTTCGCCTTGAGCTCTTCGGGCGTTCCGCGAAACGGCCCGGCTGGCCCCGCCGATCGGAAGAGAAAGAGATGCAGCCCGGCCAGCCCCATTAAAGCTGCCGGTAGGATCATGACATGGATGACAAAGAAGCGGCTCAATGTCATCTGCCCAGGCGTGGGCCCTCCTTTTAGAAATCGCGCGAGAAAGTCTCCCACGATGGGGGTCTTATCCATGATCTCGACTCCCACCGTCGTGGCCCAATAGGCGCGCTGATCCCACGGCAAGAGATAGCCGGTGAAGCCGAACCCCATGACCAGTCCGAAGAGGGCGAGACCGACGAGCCAGACCATCTCGCGGGGCTTCTTGTAAGCCCCCCACAGAAAGACCTGGGACATGTGCGCAAATACCACCACGACCATCGCCGAAGAGCCCCAGAAGTGGTAGCTCAAAATGAACCAGCCGTAGTCAACTTCATGCAGAATGTACTGGGTGCTGGCATAGGCATGGTCGGCGCTGGGGATGTAATAGAACATCAGCAGGATGCCGGTCACAGCCTGCATGATAAAGATGAAGAGCAACACCGAACCGAACACATATGCCCACCGGGAACCGCCCTTGATCGGCTCATTCATCAACTTCGTCTCGAGCGTCTTCAGACCGATCCGCTCATCCACGAAGTCGTAGACTTTTTGACCCATCGCGTTCATTAGGCGATCCGTACCTGTTCGTGCTTGCCCGCCTTGTACTCAATATCGATGACTTCAATGTCCCCCGCAGGCGACACCTTAATGGGGAGTACATCAAGCGGTCGCGGCGCCGGGCCATCAAGAACCTTTCCGGCCACGTCATAAAGACTCAGGTGACAGGGACACAGGAACACCTGCCCGCGTGTTTTGTGAGAGCGCCACTTATACCCGCAGCCCAGATGCGGACACTTGCCGGAATAGGCGACGTAAGGCACCGTCGCTTTATTCACCCAGACGACATTGCCCGCGTTATCGTAGAAGCTGACGTCTCCGTGCGGGTAGACGTTCTTCAGAACATCGGGACTAGCCTTGACCACCCAGTTGCTCTTATCGTCCTCGCGGGTCAGCACTGAATCCTTCACACTTTTCTTGAACATGAACTGCACACCGACGTTCTCTTGTTTAATCTTGCTGACGTTGCCCACTTTCCACCATCGGTTGTCGTACGGCGCATACATGGGTTTCATGACATAGCTCAACGCCGGCCAAATCAACGGGAGGCCGATAAGGACGCCCATCAGATTTGTGAATCCTGCAAAAAACCTGCGCCGGGGAACGCTTTTTTCAAGATTGGGGATGGGAACGAAGACCTGGCCGGTCTCCACGTGGATCGTCTCTTCGAGATGCGGAATCTCCACTTCTTTGGAACTGAGATAATTCTCGCGGGCGAATACCGGGTATTCCGCGAGCTGAGCGCAACTACAATGCAGATCGACCGCCTCGTGCTCCGTCTTGGCGACCACCGTCATGGGAACCTGCCGCTCGGTGCCGTTCACCATTATGACAAGGTGGCTGACGGTAAGAGAGAGCGGGTCCGCGATAACATGAGCCACCTCTCCCCCGACTCCGTCGATACAGCGAACCTTGGACTTTATTTGAGGTTGCATCTGTTTTCCCGAACTCACTTCCCAACATCCCTTCTCGCGGGCGCGGTAATGATAATCCGCCTCAACCTTGCTACGGAAACGAGCAGGACAGCAGGCCTGTTCATTTCTTGATCGACTTCGGCGTCTCGACCGACGAATTCTTTAGAGTTGCGAGATAGGCGACAAGATAGTCGACCTCCTGGTCAGACATTAATTCCTTGTACTTGTCCGGCATCAGCTTCTTGTTATATTCCTTCTCGAAACCCTCCGCCATGTAGGACCGCGGATTGAGAAGCTTCTCTTTCAGCTCCTCGGGTTTCATGATATTGCCGATGTTATCGAGATGCGGGCCTCGCTTCTTCAGACCGCCCTTGCCCCCCACCTTATGGCAGTTGTAACACTCCTGCAGGTCGTACTGCTCCAATCCAAGCGCTACGACATCCCCGGCGGCTGGTTTCGGGCGCCCCGGCTCTTCGCCTTTCACCGATGCTTCAATATCCTTGACCTGCGCGCCGCCCAGCGTCTCCAACCGCTTCAAGATAGCCTGGCTCTGCGCATTGAGTTCGTCGGTCCGTTTCAGGAGGTCCGCGACCCTGCCCTTCTCCGTTGCCGCCAGTTTCGGTTTTACAATCTTGTCGATCTTCCCTTTCTCCACCTGCGGATCATATTGGGGCAACACGTAGGCACCGGCGATAAACACTCCCGAGATCACTGCATAAAACACGACGAGCGCGATGAGCGCCTTCATTCCGCCCAGGGGCGGAAGCGGCGGCGCATCCAATAGGATGTAAACCAAAGTTCCAAGGAAAGCGTAGAACACGAACATGATCTGAAATACCGGCGGAAAGTGCAGCAGACGGGCGGCAATATACACGACCGACGCGACAACGACTCCCACAGCCGTGCGGGAGATCACCAGCCCCGTCAGGCTCCTCGTGCTCGGCATACGCTATTCCGTTCCAGCAATCAGTGATACGGTCTTCGGAGCAGCGGCATGGGCCTTCTCTTTGCCGGTTTTCAGGGTCAGGATAATAGCGAAGCTGACAACGAGATAAAACGCCACGGTGATGCCGGTGATCATCCAACTTGAATAGGCCAACGTCGGCGTGAAAGATTCGTTGGTAAAATCATACTGAAGGTTGAAGACATGGAAGTATTTTCTCGTCAATTCCCGGACGACCCCCATGAGCCCCATCGTCCAGATGGCGCTGAACGCCAAAAATACGAGCACAAATTGAGAGATGAAATCGATCTTTCCCCACACGATCCTTCCCCGGCGCAAAGCCCGATTGTACAGAATGTAATTCACAACGGTGACAAAAACGAGCGTGAATGCCGCAGCGTTCTTAGCGGGCATCAGCGCCAGCATGTCCCACGAGACCGTTACGAAACCCAGACTCAGTTCACCGTGGGGAAGACTGAGCGAGCCATCGTCCGGGGCCAGTGCCTGCGTGGCCACAAAGGCGTGGGGGGTCATCCAAATCGCGTTGCCGATAATCACCATGAGGAAGGCGACCTTTACCATTGTCTGCGAGGACACCGTCCAGGGAGTTATCTTTGCGATTACGAGCCACACGGCGACGTAGGCAGCGGGCGCGATCAATGACATGATGTCGGGGATCGGCCACTTGGTCCACATCAGCATGAAGACGAACGGCACGGTGATCATTAGCAACATCGTGGCCACCGACATGCGTACCCGTTCGAGGCCTTCGATCCGCTTCATACTGAGCCAGATGTAGTAATTACTGGCCAGAAAGATCAGCCCCACCATCGCACCCTGCATCTCAAAGAACATCGACAGCTGATCGGACATCATGTACGGACAGATCGAAGCATCATAATCACAAAGTTCATAGGCCAGAAGGTATCCGGCGAAGGGCAGGAGCAGCAACGCCCCGACGCCGATCATATTACCCACAAAACCAAACCAGTCGTAGAAGGCTCGTTCTTCATCGGTTTTAGAGGCCAGGTACATGTAGGCTGCGATTAGTCCGGCAATGAACCCGCCGAAGACTACATTGCCGACGGTTCGATGGATGTTCAGGGGCCACCAACTGTAGTTGTTCATCTTGTCCCACAGTGTCGCGGTGGTCTCGATATAGGTCCTGAGATCGAGCCCTTCGGCAGCCGACTTCACGGGCGTATTCATAAATGACGTGGGGCCGTCGATTACAAAGAGGGTCACGATCCCAACGATATTCAGCAGCACCCCCAGCGCGATATGACGCATCTTTTTGGGGCCTTGCAACGTGTCCCAGGTATACCAGTACAGGTAGAGGATGATGGTCTCGGCGATGAACAACAGAGGATAGATGATCGCAAACACGGTGAAGAAGTGATTGACCAGCCAGATCGTGAACTGCCCGTACGTTGCGAGCAGCACAAAAATGAAAAGTCCCCCCGTCAGGGCCGTCATACTATAAAGGATGACGGTGACCTTGGTGACCTCCTTGGCTAAACGCTCGTAGCGCCCGTCCCCACCCTTCCATCCCAGAATCTCACTGACCACGATGAAGATCGGGGCGCCGAGGATGAAGGCCGCAAAGAGAATATGCAACTGGGCGACAACCCAGACCGCCGCCCGGTTGCCGCCCAGGGGAAAACTATGCGCCTTGGGTTCCGGCAACTGAGCAGACACGGCTGCCGCCCCCAGCAACAGAAAACCCACGGCCATGAGAACCGTTCGCGAAATGCCGGTGGATGGCTTTCGTTCGGAAGGCGTTCGCCCTATCTTCATGGTCGCCGCTCCCTCATCACAAAGTTACTTGCCGTTCTTCTTAGGCTCGGAAGGCTTGGGCGCGGGCTCTCCTGCCACCGGTTTGGGTTCACCCGGGGCCGGACCGGACGCGCCGGCTGGAGCAGCTTTGCCGATCTGATCGGCCTGGACCCATTGCTGTGTCCCCGGGTCCCATCCCAGACCCTTCAAGCCGAAGGTATGTTCGTAGGCCGCGACTTTCCACCGGTCTTCTTCGCTCAACTTGCTCTTCCAGGCCTTCATCTTGGTGTTGGGCACCCCTTCGGAAACCCGCCAGAGCCACACGCTATCCGAATAGAGCTTCATGCGCTCGGTCTTGCGAAAATCGCGAGCGCCGGCCTTGACCGGCTTGCCATCCTTGCCATGACACGAGGAACAATTCACGTCGATGTTCTTCACGCCTTCGAAGATCTCTTTGCCTTCGGCGAGGATCTTTTCGTCGGTCCACCACCCGGCCGGCATGTGTTTGTTCGCGTATTCGGCCGGTGCAGGCGGCGGCGGCGCGGTGCTTTCCTGTTCTTCTGCGCATCCCGTCAGCAACACTCCCCCCGCTCCAATCAGCATGCAGAGCGTTATGACCTCGATATTAGATTTGATGTTCATGAAATTCTGAGCTCCTTTTGAAGACGCCGGTCTGTCTGAATACAGTCATGCTTTGGATCGCTTCTTTCCTCGCCGTTTAGCTCGATTCCCCTTCTTCCTTAGTCGCCACCAGACCATCGCCGCAATCGCGGCAACGAGGCCCGTCCCGACAATGATATATCGCCGGAAGCTGTCGGCTTTCCGGGGGCCCCCTTCCGGGACAAGTCCGATATGCACCGTCGCCTGCCGTTCAGTCGTGAGATCAGTGGCGCTGTATGTCGCCCGCACCGTCTTCGCCTCTTCAAATCCAAGCTTCTCCTGAATGGCCGTGACCTGGACAGGATCCCCGGCATTGTCGTTATGCAGATGGAGGACGGCCTTATAGTATCCAGCCCCGTCGGTGTAGGTGGTGACGCCTTCAACCTTTTGGTCGCGCAGGTCTCGCACATGCACTCGAGCATCTTTAACCGGTTTGCCCTGCTTGTCATAGACGTAACCGGATACCGTGAACCGGTGATCCGTTTCGTGCATGGCAAAGGCCATCCACGGAGCACCAATGCCGAGGGTGAGAAGTCCGGTAAGACTTACAAAGACCGCCGCGAATTTTCGGAGCGGTCTTGGGTGCATTACCGTCCAACAAACCGAAAAACGCCGCCAAAGTTCGGCCTATCTAACATAGGCTCTGACCTTTGTCAATTAATTCTTCGGCTTTTGCGTGACTTGCGGATTGACACATATGCGTGGGTCATCTAGCCTCAACCCGGTGAAGAAAATCAAACGAAAAGCTGCCCGCCAGGAACTTAAGATTCCGACATTTTTGATAGGCTATGCCGCTCCCGAGGCGCTTCCGCCTGCTTTTCTCGCGGCCTGGTTTACGGAAGAGTATGGCGGACCCCTGCAGATCAATCTGTTGCCGGGCGAGAGCGATACGACCTTTGAAGCCCGTCATGGTCCCTGGGCAGCATTGGCAGACACCAACATGCCGTCTGAGATTGCCAATCCATGGCATGAGCGCCTTGGATGGGGTCACAGCCGGGCCGCCCAGGTTCTTCCAATTCGATCCACCAGTCGCGACAGTCGGGATATTATTCTTCATGTGACGCGCTTGGCTAGAGGTCTCACGATGCTCACAGGTGGCACTGCGCATGATATCGCGACAGGGACGTATCTGAATCCGTCGGACTGGAGCAATTTTTCTTTAGGCGCCTTTCAGATCAACGACCACCTTCGGATCGAAGAAGTCAGCGGCCGTGAGGACAGCCGAGTCTGGTTCCACACGCGAGGCCTCGCAAAGTTCGGTCTCGAAGACATCGAGATCTACCGTCCGGTTGGACTTTCCGAGAGGCCGGTGATTGAGATCATGACGGAGATCGCCGAGAGTCTGATTGACCTGGGAAAGGCGCCGAACGTCGGGGAAACCCTGATCTTGAACACCGGTCAATCGGTTCGTATCATCCGCCATAGGACCGACCAGTCGTATGGTATTCGGTTGAACCTAAGGGAAATCGCGTGGGACGAAGAATCGACGCCCAGCTCCCGCGTTCATCAGGGCTGAGGATCCCGCGGCACCCTGACCGGCAGATTCACAGAGAACGTGGTGCCCTTGCCGACCTCGCTCTTCACTTCGATATATCCCCCGTGGGCCACGATGATCCGCTGAGAGATGGGAAGGCCAAGCCCCGTGCCCTCCCGCTCTTTGCTCTCGTGTTTGGTCGTAAAGAATGGAACAAAGATTTTCTCCAGTGTATCCGCCGTTACGCCGCACCCTGAATCCGTGACCTCGATCTGGACCCATACGCCATCCGATTTCACCAAACGACGGGTCTTCGTGATCAACTGGCCGCCTCCGAGGGCCTCCATCGCATCGAGGGCGTTAATATTGAGGTTCGTCAGAACTTGGCGCATTTGCTGGCTATCGATCCACACGTTCGGCAGCCCCCCCGCCAACTCCGTGATGAGTGTGACTCCCTGGGTTTGGGCCCTGAACTCGATTGCACGCAGCGAGGAAGCAACCACGTCATTGAGGCTCTCCTTTTTGCGCTGCGGTTCATGGAGACGTGCGAACCCCAACACCTCTCCAGAGAGTCGCTCGATGCGGGCAGAATCATTCATCACGATCTTTCGAAATCCCTCCATGAATTCCGAATCATCCTTCCGGAGGGGCACGAGTTCCAGGAACGTATTAATGGACACAAGCGGATTGCGAATCTCATGCGCAAACCCCCCGGCAATGGTCTCGAATGCGTGCGCGCGCTCATCGTGCTTTTCGCGGCGCTGTTCCTTTTTCTCCTGTTCATGGAAGGCCGCATTCGAAAAGGCGCTCGCGGCGCTCGCCGCGAGAATTGACAGATTCTTCAGGTCATCTAGCGTGAACATGGCCCGATTAGGCTTTGGTCCCAGATTCACGAATCCCATCAGGCGGCCTTGATTTTGAAGGGGGAGACACAGTTCGCATTCAAGTTGCTCAAGCGTTCTTATAATCCCTTTGCTGAAGGCGCCGAGCTTTTTGCCTCTGTTCTCGAGTTCCTCTTTTAGAATCGCCTGACCCATCTCTTGGAGGTACTGGGGCAAGAGATGGTTCGACGTAACGATGACCTCTCTGAGGGCTGATTCATCAACGCCATGCGCCGCCTTGAGAATATATTCATCCTTCTCCTTGTCTAACAGAAACAAGGAAATTTTTGTGCTGCCCAACGCCCGCGCAAGAATGGCAATCGTCCTCTCCGTCAACGCCTTGAGATCCAAGATGCTTCTCATGGCGGTGCTGAAATCATTGAGAGCGTCGTATGCATTATGTTGCTGGGGAAATAACGCCTTTCCAACGACCTCTTCCATTCCTTTCCTGATATTGACAACCACCTCGGCCAAGGCCGCAAGAATGGCCAGGAGCACTCCGGCCAGAACATAATACGGAGTACCCGTAAAGGCCCATACGACACCGAGGATCACAAAGTACGATGGAATGAGAGCCAACGCTTGGGTGTATGACAGTACCTCGGTTCCAGGTCTCCAAGAACCCTCCCTAGGTTGATATGCCACCATGGCATACATCCCAAGGCTGATCCACAGACCGACAAAGACGAACCCTATTGGATAGAATTGCGCGCCATAAGCTTGAGCGAAATCGACTGCGGCGAGTAATCCGATCGCGAAGGCCCAGAACATATATTTGAGCCTTGCAGCCTCCAATAGACTCACGGCCTCCATGGTTTTAAAGCCGCGATACAGTTGCAGCAGCGAGGTATCCATACACAATCAGAAGGTATCCAAGGAAGAGCGGGTGAATCGGGCCGGCTTTCGGATAAATACCCCACTCGTGCACATAACTGCCGCTGGTGAGGTAGTCTGTGGGAATCAAAATCAGGAATGCAGTGCTGATTGCGTAATTTGTGAAAATTCTTGACTCGGCAGAACGTCCCAATAACCTCACGCAGAAATGGTACAAAAGAGCCGGGATGAAAACGACCCCGGTATAGGCCATTTTCCCCCAAATAACAGCCTCAGCTTCTTGTCGAGCGGAAAACACCATGAACATGCTGAACAGCCATGCGCAGACGCCCGCACACAGCAGCGCAAAAGGGAAGTTCACGGCGTTGCGCGGGTTCTTGAGCGCGATCCAGAGGCCACAGCAGAAGACCACCGACGCGGCGAGCAATGGGGGGATTGCATAGGCCGTAGCCCGCTTACTGATCGCAACGGCAAGGAAGACGGGGCCCAGCACGGCTCCAAGCAGGAGAGCATAGGTAAGTCCTTTGTGCAGTACGACGGTGATGTCCATCAGCCGGTAGCGGGCGATGGCATACGTGGTAATGATCGGATACGCCATGATCCCGAAGTTTCCATATGGATACAGATCGATCTGAAAGATTGGCAAGTAGTCGAGCGAGCCTGTGCCGTACGCTAAGGCGAATCCTATAAAGAAATACTTGAATTGATTTCGCTTTATTCCAGAAGCGTCGCGATACAGCCTAAAGACTTGGTAATGGGCATAGATAACGAGCCATAGCCACCAGCAAAAATACACAGAAAATAAATGGGATCCCGGGAGAGCATAGTAAAAGGATGAAAAAACTAATCGGACGTCCCCAAAAAATAGTGATGAGAAAAGGATAAGCGGGAAAAATACTGATTCCGATTATGTAATTAACGAGAAGGAGCTTCTTTTGCGGTATCTCACAAAAAATGGTGACAAAGTGATAAAAGAAAATGGGTATCCAGACCACCCCGAACGCGAAAGCCACCCGCCAAGCTAGAAGTGCTCTATCCGGATCGTCTTCCAGGGCTATCCACATTCCCCCAAAGCCCCAGCTTGCGACAGAGGCAGTAAACAGAAACCAGATTCGATACAACGGGCTTGTCCGGTCCCTTGAGAGAACAAACAGTCCCATTGCAAGGGAGCTGACACCAGTCAACAGTCCAGATAGCGCAAACGCGTTCATGCGTACGGGAGCGCTCCCGAAATAGCAGATTCCCAGGATATATCAGATAGGATCGTGGCTGGAGCAGGCAATCTTACGCTGAGGAGACACATGAAGCCTTGCAAGAAATAATAGAACGATGTCGCGCGATCGGGCTGCGAGATGTACGAGCGTCGGACATTCAATAGCGCACGCGTGATAAGGGGGGGAGCGGTTCTACGACGTTCCTCCCCTACAGCATCAGGCTACACGACATGGATTTTTTCACGCTCCCGTTCACGCGAGGCGGAGCCATAGTAAGCATAGCATGCCACTAACGCGAGAAGGAGGTATTCCAGGCTGCGTTGGGCCGCATGGGTTACTTTCTGTTGCAGCTCCGGTGTGGTCGCGTGCATCTTCATGATCTCCAGGGCTTGGTACGGATGAAGGTCGTCATACGTGGAATGAGCTTCCATCCACATATAGGCCCGTTTGTCCAGGAAGACGCCATCCTGACCCTGATACTTCATAAACCCTTTAACCATGATTGTGGCAATGCCCTGTGTGACGCCCTCAATCGCATAATTCGTTGCCGCCACGGCTTCGACGAAGGTTCCCCTGTTGGTGATCGACCACATCCAATGTGTGAGCGCCTCAACTTCAGGGATAATAGGCGTCGATAATACCTCTTCCTTGGAGACGCCGAATCCCCGGGCCATATCGATCCATTGATCCGCATGTCGCTTTTCGACTCGCAGGTTGTCGATCAGGAAGCCACGCGATTGCGGGTCCGTCGCTTTGGCCAAATACGTGGCCATGAATTGAGGGAATAGCTCGATGAAAGGGTAAAATTGAATGCTCCACCCCTTGACCTGGTCAAGAGACAAGGCGCCGCTGGATGTCTCCTGCACCAACTGGGAATCCCAAATAGCCTGCCTGTAGGATGCGAGAAAATGATCCATCTCCGATACCCAGGGAGGATCCGGAGTAAACTGTCGGTTTTTCTTTTTGGGTCGGGGCAGAGCCCGTTCAGGGCTTGTCGATGATGTCGTGTCATCGCTTACCTTGAGGCTCCGCACATGCGCGGCGGCCTCGAGCGCAAGGCTGTCCTTAGAAATATGGATGGAAAGAAATGATTGTCCCAAGCTCTCAACGTTGGCCATAAGCTCGGCGACTGCAGAGTTCAGCAGGCTACTCTCCCAATCCTTAAGAGCAGCAAACTTTATACCCGTCATGTAGCCGGTCGCTGTGGTATTAGGCCGGCAGTAAATGACTTGCCCCACCACGTGCAGCTGAGCCGCTCCACCAAAGCAACAGCGCAGCATTAGTGGGGTGCCAGGAACCAGGCGCACTTCCGACAAAAGCCGTACTCCGGCAGAGCTGATATCGTCGGTATGGCCTGGCACGCCTCCTTCCCATCGCTCGAGACGAAGGTCAATCTTGAGCAGCTTACGCAGATACGAGCGTCGTTCGATCCCAAAGTAGCGGTCCTTCGGCATCACTGGAGTCGGCTTCATTGGAATTTCTACAGGTGAAAGGCCCTCGGACCTGTTTGTAGGGTCCATGGTGCACCTCTTTCGCTAGTGGAGTGAACCGCAAGGGAAGACAAAAATGGCGGGGAAAATGCCCACTTGACGCGTCTCGCCAGTGTGACCGCCTTCGCGGCTCTGAAGATCGCCCGTACCCGAGTATATTCGCGTGAGTGTTCAGGTTGCAATAAAATTCGTAGGGAAATGGCACCAACCAAAAAGTCAAAGAGGCGCATAAAAATGAGCCAGGGGTCGGAATCACACCGTATCTTGTATGCTTTCTCGTATAAGGCCGTCAAGGTTACCACTATACGTAACACTTGGCTTGGCCTCGATCACCATAAGGTCTAAGTATAGGAGGCCATAAGATCTAAGTATAGGGGGTCATAAGCTCTACGTATAATATCGTACTGGAACGAGGCAATGTGCGCGGACCCCATGAGGAAAAAGAGTCTGTCCGGGGCACCCTTGCTTCCTTTGCAAGGGGTCGAATGACTCCAGGCCACGGGAGAGCCGGGCAGGCCGCTTTCTTGATGGAGGCACGAGAAAGCCTAGAAACTGGAGAAACTAGGACGTAACTGTCCTCATTTTTTCCGCGACCGGCTCGGGACCTTGATCGGGAGTGACGGGGAGGCCGAAAAGATGCGCATACGCAATACCCAGCACGCACCCGGCAAGCGCTGTTCCTAATCCCAGCCCAAGCATGGCGCCACTAACGATTCCTACCATTCGCCCCATGTTCACAACGACCTTGCTTTCGGGGGGACCGAAGGGGAGATCACTTAAACTGACGTCCGGATAGTACACGCTCAGAACGGCACCGAGAGGCAGGCCAAGTACAACGATGGTCACCACAGCGCCCGCAACCATCAATCCCATCATGACCCCAGTCAAGCCTGCAACCCCCCACCAGTTTCTGGTAACGACTCGACGACTGGCCTCCAGCGCCTGCCAAGGTGTGAACTTCCGATCGACGATCAGCATATTCGAAAACACATAAGCCACAATTAGATAAATCCCCGGCACAATGAGCATCAAGCCTGCGACGACGAGCAGCAACCCGAGGATCGTGCATATCACTAAATAGCCCGCCGTGGTCCAGTCAGGAAAGAAATCCGTAAACCGTGTCGGACCGCTCCGTCTCTCTTTCCAGACAACCATCGCGATCCCGGCGAGCATAAGCACTTGAATGACGATACTGACAACCTGACCGACACCACGACCGAGGGTCAAGGCTGCCTGTGACGCCACAGTGAACAGCATCGCAAAGCCGAGGAATCCAGTGGGGTAATGCTTGAAGGTTGCCCAGCCCTCCCGCAGATAATCCAACGATTTGACTTGATATCCCTGAGTAGTTATCTCTTCGATGGATTTGGGAGTAGATGCTATAGGCTCAGCTCCTGTCATTGCGCGCCCCTCCTTGACGCCGCCTTAGAACTCTGAGTTGGTACCTGCGCGACCACCTACATCGCACGACAGCATCGTTTGAGGAGGTGGACATGCATTCAACACTAAGTTTGTTCATGCAGTTGTATAACATTAGTGAGATACCCGTCCTACTAGGAATACCGCATTTGGAGGATACTTTCAAGAATTTCCGATCGGACGCATCTGACAGGCCGCAAATCACCCAATCTTCCCACAGTTCCAAGGCAAGAACGTTCGCACAGTTGGTGCGCGTGCAAGCGAGAAATTCACTGCACCGTCACCCTCGGGCTGGTCGCGTCGGTCACATACCCAACTCCTGTGACCCAATGCAGCGCCCGCACTTCAAAGGTCCCGGTAGTGGGCAGCACAAAGCTCGTCGTGACCCCGGTGAGGTTGCCGCTGCGCGTCGTCTGATTGCCCGTCAGATAGACCCAGTTCAAGCTTTGGCTGTTCGCCGTGCCCGTGGCAAACAGGGCCACGATGTTGCTGTCGTTGGCGGCCAGATTCGCGGCGACCACGGTGATCGAGCTCCCCGCCGATACCGTGATCGGCGTACTGCTCCCGTTCACGGTCAAGGTGCCCCCACCGGCGGCACTTTGGGCCGTCACTGTGGGGCTAATAGCGTCGGTCACATACCCAACTCCTGTGACCCAATGCAGCGCCCGCACTTCAAAGGTCCCAGTAGTGGGCAGCACAAAGCTCGTCGTGACCCCGGTGAGGTTGCCGCTGCGCGTCGTCTGATTGCCCGTCAGGTAGACCCAGTTCAAGCTTTGGCTGTTCGCCGTGCCCGTGGCAAACAGGGCCACGATGTTGCTGTCGTTGGCGGCCAGATTCGCGGCGACCACCGTGATCGGGCTCCCCGGCGTCACCGTGATCGGCATACTGCTCCCGTTCACGGTCAAGGTGCCCCCACCGGCGGCACTTTGGGCCGTCACTGTGGGGCTAATAGCGTCGGTCACATACCCAACTCCTGTGACCCAATGCAGCGCCCGCACTTCAAAGGTCCCAGTAGTGGGCAGCACAAAGCTCGTCGTGACCCCGGTGAGGTTGCCGCTGCGCGTCGTCTGATTGCCTGTCAGATAGACCCAGTTCAAGCTTTGGCTGTTCGCCGTGCCCGTGGCAAACAGGGCCACGATGTTGCTGTCGTTGGCGGCCAGATTCGCGGCGACCACCGTGATCGGGCTCCCCGGCGCCACCGTGATCGGCGTACTGCTCCCGTTGACAGTAAGCGCGGGCTGCGTCGCACTCTTAATGCGATAAACCGAACCGGTGGCAGAATATTCGGTCAGGTAAAGTTCGCCGCCTTGATCCTCTCCAAAGGTGCTGAGCAAGAATGGCAAGTCGAGCAATGGAACGCTCGACCAGACGGCTCCACTGGGAGTGGCGCCCCAGATCTGTCCGGTGCAGAAATCCCCATAGATGTACGCCCCGCCGAGTCCTGACACTTGTGTGCCCCGATAGCGATACCCGCCGATGACGGTGCAGTCACCGCTCGCATGCGTGTACTCCAGAATCGGCAATGTCAATGTCCCATCGTTGCAGCCTGAGCTCGGATTGAAACAAGCAGTCCCCTCCATTTTCCGCCAGCCGTAATTCTCACCACCGGCGCTCGTGGCGGGCTGGAAGTCCACCTCCTCGCGGGCGTTTTGCCCAACGTCGGCGATAAACAGATCTCCCGTGAGGCGGTCGAAGCTGAATCGCCAGGGGTTACGCAGGCCCAAGGCCCAGATCTCGGGTTTGGCGCCAGCTGTTCCGATGAACGGATTGCTGGACGGAACCGTATAGGGCGATCCAGCATTCACATCGATGCGCAACATTTTCCCCAGAAGTTCGCCAAGATTTTGAGCGCGGTTTTCAGGATCGCCGCCTGATCCGCCGTCGCCCATTCCGATATAAAGATAACCATCGGGGCCGAACTGCAGTTGTCCGCCCTTGTGATTGGCGTAAGGTTGGGCGATCGTGAGCACCGGCAGCACGGAGTTAAAGTCAGCGATGTTCGCATTGGCGGAGACCTTATATCGGGCGATTACAGTATTGCCGGCGGTATTGGTATAGTTGACATAAAAGAACCCGTTGCTGAGGTAGTTTGGATGAAAGGCCAGGCCTAGCAGCCCGCGCTCGCCACAGCAGGATACAAGTGAAGTCAGATCCAAGAACGCGGTCGGCAAGATTTGCGTCCCATCGTAGATTACGATTTTGCCTTCCTGCAAGACGATGAAGAGCCGGCCCGACCCATCGCCGGCATGGGCGATCGACACCGGAAACGCTAAGCCGGGCGCTACCTGTTCGAGAACAATGCTCGGGAGCGCTGCACTACTGGAAAGCGCCTGCGGGGAGCCGGTGGGTGCCGTCACTTGCCGAAAACTTGCGGTACAGACCTTATCGGTGGTCATTCGCACCGACCCACCCGCGCAGTCCGGGTCGCCGCTCCAGCCCGTGAAGGTGAACCCCGTATCCGGCGTTGCTGAGAGCATGACCACTGTGTCCCTCGGATAGGATTCGCTGCAGTCCACCCCGCACGTGACACCAGAGGGAGCGCTGGTCACAAGCCCCTGCCCGATCTTGCTCATCGACAAGGTAAACCGCGAAGCCGCCTGCCCAGCAACCAATGCCACCGCTCCCGCTAGGTCAATTCTGGGCTTGACGATCCCGTTCTTGGGATCGCTGAGCGGCACGCCCGTCGCGACCAGCGCATCAAGAACAGCAGCGACGCTGGCTTGAGGGTTCTTCTGCTTAATAACAGCCCAGGCCCCCGCCACGTGCGGAGCGGCCATCGAGGTTCCGGAGAAGGACGTGAAGCCGCCGTCCGGGACGGACGAAAGGATAGACGATCCCGGCGCGAGCAGAGAGAGAAATGAAGCCGAATTTGAAAACGCAGAGACTGCACCGGCCTTCGTGGTTGACCCTACACCGATGGCGCTGGAGATACACCCGGGTGCGCTGATGCCATTCGGCGCGCCGTTGTTGCCGGCGGCGATCACGGTCGCGATACCAACGGACCGGAGCGTATCGATGATCGCCTTCGTCGGAGCGTTGTCCGCATCGCATTCGCTGGCCGAAGTGTAGACATCCCCACCCAGGCTCATGTTGACCGCGGCAATGTGGTAGAGATCTCGAAGCTCGTAGACATGTTCCATGGCGGCAATCAGGTCTGACGTGTACGCGAGCGCACAAGGGTTCTCGCCCCCATTGCACTCGGTTCCCGTGAACTTTGAAAACACCTGAATGGGCATAATCTGGGCGCCCTTGGCCACCCCAGAGAACGTCGCGCCTGCACCGGCAGCAATGCCGGCGACGAGCGTCCCATGCCGGCACACGCCGGGCGCAAACGTACAGGGCACGCCGGCCCCGGGCTCGAGCTGCACATCCAAACCGTTCGGGCAACTGCCGTTCCCCGTATAGCAGGCCTCACTCGTGACTTTGCCGGTGAGAAATGGATGCAGCGTGTCCACGCCGGTATCCAGAACGGCCACCACGCTTCCTGAGCCTTCAAACCCCTGAGTCCAGGCTTGGTTCGCGCCGATGAGGGGAATGCTTTCGGGAAGGGAGGGCCTGAGGAGATGGTCTGCGTAGATAGTCGAGGCCATGGGAGCAAGGGCGGCAAGCACGTCCGAGCCGCCTTCGACTGCCATGAACGGGATTGACCGGTATTCACGCGCGACACGATGCGAGCGCCCGGCCAGAGCCTTCCGGACTGCCTCCTTCGCGAGGCCAATGGCACGCCGCTGTCCGGCCACTGCGTCCGCATGGGAGAGGGCTCCCTCCGGAGAAGTCGCAACCTTGAGATGAACGAGGAAGCGCCCGGTGGGCACGCGATCCGCTGGAGCAACGGCCTCAACATCGGCGAGCGCGGCCGCGCTAAAGCAGGTGAGGAAAACAATGAGCACGGAAACCGAGAGACCTTGGCGCCATCTCATGGCATTTTCTCCAGTGGGGGAATCGCGCCGATCTTTCCTGAATGCGGCAGACAGAACCGGATTTCCCGAAAGGAAGATTCACTGCACTGTCACTGTGGAACTGATCACGTCGGTTACATATCCCGTCCCCGAGACCCAATGCAGCGCCCGCACTTCAAACGTCCCACTGCCGGGCAGCACAAAGCTCGTCGTCACGCCTGTCAGGCTCCCGCTGCGCCCCGTCTGATTGCCCGTCAGGAAGACCCAGCTTAGACTCTGGCTGTTCGCTGTGCCCGTGGCAAACAGGGCCACGATGTTGCTGTCATTGGGGGCCAGATTCGCCGCGACGACGGTAATTGGACTGCCCGCCGATACCGTGATCGGCGTGCTGCTCCCATTCACGGTCAGGGTGCCCCCGCCGGCACTTTGTGCCGTAACTGTGGGGCTCGTCGCGTCGCTCACATACCCGATCCCCGAGACCCAATGCAGCGCCCGCACTTCAAACGTCCCACTGCCGGGCAGCACGAAGCTCGTCGTCACACCCGTCAGGCTCCCGCTGCGCGTCGTCTGATTGCCCGTCAGAAAACCCAGCTCAAACTTTGGCTGTTCGCTGCGCCCGTGCCAAACAGGGCCACAATATTGCTGTCATTGGCGGCCAGATTCGCCGCGACGACAGTGATCGGGCTGCCCGCCGGTACCGTGATCGGTGTGCTGCTCCCATTCACGGTCACGGTGCCCCCGCCGGCACCTTGCGCCGTAACTGTAGGACTTGTGGCGTCAGTTACATAGCCAACTCCCGCAACCCAATGCAGCGCCCGCACTTCAAACGTCCCGCTGCCGGGCAGCACAAAGCTCGTCGTCACGCCCGTCAGACTCCCGCTGCGCGTGGTCTGATTGCCGGTCAGGAAGACCCAGTTTAGACTCTGGCTGTTGGCGGCGCCGGCGGCAAACAGGGCAACAATATTGCTGTCATTGGGGGCCAGATTTGTCGCGACCACACTGATCGGAGTTCCCACCACAGCTGTAATGGGGGCACTGCTCCCGTTGATGGTGAGCCCAGGGGAAGGCGAAGCCTGCACGGAAAGCATGGCCACTGCCCCGGCTACATCAATTCTGGGTTTCGCGATCCCGTTTTTGGGATCAGTGAGAGTGACCCCGGTCGACACCAGGGCATCAAGGACCGCTGCCACGCTAGCTTGAGGATTCTTCTGCTTTAGGACCGCCCAGGCGCCCGTCACATGCGGAGTGGCCATTGAGGTCCCCGAGAATGATGCAAATCCGCCGCCGGGGATAGCCGAGAGAATGGACGATCCGGGCGCCAGCAGGGAAAGAAACGAGGCGGAATTCGAAAACGAATTGACCGCATCACCCTTGGTGGTTGACCCTACGCTGATGGCGCTGGAGACGCATGCCGGCGCACTCAGGCCGTTAGGAGCGCCGCTGTTGCCGGCGGCAACCACGGTCGCGATGCCCACGGAACGCAGTGTAGCAACGATTGCCTTGATGGGACCGTTGTCGGCGTCACACTCGTCGGTCGAGTGGTAGACTCGGCCTCCCACGCTCATGTTCACGGCGGCAATCTGGTATTGGCCTCTAAGTTCGTAGACGTGTTCCATCGCGGCAATCAGGTCCGATGTATACGCGAGCGCACAAGGATCCTCGCCGCCGGCGCAGGCACTTCCCGTGAACTTCGAGAACACTCTGATCGCCATAATGCCGGCTCCGCGCGCCACGCCCGAGAAGGTCGCACCGGATCCGGCAGCAATGCCGGCCACATGCGTCCCATGTCTGCACGCGGTTGCTGCGAATGTGCACGGGACAGCCGCCCCCGCTCCCACCTGCGTATCCAAGCCATTCTGGCAGTTGTTGTTCCCCGAATAGCACGCTTCGCTGATTATTTTGCCGGCAAAAAAAGGATGCGACGAGTCCACCCCGGTATCCAAAATCGCCACAACACTTCCTGAACCGTCAAAGCCCTGGACCCATGCTTGGTTCGCCCGGATAAGGGGGACACTTTCCGGAAGAGACGGAGCGAAAAGATGGTCCCGGTAGATTCTCGAGGCCATCGGGGCAAGAGCGGCCAGCACATCTGCGCCTCCTTCGACGGCCATGAACGGGACGGACTCATATTCACGCGCGACTCGATGCACGCGGCCTGCCAGAGCAGCACGCACTTCGTCCTTGGCAAGGCGCATGGCCTGGCGCTGTCGGATTACCGCATCGGGGTGGTGAGGAAGAGATTCTTCTGAAGACGCCTCAACCTTGAGTTGCACCAGGTAACGTCCTGACGCTGCCTGACGGTGCGCGCGGGCAACGGCATCGGGATCAGCAAGCGCGGCCACACTGAGGTTGGTGATGAGAAGGACGAGAACAAGAATAGCGAGCCCTTGGCGCCTTCTCATGGCAGGTTCTCCTGTGGAGGAAGCGCACGATCTTCCTGGATGCGGCGCACGACAGGTGATTGCATCAACCGACGCAACGCCTCAGCGGAAACCTCCAGAGCTAGAAAAGGCACCGCCTGGTACCGCCGCGTGACTCGGTACGGAGTTCCAGAGATCGCTTGCAAGACCCGTTCCTGGGTTGTATGGATTTCTTCGGCGGCAGCTTGGAGCTCAACAATGACCCGAACGGTTTCCCCCTTTTCGGCGCGAGCAAGTAAATCTGCCGGCAACACAGTGGTCGAGTTTACCTGGCCGGCACATGCCATGGTGAGACTCGCGGCTGTAAAAAGGCACACCATCCCCTGGTTGAAAAATTTAGAGGCCAGGCGCTTCATAGCTTGCATGGTTGGGAGGAAAAGGCGGGAGCTGCTTGCGGCCATGCCGCAGTATGGCATGGTTCTCCGGAAACCGGGAGGGTCAGGCCTTGGCCGGGAACTACAAATGCCCTCGGGCGCGCGCCTCCGCTTCGACGCGCCGTGACTCCTCCTGCCGTTCCGGCACTTTCTTCTTGGCCCACGCCTCCCAGTCTTTGCCGGAAGCCGTATCCTCGCCAGATAATTGGACAGCGACGACGTCGGCGTAAAGGATAGGGCGGGGGGCACTTTGTCCCTTGATATACATGTGAAGGCAGGGCGAGTCGACGTCAACGTCGCGATTAAAAAGATAGCCCTCCACACATTCACCCGATTGTAAGTGGAGAGCAACGTCCCCCCTGTAATGGAAGGCTTCTTCAATCAGCCGGGACAGTTCAGCCTGCCTTTGCGGGCGAACCATGAGCGGTTCTGGTGGGGACGGGGCGGGGGAAGGGTCCATTGGTATGCAGTTTCGCTATCGTGCCGAAGGGGACAATGTCGCTCTCACTGTCCTGCCGAATCCCCTCCACGAACCGAAGGTGTCGTTGACGGCGGAGGCTTCGTAGCCGCAGTGCACCATGCAATCGGCGCACTTTTCGTGCCGGCCACTTCCGTAATCTTCCCATTTGGTATCTTCGAGAAGCTCTCGAAAACTGGAGGCATAGCCCTCTTGCAGGAGATAACAGGGTTTCTGCCAGCCGAAGATATTATACGTGGGGTTTCCCCACGGAGTGCACTGATAGTCGATTTTTCCCATCAGAAAATCCAAAAACAGCGGTGACTGGTTGAACCGCCACCCTTTTCTCGGTTCGTGTAGAATCCGAGAAAACAATTCGCGTGTCCGATTTCGTTTGAGAAAGTTCTTCTGATCCGGCGCCTTGTCATAGCTGTAACCAGGCGAGATCATCATCCCTTCAACGCCGAGGTCCATCATTGCATCAAAGAAGTTTCGCACACCGTCGGGGTCGGCATCGTTGAAGACCGTCGTATTGGTAGTTACGCGGAACCCGCGCTTCAGAGCCGCCCGAATCGCCTTCACCGCAACATCGTACACACCGTCCCGGCAAACCGCCAAGTCATGCTCTGTTTTCAGACCATCCATATGCACGCTGAAGGTCAAAAATTTCGACGGCGTGTATTCGTGAAGTTTGCGCTCCATGAGAATCGCGTTGGTGCACAAATACACATACTTCTTACGCTCGACCAAACCTTTCACGATCGTGGACATTTCCGGGTGAATCAGAGGCTCCCCACCGGGGATGCTGACGATGGGGGCGCCGCACTCATCCGCAGCCTTCCAACACTGCTCAGGTGTCAAGCGCCGATCCAGGACATGATCCGGATACTGAATCTTTCCACAGCCGGCACAGGCCAGATTGCAACGAAACAGAGGTTCCAGCATGAGGACCAACGGATAGCGCTCTACGCCTTTCAGCCTCTGAGTAAGCACATATTTCGTAACCGTGAACATCTGAGAGATCGGAACAGCCACATTTACCCCACGCGTCGGTTTGAGTCAGTGATATGAAACGGTTTCGTACTTCGAAAGACTTTACCATCTCCGCTGTCCCTGAATCAATCACCAATCACAATCACTCAAACGCACAAATAATTAAGTACCTGCAAAGAGCGGTGGATGGCAGAGCGACGAAGTGATATATTTTCACGAAAGGAGGTCGTATGCTCATTCACCGCGCTATTATGCTGGGGTTGTTCGCAATCATCGCAGTGGTACCTGCACTGGCGGCAGAAAAAGTCGATCTCTCGGGAGAATGGGAGATCGAAGAAGAAGAGCGGTCTTATATCGCGACCCTTGATGCCGGGGGAAGTGGCACCTATACGTGGCAGAATGGCCAGATCACTACCATCTCGTTTGTGGACGGACGATGGCAGGGCACCTGGCATCAGACCGGCAACGACCGCGAAGGCGGCTTTGACATCGTCCTCTCGGCAGACCGTAGTCGCGCAGAAGGCAAATGGTGGTACATCCGCGTCGGGCAGCAGAACATCCCACCCGGAGAATGGGGTGGTCCTTTTGTGTGGAAGCGGCTCTCCCCAATTCCAGCCTCATCTCCATAATCGCCGCGATAAAGAATCGCTCCTGTATATCGGTTCCGATACGAGGCGGACCGCTACGGATACAGCTGTACCCTCAGTCTCCGCGTTCGCTAATCTCGGATTCGGCCTGTCTTCATTCGTATCTCTTTGAGATTGTTTGTTTCGGGTGCCCGCTGCGCAAACCTGGTACAAGCATTGCTCATCTCTGTAAACAAACCTAGGGACCCAAAGAACAAACGCGGACCCGTCGCCAGGAAAATAAATCTGTCCCCTTTTCAGATAACCTGCGGAGGACTCCTTGCAGCACAACGATCATGAGACCGAAAACGTTTTAGCTTGCCTACCAAGCCCGATCTTCCTGGTCGATCAGCAACAGCGGGTTGTCTATGCGAATTCACTCGCCCTGCAACATTTCGGCCGATCAGAATCTTCCATGTGTGGACGCCCGATTTATGAGATCCTGCCGGTTCAGCATTTCTTAGGCCCCTCGAACTGGCGCGCTCGACCTGTCGGAGAATTCAATGCGCATACAAGGGTCTACCAGTATCGCTTCTTTCCGGTTGATGTGAATGGCAAGGCGGAGACCGGGATCGTTATCTTGGACATCACCGAGCAGAAGCAATTGCAGGATCAACTGATCCAAGCCGAAAAACTGTCCGCCCTGGGCATGCTGGTTTCCAGCATGGCTCATGAAATGAATACTCCTCTGCATGGGATACTTGCCATGGCGGAACTGATTCTCGAAGAGAGTGACCCGGAAACAATCAGGGAATACGCCCGAGATATCGCAGGCTATTCCAAACATGCGGCGGCCGTGGTGCGTGAGCTCGCCTGCTACTCCCATCCCGCTTCAGGCGACCCAGAGCTGACGATCGATCTCAACGAACGGCTGGACGCGGCGGTAAAAATGGTCCGTCGCAACCCGCATTTCGGGGATATCCAAGTGATCCGGGACTTTCGGTTGCTACCCGGGATCCGAGTGCGACGATGCGAGATCGATCAGGTCTTTGTGAATCTGATCACCAATGCCGTCCAAGCCATGGCCGGTCATGGTTGCCTCACGCTCACCACCCGCGCGAACTGCAGTGACGTCTCGGCGAGCGTCACCGACACAGGCGGCGGCATTTCGAACGCGCATCTGACACAAATTTTCGATCCGTTTTTTACAACCAAGGATCCTGACGCGGGCACCGGCCTAGGTCTGAGCGTCGTTTACACGATCGTGTCGAAGTACGATGGCAGGGTGAGCGTCGATACCGAGGAAGGCAAAGGGACAACCTTCACGGTTCATTTTCCGATGATGAGGTCTGCTCACAGGGAGGCCAATGATGGAATCGCATGATTGGAAACGAAGCCGATCGGTAGAAAAGACGGCACTAGATTCCCATAAACTACGCGGGCGAATCCTGATCGTTGAGGATGAAGAGCAGGTCCGCAAACCGATGCGCCTGCATCTCACCAAAGCCGGCTATGAGGTTGTGGAAGTCGCGAACGGCGCCAAGGCTATTGAATTTTTGACGACACCGTCAAACGCGAATCTGATCGACATAATTATATGTGATATCCGAATGCCGTTCGCGAACGGCCTTGAAGCCATCCGATATTGTCTCAGGCACCATCCATTGATACCGCTCGTCGTACTGACCGGATATCCCGATGCGGAACTTGCCGGGTCTCTTCTGGAACAGGGCGTCAGAGACTACCTCGTCAAACCAGTCACGCGTGAAGAGCTCCTAGCCGTTCTCAAACGTCACATCCACGAGGCCGACAGTGAAATCGTGACGACATCACGGTGAAAGCTCGACGAGAGGTCTCCGGACTCTTGTTGAAAATTACTATGCGAATAGGTAAAAGTAGTCCGGAGCATCCGATTGATCGTGTAGCTCAGAGACAAGTCCGTGCCGAAAGAATCAAATGTCAAGCTTGAGCCAGTGGCTGTCGTTCCCGAGGCTCCCACCGTCGTTCCCGATACTGAGCTGCTGTGAGCAAAATTCACGCCCACTGACCCTGAGAGAGAATCGGTCAGTCCTTGCAACACCGAGACGGCGAGCACATTGCTTTCCAACGCGCTGGCTGAGATAAAAAAACTCGGGGTCACCGATCTAACGAAGGAGATCGTCGCGGTCGTATTCCTTTCACGCCACGACGCTGAGAGATTGAAGATGGGCGTCACCCGATCCGAGGGTGTGATTTGGGTTACGCCTGCTGATGCGTTTCCAGATAGTCTTTGGGAAAACTGATGCGTGAGTCCCACGGTGCCCCCCTGTGTGTGAAACCCCGGCACATCCCCCCCAAAATCAGCGCGCGAGTACTGATATTGAAGACTCAACGTATCGGTAGGGGTCAGCGTTATATTAGGACCCGCGTTGAGAGTCTGAAAGGTCGAATTGAACAAGGACTCCTCGGGCGCGGCCCCAATGGTATTGCCGAACTTCAGATAAGAGTAACCATAGTTTGCGGACAGACTCACGCGTGATGTTAAGGTGTAGCCGCCTGTGACCGACGTCAGACTCGTAAACGATCGGGCTCTTTGAGGCTGAATGCCGGTCGCAAACGGGTTAAAGCCGGCCGTCGCGCTCACAAACGCGGGCAATTCCGGGGTGTATGAAACCGATTCCGTAATCCGCAATTGCGCACGCTTGTCGAGCCGACCCACAAGTTCGCTCAGATCGACACTGGCGGTCCCAAAAACGGAAGTATAGTTGAAGTTTGTATTTTTTGCGTACGACGCAAAGAACGCCCCCCCGGTCAACGTAGCCGTTAACGGTCGCCCCCTATAATTGACATTCAGCGCAGGGGAGACGCTTGTGACAAAATCCTGGTTGCCCTGACCGCTGGCGGTGAAGAGGATGTTACTGTCGTAGCGCTCGGAGACTGTGAGTGTTGGAACGAATTGCAAATCGGCCATTGCCGGTAGGGCCACTGCCAGGATGATCGTAGCCCCGAAGCCCCCACTCAATAGTCGTCGCAGAAGAGGATACGAACGGCAACTTAGACTAGGGTCAGACAACTAGTTGGCACCTCTAACGGAAGTTCGTGCGCTCTATGTTCCCGCGAGAACTTATAAGCTGATTCCCGGGGTGTCAAGCACAAAGTGTCCATTGGCGCTTGCCGTCCCGCGTTTCGCAGTCGCCTCATTAGTAGATGGCTAGCCTAAAGTAGATGGCTAGCCTAATTACTAAACGGTCAAGCAACCTATTTAACACCCCTCATCGGTCCCGTCTTCATACCGGTGGTCCCGACTGAAGCCTGAATGTAATTCCCTCCACCCTGATGTCTTTCTCACACAGGAGCGGGATCGCCAGGACGACCGCTGCAGGACATTTTCCACGATTACAATGTCTTTTAGCGCCGTGGAAAGTCTTACCTAGGCATCGGCATTGCACTGGTATCAGATCTTCGAGCGGGATGTAATAGGAGCAACTAGGAAAATGCAAATGACTTCTACGGAAACTCTATCCTCAGCGCAACGGGTCATCGAACGCCGCAGCGGCTCAGGATTCCTCATGCTTTCTGCGTCCATGCAAGTGCTGCACTGGGATCGAGGGGCCTCGGAATTGTGCCGGCAGATCATTTCGCCCCCAAGGGAAGATACCCAAACCGCCGCCCTACCAGTTCCTGTGACTGGGCTGGCGAACGATATCGTGAAGCTAATGGAAATTAGAACTGAGCCTAAGGACTGGGAGCAGTTTCAACTCCGCCGGATCGTAAAAAACGGTCCCGATTCGATCGTGCTGACAGGAATAGGCTTTCCGCACCTCGGAGGTTTTAAGGACTCGCGAGTGCTTATCATTCTTGAACGGATCCGGCTTCGGCACAAATTCAGTCTCGAAAAAGCCAAGGAGCAATTTCATCTTACGGATCGTGAAACCGAAGTCATCGAGCATCTCATGAAAGGCTGGACGAACAAAGAGATCGCGAATGAGATCGCGATCAGCGAGCAGACAGTGAAGGAACACATCAAGCACATCATGGATAAGACCCAGACTTCTACCCGCACGGGGATTCTGGTGCAGATCTTCCAGGGGTGAGGATTAAAGAGCTCCCGCCGATGCCAATCGGCACGCCCCCTTGAAACATCACATAATTCCCGGTGATTGCCGGCGCTCTCTGTCCGGGCGTCACGATTCCTACGAGATTCAAAGGATCCGCTGCCGACACGCGGACCTCGTGAACGACAGGATTACGGCGAGCACTACGGAGGGCGTCGATAGCCTCCGGAAGCGCGAACTGCTCCCCCGTGAACCCGGCGACGAAGCGCCCGCCCCGTATTTCTCCACGTAATTCGAGCCGTCGATACTGAACCAGGAGGTCACGCCATGGCGGGGCGTTGGACTCGCGGCCTAGGAGATCTCGAAAGACGACTCCATAGCGACGCAAAAGCTGGCGGGCCACGCGCTCGGCGAACTCCGGCGAGCTTATCCGTAGCCGCTCGATGCCGAGCGACTCCGGACTGAACAGCGACCATCGCCCGATACTGTGCCTCGGACTCCTCGTACGCTCCCTACCTTCTGCCCGACGGCGGCGCGGATCGATCAAGGCTCTTAAACTGTCGAATCCGTCGGCCGTCGCGAGGCCGGCGCTCACGAGCTCCCACAGTCCTTGCTCCACTTCAGCGGGAAGAAAGCCGGTTCCCCTCACAAAGTCCGTGAAGAAACTCGCCCCGCGCTCGCATAGATGCCGGTGTAGAGCTTGGCCCACTGAGCTTAAGGTTGGCGGAGCAGTCTCCCGCGCCAGCAACCAACCGACATCTTCCCGCGGGAAGACGCCAATAGGGGCCGCGCTCGTCAGATTCAGAATTTTCGCAGGAGGGGCGCTCAGGCGGCCCCAGGCCACAACGCCGCTCAAGCAAAGACGATCCAACAGCTCCGGTTTATAGCCCACCACCCGGTGAGCCAGAAGATATCGCTCCCAGGCCGGCCCGGCCGCCTCAAATCCGGACAGCTGCTGGATCACTTCCAGCAATCCTTGCTCACCGTGTAGTTGAGAGCCTGGCTCGAAATGCTGCCATTGAAACAAAAACCGGACGAAGTCGGCAGCCGTGACTGGCTCGATCTCCCGACGCAGAGCCGCTGTCGTCAGACGATGGATGCGCGCCAGGAGTCGGCGATGGCACCACTGTTCCGCTTGAGGTTGGTCCTTCTCGGGAAAAAGCTCCTCACTCCTCGCCGGTGTTGAAAAATGCCCGCGAAGAACCTGCCCACTAGCCTCACATTGAAGGAGCGCGGTCGATACAAGTGTTTCGGGTAGCTGCAGTCTTCGCGAAAGTTCAGCCGCTGTCGTCGGGCCGACCACTTCCATCCAGCCCTGCACGATCGCGCTCACCGCCTCTTGCGCATCGGGCACGTGTCCAGGAGTGGGCACCCCTTTGCACGTGTCATCGACGCCAGAGCGGGCACTGCTCATCAGGGCTTGGCCATAGACTTGCCTCTCAGTCGCAATCCAAACCTGGCCCTCCTGCGCCTTGCCGTCTACCCCATTCACGGTGCGCGGTGCACCTGCCATCGAAGCGACAGGCGACTCAATGGCAATGCCCCCAACGGCCATTATCATGGCGCGGCCCGTCCCAAGTAGCGCGGAAAGGTGCGCGGCCCAATCCTCCGGCGCCTGGTCCGCGGGGATCCAAATTAAGCTCAGCAGAGCATCATGCAGTTCATCGGGATCACGAACGACCGGCGCCGCCTCCTCCACCACTTGTGCAATCGCCGCAGGATCCAATCCGCCCAATCGAGCGCTGAGGTCGCTCGGCAAAGTCCGTCGCATCTGCACAGCGCGCGTCCGACGTTCCTCCAGGGGGGCGTCATCCAAGAACGCGTATGGATTGGCGTTAAGAATCTCGTGCCCGAAGGCTGAGGGGGCGGGTGTCTCTGCGGCGATGCAACGAATCTCACCTCGCTCGATCCGCTCAAGGACACGGATAAGCCCTTCCACATCCAACGCTTCGGTCAAACAGTCCTGCAACGTCTCGCGAACAAGCGGATGGTCCGGAGGCTCGATGTCGTGTGGGTTATCCTGGCACGCGGTCACGGCCGGAAACACCGCCGACAATAAGTCCTCCGCGCGCATCCGCTGAATCTGTGGAGGCACCCGGCGGCCGTGACTAAACCGGAGAAGAGCCAGTGCGCGGGACGCATTCCATCGCCAGCGTGTCATGAACATCGGCGATACGAGGACGGCTTTTGTCAGAACCTCTTTGACGCTTGCCGCTTTGAGGAAATCGAACACCGAGGCGAGTGGAAAACTGTGCCTCTCTCCGAGTGAGATGACCAGACCTTCATCCGTGGCAGCCGCTTGCAGCTCGAGGTCGAACGCGGCGCAAAAACGTTTTCGTAACGCCAGTCCCCAAGCACGGTTCAATCGCCCCCCGAACGGCGCATGAAGAACGAGTTGCATGCCGCCGCTTTCGTCGAAAAAACGCTCGGCAACGATCGTCTCCTGCGTCGGCACGGTGCCGAGCAGGTCGCGCCCCTCTTTGATATACCCCAACGCCTGTTCGGCTCCACGGCGATCCAGCGCACATTCCACCTCCAGCCATCTGACGGCCGAATCTATTCCCTGTGGGTCTGACGCCTTCTCCAGAAAGTCCTGGAGCTCTTGTCGGACGCGTGCCACCTGCGCTGAAAGTTCGGCCGTCCTGGAGGGCGCCTCCCCGCGCCAGAACGGAATGGTGGGCGGCGCGCCATGAGCATCTTCTACGCGTACGGTGCCGGTCTCGATGCCACGAATGCGCCAGGATGCGTTACCTAATAGCATGATATCGCCGGCCAGACTTTCCACGGCGAAATCTTCATCAACGGAGCCGACAACAAGCCCCTCGGGTTCCGCGATGACAGCGTAGTTTGCCGTGTCCGGAATCGCGCCTCCGGAGGTCAGGGCAGCCAGCCGCGCGCCGCGGCGGCCTCGTACCCGGTTCTGGACTCGATCATGATGGAGGAGGGCCCCCCTTCGCCCCTGCGACGTGGCAAAGCCGTCGCTGAGCATGTGCACCACGGAATCGAAATCCTCGCGTTTGAGCTGCCGATACGGATAGGCGCCGCGACATAACGCAAAAAGGGAGTCTTCCGGCCAGTCCTGCGTGGCTGCAGACGCGACGATCTGCTGTGCAAGAATGTCCAACGGCTCGGCTGGGATGGTGGCACGGTCGAGGATACCCTCACGTATCGACTTCACCACCGCCGCACACTCAATCAAATCATCGCGCGTGGTCGGAAAAAGTCTCCCTTTCGGCAGAGCGCCGATCCAGTGTCCCGATCGTCCGATGCGTTGAAGCGCAGTGGCTATGGCTCGCGGCGATCCTACCTGACACACGAGTTCCACGCTGCCGATATCGATTCCAAGCTCGAGTGAGGCAGTGGCGACGATGACACGGATCTCGCCGCGTTTGAGCCGATCCTCCGCAGACAACCGAAGGCGCCGCGATAGACTCCCATGATGCGCGGCAACCTGGTCCTCCCCTAAACGCTCGCCCAGATGATGCGCGATCCGTTCCGCCAGCCGCCGTGTGTTGACAAAAATCAGAGTCGTGCGATGCCCGCGGGCCAATTCTGCCAAACGATCGTAGATTTCGCTCCAGATGGCATTCGTGGCGACGCTGCCCAATTCGTCCTTGGGAACTTCTACGCCGAGGTCCATCCTTCGCTGATGGCCCATGTCGATGACCCGGCATGGATTCCCCTTGCCGCCGATAAGAAACGCAGCTATTTCGTCGATCGGCTTCTGTGTCGCGGACAGACCGATACGTGCGGGCTTGGTACCTGTCAGAGCTTCGAGCCGTTCGAGCGACAAGGAGAGATGTGCGCCGCGCTTGTTTGACGCGACCGCGTGAATTTCGTCGACAATGACGGTCCTGATGTCTCGAAGCACCTCGCGGCTCTTCTCGGCAGTCAGTAACAGAAACAGCGATTCTGGTGTTGTAATCAGGATATGCGGCGGGCGCAAGAGCATGCGCCGCCGGTTCCACGCGGGGGTGTCCCCGGTCCGCACCTCTACACGGAGTTCGGGGATCAGGATCCCGGCATCAATGGCCTTCTGCCCGATTTCTGCAAGCGGTTGCTGCAGATTTTTCTGCACGTCATTGCTCAGAGCTTTTAGAGGAGACACATAGAGCACTTGCGTCTTCTCTTCCAGTTCTCCAGCCAGCGCCTGCTTGAACAATCTATCAAGACAAACGAGAAAGGCGGCCAAGGTCTTCCCCGACCCCGTCGGTGCGGCGATCAGAGTATCGCCTCCAGAGGTGATAGCAGGCCAGCTCTCGAGTTGGACGTCGGTCGGCTCGCTAAAGCGTCCTCGAAACCACTCCCCGATCACAGGATGAAACAGCGCCAGCGACATAGGAAGATTGTAACACTACGGCACCCTTGCGGGCATCACCGACGGACCCCCCGTCCTGATCTTTTTCGGCCCCCATATTTAGGTACTTTCACCAATCTTCCGATACAACTGTAGAGGAAGCAACTATTTTGCCGTTTCAACGACGACCATTACGTCATCCACACCTCCCGGCACGGGAAATCCTGGTGTCCCGGCGGACCGCCGGCATGCATCCCGCACTTTCCACTCATCGCCCTGACGAAGAACTCCTAGGCCTGCGCATGTGCGATTTAGGATTGCAGTTACGTGGGACTTGGCTTGCTGGCTGCCTTGACAAGTTGTGTAGAGAACTCGAACGCCGCAAGATTCGTTTCTGCCCGCATGCTTGGCTGTCACACGATTGGTTTTGCCCTGACGGAGTGCCCGGGATCGCGATTCCGTTTTACCTTGCCCATCCGCAGTTGATGCGTCTCGAGTATCGGCAGATCGGGGATGTTGAAGGCGGCTCCCGGGAAGCGTGCATGAGGATTCTGCGGCATGAGAGCGGACACGCCCTCCAGCATGCCTACCAGTTGCAGCGGCGACGCGGTTATCGGCAGTTGTTCGGAAAATCCTCTCAGCCATACCCTGAATACTACCGTCCCTATCCCCGCAGCAGGGATTATGTCTACCACTTGCCGCTCTATTACGCCCAGAGCCACCCGGACGAGGATTTTGCCGAAACGTTCGCCGTATGGCTCCAACGCCGTGCCACGTGGCGCAAGCGATACCGGGGTTGGCCCGCCCTCAAAAAACTGCAATACGTCGACGCGGTGATGGCGGAACTCAAGGATGCGCGACCGCTGATCTCGTCCCGCAAGGAGGTGGATCCCGTACGCCTCCTTAAAACGAAGTTGCGGAACCACTATGCGGCCAAGCGTGACCGATACGAGCGGGGTCATCCGGACATCTACGACCGTGACTTGCGTCGATTGTTTTCCGACGACCCGAAGTTTCGTGCCCGTGAGCACGCGTCAAAGTTTTTGAGAGACCGGCGAGCCCGCATCCGAGCGCTCGTCGGGGAAACCCGGTCGGAGAACATGCCTGCCCTGGAACTCGTGCTTGACGACATGATCGGACGGTGCCGGGAACTTAGGCTTCGCGCCGTGGGTTCCAAGCGAGAGATGCTGAGCGGTTTCACCCGCCTGCTACGCCGCAAAACAAAGGTCTTCCTCTCACGAAGGCTGACCAGAATCGCCCTATGATGAAGCCGCGAGTAAAAAAACTTCGCATCCTGGCGCTGGTGCATCCTTCCCTGCAACCGCCTGAAACTCTTGACGGCTTAAGCGTCAAGGCTGCGTATGCCATCAAGACGGAATACGACATCGTCACGACGCTGCGCCAGCTTGGCCATGAGGTCCAGGTCCTCGGTGTTCAAGAGGAGTTGATGCCGATCCGAACAGCCGTCACGGACTGGAAACCGCAGATCGTTTTCAATCTCCTCGAAGAGTTCCACGGTATCGCCGTCTATGATCAGCACGTCGTCGGCTTTATGGAGCTGCTCCAGGTGTGCTACACCGGCTGCAATCCGCGCGGCCTTGTGCTTGCGCGGGGGAAAGCCTTATCGAAGAAACTTGTGACCTATCATCGCGTCCGCGTGCCGGCCTTTACTGTGTTCCCGCGCGGTCATCGGGCTCGGCTGCCTCGTGGCCTTCAATTCCCCTTGATCATCAAGAGCCTCACCGAAGAGTCATCCAACGGGATTTCCCAAGCCTCGATTGTGGATACTCCGGAAAAACTCGAGGAGCGCGTGGCGTTCATCCATAACAGCATCGGCACCGACGCCATCGCCGAGCAGTATATTGAGGGTCGGGAGATCTATGTTGGCGCGATCGGAAACAAGCGCGTGCAGGTGTTGCCGATCTGGGAGCTGGAGTTTTCCAATCTGCCGCCGGGCACTGCCGCCATCGCCACGGCCCGCGTCAAACATAACCCCCATTATCAAGAGAAACTCGGGATCAAGCAGCACCCGGCCAAAAACTTAAGCCCCGCCTTGGAACGTCAGATTGTGAGGACGACACGACGCATCTTCAAAATTCTCGAGCTCGATGGGTATGCGCGCATCGATTACCGATTGGCTTCGGACGGGACACTCTATTTTCTGGAAGCTAACCCAAATCCCGAGATCGCGGAAAGCGAGGAGTTTGCCTCAGCCGCGAAAGCCGCAGGGATGTCCTATCCCAAGCTTGTCCAGAAGATTGTGACCCTTGGATTAGGCCGAGGTTGCGTGTAGACAGACATTACACCCGCCCCACCCCGCAGGCGCCGAGACGCCTGCTTTTCCCGTGGCACCCGCCCAGCCCTGGAATCTCATTTCACCCGCCCACCCCAAGCCTGCCGAGACAGGCTTTTGTCCCGTAGGACAGATTCCTTTTCCCCTACTACACCCGCCCAGCCCTGGAATCTGCCTAGACAGATTCCTTTTCCCAATGCCGCCAAGGTTCTAGTTCAGCGTCGTCGGTTGCCCGTGGCGGCGGCGGAGACGCGTGTGGAAAGTTCGTGCGGCGGTCAAGAATAATATAGGACATCCCCCCGACGACGTATCGTACCAGCGCCAGTGGAATCCATCGCTCAAAATAGCCGGCGCCTTTGCAGTACGGGCACAGCTGCCGAAAGGGATCGTTGGGGCATCTCGAACGAATACGAATTTGCACGGACGCAACCAAAATTAAAGATTAAAACTGTAGGTAATCTAAGTAGTGAAAGCTGACAGTATACTGAGGACGCATGCATGTCAAGTATTCCGCGGTGCGCGTTGTTATATAACAACGACATGGACCCAGCGGGGTTACACTTGAAAGCTGCTGAAAGCGTTCGAAATGGTATTTGCGGCGAACGCTTCCTATCGCACCCGCCCGCCCTGAAATCTGCCAAGACAGATTTCTTTTCCCCCCAAGGTCCCATACGACGCCCTTGCTTTGCTATAATTATCGAGGTGGATGCCGCCCAGAAAGCTGATCTGGAGGTCGCACCTGAAATGCGAGTGCGCATCATGGGTAAATCGGCTTCGATCGGCGCCCTTTCCTTCGTGCTTGCAGGTCTCCTCGTGGGATGCGCCTCCGAGTCTCTTCCGGCCTATGTGCTAAACGGCACAGAGCGGCCACCCTTTCTGTCGGTTCAGCAAGACCCAGGATCCTATGAGGGTCACCGCATGGTCTTCGGGGGCGAGGTCTTGAAGGCCAAACGACGGGAGGATCGAACCGAAATCGAAGTGCTGCAACTGCCGTTAAATGCCAGCGATGAACTAATCCCGAACCGGATTAACTCACAGGGACGATTTCTCGTTTATCGAAGAGATTTTCTGGATCCTGCCGCTATTCCACCCGGAACGCTCATCACAGTCGTGGGAGAAGGCAAGGGGTCCGTGCGCGAGAAACTGGACGAGATGGATTACTCTTATCCTGTCCTCGAAAGCGAATATATCAAGGTGTGGCCGGCCAGGACCCTAGGCGGCTATCGTCCCTATCCGTATCCCTACTACCCGTACGGTTATTATGGTCCCTGGGGGTACCCGTATTACGCGCCATACGGCTATCCCTTCTATCCAGGCCCATTTTTTCGACCGTTTCCCTTCAGGCATTCGCACTCTCATTTTCGTCACGCCCCTCAGAATACTCCCCGCCCTCCGCAATTTCGTCGAGGAAGGTAGCGCGACTACTTCGAAAGCCGCTCATCTACTTCTCAAGCAACCCTTCCGTCCGCAGGATATTGTTCATAATATCTCGGTAAATCGCTTTCAAATCGTCATCCATGTCCGGGCTTCTGCGAAAATCGGGAAATCGCCAGTTGAGCTGTAAAAAATGGTTGAAGGGAATGATTCTCTCCCGTTCTGTTTCTTGCCGCCAAGGAAATCGGGAGGACTCGAGAGACACCGCGCCGTCATTCACCAATGGTTCGCCCCTGCGGCGAGACTTCCATTTCAGAATCAGACTCGCCGGCTTCAGCAGCAGGTTTTGGAAAGGATAGCGCGTTGGCTGATCGATATCGCCCGCATAGGAAAAATAGTAAGTTCCTGAACCATTCTTCGGCACCTTGCGTTCGCTCTCCGCTAAAGCATGATTCAAGGTATGGGCGCCGCTCTGCGTTAAATCATAGACGCTTCGGGCAAAGACTGGCAGAGGCACGTTCACCCCCTCCAAAAGACGTCGAAGAAATTCCCACGGAGACCCGTTCGAGGGGTGGTCATCCGCGGTGCTCCTCAGCACTCGTTCCATGGCATTCCACACATACAGCGCTGTCTTTGCGAGCGGCAGAATCACATGCCGGCAGCGGTAGGCAAGGTCTGCGAGAACTGTGCCTCCGTGCGGGGTGGCAATCATGGTCAGAGAGGCGATATGCGGGACCATTTCGCCGTGCGCAACCATCCACCGGGCATCAAGGCCCCCCTGACTGTGTGCAACGATATGCACCCCGGTCTTCGCAGGAAGAGCACCCACGATCTTCACAATTTCGCGTTGCAGGATCGCCGCGCGATTTGTCACACTTTCACAAGCAGGCAGCGTGGGAGCCACGACGCGCAAAGTCCATGGTGCTTCACTCTCCTGGTATTCCTTTTCATAGAACTCTCTCACCCCGTTGAAGTAACTCCTCCTCATGCCAGGGCGCTTGGCATCGTCTCCCCACCCTAAAAAACCGTGCACCAAAACCACCAATATGCATCGCGATCCCTCTGGCTGCCCTACACGGCTTGCCGCCAACTCATGTTGCGCCGAAATCACGACGCATCTCTGCTTCCACTCTTCACATACCTTCGCGTAAGTTCGAGAAAATTCTTCAATTGATCGCTCCCAGCCGTCGGCGCCTGTTCAGTCGCTTGCTGATATATCCACTCGATGGTGTGCAAGCCCAGCATTCTGTAGCTCTCGAACTGAGACTCGCTAAACCATTGATCCCCGGTAGACTCATGGGGAAACATTTGGTTTGTAGCGGCGTAATTATAGATGTCGATTGGTTCGTCTCCAACGATTGAAGGTTTCAGGTAGATGAGGATTCCATCCAGATCCTTCCTCTGTTCCTCAGGAAGACCTGCTCCGTCTGCTTCTGAGTACTGAATCCTTCCAATCGCGCAATATTTTGGTGTTTTCTGCCTTTGGTCTTCGTTTCTCTTTCGCGGGAGAATCAGCATCTTGTCAATCGTGATCGGAATACCAGTATCAATGCGTATCTTACGGATTGCGTTGCCGAGGTCTTCAAATGCGCAGTCCTCGTCCCGTCCCGCGTCGCTGACAACAATGAAGTGACACCGACGAAGCACCATTTCGTACAGACCGAGGTTTTCGAAATGGCCGCCGTCGGAGAGATTGACGAACCGTCGCTCCGAACTCGTTAAGCCAAACGCTTCGGCAAGAAGCGGACCAAGGGCGAATCCTGGGGTCGCGTCCTTAAAGGCAGCTTTTGCAGGATTTCCGAGCCACCAGCCGAGCCGGATGTTGAACAACGTCAGGAGAAAGGTAATGGCAGGCGACGAGTGATATCCCATATTGGGACTGGCAGCGGCTCCCGAAATCGCCACCGCGGTGCCCAAGGTGATCTTGCCGCCGTATTCGCTGGAACGGCGATACCCCAGATAACGATTTCCCGCATGTAAGGGGGTCACCGTAAACGACTCCGCTTGTCGTTGCTGCCAGGCCAGCTCCTTGCCGCCGACGAGGTTCAAGGCGATATTCACGGTGTGGAAGGGCTTTGTTCGCAGCGAGCACATGTGCTGGTTGTCATTCGGATCAAATCCGGTAAAGACGTTCGGGCTCCGGTCGGCATTCGACGCGCCGAGATACGCGCGTACAATTCTGTTGCGATAGAGGGCATGTAAGGAAAATCGGTTGATGTTGATAAAGCCGGCGAAGAGGGCACTGACAAGTGCTAGGACGACGGCAAGAGCCGCGATCCATCCGACATGCGTTGTAGTTAGTATCCCAGACTCATCTACCGTGTGAGACTGCCAGATATACACCGACCCCAGTCGAAACAGTTCCCCTGTTGTCCATGACAATACGATGATCATGAGGGCAGCAAAGACAGGCGCCGCAAGCAACAGCACGATATCGGGGACGCGATTCGTCCAGTCCCCTTGTGCTTTCTCTTTCGCGTTTGCGGCAGACTTCGAACTAAAACCCAGCCAGTTCACGACGATACCCGACGAAATCATACCCAGAAAAGTATGGAAGATCGAAACCCAGCGAGGAACAAACAGCACGAGTGCGGCGATGGTGTTCCACACAATGCTGACCATCAGCGCCCAGCCTCCAGAGCGTGCCCACCACTCCCGGTCCTCGTCATCGGTGAAGCGGCCGCTCAATCCGACAAAGAGCGTTGCGGCTAAGAGAAAGAGGGACAAGAACACCGGAATCGCAAACGCACCGTAATACACCGCAAAATTATTGACCGGCCCGGCCGGCAAGATTTGCAGGGCCATCCACGCAAGGTATCCTCCCAGCGCCCCGCTAAGAATAATCACGACAAGTTCACCAACTATCCAGCGTGCTTGCTGAATTGTCCCTTGGAATTGATTCCATTGCCGCAGTGCCAACACGGAAAGAATCCAACCCGCTACATGAACACCCGCAGCGACCAATATAAAAGGCGATCCCGGCACCCGAACCCCCCAAAGATACATGCTCAGAACGTTCTGACTGCGACCGTCATTCGCTACCCACGCCCACCACGTGGTGATCAGACCCGCTGAGACAATCAACGGCAACAAGGAGACGAATAAGAATGTATTTTGATTCCCCCACGCCTTCCATTTTTCGCTCGTCCGCTCCTGTAAGCTCGGTCTATAACTGTGAATGTACGCCAAGGCAATGGTCGCAAGAACGCAGCCGCCAATCAGCAAGAGGTCTGCGGAGTTAAGCCGGAATCCGAAGAGTGATACGGACGATGAATTCAGACGGACAATGCTCACGATAAGATAAGGAAGAGCAAGAAATGCCATGAGAAGAGGCAACAGTACCAGCCAGTTCAACAGCATGTTACGCAGAATCGTTCCCAGCGCGGCCCATGTATCCGCTGACAGCAGACCGAGCTTTGGGGTGAGATAATTGCTAAACCCCCTTAAATGGCATATGGGCGCGGGCTCAGGTTTGAGCAGCGAGGAGGGAGGATTTCTCAGCTCTGAATCGACCTCAGCGAAACCCTTTCGCTTGATCCACGCCGACAGCCAGCTTCCCACATAGCCGCCCCCCGATACCGTGGATAGATAGTGAAACTCTTTGAGCAGGCCCTTTCGCGCCAATCCTTGGAGGATACCCAAGGCATATGTGGCACTCCGGATGCCGCCGCCCGAGAGGCACAACGCGACACGAGGACCGGATGAATGCTCGGAACCCCCGTCGCCGCGGTCCGTAGGCGAGGTCCTCACCAGCTCATGAATATGTCGGTAAATCATCGCCAGACGGGCTTCTTCCAGTGCGTCATTTTTACATCCCTGAGGCGGCATCGATTTATAGAGATATTGCCCATAACAGGCTTCAAGAAGGATGCGGTTGGCCGCCGGAACCTCCTGTGGTTTGCCGTGGCAAGCGCAGTCACATACATGTTTTGTTTTGTCACCAGACGGTTCAGCGCATCCAGAACTGCGCGCTCGCGCCGTTCCTTAGAAGCCGTGCCGGGAGATAAGAAGGGGTTCACGATGGAAAACCGGCGATCCAACTCCCGCGCCAGTTCTGTGGCATTTTCAAGATCGCTGGCGGTGAAGTAAGCCGTTCGGGTCGCAGGTTCGCTCCGGGGATGGATCCATTCGCCCATCAGACATTGAAGGAGTCGTGCATTCGCATCGCACTGACTTTTTTGAAAGCTACGGATCTCCTCCGTGTCCTGCCCGGGGTTGTTGGGTAAGAGCCGTGCTGTGAGGTTGGGATCCCGCGCGAGTTCGTTTAATCGGGTGGTGAATCGTGTTAAGGCGGCTTCAACCTGCTTGCGTTGATCTTTTCCTAGAGTTGCGAAGTCTGAAAACTTGCGGAGCATCTCGAGGTCCACGGTCTCTTCCTGCTTGGTATTGGCCTGCCCGGCGCTGAGGATTTTGAGCCGTTCCGCGATATGAGCGGGGTTATTCCAATGAAATTCGAAAAACCGCCCGCGACAGTCATGAACCACTCTGAACTCTTCTTCCAGCACTTCAGAGAGCGTGAAGGGTGCTTCAGACGCTGCTCGGTGGCGCATGGGTCGATTGCTGAGTCGCTTCACGATGTCCGGCCTCTTTTTGATTCAGGAGTGGTCGCAGCGCCTCCAACATAATCGCTTGCTTATCCAAGGAAAACCCTTATTCTGTGCGCGGAATATCACCCGCTTACAAAAACTTGTCAAGCATCACATTCCGGGGAAAGCCTGCCGCCCTAGCGGGATCTGCGATTGCAGGTACTGCTACCGTTTTAGAGTCAAGAGGCCAGCTTGAGGGTACGAAACCCCTGCGGCAATGTCACGGTAAGGGATACGGGCGAGAAGTAAGAGACCAGAGAATCCTTTGATTCGCTTGCGGGAGTGGGTGGAGGCGCCGAGCGGGGTCGAACCGCTGCATCGCAGTTTTGCAGACTGCTCCCTTAACCACTTGGGTACGGCGCCTTGTTGGGGATTATAAAGGTGAAGGACTAGTCAGACAAGGAGGTTAATAGATGCCTGCTTCTTTTACAGCTTGAGGACGGGAATTTCCTTCTTTCTGGAGTCCCCTGCGGCTGAGATCGGCTCTGCAGCCGGCTCGCCGTTGACGCTGCCGTTGCCATCGCCGTAGAGGTCCGCTTCCTTTTCTTTGGCCATGATCTCGATCTCGGCCAAGAGGGTGTCCAGCAGCTCTTCGGATTTGACCTTCCGGATGAGTTTGCCGTGCTTGAAGAGGATGCCGACGCCCTCGCCGCCTGCAATGCCGATATCGGCCTCCTTGCCCTCGCCGATCCCGTTCACGACACAGCCCAGCACCGAGACATTCAATGGCACTCGGATATGTCCCAGCCGCTTCTCGAGCTCGTTGGCCAATTTGACCACGTCGATTTCGACCCGGCCACACGTGGGACAGGCGATGACGTTGACGCCGCGATGGCGAAGCTCCAGCGCTTTGAGAATTTCAAAACCCACCTTCACTTCTTCAACGGGGTCGGCGGCCAAAGACACGCGAATCGTATCGCCGATGCCGCCGGCAAGGAGCAAGCCGATGCCGATCGATGACTTAATGGAACCCGTCAAGAGGGTCCCCGCCTCAGTAATGCCCAGATGTAACGGGTAATCGGATTGCAACGAGAACAGCCGGTAGGCATCCACAGCCATGTGGACGTCGGAAGCCTTCAAAGACACCTTCATATTGGTAAAGCCGATGTCTTCGAGCGCATGGACGGCATTGAGGGCCGATTCGCAGAGGGCCTCGGCGGTCGGATAGCCGTACTTGGCCAGCAACTCCCGCTCAAGCGAGCCGCCGTTGACGCCGATGCGCAGCGGGATATTTCGCTCGCGCGCGGCTTTCACGACTTCCTCTACCTTCCACCAGGCGCCGATATTCCCAGGGTTAATGCGCACGCAGTCGACCACTTGCGCAGCTTTTAACGCTAACCGGTGGTCGAAATGCACGTCGGCGATCAGTGGAACCGTGGTCTGGGATTTGATCGACTGGAGCGCGGCGGCGGCTTCCGGCGTGTTCACCGTCACCCGGACGATTTCGCATCCCACCTGCTCAAGTTCGTGAATCTGGGCGACAGTCGCCTTCACATCCGCAGTGTCCGGGGTCGTCATTGACTGCACGACCACCGGCGCCCCGCCACCGATAGGGACGCGGCCGACGCGAACTTGTTTCGTCTTCCGCCGAGTGATGAACATACTTAGCGCTCGGACTCCACACCGAGTTCAACGGCTGCCAGCAAGCCTTTGGCCTCCTCGTAAATCCCCTCCGACGTCAACCCATGCTGCGCGCGAAGCAGATCCTGGGGGCCCTGCTCAATGTACTGATCTGGTAAGCCGAGGACCCTGGTCGGAAGAGCGGAGAGGTGCTGGTCCGACAACGCTTCAAGGACCGCGGATCCAAAGCCTCCCATGCGGCAGCCTTCCTCCACCGTCAACAGACACTTGACTTGTCTGGCGACCCGCGCGATGAGGGGCACATCGAGAGGCTTCACGTAGCGGGCATTGATCACCGCCGCGGAAATGCCGTCTTGCGCCAACCGCTCGGCGGCGCGCATTGCGGGAACGACGGTGACACCGATCGCGACGAGCGCGAGATCGGTTCCTTCGCGCAGCAGTTCGCCCTGTCCGATGGGCAGCGCCGTCGGATAGGAATCCATGTTGACGCCCCATGCGCTGCCGCGTGGGTAGCGCACCGCGGCGGGGCCCTCATAACTGAGGCAGGTTTTCACCATGTGCTGCAGTTCGTTCTCGTCTTTGGGAGCCATGACGACCATGTTCGGGACATGGCGCAGGAAGGCGTAGTCGAATGCGCCGTGATGCGTCGTCCCGTCCTCGGCGACCAGGCCTCCGCGATCAATCATCATCGTGACCGGCAGGTTCTGGGTGGCGACGTCATGAACAATTTGATCGTACGCGCGCTGCAGGAAGGTACTGTACATTGTCACGACCGGCCTTAACCCCTGTGTGGCCAACCCCGCGGCAAAGGTCAATGCGTGCTGCTCGGCGATTCCAACATCGTGAAAGCGGTCGGGGAACTCCTCCGCGAAACCTTTCAAGCCGGTACCCTCGCACATGGCCGCTGTAATGGCGACGATCCGGCGGTCCTGACGCGCGAGGCGGCACAGAGTGTTGGTGGCGACAGCAGTATAGGAGGCTGTCGACGCCTGTTTCGATGGACGCCCTGTCTCACGATTAAAAGGGGGACAGGCATGAAACCAGACGGGGTCCTTCATCGCGGGCTCATAGCCGAGGCCCTTTTTCGTGATGACATGCAGCAGGGTCGGACCCTTGAGTCTCAGCACATTCTTGAGGGTGCCCAACAGATGCTCGAAGCTATGGCCGTCGATGGGCCCGACATACCGAAATCCGAGCTCTTCGAACAGCAACCCGGGAAGGATGATGCCCTTGGCCAGCTCCTCCGCGCGATGGGCAAGCTTGCTGAGGGAATCTCCAAAGCGGGGAATGGCTCTCAACAGTTGCTGCGTCTCTTCGCGAACGCGTGTGACGAATTCGCCGGTGTAGGTGCGATTGAGATACGCCGACAGAGACCCGACATTCGGCGAGATCGACATCTGATTATCGTTCAGGATCACCACGAGGTCTTTGTGAAGCCCGCCCGCGTGCTCCATGGCCTCCAAGCGTCATGCCCGAGGTCATCGCACCATCGCCTACAATGCAGACGACCCGGTGATCTTGTTCTGCAAGGTCGCGCGCCACCATCATGCCCACCGCGGCAGACACACCTGTCCCCGCGTGTCCGGCATTGAAGGTATCGTAAATGCTCTCCTCTCTCTTGCAAAAACCGCTCATTCCTCCGTGCTGACGGAGGGTATGAAACTGCTCCCGCCTACCCGTCAATAACTTATGTGTATAGGCTTGATTGCTCGTATCCCAGACAATCTTGTCCTTCGGAGTGTCCAATAAATAGTGTAGCGCGAGGGTGAGTTCGACAACGCCCAAGTTAGAAGCTAAGTGACCTCCTACGGCCGAGGTGACAGTCAGGATCCGTTCCCGAATTTCGCCCGCGAGCGTTGGGAGTGCGTCGACGGAAAGCCGTTTTAGATCTGAGGGGCTATCGATGCCGTCTAATAATGACACAGGTGACCTCTTATTTCTTTTTATTATACGAAAGTAAACACAAGTGTTGAATTATACGCGAGTTTGTCCTGGTTTACAACCGCGAGCTACATCCCACCCATGCGGTAGGTCAGAACGAATGTGAACAGCCTCAAAATGGAAAATCCAGGCCGGCAAAGACCGCATTGCCGTCTTTACTGGTCGCGACATCCACCCGTCCGACCACATTCGGACGCGCAATCGCTCGGAAGCCGATCCCTGGATTAATTTCATAATTGGAAAGCCACCGGTATCCGATATTGCTCATCACTTTGCCGATATCCAAAAAAGGCGCGGTTTCGACTTCTGCGACAGTGCCGAAGAATCGTAAGTGGAACAACTGGATCCGCTCCTCCAAATTAAAGACGATCGAGTGGTCATCAACAAAACGGCCGATCCCGAACCCTCGCAAAGAGCTCTGCCCGCCTAGCATGCTTCGCTCGAAGAAAGGAATGTCCGCGCCGCCGAGGGCTGCTTCGAACTTCCCGCGAAACGCAAAGGTGTATCGCTTGGTCTGATTGGGAATGAGTTTACGATATTCAACACCGTACTTGCTAAAGAAGGTCGTCCGGGCGGCGGTAAATGCCTGCGCCGATTCCGCATACACGGCGAAGTAAGATCCAATCGTGGGGGTCACCGTATCATCGCGGGTATCGCTTAAAAACCCCAGCCTGTTGCCGGAAATCGTCGCCCCGCCCATTCCTGGGACACTGGGAAAAACCGACTGGGTGAACGAGAGATCCGGAATACCCCCTGGCTGAAGCTCCACGTTGCGCAGCCGTTGTGTGAAAAGCACCCGTTGCCCGGGGCCCACATAGATTCCGGCCGAGACATACCCATAAAGCTCGCGGTCCGTGTAGTTGGTCTCATTGTCCTGCGGGACCTTGGCGCCGATACCGAAAAACCGCGCGGTCGCGTTCTTGAAGAAGCCGGCGCTGGCCTCGAAGCTGTAGCGGCCTCCGGCCAAATACAAGTTGCGATACGTCCCGAGGAATTTTCGTTCGATTTTCTCCGTGTAAGAGGCAAGAAAGGTGATCTCCTCGCCACGCCTCGGGTATTTGAAAAAATTAAAAGTGACACGCGAACCAAGGAACTCGTTGTTCACGTACATGGGCGCAATGATCTGGGTGATCCGCCCGTCCTTGTCGTTGAAGATGAACGGCACAATAATCCCGCCATCGACCCCGTCATTCTTTGAATTTGCGATCGCGGGAATGAGAAAGTAATTCCAGTCTCGAGCCTCGACGTTCGCCGTCGAAAGCGCGATGAGCGCAAGCATAGCGGCGAGCACCGCTCCCGAGCGCACAAGAGAGCTCTTACGGAACCTCATGGTGACAAAGGTTCGCGTTTTCGATCTAGACTATTGGGCCCGTGACCGTTCAGGAACCGCCCCGGGGGCCCCGATGAGGTCTGCCTTTTCGCGAATCGTCTTATTTAATACTTCAAATGACTCTTTGCGCAGGATGCGCTTGAACTGCTCGCGATAGTTGCTCACTAGCCCGGTCCCTTCTACTATGACGTCGTAGACGCGCCAGTCGCCGTCGCGTTGTTCCATCTTATAGTCAATCGGGATCATCGATTTTCCCGTATCGATTTCGGTCCGGACCTCGGCATAATTACCGTCGATGACTTCCTTCAGATAACGAACCTTCTCGCCGGAGTAGTTTTCGATGCGGCCCAGATAGGAATTTGCCAACAAGGTCCGGAAGGAGTTGACGAACTCCTTGCGCTCCTCAGGGGTGCGCTTCGCCCATTCCGCTCCGATCGTGCGTTTCGCCATCTCCTCGAAGTTAAAGCGCTTGGCGATGACCTCCTCCAGCCGCTTGCGTCGCTCCTCTTTAGTCTCCGCTTTCTTGAGCCCAGGATCCTCGACCACGCGCAGGACTTCATCAACAGACTGCTTCAGAGCATCCGTGGGCGAACCCGCCGAGGCCACGCCTCCGATGGTGACCGCGAAAGCGATCAGCAGACTTGTCGTAAGTACCCCTTGTTTGATGACCATACGCTTTCGCATTCAGCTCTCCCTCTATTCCGTATCTGCGGTTGGTGTGGATTCCTCGACTTTCGCGCTCATCATTTCGCTGACTTCTTAGTCGCCTCAGGTTTTGTTTTCTCGCCGTTTCCGCTGTTGCCCGCGCTTCCATGGATGAATTCACCGATGATGGCCTCCAGGTCGACGCCCGACTCAGTATCCCGGATTTTGCCTCCGGGCGCCAACTCCTTGTCGGACCCACCCGGCGATAGTGAGACATACTTGTCGCCGATGAGACCACGGGTCTTGATGGCCGCAATGGCGTCCTGGTACACCTTGACGTGCGGCTGCAGTGCCAGCGTCACAAGCGCATGTTCCCCGTCCAATGCAATCCGTTTCACCTGTCCCACTTGGACACCGGCCACCTCGACGGGGGATCCGGTTTTCAATCCGGCGACAGAGTCGAAGACTGCGGTGACATGGTATTGACGGCTGCTGATGACTTCCAACTTTCCAAGCTTCACGGCCAGATACGTCAAGGCCGCGAGACCAATGAGGACAAAGACCCCTACGATCAGCTCCAGTTTCGTATCCTTTGCGGTCATCGCTCCTCCTGCGGGACGGCCTTGCCGGCGTTAATGAACTCCTGGATCCTCGGATCCTGTGTCTGCACAAACTTCTCTGGCGGCGCCATCTCAGCGATCTTCCCGTCGAGCAGCATGGCCACGTAGTCTGAGATGCCGAAGACTTCCGGGATCTCATGGCTGACCATGACAGCGGTGTAGCGGTACCGACGCTGCGTGTCCACAATCAACTCATGAATCGTCCGCGCCAGCAGCGGATCCAGACCGGTCGTAGGCTCATCGAACAGCATGATTTCCGGGCCAAGCACAAGCGCACGGGCCAGCCCCGCCCGCTTGCGCATCCCCCCGCTGAGCTCAGCAGGGGTATTTCTCTTCCATCCCGGTCAGTCCGACTTGCTCCAGCATCTCGAGGACCTTGAGACGAATTTCCTCGTCCTTGAGCGTGGTCTTTTCGCGCAGTGGAAAGGCAACGTTTTCAAAAACGGACAGGGAGTCAAACAGCGCCGCGCCTTGGAAGAGCATGGCAAATTTCTTACGGACCTCATTGAGCTCGTGCTGGCCCAATTGCGTGATGTCGCGTTCATCGATGAGAACCTGGCCCTTGTTCGGCCTGATCAGGCCGATCAGGTGCTTGAGCAGTACGCTCTTGCCGGTCCCGCTTCCTCCGATAATCGTGGTCAATTTACCGCGGGGTATTTCCAGGTTCAACCCCGTGAATACCTGCTGGTCGCCAAAAGACTTGTACACGTCGACCACGCGAATGACGGTTGAGGCGGCGCCTGGGGAGACACCTACGGCGGAGGCTTGATTGGTCTGAAGTCCGATACTCACAGCAACACCGACGTGAGGAAGTAATCCCAGATCAGCACCAGCACCGATGCCAGCACCACGGCTTCCGTTGTCGCCCGGCCAAGTCCTTCAGCGCTCATCCTCGTATTGTACCCTTTGTACGTGCACACCCAAGTGATGATTGTTCCAAAGCTGAGGGCCTTCAGAATGCCGCCGTACACGTCTTTCCATTCAACGGCCGACTCCATCGAGCTGGTGTAGGCGCCGGAACTCACACCCAGCAGCTCCACGCCGACGAGATGACCGCCGTAAATCCCAATGATGTCGAATATTGCCACGAGGAGAGGCATGACGAGGATGCCGGCCAGCACCTTTGGCGCGACCAAATACTGCATGGGACTCACAGCCATGGTTTCCAGCGCATCGATTTGTTCGGTGATCCGCATGAGCCCAATCTCCGCGGTCATTGCCGACCCTGCGCGTCCGGTCACCATCAGCGCTGAAAGCACCGGTCCCAACTCACGGATCATGCTCAGGGCGACCGCCGATCCCAATAGGCCCTCTGCCCCAAACTTGCGCAGCGAGTAGTACCCCTGCAGGCCTAACACCATGCCGGTGAAGGCGCCGGTTAGCACAATGACGAACAAAGACTTGACCCCGATAAAATGCATCTGCTTGAGGAGCTGCGCAAACCGGAACGGCGGGCGCACCATCCAAAGGATGGTCTGCCCGAGGAACAGCATCATTCGGCCCATCTCGCGAAGCACCGATAACGCAATCGCGCCCCAATGGGCGAGTATCACCGCGATCATCAAGAGGCCGCCACCGAAAGATCCGAATCGGGCGGAAGCTGGCAGGATTGCAACACCGAGACAAACGCCGTAAAGAATCGCCGCAGTGTCTGATCGGCCTCATCGGCGTGACATTTCATACGATACAAGCCTCGTAGCATCAGAGGGCTCCTGAGCACCTCAAGGATACCACGTAGTGCGCCCGCACGTGAGAACCAAACGTTAAAATCCATTGGTAGATCGTCCCCCACTTTGTCGGAAACAGCGCGAACCGCGAGGAACGGAACCTTTCCCACGGCAGCGACGCGCGCGACAGCCGCGCTTTCCATATCCACGCCGAGGCCGGCGCTCACATCAGCCAACGCCTGCTTTTCACTCGCCCGCCAGACAACACGCGCGACAGTGATGATGGGACCTCTGCTCCATCCAACCCCCGCGTCACGCGCGGCGCGACACGCCCCGGCCATAAGAGACTGATGAGCCGGCATCACGAGCGGCGGGCGCTCGCTGGTCCAATCCTCGACTTGGCTCCCCAGCAGAAGCGCGCCTACACCTTCAGGCCCTAAGCCGCCGACATAGCCTGTCGAGATGATTGCGTGGGGGGCTAACGCGAACAGCACGGCTTCGGTGGCCAGCCGCGCACGCTCGTGACCGATGCCGGTTCGAATGAGGTGCAGTTCGAGATCTTCAAATTGCGCGATGTGATGTATGAACTTGCCGACGCGGCCACGGCGCACATGACCGATACCGAAGACAGATCGTGCAGGAGCCAACTCGCGTGCGGTCGCACCCAGAATCGCGACACGCCGCATTACTCGGCCAGCCGGAACTGCCCGTCTGTGCGATGCTGTTTCTGAATTTCGTCGGCGCGCGTTTGGCCTTTTAGTTTGAGGGAGCGATACATCGACAACGCCCAGAGAGGAAAATAATGACTGTAGCCGTGGTACCTCAGGTAAAAGACCCGCGGAAATCCCGTACCCGTGAAATTGCGCTCCGACCAGTAACCTTGAGCGTTCTGATGGCGCAGGAGATAGTTGATCCCGCGATATACGCTGATCGTTTCAACTTCGCCGGCTGCCAGCAATGCAAGGAGCGCCCATGCGGTTTGCGAGGGCGCGCTCGCGCCGACGCCATGGGCCGCCTGATCCGCATAAGACTGACATGACTCCCCCCATCCCCCGTCATGATTTTGCTTCGAGACAACCCAGGCAACGGCTCGGCGGACGTAAGGGGCCTGCATGTCTTCCCCGATCGCTTTCAATCCCGCCAGGACAGACCAAACACCATAGACGTAATTAACGCCCCAACGGCCGTACCAGGACCCATCTTTCTCTTGTCTCTCCTTCAAAAACCGAATCCCGCGCGCCGCGATCGGATGAGACCGATCATAGCCAAGCGCGCCCATCATTTCGATTTCCCGGCCGGTCACATCAGCGGTGCTGGGGTCCAGAAGTGCGCGGTGATCGGCAAACGGGATATCGTTAAAGAACATCCGGTTATTATCCCGGTCGTAGGCGCCCCATCCACCGTCGCTTCCTTGCATCGGCAAGGTCCAGCTCAATCCCCGTTGCACGGAGTCGCGCAACTCCTGCTGCGCAGGAGCTTTAATCTTTGAAAGCGCCATCACAACGGCCGCGGTGTCATCATTGTCCGGATAACTCTCGTTTTCAAACTGAAAATACCACCCACCGGGCTTCGAATGAGGCGACGACACGATCCAGTCACCGACTTTTTGACACTGGTGCGAGATCAGCCACTTGGCAGCCCGGGCGAAGGCCGGATGTTCCCGGGGCACACCGCTCTCGATCAAGGCGCTGATCGTCAACGGGGTATCCCAGATAGGCGAGAAGCAGGGCTGCAGCCGCAAGGTCTCGCCGTTGACCACCTCCAACGCTTCAATTTCCCTAAACGCCTTCTGGAGGAGGGGGTGATCATCGGCATAGCCCAGGCAGTGAAGCGCAAGCACGGAATTTGCCATGGCAGGGTAGATCGCCCCGAGTCCGCCTTCTCCTTCCATGCGCTCGACCATCCATCGCGCCGCCTGCTCGACGCCCTTTTTACGAAACCAGCGCGGCACGATACGGTCATACACGCGTAAGGCGCCGTCGAGCGTGATGAAGACGTTGTGCCATGCGAGCCAGTTGGGATCCTTTCGAAACGGAGGCTCCCGCCGAAAATTCACATGCTCACGTGGGACGCAGTACAGCTCATCAATACCCTGTTCTTTCGGGATCTGGCAGACCGGCTTGCTGGCGAAAATAATCATCAGAGGCACGAGCACGGTGCGCGACCAGTAGGACAAGGCATAGATGTTGAAGTAAAACCACGATGGCAGGAGGGCAAGCTCCGCAGGCATGGTAGGAATACCACGCCAGTCGTATTGATCAAACAGAGCCAGCGCGATCTTCGTAAAGACATTGGTCCTGACTACCCCACCCTTTTGCAAGATCACTGCCCGGGCCTTTCGCATAAATGGCTCATCGCCACCGATACCCGATAGCTTCAGCGCAAAGTAAGCCTTCACCGAAGCACTGATCTCGGGCGGCCCCCCATGGTAGATCGGCCATCCGCCGTCCGGAAGCTGGCTTTGGATCAGATAGCGAACTCCCTTTGCCTCCTTTTCGAGGTCTCGGAAGCCCATCAAGCGCCTCAGCATGAGCCACTCGGAGGTCAATGTCGTATCGACTTCTAATTCATGGACCCAGTAGCCTTCCTCCGCTTGCTGTGAGAGCAGCCACTGTTGCCCCCGCCGGATGGCATGATGAAGGGCCGGCGACTGATGAGGGCCATGGCTCGATTCAGAACGCCGCGGTGAGGAAGGGGCTTCCCAGGAAACGTTCGGATTGCCCCCGACCAGGCGCAACAGTCGGTCGGCGTTACGGCGCGCCCGCTGCTGGAGAGGAGAGGGGGCTACTGAAATAATCCTCTCGGACCAAGTGGTTAGCAGACCGAGCAATCGCTTCATGAGGCCTTCTTGTCCATGTTAATTCGGTATTTCGGCCCGCCCGAACAGCGGCAGGCACTTTCGAGGGCTCTTGGAGCGGGAGTATATAACAGAGTCGCTATCGGCTGTCAAGTGCACTTTCGTGCAATTTCCACCAATATCAATGAGTTGAGCGTCCGGACGACGCCTCAAGCCCCTACAGGCTCGAGCAGCCTGTTCAGGCGAACGGACACGAGGCTCGAAATCCCGGGCTCCTGCATCGTCACTCCATATAGGGAATCGGCCACTTCCATGGTCTGTTTACTGTGGGTGATGACGATGAATTGGGACCTGGCAGACAGACTCTGGAGTACCCGGGTGAACCGGGCAGTGTTCTGTTCATCCAGGGGAGCATCAATTTCGTCTAACACACAAAACGGGGTCGGGCGAATGACAAAGCTGGCAAATACTAATGCCATGGCAGTCAATGCCCGCTCTCCGCCGGAGAGCATTGTAATGTTTTTGAGGCGCTTTCCCGGAGGCTGGGCGACGATATCGACACCGGGTTCGGCCCCTTCTTCCTCCTCCACCAGTAGTAGCTCGGCTCGCCCACCATCGAAAAAGCTTCGAAACATCTCGTCGAACTTGACCTGCAGTTCAGCAAACGTTGTCAGGAAAAGCTGCTTTGTAGTGCGGTTAATCTTGGCGATGATGGCCTTCAAGGAGGCAACGGACTGTCCGAGATCCGCTTCTTGGGCCGTCAAGAACTGCAGGCGCTCTTCAAGCTCGCGATGCTCCTCGATCGCCATCACATTTACAGGCCCGAGATCCTCCAGACGGCTCCGTCTCTGTATCAATCGGTCGCGCGCGCCGGCGACATCGAAGTCACCCCTGTCTCCCACTTCGGTAATCGCAGCCTCAATGCTGACTTGATACGTGCCCTCCAATTGACGTTCGTACCCTTCGAGCCTAATATCAGCCTCGCGTTGGCGAAGACGCGCCGCTTCCTGCTGTCGATGCACATCCTCAATGCGCTGGCGCACAGCATGATACTCCGCTTCGAGCGCGCGCAGTCTAACGGTACGTCCCGCTTGGCCTACCTGGGCTTCCGTCAAGCGACGTCGAGCCTGCGCAAGTTCTGATTCGGCGGCCGGCACGCTCTCAGCTACAACGTGTTGCTCCTCGAGTGTTTCCGCGCAGGCCACCCGGAAGCGGGAAAGCTCTCCTTCCAGCTCTGATAGACGCGTTTCCCGACTGAACGTGACACCGTGTATGCGCCGGATCTCCGCGCGGCTTTGCTCCAGGCGCTCAGTCAATCCCGCGACTTTGAGGCGGACCGCGGCGGCAGCGGCCTGCCGGCTTTCGACGATTTGCTCATTGATCGCTACTGCGGCTTGCAGGTCGGCCAACGCCTGCTCTGCTGAACCCCGCTCAGCCTCCACACGCTGAAGCGCCTCTCGATCCACATGCGCAGCGGCGCGCAACACATCTCGCTCTGCCTCGGCCGCGTGGCGTTCCGCCAATAAGGCCTCAAGACGTTGCCGGAGTTGCGTAAGATCCTGCTGACCTCGCTCCTCGTCTTTTCGGAGACTGACGAGCTGTATCTCCAGACGGCGGATGTCCAATTCACGAGCTTCGCACACACGGGTTTCGTCCGTGACTGCCTCTTCCAAGACCCTGCGCTGATTCTTCGCCTCATGGAGAGCTTGCTCAAGCTCTGGTATCCGATCCGTCAGAACGCGCAGTTCCCGTTCGCGCGCAATCACACCAATTGTTGCTTCCGCCGGGCTCGCAGTCAGCATCCCATCAGCCGTGAGAATTTCGCCTCTCGACGTGACCAAGACGGCCGCGGTGCTCGCTGTCATTTTCTCCCATAGCGCAATGGCCTCTTCCAAGCTCCGTACAATGAAGACTCCCGCGAGCAGATAGGAAACCAACTCCTCATACCCTGGCTTCGGAGATACAAAATCCAGCGCTCGGCCGACGACCCCGTCATGCTGTAGAGCCTCCGTGGAACGCGTTCCCAATACCCTAGGCCGCCGCGGAAGAAAAGTCCCATTGACGGCATCCTGACATCGGAGTGTTTCCAGCAAGCGAGCGGCTTCCTGCGGTGCTTCGACGAGTGTCCCCAAAAGCTTTGACCCAAGTACGGCCTCAATGGCCACATCATATTCGGCGTGTACCGTCAGAACATGCGCCAGGGTACCACCATCGTCGTTCGGATCGGCAAGCAACGGACTCACACCTCGAGTGATTGCCCGAAGAGCGTGCTGTCTCGCGCTGGATACGGTTAACTCTTGCTGAATGCACGAGACACGCTCCTCGGCATCAGCCAGCCGTTGCTTCAGTTCAGCCATCCCACCGCTTACGGTCCCTACTGTCGTCAGGATCTCTTGAAGTTGCACTTCGTTGGCGTGCCGGCGATCACCACCTGCCGCGAGTTGCTCTTGGAGGGTATCGAAAGCGGTGTCGGCTTGGAGGCTCTGCTGCTCAAGCTTTTCAATGCGTCTGGCGAGGTCAGCGACCCGCGTTTGGTTATTGGTCACATGATTGGCGACGACAGTGGCTTCCATTGCACGATTCATGACCCGTACCCGCCCCGCCTCAAGCGCGGCCTGGCTGCCGCGGTACAGTTGCACGGCCTGGGTCAGTGCGTCTTCCTCGGTCGCGACGACCTGCGTGTCCGCCGCGAGTTCCTGAGTGAGGGTTGCAACGCGCTCTTCCCACCCATGCAAGGACTCAGCATCGGCGGATGTTTCTTCGTATAGCTGCCGGAGATCGTTCTGCATCCGGGCTTTCTGTTCTTCGAGAAAGCTCAACCTCTGCGCCAGCAGCTCGATGGAGGTCGCGGCCTGGCTTAAGCGCGTCTCCAACCTCCCTACATCATCGCGTAAAGCGGTAATGCCGGTTTCATGTTCGCCGACTTCGAGCTGAACGGATTGTATTTCTGTGGCCACGCGAGCCCCCGCCGCTTCTTCGCCGTTCTCTCGTTCGCTGAGTTCCGAGAGATGGCGCACGCAATCGCGACTGTCGCTCAATATCTCCTGGTAGTCATGGATTAACACCATCAGTTCAAGGCGCCGAACTTCCTGCTTGAGTGCTCGGTAGGCTTCGGCGGTCTTGGCCTGGCGTTCAAGACTCATCAATTGCCGTTTGACCTCATTCACAATATCCCGCACACGCAAGAGATTTTGTTGGGTCGCTTCAAGTTTTCGTAACGCTTCACCCTTTTGCTTCTTATAGCGGATGATGCCTGCGGTTTCTTCGATGAGTTCCCGGCGTTCAATCGGTGAGGCTTTCAGAATACGGTCAATCATGCCCTGTTCGATGACCGTGTGTCCCTTGCTGCCCGCCCGGGTATCCAGCAATAGCGCGCGCAGGTCTTTAAGGCGGCAGGGAACTTGATTAATGAAATACTCGCTTGCGCCGTCGCGGAAGAGCCGCCGGGTCACCATTACCTCTTGGCACTCGCCAAGCGAATAGGGAAAAGGCGGTCGCATGTTGTCGCTAGCGGGTTGTTCCCGTTCCACGTCCCCGAGGATCAATGACACTTCGACCATCCCTTGCGGCTTGCGACATTCCGTGCCGTTAAAAATGACGTCTTCCATACGCTCGCTACGCAAGGTCTTTGTGCTCTGCTCGCCCAGCACCCAAAGAACGGCGTCCAGGATATTGCTCTTTCCGGTTCCGTTCGGGCCTACAATGGCGGTAATGCCTTGCTGAAAGACGATGCGCGCCTCCATGAAGGACTTAAACCCGTTCATCTCCAAGCGTTTTAAGTACATAGGGCTCCTTTGACGGAAAGCCTGAATGGCCGGGACGCTACCATATCTTGTGGGCCAATGCAAATTAGCCACTAGAAATTACTGTTGGCTTACGCCTTTCGGTCCCAGCGGCGGGGGGTCCAGGGCGTCGTGCGTGCGGACCAGCTGTGCTATCTTAGTGAGAGTGAAAATCGCCACGTTCAATATTAATTCAATAAGAATTCGCCTTCCGGTCATCCTTGGATGGCTTGAGCAACATCAGCCGGAGGTGCTGTGCCTTCAGGAAACCAAGGTCCAAGATAGTGAATTTCCGGCTTTGGGGCTGGCCTCTAGCGGATACCATGTCGTCTATAGAGGAATGAAATCCTACAACGGCGTCGCGGTCATGACCCGCACGGCTCCGGACGACGTCTTCTATGGGTTCGATGATGGAGGGGAAACCGACGAGGCGCGCATCATGCGTGTCATTGTGCAGGGCATTCCCATCCTCAACACATACGTTCCTAACGGCTTCAAAATTGTATCCCCAAAATACGCGTACAAGCTGGAATGGTTTAAGCGCCTGCGGGCTTATTTTGAACGGCATCTCTCAGCTGATAAGCCGGCTGTCTGGTGCGGAGATATGAATGTCGCTCCGGATCCCATTGACGTTCATAGTCCGGAAAAGCACCTCAAGCATGTCTGCTTTCACGAGGATGTCCGCCGGGCGTACCAGGAAACCGCTGCATGGGGTTTTGTCGATGTGTTTCGTCGGCTCTACCCCGATAAACAACAATTCACATTTTGGGATTATCTACGGCCGAACTCCGTGGACGCTAATAAGGGCTGGCGGCTCGACCACATTCTGGCGACGCCGCCCATGGCCGAGAAATGCAGAAATGTGGAAGTGGACATCGAACCACGGCGCGTCCCCAACTCATCGGATCACACCTTCCTCTGGGCCCAGTTCGACCTCTAGCCGGGGGTCGCATATTGATCTAGGTGAGACAGGGACTAAATCATTTGTTCCTGGTGTCGCCGCGAGATGCTGAGATATTCCTGGACAACAATGCGGCCCACGCAAAACGCCGGAACGCCCAGAAGCATCCCCCATATCCCAAAAGCGTTTCCACCGATGATGAGGATCATCAGGACAGCCAGTGGGTGCAGATCTGCGGTCTTGGAAAGAACCAGTGGCTGGATCAGTAACGCATCGAACAGGTGTACCGCAGAGGCAACGAGCAGCACGTACACAAGCTTGATCGTCACGCCGCTCTCCAGCACGGTAACGAGAAGTGCGACGACAGCCCCGAAAACCGGCCCGAGGTAGGGAATAAGATGGACGAGCCCCGAAGACACTCCGATCGCGACTCCGAACGGCACTCCGATAATCGAGTATCCAACCGACAGCAGGAGGCCGACTACCACGGCATCCACTACCAATCCAGTGAGATACCTCGAGAGATGTTGATTCACGCGATAAAGGAGGTTAAGGGCGGCTTCGAAATACCGATTAGGCACCAGGCCAATCACAAACTTTTTGATCGCTCGGCTCTCGAGAAGCAGGTACCAGCTCATGATGGGAACCAGCACGAACACTGTCAACAGGGTCAACAAATTAAACACGATCTTCGGCAGCCTATTCAGTGATTGGTCGACAAAGCCCGTGGTGTTCTTCGTTATCGTCTCAGCGAAGTTCACTCGCTTGAGTTCTGGAAGACGCCTTTCCCACTCGTTTTGTAGCGCCTCCAATCTATCTTGTGCCTGAGCAGAGTACTCCGGGAGCTTCATGCGAAAGGTCTGGAGTTGATGTTGCAGAACGGGAGTCAAATACAGGACTGCCGCGAACGCCACGATAATACTGGCACCATAGATTGTGCTTACCGCCTGGAGTCGTGACATCCCCCCTCGTTCCAGGAACTCCACAAGAGGCGCCAGCACAAAGGCTACAAAGCAAGAGGCGAAGAAGGGAATCAGGCTTCGGCCTGCGGCGTAGGCGATCAGTCCGGCCGTTCCGGCGATGACGGCTACGTACGTCAGATCCCGCCAGAGTTGCTTACGCGAGGGGGTCATCGGGCGAGACCATCAATAGGTCACTCTGATTCGTTCCCTGATCTCAGTCTCGGCTGGCTGGGTCTGGAGAAGTTGTTCGAGCTCTTCATGAGTACGACGTAAGCGAGCTGACAAGACACTTGCCACGCGCAACAAGATCTTCAAACCTAGACCAGGCGTCTGATTGATCAGCGCCATTAACTCAGGCTTAAAGAATCCAATCACCTCCGTAGCGTCCTGGGCAACGGCGGTCGCGGACCGGGGCGCATCATCAATGAGACCCAGTTCTCCAAAAAACTCGCCCACGGTCAGTGTGGCCATGACCCGAGGCTGGCCTCCTGGAAACTGACGAATGATCCGCACGACTCCGCTCTTCACGATATACATGCCAAGGCTTGGATCACCTTGGTGAAAGATGGGCTCACCAGGAGCGTACCGGCGCACATACACCATTTTCTCGATGGTCCGCAACTCGCGCAAGGACAGATTTTCAAAGATAGGGATTTCAACGAGAAAATCTTGAATACGCCTTTCCCCTTTTCGACGGCCGCGGAAGATATTGTCCCAGAGCGTGTCGACGATCATGGCGCGGGTCCAAATGACTTTGGCAACCACCTTGCAAGGGGCAGCATGGGGGGAGTCTACGGAGCGCTTTAGGACCTGTCAAGTAAGCCGGCGTTCGATAAAAAACGCAGTGTATCAACCAGAGCTACAGGCAAATAGGTCTTAGGCGTCAGGCTGAAGGTAACCGAGTTGTATGTGTGTTCTTTGGATTACGGTAACGGTAGGAGCAGCGTTTTTACGACAGCGGCCGACAGACTCTTTTCAAATAAAACGGCATATGCCCCGCCGAATAACAAACTAATCATGAACATCGTCCAGAGGAAGCCAAACCTTGCAATGCTATTGCCCATCATCCGACAACCCTCTGTTTCTTGCGTTATGGTAAGTCCAATGACGCTGCCCAGCCATAGATCAAAGGGGGGGGAGTATGGCTCTTCCGAAGATCGCGTACCAAGGGGAAGAGGCGTTTGGCAAACTCCAGGCCACGGGAAAACGACGTCGTCTTGGCGAAGTCGGGGGTGGGCTGGGTGAAATGGAGGGTGCAAAGGGGCAGAAGGAGTTTGCCCGGGGCACCTCTTGCCTTCACTTGCAAGGGGTCGAAATGACTCCAGGCCACGGGAAAAGGACGCGCCCCCCGGGAGAGGAGGCTACTTCAGGCTCGGAGGCGGGCTGGGTGCAATGGCCGTCCGGGCGGGAGGGGTGTCACGGGACAAGGCGCTGTCTTGGCAGCGCCGGGGTGGGAGGGTGTCACGGGACAAGGCGCTGTCTTGGCAGCGCCGGGGTGGGAGGGTGGTATGGAGGTGCAAAGGGGTGAACGGCTCTTCCAGCCGTTGAAGCCTCCGCTATAAAACTCGATCAAAAGCTGAAGGTCAGGCTGAATACGCCCAGGAATTGTTGGGTGTTCTGGGCCCCGAAACCAAACAGGCTATTGAGAGGAATACCGGCGCCGCCTGACGCATCGCCGTACGGGCTCTGCATAGAGTAGATCCGTTCGACGGAGGCGGTCATTTGCATAGCGAACCGGCTTGTGAATTGAAAGCGCAACGGCACTTTAACATCATAGTAATGACGCATTGGGTAACGAAGTTCATCCCCTCCTTGAATCCGCATCACCTTGTCGATATACGGAATTCGAATCAAGACTTCAGGGACCACTCCATCATAGTTGAAACGAATATAGGAGCCATCGAGCAAGAGGTTGTTATAGCCCTGATCGGCAAACGCGTCTGTGACCGACAGGATCAGGACCAGCAGAGCGAGGATACAGAAGCTAGAGAGGCGCATAGCAGCAGGCTCACGAGACATACTATATCGCACCTAGGTTTATTTTAGTCATTTCGCCTCATGATTGCTACTGTTATTTTAGCACGAATAGTTTATTAAAATTACTAATGTAGATGTATTAACTTAGTTCATATACCCTAACAGTTACGATATACAATATATCGATTTTCTTTTAGTTTTCATTGACATCTGTGTGACTGTTCTAGTCCTGACCTTCGCCGATGCCGCCGGGAAGAAAGGCTGGATGGGACGAGTAAGAGGTCACTAGATCCTCGCTCAATCGAGACATGCTCGCCCGCATTATTCAGATCATCGAGCGAGAGTGCGAAGTGCCTCCACAACTTCCGCCACCTCTTCGATGGTATTGTAGTGGACAAGTCCTATCCTGAGCATCCCGCCCAACGTTTCAACCCCCAGGCGCTCAGACAGATTAATGGCGTAGTAATTTCCCGCCCAGGTAAACATGCCTTGATCCGAAAGAAGCCTCGCCAGATCCTGAGGCGAGTGTGTTGCTAACCGGACCGCGACAGTCGGTGTGCGCCAGTGAAAGCGATCCGGTTCGGTTACGCCGTAGAAAGTCAAACCGGGAATCGCCTGCAAATCTTCAATTAAGGGCACAACCAGGGTTCGCTCGTATCTCCTGATCGCTTCCATCGCAGACACGAGCGCGGCACGTCGTGCCATTGTTTCCGACGCACCGATATTTGAGGCCACGCGACGGCCCAACTCCACGAGATATTCGATTGCCGCCGTCACCCCTGCCAGCCCTTCGTGATTTTGCGTGCCCGTCTCCCATCGCTCCGGAGGCTGCTCGGTCGCCGGCCTGACTTTATACGGCCGCAAGCGGCTCAGATGCTCGCGCTTTCCGTAGAGCACCCCCACGTGTGGCGCGAAAAACTTATACGGTGAGCACGCGAGAAAATCGCAGTCCAACGCGCGCACATCAATCGTGCCATGTGGCGCAAAATGCACGGCATCAACGAACACCAGCGCGCCCGCCGCGTGGCCCAGACGGACAATGCTCGCCACGTCATTGATCGTTCCGACAGCGTTCGAAGCGTAGCACACAGCCACGAGACGCGTTCGATCGTTGAGCTGCCGGCGAAAGTCTTCCATGTCCAGCGTACAGTCCTTGACATCAATGTCCACATGTCGAATCGTAACCCCTTGCTCTTCTAACGCCGACCACGGCGCGATATTGGCGTCATGATCCAGGCGAGTGAGAACAATCTCATCTCCCGGCCGAAATTCCCGTCCAAGCGAGCGGCTTAACGCAAACGTCATCGTCGTCATGTTCTGCCCGAAGACAATCTCATCTGCCTCGCAGCCAAGAAAATCAGCCATTGCTGCTCGCGCCTTGGCAATAGTGGCATCGGTACGATGGCTCGTAGGAAAGCTGCCATGGCTGTTGGCATTTGACCGGGCGAGGTAGTCTGCGACAGCATCGATCACGCGTTGCGGCACCTGTGTTCCACCTGGGCTATCCAGGTATATAGCGGGTCGTCCCTGTAGGTCCTGTTGGAGGGCCGGAAACTGCTGTCGAATCCAACCAAGGTGGGTAGAAAAATCCTCGGGCGCCATCAACTCACTCCTTTCAAAAAGTTACAAAGACTTCTCATGATAGATGAGACGTTGGAGATTCTGCTTAGCATACTGAAAAGTGACGCCAGATTCTTCTTCAGCATATCGAAATCGCCGTGCCCCAGCGATTGACGTAGCACTTGATGTTATAATCAACGCACCTTCTATTCGGGTCTTTCATGGTTCGTCGCCTGGTAGTTATTATATTGATGATTGCGGCAAGCTTCACGGCGATCATCACCTATGCGCCCTTTGCGACCCCCATTGCCACTCCGTCAAAGCCACAAGAATGGCGGATCCTCGATACAAGCACGGGAGACTCGATAGCCTTTGATGAGTTTGCCTCACGTCTTGCTGTCACGGACGTCATCTATCTTGGTGAGCAGCATCGCAATCAGGCTCATATCGACGCAGCCATCATCATTCTGGAGGTTCTCCAGCAGCGCCAGCGTCTTCCCATTCTGGGCCTTGAGATGTTCTCCTGGGACGGGCAAGTGGCCTTGGATCGATATCTTTTGGACACCGCTCCAGCCAAGATGCAGTTTCTCCAGGATGCGCGATGGCAGGAGAACTGGGGCGGGGTCTATGAAGAATACGAACCTTTGGTCGAGAGTGCCAGGCGACACCATCTGCCAATCATTGCCCTGAATCCCCCCAGGCCGCTCGTCCGAAAGATCGCCAAGGAGGGACTGCGGCCAGAGGCTCTCGACGCCGAAATGGGCCGTTGGGGCATGCGGGGCGAAAAGTTTGTACAGGATGCCGCGTACCAAGACACAATTTTAGAACAACTACGGGCATGCCATCGGGGACTCCCTTCCAACGCCTATCAACGGATGTATGAAGCCTCCCTGTTTCGTGATGAGGGCATGGCAAAAACTATTTCAGATGCCGCGGAGCGCTTGCCGAAAGCCGGCCCCATCGTCAGTTATACGGGCGCGGGGCACATCCAATACCGGTTACCCATCCCAAACCGAGTCGCCCGAAGACGCCCGGAGCTTCGACAAATCACTGTGTACCTCGTTGCTGTAAACCCCGCTGAGGTCGAGGACCTTGACCTGCTGCTCAAGCCGGCCATCGCTGATTATCTGTGGCTCACTCCGCCAAGTCAGCACGGCCCCCCAGTGCGATGTTCCTAGAACACGATTGTATATTGCAAGCGTGCGCGATTCTCGATCAGTGAGACCGCGCCCGTTCCGGTGTCTGCGGCACTCAACCGCGTCGTGATCACGCCGTAGTCGAACTGCAACTTGTGCTCATGGCCGCTTAGATACCAGTTGATACCGCCAACCCCGGACGTGATCGTATCTTCTGACCGCACGGTGTCCGGATCCATGTAACTGTACCGGCCCACGACTTCAATTGTCCGCGGAACCAGGAAATACCCTCCTTGGACATAGAAGCCGCTTGCATTCCCGATCCGCTTCGAATGGTCCCGGGTATCGATGTTACGAACAAATCCTTCCGCCTGCAGCGACAGCCCTTTGTACTTGAAGACCGCATCAATTCCGGTGGTCCCTATATTGACGACGCCTTGGTTCAGCAAGCGGCCGTTGCCTAAAGAAGCAAGGGCCGTCGAGATCTGATTATTGCTGCCGGCACCCGTGGTATTGGTCTGCAAGCCCGCGTTGTACCCGTGACTTGCTCCCACGCCAAATTGTGGCGTGGCCGAAAACGTCAGGTCACCTTCGGGATAGCCGGGCCTTCCTAACAGGTCTGCCGTCACACGTCCGACATACATGAATTCGTTGGCATTGCTTGGGGTACTGAGGCCTAGCCGGGTTAAATTGATGCCGACGCCATTGAACACGCCGATGTTGTAGTTAAAACGGTGCCTAGCCGGGTCGCTGAACAAGGTGACGCCTTGGTCGCGACGATCGAGGGCATTCGGTACGAATGCTTCGGCGACAAAACCACGATCCACAAACTGCAACAGCGCGGAGGACACAAATTCCTGCCGCCCATAGTGGGTGCGGTACTGCCCGACTTTCAGGTTGGCCCACGAGAGCTGCCCCAATGCCACGTATGCATCGTACAGTTGGGTAGTCGATCGCGACGTGCTGGGCTGCGTCGTCGAACCGTTCGTATCGTTCCTCAATTGGACGAAATAGGTAATGTCCGGAGAGAACGCGAACCCTTCGAAGACGAGCCTGGCACGACGCACATCCAGTTCGGCGATGTCTTCGGCGTGGCGGAGCGCAGTAATTGTGCCGGCACCGGAGACAATCGGAAAGTTCTTGGTGTCTCCGACCGTATTGTAATTGGCATTGAAGGCGCTGTCGGTGAATCGAAATTGGGCCCGAATGCGGATCTTCAGGCGAAACTTGTCTTTGAACTGCGTATACAGTCCACGGTCGTACCCAAATTTGATGCCCTTTCCAAGCTCCACGGTAGTATCGGAATCAGATGCCGCCGCCGTGGCTTCAGGTTTTGGCGCCGACGGAGCGATTGAAGAACCCGGGCTTGGCGTTTCGGTTTCCCGCCGAGCCTGCTCGTACTCTTCCCGAGTGATGACTCCCTTCTTCAAGAGCAACTCCAGAGCCGGATCGCTCGCGCCGAAGCCGACACCGTAAAAATTGCCCCACAGTAAAAGAGCGCCGGCTAATAGCCATCTCGCTTTCATGCTGTCCTCCTTTTAATTATATTGTTGATTAACATACTAAACTTTAGGTCCAAAAAAAGGCGCTCCGATCCGCCTTCTACTCTGAGCGTGTCGCACCGAGTGCCGCCCCGTCCGGCAAAATCCTGAACTGGACGACCGCGAAAGAGATTTCTTGTCCCGTCTCATAGCGCCGCTCGGAATACTCCTCCTTGTTGAGACGCGAGCGCAGAATGAGGCCGTCCGCGCATTCGATTTCAACCCTATAGGCGACGCCGAGAAAGTACACGTGCTTGATGACCGCGCGCAGCCGATAATACGACGGGTCGGCGGAAAGCTTGACGGCATAGGGGCGAAATCCGATAAGGATTTTAGTTCCGTCGGGGACTTCCGGCGCCGGAAACTCCAACGGACCCGCCCATGCCTTTCCGGTTTTCACTTCGGCCTCCACGATATTCATCACTCCGATGAAGCGTGCTACGAATTCCGTGGCCGGCTCCTCATACACCTGAGAGGGCATTCCCACCTGCTCAATCCGACCCTGATTCAGGACGATGATACGGTCTGAGACTTCCATCGCCTCTTCCTGGTCATGAGTGACAAAAACGCTTGTCACATTCAATTCATCGTGCAGACGAATGAGCCATTCGCGCAGTTCCTGTCGAACCTTGGCGTCCACCGCCCCAAAGGGCTCATCGAGCAGCAGCAGGCTGGGTCTCGGCGCCAGGGCCCGGGCAATTGCGACGCGCTGACGTTGACCTCCTGACAGTTGATGCGGGTATCGACGCTCAAGCCCTTCAAGGCTGAGCAACCTCAGGAGTTCATCGACACGTGCGCGAATGTCTTCCCTTCGCCATTTCTTGACCTTTAGGCCGAAGGCGATGTTCTGAAACAACGTCATATGCTTGAACAACGCATAGTGCTGGAAGACAAACCCGATGTTTCGCTCCTGCACCGGGAGATCGTTGACCCGCACGCCATCGATATAAATCTCTCCGGACGTCGGTGTCTCGAGCCCCGCGATGATCCTGAGCACCGTCGTCTTCCCACTCCCGCTGGGACCCAACAGGCCAAGCAGCTCTCCTTCCCGGACGGACAAGCTGACCCGGTCCACTGCCGAGACAGCTCCGAAGCGCTTGCACAGTTCCCGTACCTCCAGCTTCCCGCTCTTCGTCATCGAATGCATTGCCACTTAGTGCGTCGTGACGACAAGGGGCTTGGTCGCTACCGTCCGGCCCGTCTCTGGAGCACGTTTGATCAACTCCATGGAGATCAGAATCATTAGAGAAAGCGAGGCCATCACGAGCGCTGCGCCCGCAGCCGCAACCTCTTGGCGCTCATCCAAGGCACGAAAGATAAAGAGCGTCGCCGTCTCGGTTCGGCCGCTGATGCCCCCGCTGACCACCAAAACAGCGCCGAATTCCCCCACAGCCCGGGCAAAAGTCAGGACAATGCCGTAGAACAATCCCCACTTGATGCCGGGCAGCGTGACACGCCAAAACGTGGTCCATCGGCGTGCGCCGAGTGTATACGCCGCTTGCTCCTCATCCACGCCGCGCGATTGAAGTACCGGCATCAGCTCACGAATCACAAAAGGAATCGATACGAAAATCGTGGCCAACAGCATTCCCGGCCAGTTGAAAATGATCTTGATGCCGGCGGCCTCCGCCCATGGCTCCAGCCAGCCTCCGCGGCCGAACACCAGGATATACATAAGACCTGCAACGACGGGCGAGACCGCGAACGGCAGGTCCACAAGTCCGTTCAGGAGTGAGCGCCCGACGAAGCGCTGCCGGACAAGGACAAAGGCAACCAGGGTTCCGAAGACCGTGCAGACCCCGACCGTCGCGATGGCGATCCAGAGCGTCATCCAGAAAGCGTGCAGGACCGTGGGCTGGGTCAATGCGAGCCAAAGCGGTCGCACACCTTGACTGAAGGCTTGAAGGACGACGGCCACGACCGGGCCCACGAGCAGGATCACGAGGTACCCGACCACCACCGTAATCAGCACTCGAGCCGTGCGTGGAAGCGGTTGCGCCATTGTCATCCGACTTGACGCCGTTCGCGTCGCTGTTGCGCCCAGTCCACGCTAAAGATCAGGAGAAAGGCGAGGGCCAAGAGCAAGACAGACATGGATGCCGCCCCACGAAGATTACCGGCTTCGATCTCGCCAAAGATGTAGACGGGGGCTGTCAGGGACTTGCCGGGAATGTTACCCGCCACAATGACGATCGACCCGAACTCCCCCAGTGCCCGGGCGAAGCATAATAACGCCCCAGTGATAACGGACGGCATGATGGCCGGCAGCAATACTTTGAAGAATGTCAGCCCAGGACCGGCGCCCAGGGTGTAGGCGGCTTCCTCCTGGTCGGTTTCGAGATCCATCAACACGGGCTGCACCGCTCGCACTACGAAAGGATACGTTACAAAGAGTAACGCCAGCACAATTCCGGTCGGCGCAAACATGATCTCCACGCCATGACCTTTGAGCCACGCTCCCACCGCATGCTGGGGTCCATACAAGACCACCAACATGATGCCGGTGATCAGCGTGGGAAAAGCAAACGGCAGATCCACCACCGCATTGAGCCAAGCGTGGCCGGGAAACCGATACCGCACTAACACATAGGCCGTCAGGGTTCCCATCACGGTATTGAGAATGGTCATGAGCAGCGCTGTCCAGAGCGTTAACCAGAGCGCGGCCCTCGCGGATGGAGCATGCAGATCCTCCCAAAATCCGGCGAGGCCGTCCACGAACCCGCGGTCGACCACCGCAGCCAGAGGGATCACAATCATAAAGGACAGGAATACCATCGCAGTGGACCGCAGCCCCCACCTGCCCCACGGATTGTTGACGGGATTGTGGCTCACCGCTTTACCTCCGACACAGCGACGGTATACATCCCTTTCGGGCCGAAAATATCTTTTGTGACTTTTTCCCATCCTCCCAGGAACTGAATCGTCCAGAGATCTTTCACAGCAGGAAATCCCCGGGCAGTCTCCTTGGCGATCGCCGGGTCCACAGAGCGCAACCCGTACCTGGCGAAGATGCGCTGAGCTTCAGGTGTACCCAGGAACTTCATGAAGCCTTCGGCAACCGGCCTGGACCCGTGCTTGTCCACCCACTTGTCAATCGCCGCGACAGGGTTTTCGATCAAGATCGTTGACGTTGGCACCACATACTCGTAGCTCTGTCCTGCCTGCCGTGCGATCAAAACCTCGTTTTCGTAGGTAATCGCGACATCGCCGATACCGCGTTCAAAGTTGGTGATGGATTCGCGGGCGCCCTTGTCCATCACCGTCACGTTTCTTAGGACGGCCTGAAGAAAATTTCTGGCCGCGTTGGCATCGCCTTTGGGCACCCCCTGCACATTGCCGCGCAGCGCTGCCCCATAAAGCCCGGTGATGTTCCACATGGCTCCCCCGCTCGTCTTCGGGTTCGGGGTTAGAATCTCCATGCCGGGCTTCGCCAAGTCGGCCCAGTCATGGATGCGTTTGGGATTTCCAGGGCGTACCGCGAGCACGACGATGGAATGACTAATCATTCCCTTGGTCTGGTTGCTCTTCCAGTCATGCGTAATGAGACCCGCCTCCTTGATCTTGTCGACATCACCTTCGAGCGACAATGCCGCGACATCAGCTTCAAATCCAGCGACGATGGCACGGGCCTGGGCGCCGCTCCCCAAATATGACTCTTGAAACCTCACGCTCTGCCCGGTTTGCTTCTTCCAGTACTCCTGAAAAGCCGGAATGATGGCTTTGCCGTAGGCCTCGCGCGGCGTCGTGTAGGCGCCGAGGATCAGCGTGACCTCAGCGGCGAGGACAACTGGAACGGTGTTCAATAGAAGAATCAGAACGGCGGCTAACGCAGAAAAGAACTTTTGTGATTTGCGTGACCAGCCGTGTATGGCTTCCGAACCTCGTGCCGACAAATTAGCTGTACGTTTCATGCTTGTACTCACCTTCTCCATGCCAATTGCATCGGGCCTAGCCTTGGACGGCCGTTTCCACCCGCCATTGCACCCGCCCACCCCGGGTCGGCCGGGACCGACCCCGTCCCCGGCGCACCCGCCCACCCCGGGTCGGCCGGGACCGACCCCGTCCCCGGCGCACCCGCCCACCCCGGCCCCGGCCATTGCACCCAACACTACACCCGGCCCTTCCCCGGACGCGTTGGTCCGCGTCCCTTTCCCGTGGCCCCGAGCCTGCTGCAGGCTCTCCTCCCGCGGGACGGGGTCCTTTTCCCGTGGACACCCGTCTTCCCCCGGAGGCTATGTCGCCCGCCCAGCCTCGCGGCGCATTGCACCCACCATCCCTGGAGTCATTTCGACCCCTTGCAAGTGAAGGCAAGAGGTGCCCCGGACAGACTCCCTAGCCCCCAGGACGGCCGCTCTTCCGGTGGAACGCGTCCTTTTCCCGTGGCCCTTGGCCTGAAGTAGACTCTTTTCCCGTGGGACGCGTCCTTTTCCCGTGGCCGGAACTCTGCCGGGGCAAACTCTTGTCCTGTAAAACGGCCTCTCTTCCCGGACGCCTCTTTTTCCCGACGCCGTCATCGCTGAAATCTTCCAGGCTGTAGTGATCCAGAATGTCGGCGATCGCATTTCGTACCCCGCCCATCACATGCTGCAAGGGGCAGTAACGCGTTTGGGCATAGGGACAGTCCTGACATTTTTGGTAGGCCGTCTTGCTCACGCATGCGATCGGTGCCAATGGCCCATCAAGTATGCGAATGACCTGACCGAGCGTCACGGTGGACGGAGCCTTGATCAGCGCGTACCCGCCCTGAGCCCCGCGGGTGCTGGCAAGCAAGCCAGCGTGTTTCAGTCGTAAAAGAATCTGCTCCAAAAAAACCACGGGAACGTTCTGGCGCCTACCGATCTGTTGACGAGTGATCGGATGCCCATAATTCTTGGTGAGTTCTATCAACGCCCGGAGCCCGTATTCGCTTTTCTTTGAAAACCGCATCCTCTTCTCGACTAAAGTTGATGAATCCAGTCCACAAACTATAGATTGACGAGCTGCCTGTCAAGAATTAATTTATTCCATCGATGCGCGATCTGGGGCCAAGGAATCTGTCCGGTCGGATTCCAGGCCATGGGAGAGACGAGCGCGTTTTGGCGCGCTCGGGGCCATGGGACAAGGACGCGTCTTGGCGCGTCCAGGGAAGGGTTGGGTGAAGTGGCCGGGTGTAATGACGGGTGCTATAGGCAAAGAAGTCTGTCCTGGCAGACAAAGAGCAGAGAAAGTTCCCCGGCGGCCTTAAATAATCATCAGGCCAAGGGGCAACGGAATCTGTCTCGGCAGATTCCAGGGTGGGCGGGTGTAATGGCGGGCAAGCTCGGCTTGGCGGACGGTGTTATGGAGCCGAATTCGCGCCGGTCGACCCCGACTGACGTCCGGATCCGTCACGGAGCTCCATGCTTTTATTCTTTGAACTCGCTCTTGCGTGCTTCTTGCGGGTGCTGCGGGATTTGCCCTTGCGGTGCTTCTTCTTGCCCGTAACGCCCTGATCGACGGTCGCCGAGCTACCCGTGCGCTCCGATGACCGCTCGTTTCCGAGCCCTTGCCCCGTCACCGACTCTGCCCCGTCCGTATGCGTACCTGGCCCCGTTGATTGTGCAAACGCCACACCCAGCGGCGCCGGCACCGATAGTGCGAATCCGAGGATCATCGTCAGCAGAAGATGACGTCGCATAAATTCCTCCTTCGAGAGATTCCTGTAGCGTAGGTGATATAGATTCACTTGCCCTCAGCCCTGACATTCATAGCAGTGGCTCTGATCGCGTCACAATCGACAAAAACCCCTATGCGGTTACAACAGGGGAAAAGAAATCTGTCCGGGGCACCCCTTGCCTTCGCTTGCAAGGGGTCGAGAATTCCAGGCCATGGGAAAAGGCTCTGTCTTGGCAGCGCCAGGGTGGGCTAGATGTAATGGCGGGTGCCCCTGGGAAAAGCGGCTGTCTCGGCAGCCGCGGGGTGGGCGGGTGCAAATGGGGTGTGATGCCTGTGAACTCGGGTCCCCAGCAGAGGGACTCAGAGCCGCAGCGGTTTCGGAGGTGCGAGGACGGCCTCAGGGTGCTCCTGCCAGACGGTCGCATCAGCGTCCACGTAAAGCTCCACTTCGTTACCGTCTGGGTCGGCCAGGTATAGGCTTTTGCTCACGGTGTGATCGCTCATGCCGAGGATCTTGACCCCGGCCCGCTCCAAATCCGCCTTGGCCGAGCGTAGTTCATCCAAGGTGTCGCCGATCTTGATTCCGATATGGTAGAGACCCAGACGTGGACCTGACGATGCCGGCATTCTCGGGGCCTGCCCAACTTCAATCAGCAGTAGCTCGTGATGGGTGCGCCCGGACGTCAATGCAGCGGCCTTCCCGCCGAACGTACGGCCAACTTCCAGAAATCCCAGCAGATCCCGATAGAACACCAATGCGCGTTCGAGATCTTCCACGTAGAACACCACGTGACCGAGATAGTGAGCCTTCATGGCGTGTTCCTTATTTCCTGGTGGTTGTTGGAACGTTCTTCATGGAGTCATCGCCTTATCCGCCGAGCAATCTCCCGGTCAACCGAGGCTTTGCCGCCACCCCCGATCATGAGCACGAGAGATATCGCGATCACCAGCAAATGGTACTCGAAGCCTTCGCCGGGCTGGTTACCAGACCAATTCATGAAAAATCCGTGTGGCCAGTGAACCATCGCGATTGCGACAATCATGATGCAGAAGATGCCGAAGGCTGCCACTCGCGTCAAAAAGCCTGCAATCAGCGCAAGACTCCCAAGCGACTCGGTGATGATCACGAGGAACGCAAGCACAGCCGGGATATGCATTTTATCCGTGAACATGTTCATCGTTCCGGCAAAGCCAAGGCCGCCGAACCACCCCAGCAGCTTCTGGGCGCCGTGCGGAAACATCACCACCCCAAGCATCACCCGTAAGATGAGCTGCGCCCCGGAATCGTAAGTTTCAAACAGTTTTCTCATGAGCATCCCCTTTCATTTCTCAACAAAACTCTTCTTCAGGCCAAGGAGTAGATTTCTTAAGTCTGTCATTTGCCGCTCGGTCAACGCTCGCTCAAAATAGGGCTTCAGGTAGGAGATATGCGCCGGAAATACCCTCTGAAACAATCGATTCCCCTTCGGGGTGAGCCGCACAATGATACTCCGCCGATCTGTTTCAGAGGGGACCCGTTTGATCTCACCGCGGGCCTCCAAGCGGTCCAGGACACCCGTAAGCGTTCCTTTCGTCACTAAAGTCTTGCTCGAAAGTTCCGCGCAGGACAAACCCGCGGTGTCCCCCAAGGTCGCGATGACATCAAACTGCGCAGAGGTCAGCCCAAGCGCGCGGATATGGCGGTCATCCCTCCTTACGAAAGCGAAATAGGTTTCCACGAGGGGCCGCAGCACCCGCAAAAACGGCTCGGCGCCGGGGTCGTGTGTCCTGTGGGTTCGGCGTGTTCGTGGCATAAATAATCGCCAAGCGTGTTGAGTCACAATAGTACTAGTTAGTACGATTGTCAAGCGCGCCCGGACGCCCCGGGCCGCTATCGCACCCTCCCGCCCCGAGGCTGCCAAGACAGCCTCTTGTCCCGAGGGACGCGGCCTGTCCCGTGTTCTCGCGGCGGCTTCCATGCTCTATGGGAATTTGTGTGTGTTCTACTGGTGAGGAAGTGGGTGTTACGATGCGGGTTGAAAATCTATCACGGTCTTGACGTCGTGCGGGCGTCGATCGAGGGCTTGTCGCCACTGTTCCAGCGGGACACGTCGGGTAATCAGGGCCTTCAACCACGCCATATCGGCCCGGGCGAGTGCCTGAGCCGCCGTCTCATAGTGGCGGCGGTTGGCGTTGACAGAACCGACGATGACATTGTTCTCCAAGACCAGTTCGCGATTGAGCCCACTAAAATCAACGGACAGTTTTCGTCCGCCCGAGGACACACCTGTTAAACATGCAATTCCCTGCGGTCCGATATGCCTCATCACCTCAAACACAAGGGAGCCATCGCCGGTGCATTCGAGAACGATGTCGGCCTGCTGGCAGGCCTGTTCCACGGAACCGGTGTGATAGGTCGCTCCCAGCGCTCTTACCAAGGCCGGCTTGGGACCCTCCGTTGCGCGATCGAGCACATGGACGTCAAGCCCGCGCTGTACTCCCAAAAGCGCAGCCAAGAGACCAATGGGACCGGCCCCCGTCACGAGAACACGCTCCGGAGACCAATGTGACCGGCCTCCGATCCGCTCAACCTGCTCCCATGCTTTGGCTAAAACACTGGCAGGTTCCAACAGAACCCCGACGGCCAGAATTTGTCGAGGCACTTTGAGAGCGAATTCCGGCGGGATGCGAAAGCGCTCGGACGCGAACCCATTCAGTTCCTTGATGCCATGCTCGGTGTACCGCCCATTGCGGCACATGTCCCACTCGCCCACGGCGCAATTCGGACAAGGAACGGGGTCCGGTTGGCGCACGATCCCGACGACCCCATCACCGACTTCAAGGCCGCTATCTGCCGGCGCTTCTACCACCCGTCCCAGCGACTCATGGCCCAGCACCAACTTGGACTTCCCTGGCGCGGCAGCCCCGTATAATCCTTTTACGATCTCGACATCGGTGCCACACATTCCGATCGCCAGAGTTTCAACGAGGACCGACCCTTCGGTAATGGGAGGCTCATCGAACTCCTCCAATCGCGCGGAATCAGGCTCTCCAGGAATGACCGTGATGGCCAGCATGGGTTCAGGAAGGCGACCTCCGGGGAGCTACGATCACAGCCACTTCATTTTTCTGAAAGAAGAGGAGCATGGCAATTCCTATTGACGCCATGACCAAGAGAACGATGGGATAACCCCAGGTCGAGCGGAGTTCCGGCATGTGTTCGAAATTCATCCCATAGATGCCGGCAATGAACGTGAGCGGCATAAAGATGGTAGTGATAATCGTCAGCACCTTCATGACGGCGGCCATTCTCTGAGCTATTACTCGACAGGTAAATATCCAGCATCCCGGTGATCTGGTCATGAAATGACTCGATGGTTTCCATGATCTGGACCGTATGGTCGTAGATATCGTGTAGGTAGGGCTTTGTCGCGGGCTTGATGAGAGCATTGTCATCTCGCTGTATCCCGCTGATGACTTCACGCAGAGGCCAGACTGCTCGGCGCAGATACCGCATGTCCTTTTTTAACTGGAGGATGTTCCCCGAACTCACGCTCTTTGCATCGAGCATGCACTTATCTTCTAGGATTCCAATTCTTTCGCCCAATCGTTCCAGGATAATAAAATAGTGATCCACGATGGCGTCCATCAAGGCATAACACACATAGTCCGCTCCCCGCTTTCTTATCTGCCCCTTATCGGTGCGTAACCGAGCCCGGAGCGAATCAAAGACATCCTTGCCATTTTCCTGGAAGGTCAGCACGTAATCTCGGCCTAAGATGATGCTGACTTGTTCACTGATGACTTGATCTGCGCTATCCGCCGCATAGAGCATCTTTAATACGACATACAAATAGTCTGGATAGTCGTCCAGTTTTGCGCGCTGATCGGTGTTGAGGATGTCTTCGAGGACGAGTGGATGAAGATGGAAGTACTGCCCTATTTGCTCGATTAACCCGACCTCATGGAGACCCCCAATATCAAGCCAGGTGACTGTTTTGCCGTCTGAAACAGGTTTCCAACCAGTCAGTGTCGATAATTGCGCTTCGTTGAGGTGAAATTCATCGAACTCAATGAACGAGATACGTGGCTTCTCAACTTTTTTGTCCCCAATATGAATCAGGGTACCTGGCGGGAGACCGGCCTTTTGGGATCTCCTCTTCGTACGCATGGGCTAATTCTACCCTCTCGAAGACCGGGCGGCTAACTGACCGCACGTGCACACCCCGGAATGCTTACATCTTATCGAATGTCCTGATGCGAGTTGCGCTGCCCACGCCTACGACATATACGAGACCGTCGCCTGGGTTGCCGGTATGCGCCGCTTTAGCAATAATCTCAACCAAATGATCAGCAAGATCGTCTGCGCATAGTAATTGGATTTTCACTTTCCCTACATATTCCCTTGCGGGTGCCCCGCCTTGTGGGGGCTTCGTCAACACGAGCCGGGCTCATGCCGCGGCAATCGCTGACGGTCATGCCCGGAAAGTCTCCAACGCACTGTAAGGCCTCCTGCACTTTGGCAAGCATAAAGGGCTTGATGATCGCCGTGATCTCCTTCATCGCCCGACCTCCTGGTACTGCGGGCGCCTCTCTTCGAACAAGCCATAGACGGTGGGGAGCACCAGCAGCGTGAGCAGCGTCGAGGAAACGAGCCCGCCGATCACGACCGCGGCGAGGGGGCGTTGGACTTCGGAGCCAACACCGGTCGCAAACAGCAGGGGCATGAGACCGAGTATGGCGAGACTCGCGGTCATGAGGACAGGGCGCAGGCGTCGTTCGCAGGCTTTCATCAAGGCTTCCTCCAGCGGCATTCCTTCTCGGCGCAGTTGGTTGATATAGGACACAAGGACCAGGCCGTTGAGAACGGCCACCCCGAACAGCGTGATGAATCCGACGGAGGCCGGCACACTGAGATACTGCCCGGAGAGCCACAGCCCCAGGATTCCCCCGATCACGGCGAACGGCAAATTCAGGATGATGAGCGCGGCGTACCGCATCGAGTTGAACGTGGAGAATAGCAAAAAGAAAATTAACATGATGGTCAGCGGCACGATGATCGCTAGACGCTTCATGGCGCGCTGCATGTTTTCGAAGGCCCCGCCCCACTCCACGAAATAGCCGGCCGGCAGGTTCAACTCCGACCCCAGTCGCGCCTGCGCTTCGTTGACGAATCCTCCGATGTCGCGCCCCACCACGTTCAGTCCGACAACGATTCGCCTCTTCACATCCTGGCGGCTAATCATCGCCGGACCTTCGACAAGAGTGATGTTCGCCAGCTGCGCCAATGGAATCCGCGCGCCCGACGGATCGCTCACATGAATGTTAGAGATTGCCTCCGGGCTGTCACGGCTGGCCTTGGGAAACCGCACGACGAGCGAGAAGCGTCGCTGTCCCTCAAAGACTTCGGTGGCCACCTTGCCGCCGATGGCGGTTTCCACGATTCCCTGGATGTCGGCGACGTTAATGCCATAGCGCGCGACCTTGCGTCGATCGATGTCGATCGTGAGATACTGTTGCCCCGCGACTTGCTCCATCTTGATGTCTTTCGCTCCACGGATGCTGGAGAGGATTCCAACCGTCCGCTCGGCCTTCTCCCTCAAGAGGTCAATGTCATCCCCGAAGATCTTGACTGCCAACTGTGTCTTGATACCGGAGATCAACTCATCGACTCGCTCCTGAATCGGCATGGACATGAGAATCGAAATGCCGGGGATCTGCTGCAGGCGATTGCGGACCGTATCAATGAATTCCGCAGGCGTCCCCGCGGTCGTCCAGTCGCCTACCGGCTTTAAAAGAACAATCTGGTCACTCTCGTTGGCTTCGATGGGGCTCGTGGCGATTTCCGCACGGCCGATCTCCGCCACTGTCGTCCGCACCTCAGGAAATTCCATCACTGCCCGCTGTGTCTTTAGCTCAAGATCAATGGATTCCTGGAGCGCGATACTGGGTAACCGCAGCACTTGCGGTGTAATGGCGCCCTCGAAGAGCATCGGGATAAACTCCGTGCCGAGGAACGGCACGAGCAGCAGGCTCAACGCCAGACCGGCCACTGATCCGGCCAGCACGCGCATCCTATTGTGCAGTGACCAGCGTAGCGCAGGTAGATAGCCGCCCTTGATCTTTCGTAATAACCAATTATCCCGTTCCATCCCGCCTTTTAGAAAGAACGAACAGAGCACCGGGGAGAGGGTTAGCGAAATCGCCAGGGACGCGAACAGCGCGAGGGCGGTGGTATAGGCCATCGGCGCAAACAGTTTGCCTTCCAATCCCTCCAGGGTGAAGAGAGGCAGGAAGACGATCACGATGATCATGATCCCGAACACAACGGGACGCGCCACTTCGCGCGACGCCTCTAAAATGACGTGCGCGCGGGATAGGGCTCCGGTCTTTTGCTCCGACAGGTGGCGGTAGACATTCTCCACGATGACGACAGAGCCGTCCACCATCATCCCGATTGCGACGGCGAGGCCACCGAGAGACATCAGGTTCGCCGACAGGTCGATCTGCCACATGCCGATGAATGTCATGAGAGGCGCGAGAATCAGCGTGGCCATGACGATCAACGCGCTGCGGATGTTCCCCAGGAAGAGAAAAAGGACCATGACGACCAGTACAATACCTTCCCCCAAGGCCTTCTTCACAGTCCAGAGCGCCGCATTCACCAGTTCTGTGCGGTCATAAAACGGGACGATGCGGACGTCACTCGGCAAGAGGCTGTTGACCTCCATCTCCTTGATCTTCTTCTTGACGGAATCCACCACGCGCTTCGCATTCCCGCCACGCAGCATCAGCACGATGCCGACCACGACCTCGCCCTTGCCGTCCTTCACCGCCGCCCCGTGCCGAGTTTCATGCCCGATTTCCACGTCGGCCACATCCTTGATATAGATCGGCACGCCTTGATGTTCCTTCACGACGATGTTACCCACGTCCTCGAGGCTCTGAATCAGACCCACCGCCCGGATCAGGTACTTCTCCGCGTGCTGTTCAAGAATGTTGCCGCCGGCATTAGAGTTATTCCGGCTCACACTCTCGAACACCTCCCGCAGGGTGAGAGCGTACTTCTTGAGTTTGTCCGGATCGACGAGCACGTGATACTGCTTCACGTAGCCCCCGTGGGAATTGACCTCCGTGACCCCGATAGTACCCTTCAGATACGGCCGGATGACCCAGTCCTGGATTGTTCGCATCTCCTGCAGATCTGAAGGCGCGGTCGCCCAGCTGGCAGATGTCGTTGTTTTGTCACTCTCCAGGCCCGAGCGCGTCGCCTGAGGAGTCGTCGCCAAGCCTCCAGCCTTGGAGAGAGGCGTGTTCGCTCGTTGGTCGCGCCCGTCATTCTGAAGAGAAGCGGGCAGGGGCGCCGGGTTGCCGGCGACCTGTGAGACGACCCGCTCTACGGTATACCGAAAGACTTCGCCGAGGCCGGTGGATGCAGGCCCCATCACGGGAGTCAGCCCCGACGGCAATACCTCCTGGGCCACCAACACCCGTTCGAGCACCAATTGGCGCGCCAGATAAATATCCACGTCATCGCGAAAGACGATCGTGATCAGGGAGAGACCGAACTTGGAGATGGATCGCAGTTCAGTCAGCCCCGGCAGTCCCGTCATCTGGATTTCCAATGGAATAGTGATGAACCTTTCCACCTCCAGCGGCGAGCGCCCGACTGCTTCCGTGATAACCTGCACCTGGATGTTTGTGACATCCGGAAACGCATCAATATTTAGTTGCTGGAGCGCGTAGAGCCCGCCGCCAGCCAACATACACGCCATAGCGACCACCAGGATTCGCTGACGCAGAGCAAAGTCAATCAGCCAATCGGCCATTTACGCGGGCTCCATGTCTTGCTTGTTCATCTCGGACTTCAGAATAAACGATCCTTGGGTGACGATCTGATCACCTTCGGCGAGGCCCTTGAGGACCGGGACGTAGCTGCCGGAAGGTTCGCCGAGGGTCACCTCCCGCGGTTGGAAGTGAGTCGTATCCGTCTGGACAAACACGATGTCACGCCCCCGATCTTTCTGCACCGCCATGGTCGGGACGGCGAGCACATGATCCTCGGTCGTCATGAGGATCATCACCGTGGCAAACATCTCCGGCTTGAGACGACCGTCCGGATTGGGCACCTCGGTCCGTACCTTCACCGTTCTCGTGGCCGCCTCAATGACTTCGCCAATGTGCACGACCACTCCGTTAAAGATCTGGTCCGGGTACGGAGTAACCTGAATTTCAACCGGCAGTCCGAGTTGTACCTTGGGGATGTCCTTCTCGTGAACATCGGCCATGACCCAAAGGCGTCGCAGATCGGCCACCACGAATAACTTCGTGCGGGGATCGATGACTTCACCTAGATTGATATGGCGTTCGATCACCGCGCCTTCGAGGGGAGAGCGGATTGACGCGCGCGAATTGATCTGATGCGTTCGCGCCAATTGTGCGATCTCCTGCTCAGTCATCCCGAGCAGCACCAGACGCTCTTTTGCGGCGCGATGATCCGCTCTTGCCGCGAGGGTATCGCCTTCCCGGCGCTGAAACTCACCGGTCCCGATGACCTTGGCCTCCAAAAGCTGCGCAGCCCGATCAAGCCCCTTTTCCGCGACTCCAAGATGCGCCTGGCTTTTCAGATACTCGGACTGAGCGAGCCCGAGCTCCGTACTATCCACTCGCGCCAACACCTGCCCAGGCCGCGCTCTGTCTCCAATATTGACCAGCACGTCCACCGCCCGTCCCGGAATCAGCGAGCTGACGTCGACAAGGTGATTAGGGTCTGGCTTCACGACTCCCGACACACGCAAGGAGCGCTTGTACGGGCGAGCCTGCACTGGCTCTATTTGCAGACCGGCCGCTTGCAGTCCCGCTTCACTCAGCCGAATGATCGGCGTGCCCGTAGAAGCAGGCGCCGTGCTTTTGGGCGCCGGCTTCGCCTCGGGTTTACACGCGCCAGCGCCTAAAAGCCCGAAGAGTAGGAGTAGAAGTCCTAGCCCCTTCATGGCAGGAGATCCTGTCGGCCGGTGACCTGTTCAAGCTGGGCAAGCGCGGCGGAAAGGTCGAAAAGCGCGCCATAATATTCCTGCAAAGTCGCCCGGTGGACCCGCTGAGCATCGAGGAGATCAAGCAATCCCGATGCGCCCTGCCGGAAGCTGATCTGCGCGATGCGAAGGGCCTCCTCGGACTGCTTGAGCAGGCCCCGCTCAAAGACTGCCAGCTGGTCCTGCGCAATGCGATAATTCTGATATTCCTGTGTGATGGATCGGGTCAACTCAGTCCGTGCCCGTTCCAGTTCCGCTTCGGCGCGACGCCCTTCGGCAAGAGCAGTTGCAATCCACCCGGCCCGCCGATCCCAGATAGGAAACGGCACCGACAGAACCACGCCGAGACCGTCCTTATCAATTTCGCGTATCATCATTCCTCCAAGACCGACATCGGGAACACGCGCCTGCCTTTCAAAATTTAGCTGATGCCGCCACCGCTCGACCTCTTGACGCTGACGATCAATGACCGGATGTCTCGCCAAGGCCCCGTCGATGAGAATCGGCAGATCCACCAGGGACTGCGGTCTCTCAAACTCACCAATCAGCGAAAACGAGTCGGGGAGGGTGTTGCCAAACAGCGCATTTAGGGAAGCACGCGATAGATTGACCTGATTGCGGGCCCGGTTCACTTCCTTTTCAGCCTTGAGCAGCTCCACGTCCGCCTTGACCAGCTCGAAGGCGGCGCCCTCTCCGGTGCGCACCCTCACGTCTACTGAGCGCCGAAGCTCCTTCACTGTATTCACGTTCCGTTCCGCTAATTCCGCCTGCTTGGACGTGAGGACGACCCGATAAAATGCGTCTTTTGTCGCTGCCCGAAGGAACAGGCGGAAGCCCTCGGCGTCAAAACGCGCCGTTTCAAGCTTTGCCCCGGCGGCTCGAATGCGTGCTTGCCGCTTCAGCGGCCACTCGAGCGGCTGCAGCACGGTGCCCTGGTACTCCGTCCCGGATGACAACGTCCCAACCTCCGGACCACGCGGCTCTCCGCGGCCAGCCTGAAACATCATCGTAGGGTTCGGGTAGACGCGCGCCGTGATGGTCTCTCCCTTGACCGATTCGATATTCGCGAGATACGCAGCCAACGACGGGTTGCGAGCCGATGCCAGCTCCAACATTTCAGACAAGGTGTAGCGCGCGACACCCGGATCGACCTGCGCCGCCATTTGGTTGACCTCGCCGAGTGCCGGGGGGCACAGACCGAAGCTCAGGATGAAGAGACCCAGAAATCGTCGATATACAAAACAACACCGGTGGTTCATTACTCTTAACCTCCCAACAAAGAGACGCAGCCTTCCACCTGCGACTTCCTGATGATATGAGCAACCCCTAAACAAGGAAGTCACCCTCGGCGACCGCTAAATTTTATGCAGGAGGATGAAACGAGAGGTCAGGAAGGTGCAGCGATTGCAGCAGCGAACTACCAGGCCGCGAGGTACATTGAACGACCGAAGCCCCAAGCGCAGGGAACTCCCCCATAGCCGCTTCCTCAAGACCAAGCCCCTGCCCATCGAGTGAAGACAGACCTCCTGCAAGGAATGACATCACAGAGACGACGAGCATAAAGGCCAGGCACATCCAAGACATTTGGTGCATTCGGCAACTCAAGACATACTGAGTATAGGTGGTGCAACCGTTCATTTTCAAGGCCACGAGCGTGTACTTCGCATCCTGCCCGCTTGGACAAAAATAGAACCTCGGCACATTTCGGTATTTCGGACTGATGCCCTCGCCCGAGCAGATTCCCTTTCCCTTTCCACCCGCCCGCCCTGGAATCTGCCAAGACAGATTTCTTTTTCCCGTTGCACCCACCCTTCCCCGGACGCCATTGCACCCAACGCTACACCCGCCTTCCCCGGACGCGTTGGGACGCGTCCTTTTCCCGTGGCCCACGCGGACGATAGATCTTAGCGAAAGGCTTGCAGCAGCAGATTCACAGCGTAGGCGACAAGGCCGGCACCAGGAAGAGTAAAAATCCATGCGTACAGAATCCGCAGGGTGACTCCCCATCGCACCGCAGAGAGCCGCGTCACCGCGCCTACACCCATAATGGAGGAGGTGATGACATGCGTAGTGCTGACAGGCAGACCAAAATGCGCGGTTCCGAGGAGAATTAAGGCAGCGCTGGTTTCTGCCGCAAAACCGTGCACCGGCTCCATCTTCATGATCCGCATGCCAAGGGTGCGAATAATGCGCCAGCCGCCGGCCGCTGTCCCCAAACCCATAGCAAGGGCACACGAGAGGATGACCCATGTGGGAACTACCACGTGGTCGAGCTGCCCAGCCGAAACCAAAGCGAGGGTGATGATGCCCATGGCCTTTTGCGCGTCGTTCGAGCCGTGGCTGAACGCCATCAGGCTCGACGACAACAATTGGAGTCGCCGGAATGATCGATTGGCAAGGCCGCGAGGCACGCGAAAGAATACCCAATAGATTGCGAGAATAAAAAGGTATCCGAGTAAGAAACCCATGAGCGGCGACAATAAGAGCGCTTCCAAGACTGTCCGAAGTCCCGAAAACTTGACCGCGGTCCAGCCGCTTTGCGCCATGGCGGCGCCGATGATGCCGCCGATGAGCGCATGAGAGGAACTACTCGGGAGACCCAGCATCAGCGTAAAGAGGTTCCACGCGATGGCGCCTAAAAGCGCAGAAATCACCGTTAACTGATTAATCAATGATGGCTCGACGATTCCTCCTCCGATCATCTTTGCTACGGCGGTCGACATAAAAGCCCCCGCTACATTCAACACGGCAGCCAACGTTACTGCCTGACCCGGTGAGAGGACGTGAGTCGATACAACCGTGGCAATGGCGTTAGCGCTGTCGTGCCACCCGTTCGAGAAATCGAACAGGAGCGCGAAGACCACCACCAGGACTAGGATCAGAGTCGGATCAAACATCCTCTGCGGAGAGACTATGAGACAGATGGGAAAAGGAGAAGGGAATCACACATGCTTCAGGAGGATGCGCTCCAGCACATTCGCCACATCCTCGCACCGGTCGGTGGTTTCTTCCAGGCTCTCATAGATTTCCTTCCATTTGAGCACCGTGACGGCATCCCGTTCGCTTTCGAACAGCCTGGCAATCGCATCGCGAGTGATGCGGTCCGCTTCATTCTCGAGGCTGTTCACCATCACGAAGGTCGCGCTCAGATCTGTCGCTTTCCCAAGTTGGGCGATTCCCCGTCCCAGCTCATCCGACGCCCGGTAAATGATGTCTGCGAGGCTGATGGTTTCCTGAGTCGGCTTTTCTATTTTGAACACCACCATCTGATCAGCCGTAGCTTCGACGAAGTCGAGCACATCGTCGATGCAACTCGCCAAGGCATAGATGTCCTCACGATCGATCGGCGTGATGAACGTCTGGTTCAGGCTTCGAAAAATAGTGTGGGTGATGGCATCTCCCGCGGATTCGACGCGTTTGATCTCTCGAGCCTTCTGCTCCGTATCGCTGTAGGTTTCCATCATCTCTTTCAACAGGCGGCTACCCACAACCATGTTCTGCGCTGCTTCATTAAACATGTCGAAGAAAGCCAGCGTGCGGGGGAACAGACTGAAGCTAAACATACAGCGCGACCCCTGATGAATTTTACGAGTGTACCGGTCCCATTGCGACAAATCAATCATAGGTCCCCGCAACACATCTTTGGTTGACGGACCACGGTTGCGTAGGTAAAATGCTGCATGAGCTTGAACAAGGACCACATCCAGCGTGTGGTCGCAAAAGCCGTGTTTTCTCCCAGCGGGGACAATTCCCAACCCTGGACCTTTGTGTGGGATGGGACGACGTTGAAAGTGATTCATCACGAGTCCCGGGCGTCACACCCATTAAACCCGGCCGGGGTTGCCTCCATGATCTCATTCGGATGTGTATTGGAAGCCATCGCCATTGCCGCATCTGAATTTCATTGCAGTACTGCTTTCACGCTGGAAGATTTTTCGGCGGGTGATTCCGCCTGGGCTCGGGTTACGTTCGGCCCTTCGACGTGTGCTCGGGATCCCCTATCGGATGTCATCTCTCAGAGAACGACGGACCGCCGTTTCTTTAGAAAAGGGGACATGCCCGTCGCGGCTCTGGAATCAATTGCAGCCAATGAACGTAACTACGCCCCCGCGCGAATCCATTGGACCTCGGCATTGGAAGGCGAACTGACAGATTACATCGTCGACGCTGAGAAGATCATGATGACTCACCCGGACATAATGCCCGCGGTGTTTAAATGGGTTCGCTTCACTCAGAAACAGGCGCGTCTGACGCGAGATGGCCTGAGTTGGCGGAATATGGGCCTGAAGCTCTGGGAACTTCCCTCAATGGCGTTAATTCGTGAGTTTCCGGGCATTTTGAAATTCCTGAGACCTGTCACTGTTCCAGGGCATGCCGCTCGGGTGCGCAAGCAACTGCAATCATCTGCTGGCGTGGTGCTGATTTCGATTCCTGCTGCCAAAGGCAATTTCAAAGATGTCGTGCAGGCCGGACGTTTGATGATGAGAACCTGGCTCTCGTTAACGCAACTGAACTACGGGGTTCAGCCGCTCACGTTGTGCTCACATCCGATTTATTGGGCTCGCCAACAGTTACTGGACGCCGAGTTTAAAAAGATCGCGCATATTTATGAGGCCGGTCACAAACTACTGCAAAAAGTTTTTTCCCTGCCACAGGACCGCATTCCCATCTGGATGATACGGACCGGCCTCAGCACTCCCCTTCCGGAAAACATGCGAACATTTCGGCGGCCCGTCGAGCACACCCTGAAGTATCTCTAACCGCTGGCAGAGACAGGCCTCAGTACTCAACCGTCACCCCTCCCAGAATCAGCAATGGTGCGCCGAGCGTCTTGATCGCACCGGTTTGTGTCGCGATGTAGCGCTTCCCGGCCAGGTTCTCAACATCGAGAAAGAGCCGCACGGCCTTTCCGATCTGTTTTTTGAACGAGGCGTCCACCACGACGAAATCAGCAATCGGTTGCGTGTTCAGATCATCGGCGAACTGGCGCGACAGATAGCGCGCAAGAAGCGTTGCCTCGCCCCAGCGAGGAGCCGCAACGGTCACGCCAGCTACGACTTGATGCCGAGAAACCATCGGCACCTGTCGCCCCTCGCGAGTCTTGTCGGCCGGGAAGCTTGTGATGACCGCATCCGTGTAAGCATACCCAACATTCAATGAGACATACTTCGTGGTCTGGAACTTGAGGTCCGCCTCTCCCCCTGTGGAGCGCACACGGCCGACATTTTCACGTCGCGCGGCAGAAGCTCCCTGGGAAATGAATACGATTTGATCCTTCACTTCGTCATAATGACCGCTGAATCGCAGGCGGATCCGGCGTTGGGCGAGCTCGGTTTCAATTTTGGCGTCGCCGCCGGTCAGACGTTCGGGATTCAAGTTTTCATTTGCCAGAAACCTGAATCCTGAAAACACAAACCCCCGATATAATTCGTTCAACGTGGGGGCACGAAACGCCTGATAGACCGAGGCGCCCGTTCTTAGAATCGGGCTCCACTGGTATAGCAACGCAAGCTTGGGGCTCACCACACTGGCCCCGCGATCGCGGGGCGTTGTTTCATCCCCCGTTTGAGCCACGACGTGGCCGTCGAAGTTTTTCCACCAATCCCAGCGGAAGCTGGAAACCACGCTGAGGCGGTCTGTCGGGCGCGCCATCCATTCGCCGAACAGGCCGGCGCCTACTTGTTTGCCTCGGGCCAAGGTGTGGGTAATTGGCCCGTTCCCCGTCGGGAAGATTTGCTCTTCCGACTGTCCAATGATCGCCCGCGCATCCGTGCCGATGACCAGACGATTGCGAGAATCAAGCGGCAGCGTCACTTGACCAACGCCCCCGAAATCGTCATGGGGAATGACCTGGATTGTGTCCCGGACTTCGCCGAGCCGTAGAGTCGGTGTCGGCAGGATTCGTGACGTCAAGTTCCGAAATGTCTCCCATTGCGCGAAGAGTTTCGTTTCCCAGCGACCCTCCCCACCGACCTCTCCTTCCAAGCCGGCAGCCACACTTCCTATTGTGCGGCTAGCAAGGCTCAACGGTGTGCCGAATGTCCGGTCCTCTCGAAAGAGGCCCCCGGAGACCGTCAGTTTGGTGCTGGAGTTGAGATTCACGGCAACCGCGCCGTTGAAATTTTCATGCCGCGAGTCGTCCGTTCGGTCCACCGGACCCCGCTGATAGGATGGGACGGTAATGAATCCATTCGAATGATACCAGCGATAGCCGAGCTTTAATTCCAGCCGGTCTGTGCCATACCGCGTCGAGAGAGATTGCCGATAGGTATCGAGATTCCCCGCCGCGCTTTCGACACGAATGCCGGGTCCGATGCGCGGCTGTTCTGTCAGGATCTGCACCACGCCGCCCATCGCCCAGGTGCCGTATAGACTCGAACCCCCTCCGGGGACCACCTCTACGCGCGCTATCGAATCCGGCACTCTCCCCCAGTTGATCCAGCCGCCGAACCCGTCATTTAAGGGAACTCCATCCAAGAGCACCAGAGCCCGGCGGGTGCCCAATCCCTGCAGACTGAGAAACTGAGCAGTGGGATGGTTATAGCGGCTCGACAGATTGCTGGGCTGAACTCCCGGCACATAGCGGAGCAGATCATCTACTTGATCTCCGCCCCTGAACGGAGTTGTGAGAATCTCTTCGCGCGTCAAGGTCGTCGTAGGCGCCGCCAGTTGACTGGCGCCTTGGGGTACCCGCGTGGCCGTCACGACCACCTCTTCCAAAAGCTCTTCGGAAGCCTCTACGTCCGCTGGAAGTCCGCCGTTAATTCCAAGCCAGAAGCAAAGAAACGCGAGGCGACAACGGACGTTCATTTACTCAAAGCCTCTACGCTCATGAAGCTATTCGATGAAGGACGGAGCGCGGCGACTCAGACGTAGGGTCTGCCGTCACCTATGCTGTCGTAAGGCCTGAAGATAAAGAATGATGTGTTCCAGTTCCTGATCGCTGATGTCGTCCTTTGAAAACGAAGGCATGGCGCCCAAACCGTGCCGCACCTGAAACTTCATTAAAAATGCGGGGAGAGGCTTATTATTGAGCGCCGGTGCTAAACCCGCCTCGCCGCGGGGATGACATTGATCACAGTTTTTCATGAACAACTTCCTCCCCTCCGTCAGATGTCCCGCGGCGACGGGCATGGGCCCTGCGATCGGCTCAGTCCGCCGCGCCGACCCGCACCCGGAGAGCAGGAGAATACCGAGCAAGAGGGTCATCAGCACCGCCACGGGAACGGTTACTTGGATGGCAGGCCCGTGTCTTTTGTAATACGCCACAACACTCCGGTTTGTTTCTGCGGGACCGGTCTCGCAGCAACTGACATCACACCAAAGTCGACCACGTACAGCGTCTCGCCGGACGGACTAAACCGTGCAGCCACGGGTCGTTCCAATCCACCTGTGTGTAGCCAGGACGAAGGACCATTCGTCTCGCCCTTATTGACCGCGAAATCTTCAATGACTCCTGTCTCAATATCGACGCGCACCACCTTGAAGCCTACAGGAGCCAGCACTTTTCCGACCCCCGGCGCCATGTCTCCAAACTGAGCGACAAAGGCCTGTCCGACATGGCCGAAGCGCTTGTGTGTGGAAAAATCAAAGCCGTTGGATGAAGAATGCACGTCGAACACGGCTACCGGTTCCGGAGGTGTGCTGGGAGGTTCAGCAAGTAGTTGTGTCGGTTTCGCTTTGCCGGGTGACATGAATCGATCCCCCTTGTCTAAAGGATGCGACCCATGAAAATCCGGCCAGCCGTACCAGGCGCCTGGTTGGACACGCCACAGGAGATCCCCCGTTCCAAAGACCGGACGGCTCCCCCGCACATCGTAGCTGTTATCCGTCACATACAACTGCCCGCCCGGAGAAAAGGCCAAACCGAACGGATTTCGAAAACCCCAGGCAACAAGCTCGGGTTTCCCGCCCAGTAACGACACGCGCATCACGGCGCCGTTGCAGGGTACTTCCCCACGAATGACTTGGCCTTTGGCCGTCGGGCTTCCAAAGGCGGAAAAGGCGCCGGTTGTCACCTTCTCATCCATATCCGAGGCGAGGGGATTGCCGGAGACGAAGTTTTCGCCGGCCAGTTGGATGTCACGGCACGGCGTGTCATGGAACGTCGCCTGACGCTTCAGCCAGCCGAATGCGGCATTGTCCTGACCGACCACGGCGGAATTCGTCGCGGTGCCTTGTCCAAAGTAGAGCCAGCCATCAGGACCGACAACAGGCCCGTTCGTGTGATGGTCGCCGAGGCTGGGGAGATCCTTAAGGACGATCGAGACCTTGCCGCCGGGGGTGACTCGCAGAATCCGCCCGCCTTCGCGTGCGCCACCTTCCGCGATATAAAAGTTCCCTTTATGAAAAACAACCCCGGTCCAGGGCCCATTATCGCCTCCGGTCACGATGACGGTCGGCTGTCCCTCTGGTTCCACACGCAGTAATTTGGGCGCCGTCCAGACTTCGCCATAAGAATATCCCGCCTCGAGCACATACGGGCGACTCTCTTCATCGAACGTTACAGCCGTCGGGAATGTCAGTCCCGTAACAACCGGCTCGATTCGATAGCCGATGGGAAGGGCAATGTCTGAGACATTGATTTGCCGTGGCGGAACAAAGCCCGTCTGCCCCCCACCCTCGGATCCACGCATGGAGAAGCAGCCGGAAAGGGCCGCAGCGCCTACTCCCAGGCATGCCAAAAAAAGACAAATTTGAGCCCGGACAGTGGCCATAGAGCTTTGTCGGGGTAACTTTCGCGAGGCATCTTCTGGCATCACCGATTGAAAAGCAAGTTATGGGGTCTATGCTTCTTTGGTATCAAAGTTTTTCTCTTGACAAGGTTGACGGCCGGCGCGACACTTGACCCCCGCTGACTAGGGACAGTATGGACAACATTTCACGTCACCTTCCGCCTCCCCTGCTCGCCATGGTGCTCACCGCCGGCCTTGTGTTTCTTGTCGATCTCATGATGCCGTTAGGCTGGGTGGTGTGGCTCCCGTATATCGGGTTGGTCTTTTGTGCATCGTGGCTGCCACGCCGCACATCGACGTTGATTCTGAGCGGAATCTGCACCGCCTTCATCATCCTAGGATTGCTGTTTGATTACTTATACATTGATTCCGCCCGAGCGTCGCTTGAGGTCGGGATCTTCAATCGAATGATGGGCATTGCCGTCCTATGGGGGGCTGCTGCGCTGGTCATGCGGCAACAACAGATCGAGGGCGCCCGTGAAGATGTTCGTTCGGGGAATGCAGGAAGCACTCGCGAATATCAAGACCCTCCGGGGCTTGCTGCCGTTTTGCCTTTCCTGCAAGAAGATTCGCGAGGGAAATGGATATTGGAGCGGGATCGAAACCTTTGTGACCAAGCACTCGATGGCGGAGTTCACGCCTGAACTATGTCCGGAATGTGAGCAGTACCTGCAGACTCAACTCCCGCGAGAGCCATCGATCGCCACCGGTCCTCGCGAACTGCTTTCCTCGCCTCACCGGGATTGATCTCGATACCGCCGGCCTATGCGGTCCGACCGCAATAGTACCGACTTGGTGTCGAACGCAGGCTTTATTTTTTAGGGCGCGCGGCCGGTGGTCGCGATGGTATGAGATGACTAGTGGGGGCGACCTTCGAAACCGCCGGCGAGATCCGCGCCGGTGCACTAGGCAGGGGATTCGGGCGCATCTCTTGAGGGGGTTCACTGGTTTGAATCGGTCTCCCGGCCTCTGTCGGCAACTGTTCGAGGCCGAGGCTGCGCTGAAGATGAGCTTGCGCAATGTACGCGTCATAGATCCCCGCGCGGTACCGTGCAAGTGCGCGCGTCAGATCAAACCGGGCAACTGTGACGTCACGCTCTACGCCGACCTTGTCCCGGAATCGCTCCTCCGCAATCTTGAGCGCGGTTCGCGCGGCCTCGGTTTCCTCGCGCAAGGCGTTAACCTGTCCTTCGGCGGCCCGCACGTCCGCCAAAGTGATCCGCACTTGCTGCAGAACAACTCCCTGCTGCTCCCGTAAATCAATCACTGCCTTATGGTGGCGCAATTCCGCTTGCGCGCGCTCGTGGTTCGTACGACCCCATTCCCAGAATGTCCAATGGGCCTCAACCCCGGCCCTCAGGATGTCTGGTACGGGATGGATAACCAGGTCCTTTTGCTTCTCAAAGCTGCCGAAGAGCCCTACCTGGGGGTAGTATCCACTACGGGCCAGCGTGATGCCTTCGCGCGCCCGGTCCACGCCGTAAGCCACTTCGCGCACATCCGGACTTTGCCCTTGAGCAATTCGCGCCGCCTCTTCCGCATCAAGCGTCACAACACGTTCTTCAGGACGAAACACAAGCCGAATAGATTCAGCGGCCTCCAACCCGGTGAGCCGCTTCAGATCGTCCTGCGCCACCTGGATGCGCAGGCCTGTCTCCAGCGCTTCCTGACGAAACGCAGCCAACATGGCGCGAAGAGGCGGCAGCGCATTGGCCGTCGCGCGACCACCGGCGATGGAGCTTTCGGTGTAGCGCATTTCAGCTTGTTGGAGCTGGATCCGGGCATCGGCGGCCTGCCGTTCCTCATTGGCCTTCAACACCGCAAAAAATGCCACCTTCACCAGGCGAGCCGTATCATGCTGAACCCGGGTAAGTCGGGCGCTGCCGATGGCTTTGTCTATTTTCGCCACGTTGTACGTGCTGCTCAACCGGAAGCCGGTAAACAACGGCTGATCGAGCCGGATGCGCATGTAGTAGTCCCAGGCCGTGCCGGCCACGATATCGGTTCTTGAATCTGGAGGAATAGACAGTCCGCTGGGCAACGTTCCGGGGATCGCTGGAATGACAATGGAATTCGCGGGAATCGCGATTTCAGGGCGCGGCCCCTGCACAAAATAGCGGAGGTCACTACGCAGTTTCGGCAGGAAATCCTTGAAGACTTTGGGGACCTCCTCCGCGAACGCAGCAGCCTCGAATTGGCTGGACTGCACCCGCAGATTACCTGCAGACGCAAGGCTCAGGCTTTCTTCCAACGTGAGGTCACGCGGCTTGTGCACAGGGGGGGCCGCCGCCAAGCAGACCTCTGTCCAGCACACGATACAGATGATAAGAGTCAGGATTTTGCGCATGTTTAGTCTTTCCCCACCACGACGGCCTCGCCGGCCTGCTAATCCTGCGGTGACTTCGACGATCTGTCCTTCATAAGCGCCGAGTTGTATCGGACGCTCCTCCACCTTGCCGTCCCTCACAACGGAAACTGAAATGTCCTGGCCCCGGCGCTGCACGGCGGAGCGCGAGATGAGGAGAGCCTTGTCCTTCTGGCCCGTGCTGATTTTCACGTCCATCGCCATGCCAATCCGCAGTTGCGGATCTGGCTGAATCGGTATCTCAGCCTCTAAAACCTTGGTATCGGTCATCTCTGCAGGATTGTCTGAGTGGACCCGTTTGCGGCCAACACGCCACGCGATCTTATTGACGGTGCCGGTGATCTTGCGACCGAGGAAGGCGTCAGAAGTAATGACGGCCGGCATGCCGATTTTCACTTTTCCGGCATCCGATTCATCGACCTCGGCCCTGACGACCACGTTCGTGCTGTCCGCAATCGTATACAACGGGTCCGCAGCCGGCACCACCCGGCCCCGCTCGTGATGCTTGGCGATGACCCGGCCGTTCAAGGGGGCGTGCACGACAGTATTGTCGAGTTGTGTTCGGATGTACCCCAGCGAGGCTTCAGCCTCCTGGTGGGCCGCCGAGACAGTTCGAAGCTGCGCCGCCCGTAGGTTAACGGCATGGTGGGCATCATCCAGTTCAGCGCGCGGAGCTACACCGCCGTCGAAGAGACGTTGCACCCGAGCGAGTTGATCCTTGCTCTGCGCCAGCTGCACCTGTGCCACCTCGATCGTCGTGCGGGCTTGCTCAACCGCGGAGGAGGCTTGCCGTAATCTCGCTTTGAGCTCCTGGTCGTCGAGCCGCGCAATCACTTGTCCCACCTGAACCATGTCTCCTTCTTTGACCAGCATTTCGTTGACTAACCCCCCCACCTTCGGACCTACCTCGACTTGCTCGGAGGAGGCGATCTTTCCATTTGCCGAGACGGTGAAATTTATGCTTCCCAGCTGAGCGAGTTCCGTTTTAAACGATGACCGCTGGTGCCATACGAGGAACCCCGAGGCGAGCCCCCCGAGAAGGATCACCGGAATGACGGTGGTCATCAGTCGCCGTCGCGATATCACTGCACGATCCGACCGTCCTCGAGATGGATAACCCGGTCGACGATTTTCAGATTGCGCGTGTCATGCGTGACCAGAACCACGGCCCGTCGACCCTCATTTGCGACCTCGCGAAGCAGCTCCGTGACTGCCTGGCCGCTCTTTGAGTCGAGATTAGCCGTCGGCTCGTCCGCCAGCACCAGCGACGGTGAACCGGCCAAGGCGCGCGCAATCGCCACCCGTTGTTTTTCGCCACCGCTCAGATCCCGAGGCAAGAAGTGTTTGCGATGCCCTAGGCCAACGCGTTCAAGAAGACCCTCGGCTTCGCGCCGCGCAACCCCGCCCGTAATTTCTTTCAGGCGTAGGGCGATCAATATATTCTCCACAGCGGTCAGCGCGCCTAAGAGATTGAACGCCTGAAAGATGAACCCAATATGCTCCCGACGAAGGCGGGGCAGGGCCGCCTCTAATTTCGTGTCAACTCGTTGATCCATGAGGCGGATCGTTCCTGAGGTGGGGGTGAGGAGAAAGCCCATCATCGAAAGCAACGTGGTCTTGCCGCTCCCTGAAGGCCCAACCACCGCAACCATTTCTCGCGCATGCAACGTCAACGACACTGACTGTACGGCAATCACTTCTACCTTTCCGTCGCGGTATTGTTTCCGAAGATTTTCGACTTGCATGACAACCGGACCGGCCGGAGCGGCAGCTACATTCGCCTGCGTGAGCACCGAGTGCACAGCCTGAATTTCTTGGCGGGCCATACTTTCGATTTCTCCAATGACAGAGGCCTTTTTCTCGGCGATCCTTAAAACTGTGATTACCGTCGAGAGCGCAGTCACGCCTTTGTCAAGCACGGCGTATTGTTTAGCCGGAAAATTTACGGGCTTCTGCTGCATCTCCTGCAAAACAGGGATGAGGGTAAAGGCCAAGTCATCGATGCATGGCAGGTTGATGGTGGCGGCGGAGCCTCTCAGATTGGTGAGATTTCCGAGGAGCCCCTCATAGAGACGGGATCGCTCTTGTGGAGATGCCGACTCAAGCGCGAGCAACCCGGCCTTGATCTGGCGGATCCAATCCGCAGCCTCTATTGCAAAGACCTTCAGGACTTCTTCAAGAAAGTCCCCTTCGATGACATTCTCAGACATCAAACGTTTGCCCCCCCATTGGACTTCCAGTACCAAGCCCCGTGCCTCCTGATCCGCTTTACCGGAACACCTCCGCCGGTTCGACTCGCATTGCCTTCCAGACAGAGACAAAGGCGGCAAAAAAGCACATCGTAAAGGTCGCCACCAGCAGGCTCATGAGAGCCCACGTTGGCAGCACCAGCGCTGCCCCAATCTTCTCATACAAGTCTTTTGTGAAATAGGTGATCGCCATCCCGACGAGAAAGCCCAGAAACGCATTCACAAATGCCTGGTGAAAGATGATCTGGTAGATGTGACGGTTTTCTGCGCCGATGGCTTTCAGAGTGCCGAACTCCTTCAGATGATCCATCGTCGAGCTGTAGATCGTCTGTCCCACAATCACGATACCCACCAGGAATGCCATGACCATAGTGACAAGAAAGCCGATGCCCATGCCGGTATCGAACATCCAATAGCGCATCGTCTTCCAGGAGTATTCGGCTTTCGTGTACACATCGACATGGTCCACGCTCCGGCGTATTTCCTGAACCACGTCTTTGGGATTCAGCCCCGGAACAACGCGAACCAGGATAAATACGGTTCTCTCAGGGCCCCCCAGAAACCCTTGGCCGATCTGTTGCGCGGTGGCATAGGAGGTAAACACGACCGGGGCCGTCGTGAAAGACTTCACATCGCGGGAGATACCGACGATTTTTAACCGCTGTCCAAGCACCTCCCGATACTCCCCAACCGTCAGCTTGCCCAGATGCGCTTCGGATGACTCATCCATAATGGCGTGTAGCCCGCCCTTCACATCGCTGACCGTGCCTTCCCGCATGTTCCAAGGCCCGCCAATTCCAGTGTCGGGGTCGTACCCGACGACTTCGACCTGCTCGCTTCCGCCGTCCGGGTTCCTCGTGACGCCCCATGCCAAGATCAATTTTTCCACACTGGCCACCCCCTGTGCTCGTTGCACCTGGTTGACCTTCCGTTCTGAAATCGGCTGTGAGAAGTCGAAATTCTTGGAGTTCTTGGAGGTGACCCAGATGTCCGTATCGACATGATCGATGATCAACGAGCTGTTTTCCATGAAACCAAGAAAGAGCCCTGCCTGAGCCGCCATCAAGATCACCGAGAAGGTCACGCCGACGATGGCGATTGCAAGGCGTGTCGGGTCATGTATGAGGTTTTTAATCGCAAGCGTAAACACTGTGAAAGCCGCCTTTGAGTTGAAATCTCCATGATTATACCTCTTTAGAGCGCTTTGCCCTAATCAATTTAAAGTCCCGCACTTTCCGCCCTCAGGCCGGATGATGGTCTTCTCCTCGGATGGCGCGGACCGCGTGCTACTTGTTTTCATTCCCGTGGTCGATCGGACGTCCTGCAATGACTCCGATTCCGTAGCGCCCCGGAGCCAGAATGTTGTGAGGGTCCAGCGCGGTTTTGATCCGGTTGGCAAGATGTTGAAATTCAGGGGAGGCTTCGAGAATTCGATCCATGTATGCGACGGAGGTTCTGTACTGCTGATAGCCGGCTGCGAGCGTCGCGGTGCACAACTCCTCGTAGAGGCCGGCTGCTCGCGTTGCGGCGCCCGCCTGGTCCTTGTGATAGAAGATCGACATGAGCACAATCATGGACCGGGGATTCTGAAGAAGCAGCGCCACATAAAAATCAAATTGATATTTGTTGAAAAGAGGCCGGCAGATGTTCAGCAGCTCGGTGACGTGCCGGCCGGTCAAAGGCGCCACCGGAGCGAACCACATGAGACCGACCTGATCCCGCACCGGGTCCACGTCACAGTCAGGCTTCGGAGTCCGCGCGTTAAAATAGGCGTGCCGTACGAAAAACTCGCAGGGAATCCCCTTCCCGATGCCATGGCCGTGAGGAGCCACCTCCATCGCTTCAATGGGTTTGCCCGCCATAGACCGAATAAAGCGATCGAACAGGCCCGAGAGGAAGGAACCTTTTAGCTTCTTCGAGAGCCCCACCAGACGTTCAATCTGGGCGATTCTTTGATCATTCAGGAACATGACCCTGCCATACGGACGCAGGGCGTGCTTTATCAATGTTCGAGCAATGGTGATCTGCTGTTCGCTACCGTAGAGCCAACCTGTGAAACTCCAGGAAGCGAGCCCGTACTTAGCGGATAACCGGAGCAGTGTTTCTGAAGAAAGACACGTTTGATCGGCCAGACCCTCCCGTTGGTACTGCGTCAGAATGGCTAATGCGACGACTGCATTGCCCCCATGGATTGCGCTGTGTATGACGCCGTGCAATGCGAGGCGGCGGATCGCATCAATGGTGGCGGGCAGATTTCCGTCGTCTCGGAGCTCGAAGACAAAAGAGCTATAACTTTCCGGTGCCGGCATCAACCAGATGCCCGCTTTCGTGACGATTCCCAAATTGGACTGGCCGAACAGCCCTTCAAGATACGGTCCCGTTCCCCACTTGTAGGTATGCCATGTCCGAGAGCTGGGCGGACCGCCTCCAGTCCGAATCATCTCGCCGGTGGGGAGAATCACCTCCATCCCGCACAGATTCCCGAAATGATCATGGTACGGCGTGGCGCCGACGCCCTTATCAAGAGCGTTCCCGATCACGCTGCCTTCAGGAGGACCATCGGTACAATCGCACCATAGTTTGATCTTGTTCTCCTTGAGATACTGGTTGAGCTGCCGATAGGTCACGCCCGGCTCGATGACCGCGTAGGCGAGCTCCTCGTTCACTTCAATGATACGGTTCAGGCGCCGCAGGATAAGAATGACCGCGCCCGTATGGGCGGCGACCGTCGTGCCATAGCCCCAGTTTTTGCCCGTGCTGTATGGCCAGATCGAAAGGTGTGCGTCGGCGGCGATCCTGAGAATTTCCTGAATCTCTTGCGCGTCGCCAGGAGATACCACCGCCGAGCAGGTGCGCTCCCAAGGAATGGTACAGCGTGAGTATTGTTCGACAGCGGTTTCGTCGGTAAGAACGTAGTGCTCGCCGACGATCGCTCGGATCTTTGCAATGGCACTGTCAAATGAGCTGTGCATCAGGATCTACACAGGCTCCTGAGCTACCGAGGAAAGAACGTTAGGTCTCCTTACGCTCAACCGTCAGCTTGCCCGATGCTTTTCAGACGACTCATCCAGAATGGCGTGCCACTCCCAGTTCGCATCGGTCGCCGTGACGATAGCAAGGGTGTCGGGTCATGCTATGAGAGTTTTAATCGCAAGCGTAAACACTGTGAGAATCACCTTTGAGGTAAAATCTCCACGATTATATCTCCTTAGAGCATTTTTGCCCTAATCAATTTAAAGTCTCATAAATCCCTCCAGCCTGCGAGCCCACGATCACGATGGCCGGATGCGCGCTTCTTTTTTTGTTGGATACTGTTCACCTTTGCAATAAACTTCAGTTACGTCATTTTAGCTAGGGATGCAACATGCCGCGATGCGCGCATTGTCTAGGAAAACTCATCTGCGAGACCGACTGGACTCCGCCGGGTTTGCGCGAAGCCGGCGTGGACGCTATCCACCGGGCATGCAATTTCCGCGTTATCTCGCGCCATTCAATGCCTGGAAGTACCACCAGGGCGAAATCATGCAGAAGATCGTTGAAAACAGCGCTTGGGGGCATGGGGCATATGCGCCTGGGCCGGATGTCACCGAGCAGATGAAGTGGTCCCTTTCGGTTGGTATGGCCCAAAGTTCTAACCAGTGACGCCCGAATCAGTCGAACATTTCTTTGCTGGGGTCGACACAGTTCCCGCCCTGCTGGCGAAGCGGGTAGCTCTCACCCCCGGCACGCCGGCGCACTTCACCCAGGATGCGGGCGGCGCCTGGAGGCCGACGACCTGGTCCGACCTTGTTGTGGCCATCCAGAAGGTTGCGGCGGGTTTGGCTGATCTGGGTCTCGTGCATGGAGACCGCATTGCCATACTGGCAGGGACGTCGCAAGACTGGGAGATCTGCCAAATCGCGGCCCTGCAGCTCGGCGTAACGGTCATCGGCATCGATCCATACTATCCGGCCGGACAGATCAATCCAATCGTTTCCGGGTTGAAACCCGTAGCTCTGGTCGTCGGCGACGTCAGCCTCTTGCAGCGTGTCGATCCGGCACTCCGCGCACAGCTGCGCTTCGTGGTGATGATCGGCGATCGGGCGGTGACCGAGAGCGTCGTCAGTTTGGCGGCTTTAAAAAACCGCGACAAAAAAGCGCTCGCCACCAGGTCGGCCGTACCAATTCGTGGCGAGGATCCGGCGATGATCGTCTTTTCGTCGGGGACCGCCGGAATTCCCACACCTATCGTGTACACGCACGCTCAGGTGTGTCTAGCCTGCCGCGCGTTAGTCGAAACATACGACGACCTCGATGACCGCAGCAGCCTGGTTTGCTGGTTGCCGCTGTCCAACCTTTTCCAGCGCGTTCAAAACATCGGCGCAATCGTGACGGGGCAGGCGTCCTATATCGTCAACGATCCGCGGAAGGTCATGGAATGCGTGCCGGTGGCGAATCCGCAGGTCTTTATCGCCGTGCCGCGCTTTTGCGAGCGTTTGTACGCCGGCATCGAGGAAAAACTGTCCACATTGCCGAAGCCACTCGGCGCAATGATCAAAGGCGGGATTGCCGCCAACGTGCGTGAGAACCAACTCAAAGCCGCGGACTTGCCGGTGCCTCTCGGCACCAGAATGTTCGCCATGCTGGCGCGCCGCACGGTGCTCAAGGGCCTGAGCCACATCATGGGGTCAAATCTCAAGTACATCGTCAGCGGCTCGGCGCCGTGCCCGATGTGGCTGCTGGAAACCTTTGGCGCGATCGGCATTCCGATACTCGAGGCCTATGGCCAGAGCGAGAACATTATACCGATCGCCGCCAACGTGCCGTCGGCCGTCAAGCTGGGGACGGTCGGGCGTCCTTTCAAGTACAACGAGGTGCGCGCTATCGGATGAAGGCGTGATTGAGGTGCGAAGTCCCGGTGTGTTTCACGCCGATCTTGCGGAGAACCAGGCGCGCCCCGCGCTGACGCCGGACGGTTATCTTGTGACCGGGGATCTGGGCGAGTTCGTATCCGGCGGCTACCTAAAGCTGACCGGCCGTCAGGCCGAGGTCTTCAAGACCCCGAACGGACGCTGGGCATCGCCGGGCGACATCGAGGCTGCGCTTCGGCGTGTACATTATGTCGATCAGGCTGCGGTGCTGATCCGTGACAGCGGCACCATACTTGCGATGTTGGTCATCTCAGCGACGGCATATGCCCACGCCGGCGCCAATTCCAAGCCCCCCGGCGAGCTGGACCTTACCGATCCGCGGGTGCAGGAGGCAATACGCGGGGACTTGACGCGCGAGTTGGCCGCTCTTGCGCCGGCGATCTGGCCGCGCGGGTTGGTGCTCACCACCCGCATGTTTTCGATCGACGGCGGGGAACTGACCACCAATTTCAAGCTGCGTCGCGCGGCGATCGACAAGAAGTATGATTCCGCCTTGGCCGGATTGAGCCGGGAAATCCACGCCGCTAGGTCGTCGCGGACGGAGTCGGAACCAATGAGGATGCACGTTCTTTGAACAGTTACTTCTTGACCGGCGGCACCGGTACCGTAGGTAGTCGTATCCTGGAGCACCTGCTGGCGCAACGCGACAGCCACGTCTACCTGCTTGCGCGTGCCGATTCGGACGAGAACGGCGAAAACCGCAAATTCCATTTGCTGCAAACCATCATGGGCGCAAACGGTGCGAAACATGCCGATCGCGTGACGGCGATCCGCGGCGACACCAAGCTGCCGCTGTTCGGCATGTCGCAGGACCAGTACCAACGACTGGCCGGTGTATGCACCCATGTCATCCATAGCGCGGGCCTGGTGCGGTTGAACCTGCCGATCGAAGAAGCGCGCGATTCGGCGGTCGGCGCGGCCGAGAACGTGATCAGCTTCGCGCGGGCGCTGCAGCAGTCCGGGCAGTTGCAGAAAATTGAGTTCGTCAGCACGGTGGGGGTCGGCGGCCGCCTCAAGGAGGTGGTTGAGGGCTGGATCGCAACGCCGCGCGATTTCCACAACACCTACGAGCAGGCCAAGGCCGAGGCTGAGATTCGCGTACAAGCCGCCGTTGGCGAGGGGTTACCGATCACGGTACATCGGCCGAGCATGGTGGTCGGCGATTCCGTGACAGGACGCACCATCAGTTTCCAGGTCTTCTACCACCTGTGCGAATTTCTGACCGGGTCGCGCAGTCGCGGTTTGTTGCCGTCGTTCGGGAGCACCAGACTCGACACGATTCCGGTCGACTACGTCGCTAAGGCCATGATCTGGTCGTCCGGCCAAACACAAACCATCGGCAAAATCATGCATCTGTGCTCGGGGCCGCGTGACGCGATTCCGATCGGCGATTTGCAGCGCCTGGTTGTCGCCACGTTCCGCGCCAAGGGCGTCGCGTTGCCGAAGACCAGGATTATCCCGCGCCCCTTGTTCCGCGGCATGCTGGTGCCTCTAGGAATGCTGGCGCCGGAAAAAATACGTGCTTCCATTAAAACGGTGCCGATCTTTCTCGACTACCTCGCCTCCGAAATGGTGTTCCATAACGAAGCCACCGGGAAACTGCTCGGCCCGGAGGGCATCACCGTACCGCCGACCTCCGCCTATCTGGAGAAAGTATTGAACTACTATCTCGCCCGGCGCGAACGCAAGTAAAAGACGGACTGGCCATGACATCGCCGGCTGTGCGCCTTGGAATCATATCCTCGTCCGTGACCGTAATAGTTCGCGGATCCACCTGCGTGCTATCCACCTCTTCAGGCGTTGAACGGGGTTGCGGTTGCCGCCGATAAGTCTTCCCTGAACGAAACGCCCCAGATAGCTATCGAACTGCTGATACCAGGGCGCCGCACGTACTGGACCGCGTCCAAGGATGATCTTCAGCGCTTCGCAAACCACGACACTGGCTGCCAGTTGACAGGCCAGGCCGCTGGAGGGTCCCGTGCGAGCGGCAATGTCCACGAACGTCATTGACATGTACGTCCGATGAGTTCCCCGTGGCGCGAGCCCAACCAGGAAAGCCGCAAATATATCGACCGGCTCCATGGCATCACAAAAATCAAAGTATCGATCGAAGCTCATCCCCTGGGGCGCAAACACCAACCATGCCGTGCTGAAGCCCAGAGGGGCAGCCGTGATTGAATACAGACCCTGCTCGGCCGCTATCCGAAATAGGAGCCGACGGGTATCGAGTTCGAAGAAATCAATCCCATCCACGAACAGATTAGCGTCTTGGAAAAACTTCTGTACGTTGTCGGCACAAAGTGGCTCGCGAATGATTCGGACGTCTACTTCCGGATTGATGTCTCGCAACACCTCGGCCATCACCTCAACCTTGGAGCGCCCCATAGCCTTCACCGTCGCACCGTATTGTCGATTAGTATTCGTGACTGTGAAGATGTCGGGATCCGCGATCGTGAACGCGCCAACCCCTAGGCGAGCGAATGTAACGGCATGCACGCCGCCGACACCCCCCATCCCCACAATCGCAACCCGAGTCCTGCGCAATCGCTGCTGCTCTTCAGGACTGATCAGACCAACGTTCCGGGAAAAGGCTTCTTCATAACACCAGGAAGTTGGTGAGATTATGGATTGCTCTGCGGTGATGCCCCTCTCAGCTTTCAATGCGTTCTCCCATGGGGCGATACAATACAAAGAGACCAGCCAAGCCAAGTGGCTCGTCTAGGTGGATGATCATAGGATGTTGTTCCATATCTATATGGATCGGATTCTATCGTATGAACCAAGTATTTCAAATGTTTGTTATCCGATCAGCTTGGACTGCCGGAACACTGGTGTCTTCCCCCTCCGTGCTGACGTGTCGCGAGGAACACAGCTCGTCTACGATCTTTCGAAACCGGCTGGGAGCATCGTACAGCCGAAAGGTGTCCGCCAGCCGCGCTGCCATCGTGTGGTAGGCTGGCTGGGCCAGCATCTTCGTCACGCAATCACGAATGCTCTTGCACCGTGACCGTCTCCGCGCGCAGCATCTCTCCGGCCCCCGTCCTGCAAACCGCATCCATGTTCATGTATTGATCGATATTGCTAGGAAGTCCCAGAACCGGTGTACCAACGGCCAGCGACTGATGGGCCGTGGGACTCCCGCCGTTGCAAATGACCAAACTGGCTCTCGCGGCAGCCTCTCTCCCTGGGAGATAGTCGGTGACATAGAAGTTCCGCGGATTGTTCGGGGAAGCCGGTCGCCCGGCGGTCGCCACAATGACTGAAACTTGAAGGTCGGCAAGAGCTTCAAACACACTGGGCAACAATTCCTCTCGACCTGAGCTTCCAAGCGCGACATAGACGATCGGTCTATCTGTCGGAAGTTGACTCCACCACTCGGGAAGCGTCATCTCGGGGGACCAGAGGATCGGCCCGACATAGTGATGGTTTGCCGGCAGCTTGTCGATCGGGATCATCTCCGGCACGTCCGGGTAGAGCACATGATCGGCAGAAATCTGCACATGGCGAAAATCACCGGGCAGGCCAGGCAAACCATATTCGCGTCTAAGGCGATTGACTGGCCAGGCATGCCAGGCTATTACCCACTGCATGATCGGTTTGGCGATCCACTGAAAGATTCTGGGTCCATCGGGCACCGGCACGAGCCAATTTGACAAAGGACTCCAGTATGTATTGACGATCGCCATGTAGGGACATCGCGCGGTGGATGCGCTGATCGGCAGGGACATCCGGAAATCGCCGACGATAAGATCCGGGCCAATCTCCTGGATGACCTCTAGATCCTCCTTCACATAGGCGCGCAGTGTTGGTATATCGAAAAGCGGCGGGATCCTCCTCGTTTTCTGTAAAAAGCGTTTGCTTGACATCGAGCGGATTTGGCGAACAGGGAAGGGCACGTCTCCGAACAATCTTAAGAATCTTGGATCGCAGGCGAAAAACACGTCATAGCGGGAGCAGTCCAGCGCGAGGGCCAGCACCATCGGCCTGGTGACATGGGCCAGCGTGACCGCTTCGGCGAAAAATAGAATCCGGGGACGTCTTTTCAGGGTCGGATTCTTTTCCTCTTGTTGCATCACAGAGGATTCAAGGAAACGGCCCTCTCAAGGAAGGCTCGGCATGCGGCAATCCGCTCAGAGTTACTTCAAGGCTCGTTTGGGCTTCCGAAGCGCCCCTCAACTTGCGTGCCGGAATACCGCCCCACACCTCGCCGGGCGGAATGACGGTGCCTCGCGTCACTACAGAATATGCGGCAATCTTCGCGCCATTGCCGATCTGCACATCCGGCCAGATGAAGGAGCGGGCGCCGATCACGACGTCGTCCCCAACTTCCACCCAGCCTAGAAATAGTTCCTGGTCTTGAATCTGGTGCCCGGAGATGCAGACTTCGTGGCCGACCACGGTATGGCGCCCAATTGAAACAGCCCATGGGTCCGTCAGGACCACCCCGGAGGCGAGGAGCGTGTCTGCATAGAGCTTCGTACCCATGCCGCGATAGAAAAGATAGCGAAATATCATGTGGTCGTTGATGACGGACCTTAGGGGGCTGCCTATGTAGAACACCATGACTCGAATAGCGAAAATCCACCCGTACACCTTTGGATCCTGCATCGAAAGTCGACCAGTGGGAAGGTTATTGAGCACCAGTACCCTGGTGAGGACGAGGATGCCTATAAAGGTCAGTGGAGCCGCGACCATTCCCACTAAGGTGAAGAGCAGGAGGATGTAAAGCGGCGAACTGCGGAAGCCCCACAGCAGATAAATGGGCCCCGCAAAACACGAAAAGTACGCGAGACTGGCATACAGCAGCATAATGACATCCCCGAATGCATACTCATAGCCTTTGGCCTTGTTTTGTTTTTCCTGGCTCATAGCGAGGAATCGCCTGAAAACTGTTTTAAGACTCGGAGTAGTTTCATTATCAGCCGGACGTTGCCCTGAGATATAAGACAGCGGTCAGACAAGACGTAGTGCAATTTTATCGAGAGCAATGGCCATCGACGTTCCCGGAACATGCAGCGCAGACATACTTAGATGATATCATGAGGACGGGTCTTCATCAAAACTACAAACAAGATGGCACTGGAATTAATAGGCCTGGCAAGGAGATGTATCGAGCGGATGGTCATCGCTGTGCGAATCAGTGCTACTGGTCAGAAGGACCTTACCTGGGTGGGAGGGGACGTCTTCACAGAGACGGAACTCGCTCTTCAATGGGCAATGAGGCGTAACAATGGTACAGACGCAGAGACGAGGGCCTTTCCGGAAAATTCGATCTCATGCTGGAAGCGGGTGGCTATGATCCCAGCGAGGTTTCTGAACACTTTGGCTGCGAGGCGCGGCGTCGTGAGCACGAGGTCATTGAGAGTTTTGACCGTTAGCCCTAGCAGCCGTGTTTCCTCCATCGCAATGACTGATCTTTTACGAAGCCCCGGCGCCGCGAAGGGCACTTCCCCGATGACATCCCCTCGAAGATACACCGCCAGGGTGCTTAGTTCAGTCCCCTTCTGGGGAGCCACGTCCATTAAACTGCCTTCGAGCACTACAAATATCTCCCCCCCGCCGTCACCTGCCCGGACCGCCAGCTGACCGGAATGACACACCACAGAACGTCCGCGAGCCACCAGCAGGTCCGTTTCCTCCTTTGCGAGGCCTCGAAAGATGTCCGCCATGGCGCGATCCAATTCCGAAAGTGTCGGCCTCGGAACCGCTTGTTTGAATCCGCATGTCGTGGACGCTTGTTTTGTCGTCAGCTGGCCATGGGGCACGGATTTCGGACCTCGGACACGATCTAATGGTGAAATCATGCGGTAGTCTCCTGCACTCGAATAGAAAAGGTCATGTTACTCTTGAATGCTCTCGTAGTATTTGGTCTCGATTATTCGAGCGAGATTGCGAAACACCTTCGCCTTGAGCCGTGGCTCAGTCGTCACTTCACGATCCAAAGCTTTGGCATTCAGGACCAGAATGGTGGAATTTTCCATTGCCACCACCGTCATGGAGCGACGCCCCGAGGCCAGGAACGCGCCTTCTCCGAATATCTCGCCCGGCACCAAGATAGTCACCGTGGTCAATTCACCGTGATTCGGGCCTGACTCTCCCAACACCTGGAAGCACCCGTCTAATATTAAAAAGATCTCGCGTCCTTCTTCCCCGGTGGACAGAATGGGATCGCCGGCCCGGCAGGAGACAATTTGCCCCATGGACACGAGCAGCTTCGTCTCAGATTCCGTCAAGTCAGTCAAAATGTCGGAAGGTTCGACGTCCGGTCCCATGCCCAGCAGGCTTCCGCCTAAAAGCCCCCAAAAGGCGTCCTCATCCGCACCGGCTGACACAAAGGTATGGGCGGCCGCGGGGAAGTTTCGGAGCAGGAGATCGCGCCATTCGGTCGTTGTCGGGAAGTTTCGTGCAATGGATGTAAGTGGCGAATTGACCCGTTCGAGATGCTCGACATCGCCGCTCACAAGCACCATCGGAATCACATAGGTGTATTTCGGATGCTTGAAACCAGGCTTGTACATCCTGAAACCCAAGCGCGAATACAATGGCAATAACTTCGGGTGGCAGTCCAGAAAACAAAATTGCTGCTTTTGCTTAGCCAAAAAATCGGCCACGGTGCACGACAGTTGCATCATGATGGCACTCCCACGCGCGCCCGAATGCACAGCAAACCTCGAAGCCATGGCTACATGGGACGGATACGCAGGGGCAAATTTCTCCAGCTCAAAGCGGTCTTCGCACTCCCACGGTCCATCTCGCCGGAGGTTGATCCGCACACATCCTACTACTGCGCCCTTTTGCCGCATGTAAAACTGCACCGCATGATCATCCAGTTCATCCCGCATCCGCCGTTCAGAGGAATTCACTTCTGTGTGTCGTCGCGCCCCGTCCATTTCCTCGATGTAGACCTCGTACCGGAGGCGATAGATCTCCTCCTTCTCCGCGTCCGTTGTCGCGATGACGACCCTCGATGCGACAGACGCAACGGTACTATCGTTTTCTAAAATCAAAGCGAGGGAATCAGGCATACAATACAGTTCCTAATTTCTACCTACTTATCGACCAAACGACGCAACAAATAGAGCTTTCAGGACGGAATTGTGCACGGACGCTAAAAAAGCACGATCGCCGGCAATCTTGCCTTAGAATCATGTCCATCCACAGAATGGATGGTTGGAGCTCTGAATCGGCAGGTGATCTCACCATGCCGCCATCAAGGCCGATTTGGTCACTGAACTGCGATTTAGCCGACGAGAAGTAGACCAGACACGGGGATGGGATTGACGTGAGGCCACTGTGATATCAGCGTACCATGCTGTTGTAGTATCTGGTCTCAATTATTCGAGCGAGATTGCGGAACACCTTCGCGGCAAGCAGTGGCTCCGTGATCACTTCCCGATCCAAAGCTTTGGCGTTCAGGACGAGGATGGTGGAATTTTCCATCGCCACCACAGTCATGGAGCGACGCCCCGAGGCGAGAAACGCGCCTTCTCCGAAGATCTCCCCCGGCACCAGGATCGTGACCGTAGTCGCTTCCTCCACATGAGAGCCCCTGGAGTTCCACCCCAAGACCTTGAAGCGGCCGTCCAGAATCAAGAAGATCTCGCGTCCTTCCTCTCCGGTTGAGACAATGGGATCCCCGGCCCGGCACGAGACAACTTGGCCCATCGACACGATCAGCTTGGCCTCGGACTCCGTCAAGCCAGCGAGAATATCGGAAGGTTCGATGTCCGGCCCCATCCCCCGCAGGCTGCCCCCTAAGAGCCCCCAAAACGCGTCCCCATCCACATCCCCTGACACAAAGGTATTGGCGGCGGCGGGGAAGTTTCGGAGTAGGAGATTACGCCACTCAGTGGTCCGGGGATACTCACGCCAAATGGAAACGAGCGGCGAGTTCACGCGTTCGAGATGCTCAAGGTCGCCGGATGTTAATACCATCGGAATGACATAGGTATATTTCGGATGCTTGAAACCGGGCCTGTACAGCCTGAAACCCAGGCGCGAATACAGCGGCAACAACTTCGGATGGCAGTCAAGGAACAGATAGCGCTGGTCTTCCTCGATCCAATGTCGGGCGACGGCAAACGACAGTTGCATCATGATGGCACTTCCGCGGGCATGAGCGTGCACGGCGAACCTTGAGGCCATCGCCACGTGGGACGGATACGCAGGTGCAAATTTGTCCAGCTCAAAGCGGTCTTCACATTCCCACGGCCCATCTCGGCGAAGGTTCAATCGCACACACCCGACAATCGCGTCCTGCTGCCGGATGTAAAACTGCACCGCCCGATCATCCAGTTCATCCCGCATCCGCCGTTCAGAGGAATCGACTTCTGTGTGTCGCCGCGCCCCGTCCATTTCTTCGATATAGACCTCGTACCTTAGGCGATAGATCTCCTTCTTCTCTTCGTCCGTAGTTGCGATGACGACCTTCGGCACCCGGGAAGGGTGTTTTTCTATAGGTATCGCTCGGGAATAAGCCATACGTGGTTTTTCAAGTATATCCCTACTTCGACCAAACCGGAAAGAATGGAGTGACCGCGTTGCTCTACGGTTTCCAAATCACATCATTCATAGAATAGATGGTCGCTACCTGGCTACCATCTCAGCAGCGCGGTTCCCCACGTAAGTCCGCTGCCGATAGTGGCCAGGAGAACCAGATCGCCCGGCTTAATCTGACCTGCCTGAACCACAGCGTCCAAGGTTAAGGGAAGCGACGATGAAGAGGTATTGCCGTAGCGTTCGATCGTGCTGGCCGTTTGAGATGGCGAGATACCGAGCCGCTCCACGACCTTTTCCAACAGCCGCCCATTTGCCTGGTGGAATAGGAACCAGCGCACTTCGCTGACGACCAACCCGTGGGCTTTCAGCGTTTCCAAGACGGCGATTTCAAGACGACATACAGCCCGACGGAATAATCGGGGGCCCTGCATTGTCAAGGCGTGCAACCCTTCAGTCACCGTTTTTTCAGAGCACGGTAACCGCGAGCCGCCGGCTTTGATGCCGATTAAATCTGCGAAAGCGCCGTCCGAGTGTAATGTGATTGAGCAGATGCCGTGTTCATCATGTGAGGGTGCCAAGATCACCGCTGCCCCGCCGTCACCGAACAATATTGCGGTTGTAGCGTCCTTACAATTAAGAAATCGCGACTTGACCTCTGCCGCGATTACCAGGACACGGCCGCCCTTACTGGCGCGTATTAACTGATCCCCCACAGAAAGCGCATATAAAAACCCCGAGCAGGAGGCTGAGAGGTCAAAGGCAAAGGCGCGCGTGGCGCCAAGCAGTCGCTGGACATGGCATGCGGATGATGGGAGCGGCGTATCAGGCGACGTCGTCGAGAGGATGATCGCATCCAGAGACTCAGCGCCCTCGCCCGCCCTCTCTAAGGCAACCGCAGCAGCGCGCGCTGCGAGATCAGCCGTTGACTCTTCCGGCTCCGTCCAGCGACGCTCCTTGATGCCGGTTCGGCGTTGAATCGCTGCCGCGCTCAAGCCGGTAAGCCGACCCAGTTCTTCATTATCGACGACGCGGTGGGGCACAGCTGCTCCCGTTGCAATGATCCGCGCCTGCATTGCCATGCGTTGTCCAGGTGGATTGAAGGCGGATTATATCTTACTTATCGTGGTAATTTAAACTTGAGTTTGAATGGACACCTTGATAAGGTTGAAATCAATATGCGAGGTTCCCTTCCTGTCGTAGCCCTAGGGCTCACCGTGTTCCTTCTCAGTAGTTGTTCCAGTACGCCTAAAGACCCTACTACCACTGATACCAGCGCATCAAAGGTTGATGCCGATGAGCAGGTGCTGAAGCAGGATCCGTTGGAACGCAATTACGATCCTCATGTGATCATGAAGCGGGCCGAATCGTTCTTTGAGAAAGAGGACTACGCCGAGGCCGGGGTCGAGTACCAACATTTTCTGGATCTCCATAAAACCCACATTCTGGCGCCGTATGCCCAGTATCGTCTGGGGCTGAGCTACTTTAGGCAGGTCACGACACGGGACCGGGATCCTGAGCCGGTGCGTAAGGCAATGGACGCGATGACATTGCTATTAAAGGAGTACCCAAGTAGCTCTTACGAAAATGACGCTCGTGCGAGGATTAAAGAATGCCGCGAACATTTGGCTTCTTACGAGCTGTATGTGGGGAAACACTATTATCGGGTAACTGCCTATTTAGCGGCTTTGCATCGGTTTGAAACTGTCGTGAAGCTCTACCCCGACTCAGAAGCGTTTTCCGAGGCAACCTATTCCTTGGCGTTGACTTATGCCGATCTTGGCTCCAACGATCGGGCAGTGGAATACCTAACACGACTGTTGAAACAGCATCCGGCGAAAGACAAGGCGACCAATGACAGCCGTATATTATTGGCAAAGCTAACCCGTCGTCCGGGGAAAGATCGTCCGGGGAAAGAGGTCATCGCCTTAGCGCCCCGTAGTTCCCGGCCGCCGATTCCAGCCGACTTGCCGAAAGCCTCGTCAACGAAGACCCCTGCGTTGTTGCCGTCTCCTGACAGCCTATCCACCCCGACCGTTACCTGTGCCCTTAACGTCAGTTGTTAGCGTAACCCTCCCCATTCATCCAGAAACAGGTTCCTTGTCGCTTCCTGCAGCGCGTCACTCGGCTCACTGATGGATGCGAGATGTGTCTCTTTTGCAGGGGCGCTTACGTACCGAAGGAGAATGTCCTACCGTGAAGGGAGCGTCCTATGCTGCGAATATAACGTGAGTGGAATATGAAAGTTTTAGCGTGGCTTGCCATCGGTATCGTCGGTATTGTCTTGGTCGCGGCCGTGGCGCTCTTTTTTATCGATGAGCCGTTGCGCGCCTTCATCGAACGCCAACTGAACCAGCGTGTGGAAGGCTATCATTTTACCATCGGCAAAGCTCAATTATATCCGAATCTGTCTCTCGACATAGAGAATGTTGTGATGGTGCAAACCAAGCATCCGAAACCTCCCGTGGCCGTCATCCCCAAATGGCATTTCAGCATTCAATGGCGGCACATCTTTTCCGGCGTGCTCGTGAGCGATTATTTAATTGAGCGCCCGACCCTTCACATCACACTCTCTCAGGCAAAAAAAGAGGTCGCCGACGAAGTGCCCATCCACGAAAAGGGATGGCGGGACGCCGTGTACTCGTTCTATCCCATCAAGATCAATGAATTTAAAGTCGTCGACGCAGACGTCACCTACGTCGATCAGGATCCGTCGAAACCGCTGCATTTGACTCACCTAAACTTGAAAATTGGGAACATTCGAAACATCCGGTTCGCGAACGACAGCTATCCTTCGGATCTCAGCATCGATGGTAATCTCTTCGAATCCGGACGAATTGAGCTAAAAGGCCACGCGAATTTTCTCGCAGAACCCAACGTCGGCATCAATGCGAATATGGCGTTACGTCACGTCTCGCTTGAACATCTCCTGCCGGTGACCGGCCGGTATAACGTTCAGCTCCGCGGAGGGGTGCTTTCTGCCGAAGGTCGTCTCGAAATCACCGCCGAAGGAGAGACTATCGCGAACTTAAAGACATTGAGTGTGAACAACGCACGGCTCGATTACGTTCATGCCGCTGAGACGAAGACGAAAGAAACACAGGTAGCCAAGGCGGCCGGCCAAACGGTCAAGACACTCCAAAACAAGCCTCAGACCCTCGTGCGAATCGATCACGCGGAGATCAAGAACAGTGAGTTCGGCTTGGTCAACGAAGCAGCCAAGCCCGCGTACAGGGTCTTTCTAAGCAAAGCCGAACTCCAGCTTCAAAACATCAGCAACCAGTTCACCGAAGGCACCGGGGTTGCCAAGATGAAGGGGGAATTTATGGGCACCGGCCATACGGTGCTCAGCGCGACCTTCCGGCCTGAGACGAAATCGCCTGATTTCGATTTGAATATCAAGATCGAGAACACCGATATGCGCGCCATGAACGACCTGCTGCGGGCCTACGGCAACTTCGATGTGACCGCCGGCGCCTTCTCCGTGTACTCAGAACTCAGCGTCAACCAGGGAAAGATTGAGGGATATGTCAAACCGCTTTTTAAGGATATGAAGGTATACGATCCGCGCCAGGACAAAGAAAAGACCACTGTGGCAAAAGATGTACGAAGGCCTGGTGGGGGGTATCGCAGGTCTGCTGGAGAACAGACCCCGTGAAGAAGTGGCGACGAAGGTGGCAATCGAAGGGAACCTGGAGAATCCCCAAACCAGTACGTGGCAGACGGTCGTCAACCTGATTCAAAACGCCTTCTTTAAGGCGATCCTACCCGGATTTGAGCGAGAGGTCACACGCTGCCGCCAAGGTAAGGAGCTGACCTCGTAGGCGCGGGAACCAGGCGAGTCTCCGGCCGTTATTGGCCGATGTACCAGCCGATCCCGTTTCGCTCCAGCATGCTCGTGAGAACAGTGAGTGAATTGGTATAGATCATCACGCCTACCAGTATGAGGAACACACCACTGACTACCGTGATGCTGTGCATGTAGGCTTTGATCTTTTTGAAGTAATTCAAAAAGGAATCGATGGCAAGGGCGGTGATAAATAGGGGCAAGGCGATGCCCATCGAGTAACTCGCGAGCAACTTGACCCCGGTGAGCATTGAATCGGTGGTGCTGGCGTAGACGAGGATCGTGCCTAATATCGGGCCGACGCAGGGGGTCCAGCCCGCGGCGAAGGCGACGCCGACGAGAAATGAGCCGACATATCCGGCCGGGCGCCTGTTAAAGTGAACGCGCTGGTCGGCCATCAGAAACTTTAGCTTGAGCAGCCCCATGACATAGAGCCCGAAGAAGACGATCACGACTCCTCCAAGTTTGCGGAGAAAGTCTTGATAGGTCAGCAGCAGCTGTCCGGCCAAACTTGCAGAGGCGCCGAAGGCGATGAAGACAGCAGAGAAGCCACCGATGAACAACAGCGAGTTCAGGATGATTGTGCCGCGGACACGCGCGCGGTCCGTCTCGCTGGTAAGCTCCTCGAGGGTCAAGCCCGTGATGTAGGTGACGTATGACGGCACGAGAGGTAACACGCACGGAGAGACGAACGACAAGAGGCCGGCCGCAAAGGCAATGAACAGGGAGATATCCGGGCCGTGCTGAAACATTGTTACCGACTCCGCAACAAGTCCCGAATGCCGCTACGAGCCTCGGCATCATTCCAATCTCGCGCCCCGAAGATCTGATGACTGATGATGCCGTCCCTGTTCACCAAAAACGTGACAGGCAGGGAGTGCACCCCATAGCGGCGACTCACGAGCATGTCGGGATCATGGGCGATGGTGAAGCTCAACCCCAACGCATCGCGATATGGGCGCGTCACGGCCGCCCCTTCGGGGTCGGATGACACTGCCACGATGGCAAACCCTTTCGGCCGAAACTCGCGATAGAGCTTCTCCATGGCCGGCATCTCGATTTTGCAAGGACCACACCACGTCGCCCAGAAATTCAGAAAAACCAGATGACCGCGATAATCGGATAGCCGTATTTCTCGCCCATCCAACGTATGCAGGTTGAAATCTGGCGCTGTATGCCCGACGCGAGGCACCTCCGCCAACGCAGCCACGTCGCCGGCTTGAGTCTCGCGGGTATCCGCCGTTGCCGCTTCTCTTCCATTGGCATTGCTCACAGGATCCGCATCGCATGAAATGAGGCTGACGGCAAGGACTATCAGCAGCAGAGACCGCACCGTTTACTTGGCTTTCACAGACTTGGGTTGCTTATGCACAAGCTGCACAATGGTCGTGACATTGGCTTTATCGGTCCAGTCTCTCGGCCCGATCACCTTCTCGCGCAGCACGCCGTTCTGATCAATGATGTAGGTCTCCGGGACACCCATGAGCTTATAGCGTTTGTCGGTCTGCCCCCATGAGTCGGTGAGAATCGGAAAGGTCAGCTTCATGCTTTCAATGAACGATGGAATATCCTTTTTGGTCGTAACGCGGTCCATGCTTATCGCCAGCATGACGAAATCTTCGGATTTGAAGTTCTCCCAAAGGATCTCCATCGACGGCATTTCTTCCTTGCATGGTTTGCACCAGGTTGCCCAAAAATTGAGGAAGACCACCTTCCCGCGATAGTCAGACAGGCGCCGGGTCTTGCCCTCCATGTCTGGGAGGCTGAAATCAGGCGCCGTCATACCTAGCGTCAGCGGTTCATACTTTGAGCTCTGAAGCCACACGACGCCGAACGCAAGGGCCAGGATCAGCAACCCACCCAGCGCGACGGTCAGGCGCCGTCTTGGGGAGAATGCGCCCGCAGAAAGCGTACCCCCAGGCGAATCCAACGGGGGCTGCCCGGTGCCCGCGTCAACCTCAGGCATAAGCATGCAACCCAGACAGCAGGAAGTTGACACCCCAAAAACAGAACACCACCATGAGGAAGCCGAAGATCTGATACATTGCGGCGCGGTGTCCCTCCCATCCACGGTTCATGCGCGCGTGTATATATGCTCCATAAATCAACCAGACGATCAGCGACCAGGTTTCTTTCGGATCCCAGGACCAGTAACCGCCCCAGGCGTAGTTGGCCCACATAGCCCCGAGGATAATTCCGAAGGCTAACAACGGAAATCCGATCATGACAGCCTTGTAGCCTAGCTCATCAATCTTCTCGAGACTCGGAAGGCTGGCATAGAATCCGGCGGTACTTCCACGACGCTCCGCGCGTTCCTTCAGGAGGTACATGACACCCAAGCCCCCTGCCATTGCGAAAGCCGCATAACTTGTCAAGGTGATCGACACGTGGATGTAAATCCAATAGCTGTTCAGCGCTGGGACCAGCGGCTCGGCTGTCTGATAACGATAGGGCAGCAGCGAGGCCGCTCCCATCGCAATGAAGCCCACAGAGACGACGAAGACGCCAATCGACTTTATCTTATACTTCATTTCAAGCAGCAGATACCCGGCGATAATCGCGAATGAGACGTACGCCATAGCTTCAAATTGATTAGACCACGGTGCGAAGGTGCCGGAGAGCTGCATCCGCTCATACGCTCGAGTGCCGAGGGCCAGGCCGTTCACAATGAGCCCAAAGGCCGTCACCCATGTCGCGAGCTGCCCGATCGGCTCCGCCCAGCCGGATCTGCGGGCGCTGAGGGATGGCCCGCAGGCGCCGTTTGCAAGACCGATCCCGCCGCGAAAATATAGCCGAAGTACAGGCAGACCGCTGCCAGATAGAGCCAGAATGTCACATCGAAAAGAAACAGCGAATGGAACATGACTCCCCCTTACGCTGAACGCCGACCGCAGTAATTCTACTCGCTCGGCAAGTTTCTTAAATTCGCGGTCGAAATCGATCTGGCCTTTGTACGCCGTGCCACCCAGGTAAACAGTGACGCCACTGGCTGCCGGCACGATTTTCGCCCACACGCGGCGATGGTAGATCGTCGCGGACAGCATGACGCCCACGACCAGGAGCGTCGAACCGATCCATACGATGATGACGCCCGGATCCTTTGCGATCTGCAGACCCGTAAATTTTTTGGTGAGATACCCGGTTAGTTCGAACTTATATTTCGAACCTTGGATCTCAAAGAGATCCGGAAAGTTATAGAAAATCCAGGGGGCGGGCAGCGAATGCTCATACTCCGTGATCGCCAGCTTGATCGCAGGGTTTCCGTGCTCAACGGTTTTGGAATAGACGCGACGGTCTTTCGCATCAAAGCCAAAGTCCGCGACAAAGTCCGTCAACTGCAGCTTGAGTCCAAGATCTTTGAGCGTCGCCTCTTTCTGCCAGTCGAGAATGGCCTCGCCCACCACCTTGTCGGTCGCCTTTTCCTTCACCACGATCCGGGCTTTCTCCACACGGTCCCAGGAATCGCCGTAACTGGACTGGTAGAACCAGATCCCTTTATACACCAACGGATCGTTGACCGTGATGGTCTTCGTGAGCTGGTTTTCACCATTCTCAATGATTGTCAGAGTGCTGTTGTATGACTTCACAGCACCGTTGTCGTAATAATCAATCCAGAACTTATCGACGTGCAGATCGAAGTTGCCTTGGGGTATGTGATAGGTCTGACCTTCCAGGCATACGCCGAAATCCCGAAACCCAAGAGTCGTGCCGAGCAAGCCTCCTAAGACGATCACGGTGACGCTCAGGTGGGCGACATGAGCGGATACGCGCCCAAGAATACCCTTGGTCGCGTAGATCGTTGTGTCGGCTTCCCCCTTGTTGAACAGGACCCGATACCCTTGCTGTGCAAATCCCAGGGCTATCTCTTCGGTCACCCGGTTACGGTCAGCCGGTAATTCGAGCGTCAGGGACCGCTTTAAATTCCGTATGAAGGGGACCGTGACATTCACTTTGTCCTGGCGGATCGACCGCCAAATCGCGGGAAACCGCTGATGAAAGCAGGTCAGCGAGTTCACGCACAGCAACACCAAAATCGATGTAAACCACCACTGATGATAGACGTCCGTCAGGCCGAGCTTCGTGAACCACCAGTAAGCATTTTCACCATATTCCTTGATGTAAACGTCCGGTTGTTCTCCCTGTTGAATAACGGTACCCACCGTCGATGTGATTGCGAGGGTAATCATCAAAAAGATGGCGAGTTTCAGGGAACTGAAGAATTCGGCAAAGGCATCGCCAAACTCTTTGAAACTGAAGGGCTTTGCAGCCTCCGCATGCTCTGTCAATTAATACCCCTTTTGTGGCGGGCGAGAGTTGATTCATCCTACAAGGCGCAGACTTGGAGTGTCAAGGCGAATGGCGGCAGACTAACCCTTTTGGTAGTCAAATTTGCATTGACAACCAGGCACTTATCTCGCTACGCTGAGGCGCTTCCACGATAGAAATTTCGAACACCCATTCAGCCATGAGGACTAATCCATGAGCCATAACAATTTCCTGTTTACGTCCGAATCCGTCACGGAAGGCCATCCCGACAAAATCGCCGATCAGATTTCAGACGGCATTCTTGATGCCTTGATTGCCAAGGACAAGCACTCCCGCGTCGCCTGCGAGACGATGCTGACCACCGGAATCGCGTTCGTGGCCGGGGAAATCAGCACGAAAGCCTATGTCGAGATCCCCGATATCATCCGCGAGACCATCAAGGCAGTCGGCTACTGCGATGCGACCTGGGGATTCGACTACTGCACCTGCTCGGTCCTGACCTCCATCCATCAGCAGTCCGGTGATATCGCGATGGGGGTGGATTCTGGAGGGGCCGGTGATCAGGGATTGATGTTCGGCTATGCCTCGAATGAGACGCCTGAGTTGATGCCCATGCCGATCGTGCTGGCCCACCGCCTCACGCGCCGCCTCGCAGAAGTAAGGAAGAAGGGGATCCTCCCGTGGGTGCGCCCCGACGGCAAATCGCAGGTGACCATCGAATATCGCGACGGAAAGCCGGTGCGGGTGGACACGATCGTCGTCTCGACTCAGCACAGCCCGGACGTGACCGCCAAGAAGATCGAGCAAGAAGTCATCGAGAAGGTCATCAAGCCCGTCATGCCGGCAAAAATCTTTGATGCGATGAGCGTGAAGTTCTACATCAATCCGACCGGCCGCTTCGTCATCGGCGGGCCCATGGGCGATACGGGGCTGACAGGTCGGAAAATCATCGTGGATACGTACGGCGGCGTGGGGAGCCATGGCGGCGGGGCGTTCTCCGGCAAAGATCCGAGCAAGGTGGACCGTTCCGCATCCTACATGGCCCGCTACATTGCGAAGAACATCGTCGCGGCCGGCCTCGCGGAACAATGTGAGATCCAGCTTGCATACGCGATCGGCATCCCCGAGCCGGTCTCCATTCTCATTAATACGAAGGGCACGGAGCATGTGGATCTTGATATCATCGACAAGTTGGTCCGCCGACACTTTCCCCTCACACCGCGCGGTATCATCGATCATCTAAAACTGCTGCGGCCTATTTACAAGGCGACCGCCGCGTACGGGCACTTCGGGCGAAACGAACCCGGATTTACCTGGGAGCGGACGGACCTGGCTCGAGTCCTCAAGAAGGACGCCGGCTTGCGATAATTACCTGTAATCATCCGGGGACAGATTTAAGGACAGATATTAAAATCTGTCCCCGAAACTCCGTCCCCCTCTCTCAATGATTTGGAGGAACACCGTGGACTACGACGTAAAGGATCTAGGGCTCGCCAAAAAAGGGTCCCTTCGAATCGAATGGGCTGAAATCAGCATGCCGGTGTTGCGGCTTATCCGTAAACGGTTTACAAAAGAACGGCCGTTACGCGGGATCCGTATCGCAGCATGCCTGCACGTCACCAGCGAAACCGCGAACTTGATGCAGACCTTACAGGCCGGCGGTGCGGACGTGCGCCTGTGCGCCTCGAATCCGCTGAGCACCCAGGACGACGTCGCGGCCTCCCTCGTGGCAAACGACGCCATTCCGACGTTTGCGGTCAAAGGCGAAGACAACGAAACATACTATAAGCACATTCAGTCCGCTCTCGGGCATCAGCCGTCCATCACGATGGATGACGGAGCGGATCTCGTATCGGTCCTCCATAGCGGGCGTACAAACCACCGGATCCTCGGAGGCACGGAAGAGACGACCACGGGCGTCATCCGGCTACGCAGCATGGCCAAGAAGGGCGTGCTCAAGTTTCCGGTGATCTCGGTGAACGACGCCGATACGAAGCATATGTTTGACAACCGATACGGAACGGGTCAAAGCACCATGGACGGCGTCATTCGCGCCACGAATCGGCTGATCACGGGCTCGACGGTCGTGATCGCGGGGTATGGCTGGTGCGGTCGGGGCATCGCCACCCGCGCCAAAGGGCTCGGTGCCGATGTCGTAATCACCGAGATCGACCCCCTGAAAGCCCTGGAAGCCCTCATGGACGGCTATCGGGTTATGCCGATGGAGGACGCCGCGCCTATCGGAGACTTCTTCATCACCGTGACCGGCGATTTGAAGGTCATTCGCGGGGAGCATTTCAATGCCATGAAGGATGGGGCCATCGTCTGCAACTCAGGGCATTTTAACGTCGAGATCGACATTCCTGCATTGGAGAAGCTCGCGCGCCGCAGGAAGATGGTCCGCGAGGGCGTGGAGCAGTTCGTCCTTAAGAACGGCCGCCGCATAAACTTACTGGGCGAGGGACGGCTCGTAAATTTGGCAATGGCTGAGGGCCATCCCTCGAGCGTGATGGATATGAGCTTCGCAAATCAGGCGCTGTCTGCGGAATATCTCGTCAAATTCGGCAAGACACTCAAAAAGCAGGTCTACCCTGTACCCGTGGAGATTGATAAAGAGATCGCGCGGCTTAAACTTGCCGGTATGGGGGTGAAGATTGACAAGCTCACCAGCGAGCAGAAGAAATACCTCGCTTCCTGGGAAATGGGCACCTAGAGCAAACGGTCAGGGCCCCGGGAGCTATGGGATCTCGGCTGGCTTCAGCGTCTTGCCGTCAAATTTGATTCGCGATCCCGGTTCCATATAAAGATACCCGATCCCCCTTTTCGTCACTTCCTCGCTGAAAAGCTTCGCATCCTGCGTCAATACCGGAAACGTCCGGTAGTGATGCGGGACTGCGAATTTTGCCCGCACGCTGGCCGCAGCGCGGGCCGCCAGCGGCGGCTCCATGCCGAAGTGGCCCCCGATATTGATGAGCGCCACATCCGGTTGATACTGCTCTCCGATCAGCTCCATATCCTTGAAGTAAGCCGTGTCGCCCGTGTGATAAATCGTCGGACCGTTCTTGATCTGGAGCACAAATCCTCCTGGGTTACCGCCGTACTCAATGTCCGGATCCTGTTCCTTGGCATACGGATTTCCCATGCCGCTGGAATGAATCGCCGGCGTCATCGCGACCAGGACCTCGCCGTTCGCGATCGTGATTTCACCACCGATGTTCATCAACGAATCAAATCCCATCTGCCCTTTGGGATAGCCGTGCAGCTTCTTCAGATTCGTCCCTAGCTCAAAATTCGTGATCAAGCGCGCGCCCGTCTTTTTTGCGACGGCTACTGCATCCCCCACATGATCGAAATGCCCATGCGTGATCAGGATGTAATCTGCTTTTTTAACCTCTGCCACCGGATCCTTATTATCCTGGGCCTTGGGGTTCAGCGGATTTTTCAGCCATGGGTCAATGAAAAGGACCACGCCATTGGGCGTCACGATCTCAAAGGCTGCATGACCGTGCCATATCAGAGTCGTCTCCGCACTAGCAGCACTCACGGTCGTGAACACGAAGATTGCGGTCAACATGTATCGTTTGATCTCTTTCATCTCACTCCTCCTCTGGAAGTGAGGGTAATTTGACTCGAACCACGTCCGAAAATGCAACTACGAATGCGTCGAAGGTGGAGTCGGTGATGTCACCGGCCGGAAACCCCTGATTTGCCTTGATCTTTGGCCCTTTTCTGCCGATAAGAACGTAATGACAACCCATGCAGAAGCCAAGATCTCGAAGGCCACTCTCCTCGCCACGGTCAAGCAAAAGCTCCGTGATCAGCAGCTGCCGGTTCTACGCAAGACGGTCACGCGTATCAGCGCCCTGGCCTCGACCCTGAAAAGCGACATTGGCCAGCTCGCCCAGACAATCCTTCAGGACCAGCCCTTCACGGCCAAAGTGCTAGCCGTCGCGAATAGTCCCTACTACAAGCACAATCCCGAGCCCGTCACGACGATCACGCGAGCAATCATCCAGGTCGGCTATAGCGCCCTGCGGGACATTGCGGTTGCCGCTCAGTTTACTGAGATGGCGCAAAAGCGCATGCCGAGCGGGATCAATCTGCATAACCTCCTGGCCAAGGCCTTTGTTGCCGCCCACCATGCCAAGAACGTGAGCGAAAGCCTTAATGCTCCGCATGCCGAACAGATCTTCACGCACACGCTCCTCCGAAACATCGGCGACTTTGCCCTCGCGTATTACATGCCGCAGGAGTTCCGGGAGATCGACAAATTGAGGCGGGCCGAAGGCCTGCTCGCAGATGCCGCCTATCAACAGGTCCTCGGCATCACTTCGCAGGACTTCAGGATGGCCTTCATCGAAGCCTACGGCCTTCCGTCCGAGCTTGCCGGGCCCATGCCCAACTGGGCGAACGCCAAGAACTGGAGTGATAAGGAGCGCATGCAGGCCATCGCCGACGTCGCAAATGAGGTCACGTCAATTCTGTTTACACAGCCTCCCGGCGCCAACGCGTGCCTGAATGAATTGGTGGAAAAAGCCAGTCAGGCGTTCGATTTGAAGGCGACGGATTTGGAATTGTTGATCGTACAAGGTTTCCAGAAGGCCTGCACCTTGGGGCAAAGCTTAGGTCTTGATCCTGTCTCCTTCGTTCCTGCTGTACCGGAGGCCATACCGGTGAACCACGTCCTGCATCCGTTGATCGATTCCTGCATCAATATCGTCGAGCCGTTACTCGCAGCCAGTCTCGATCAGCCCATGGTCTCCCCCGCTCCCGAATCACTCGGATCGGCGGGCCTGCTCGTCAGCATCCTCATGGACCTCACAAATCACCTCATGACAGCGCCGGACTTCAATACGGTGTTGACCTGCGTGCTCGAGGGTCTCCACCGTGCAGTGGGTTTTGATCATGCGATCGTGGTGCTGACGGTGCCCGGCAAAACCACCGCCGAAGGACGCTCGGGGGTCGGCGCTGATATTCCCGCCTTACTTCCCCTCTTCAGCGTCTCAACGAATCCATCCTCCAATCTCCTGGCCCATTGCATGGCAGGCAAGATTCCCATGCGACTTAGCGCAGGGCAACCTCACACGCCATCATTGCCACCTGCCGTCATGAATGCAATCCAGCCGACCGGCATTGCCCTCGCGCCACTGTATACGTCAAATCGCGTCATTGGCTTGATCTGGGCAGATCGCAAGGACGACGACATCGACGATGCAATGTGGAAGTCGTTTCAATTGTTCGCGATGCAGGCCAATCTCGCGCTCATACGGTTGACCAGCAAAGGCTGAATCGTCGGCTGCCACTTTTGCTGAGGGAGGTCCCCGCTCAAGAGGAATGGACTGTTCTCATTGCATAATGAGAGAGTGAATCTAGGCTAAGAGATGGCGCATCCTGGAAGGGTGCAGGATCGGATCGAAAGCTGAAAGGTGGACGATCCAAGCTGCAACCCGTCGGGGGTCCGACACCGTCCCTTAGCCGCTATTTTTTTCAACAGATTCTCACCCCGATTCCCACGCCACAGTTGGTTAGTTGTAAGGTCCCATCGCCCGCTCCTTTCCATTTCCTTGAACTAATGCCAGTAGACCCCGCTGCACCGGGCCCCCCAGGAGGTAGCAATCCGGCAGACTCTAGGTCTGTGCAGATATCCAGGCGGGCGGGGCTGATATACGGAAAACGGAGTTTGTCCCTCGGGTACAAAGTCCTGCCTATGCAGGCTTTCAGGGGCAGAGGGCGGGTGCCCTGCAAGATCGAAACTCCAGGCCACGGAGGAACGACGCTCGTCACGGGGCTACAGGAATGCCTCGATCCGGGGCACCCGCTTGTCTTCCGTTGCAAGGCGGTCGAATGTTCGGCAGGGCGGGCGGGTGTAATCTCAGCCCATTTTTTTCTTTCCTTCGCTTATCACTTAAGTGTATCCTTGAGACTGATTCATTAATCACAATACCGGCCTGACAGATGTCCGCCTCCCCGCTCAAGAAACCACGTTCCGCATCAATGCCCGGTCCGGAGGACCGTGAGGACAGTTTTCAGCCCCTCCTCGAGCGCTATCACAGCCTGCACCAGAAGTTCCTGGAGTCTCAACAGGTCTTTCAATCCCTCAAGGCTCAATTCGACAAGATCAGCGTAGCCTCACGCCAGGCGGTGATTGAATCGCCACAGGACATTAGAAGATCATCCAGAAATCTTCAGGGCGAACTTCAAAAAGGAGGCGAGGCGAGCACACAGCTTGCGGATTGCGTTCATGAACTCACAAAGGAGCTCGAGGAAACCAATCAGAAGTTGAGTCAAGAAATGAGCGCCCGCGCCGGTGCCGAGGAGACAATTCGGCGACGGACCGAGGAATTACTACGATCTAATGAGGATCTTGAACGCTTTGCGTATATGGCGTCTCATGATCTCAAAGAGCCGCTTCGAACAGTATCGGCATTCACCAAACTACTCGCGAAGCGCTATCGACGGCCGGCTCGATGACGATGCGGATGACTTCATGCAATATATGTTGGATGGCATTCAGCGCATGGAGCAGCTGATCACGGACGTCTTAATCTATTGCAGGGTCGGCTCGGGCGAAATCACACGCCGCCGGACTGATTTAAACGAGATCGTCGATCGCGCCGTGGAGAATCTAAAAGAAGCCATTCAGGAGAGCAACGCACAGGTAGGTCATGCCCGCCTGCCCGTCGTGCTCGGCAACGAGAGCGAACTGCTTCAGATTTTTCAGAATCTGCTCGGCAATGCCATCAAATTCCACGGGCCTGAGCCTCCGGTCGTGACAGTGTCGGCCGAGCGGCGGGATAGTGAGTGGGTGCTGGCCGTTGAGGATAATGGCATCGGCATCGAGCCCCGATATGCCGGCAAGATTTTTGAGTTATTCACGCGGCTCAACACCATTGCCGACTATCCGGGTTCCGGGATCGGATTGGCCACGTGTAAGAAGGCGGTTGAACACCATGGCGGGCGCATTTTTCTCAAGCCCCAGTCGAATAGCGGCGCGACATTCTATTTCACTCTTCCCTGTCGCCCTGACGTCCCGTAAATTGTTCTCGGAATCTGCCCTGCTGGGCTAACGATCTTCCCTAGCTGGGAAGCGGCTCGACAATTGCGGGGATACCTTCAAAAGGGTCGTCATCGTCATCGTCATCATCGTCTTCTTCTTCGTTGGGATCAATATTGGGATCAGGATTGGGATCGGGGATGGGACGTGGGCCAGGTTCTGGCTGTCTCTGGATGGTCTCGGTGGGCACGGCTTACATGCCACCTTGGGCTTTGAGCACGTGTTCCACAGTACTGCCTATCTCTGCGGGATTACGAACCACATGCACCCCACAGGTCTCTAGGACCTTCATTTTTTCAGTGGCGGTACCTTTTCCTCCTGTGATAATCGCACCCGCATGCCCCATGCGTCGTCCCGGCGGCGCTGTAATGCCGGCGATAAAGCTAATCACCGGCTTTCGCACGTTCTCCTTGATAAATGCCGCCGCACGGTCCTCTGCGTCCCCGCCGATCTCACCGATCATGACGACCGCCTCTGTTTCCTGATCCTTCTCGAACAGCGCAAGCAATTCAATATACCCCGTCCCGATAATCGGATCACCGCCGATACCGATACAGGTGGTCTCACCGAGGCCGAGGTTTGTCAGTTGGTTGACCGCCTCATAGGTCAGCGTGCCGCTACGCGAAATGACACCGACGCGTCCTTTCTTGTGAATGAATCCCGGCATGATGCCGATTTTGCATTCGTCGGCGGTAATGATGCCGGGGCAATTGGGGCCGATCAGCCTCGTATCCCTCCCTCGTAACGCCCGCTTCACCTTTACCATATCGTTCACCGGTATGCCTTCGGTGATGCAAATAACCAGCTTGAATACCTGCCTCTGCGGCTTCCAGAATGGCATCCGCGGCGAACGGAGGCGGAACAAAGATCAGCGACACGTCACACTTGCGTCTTGGTCACCGCATCGCGCACCGTGTTGAAGACCGGAATCCCTTCGACTTCCTGGCCACGCCTTGCCGGGCGTCACCCCTGCGACCACTTGCGTGCCATAAGCCTTGCATTGCGTCGCATGGAACGAGCCTTCCTTCCCGGTAATACCCTGCACAACCACCCGCGTGTTTTTATTAACAAGAATGCTCACTATCGTCCCCTTCCGATAAGAATGAGATCACAAGACATACGATCTGTATGGGATGGGCATCCGTCCCTCATCCATGTCGATCAAATCGAAGACATCGAGTGCGCCGACGTCCACCCTGGCCGCCAGCTCGGGATACAATTCCCTCCGGTACTGGATCCTCGCGGCATCCGGGCGATAGGACTCAATGCTCTCAGCCCAGCGCCGCTTATCATCTGAGGAATGAGGCTTTGCATGATCTTCGACCCATGCAAGCACCGACTCGTCCGACTCGCTCGCCAGAATGGCCCGCTTCAACTCTTCTCTGTCCTGGCCGGTGAAAGCTAAGAACTTCCTATCCAGCGTCATCGGACTCTCACTCAGCAAGTTTCGCTCATACACGGGTGGTAGTTGCCCTCTGGCCTGAAGCCGGACCTTCACGAGTAGCCTGGGCAAGATGACATACCCGCCCAGCTTCTCACGAGGCGAAGGAAGCAGTTGCATTGACAAATCCTTACTCATCAGCCCCCCAAAGAACCGAGTGACTTTTGGGAGCGGGTGGCGCCGAACAGGGGCCTCCGCCGCGCGTAAGCATCCTGGAATCGCAACCGACAGCAATTACGTGCTTAAGTAAAGTAAGGTTCATGCAAGTCTACCTACAGCTGCAGAGCGTGGCGGGGATGTTCGGTGACAGGACCCGCAACCTCTTGCATTTTCCCCTTCACCCTCACCCTCCCCTCTCCCTCCAGGGGGAGAGGGAAAAGAAGGACTTCCTTCGACAAGCTTAGGGCGAACATCTCAGCGGGTGGCGTCGACTGGGACCCTGGCGGAGCGCAGCGCGACTTGCTTGCGCATCGCGGAGCGCGAGCACGTCAGGGTGGGTTGACGACAGGACCCGCAATCTTTGCATTACGCTGCCGCTTCCTTCTTTCGCTTCTTCCCCGTCAGCGCCACGATCTTCTGCGCCGCCTCCCACAGATCCGTTGCGACGTCGACATTCAGGCCGGCTTCCGCCAGGAGTTTTCGGCCCTCCTCGGCGTTGGTGCCCTGCAGCCGCACGACCACCGGAATGGTGATCCCGACTTCTTTCGCCGCGTCGATGACGCCGTGCGCGATCCGCTCGCAGCGGACAATGCCGCCGAAGATGTTGATGAAGATTCCTTTGACCTTCTTGTCCTTGAGAAGAATCCGGAAGCCTGCCGCCACCGTTTCCTTGGTCGCGCCGCCGCCCACATCCAGAAAGTTGGCCGGCTCGCTCCCTGCCAGCTTAATCACGTCCATGGTGGCCATCGCCAGCCCCGCACCATTGACCATGCAACCGATGTTGCCGTCGAGCTTCACATAATTGAGATTGTTCTTGCCGGCTTCGATTTCCAGCGGCTCCTCTTCATTCAGATCGCGGAACGCTTGAATGTCCGCGTGTTTGAATAGGCTGTTATCATCAAAGGATACCTTCCCGTCGAGCGCGATCAGCCGCTTATCATCGGTGATCACCAGAGGATTGATCTCGATCATCGCCGCGTTCTTCTCCATGAACAACCGATAGAGATTGCCAAGCAGCGCGATAAAGGGCGTCACGATCGCCGGTTCAAGATTGGGCAAGCCGAGTTGAAAGGCCAGATTGCGGCCGTTATAACCCTGGAATCCCACTGCAGGATCAATCGGCTCCGTGATCAGTTTTTCCGGCGTATGTGCCGCGACCTCTTCAATGTCCATGCCGCCTTCGGTGCTGGCGATAAAGATCGGCCAGCCTGAATCTCGATCCACCAGCAGACTCACATACAGTTCCTTCGCAATGGCGGCGCCTTCCTCGATCAGCAGAGTCGCGAACCTTGCGGCCTTTGGGGCCGGTCTGGTGGGTAACTAGGGTTTTCCCGAGCAGCTCCTTGGCAAGGCCGGGCACGTCGGCGCGATTCTTAGTCAGCTTTACGCCGCCCGCTTTCCCTCGGCCGCCTGCGTGGATCTGGGCTTTCACCACAAATACGGGAGTCTCCAGTTTTGCTGCCCATCTTTCGGCTGCGCCGGCAGTTTTGACTTCTTTCCCCTTGGGCACGGGAATCCCGAAGCTCGCGAACATCTGTTTTGCCTGAAATTCATGAATATTCATGAACGCTCCTTCACTGTCTTGTCATGAGACCCTTCGCTATGCTCAGGGTGACAAGACTTCCCTCTTAGGTCTCTTTTCGCGTGTAATCCGGAAATAACATGGGCGAGGTGACAGATGCGGATCCGCGTTTTTTCTTGGCTTCTGCCCTAAAGCCGGGCAAATGATCCAGCGTGAGCCGACCGTGGGGCATCGAGGCGGCGCGCGCGGCCGCTTCGGTGCCTGAACGCTTCCCGAAGACCATTAAATCCAAGAGTGAGTTGCCCATGAGACGGTTCCGTCCGTGCAACCCGCCGGACGCTTCCCCGGCAACAAAAAGGTTCTTCACGCCCGATTCTCCGTTGACATCAATTCGGATGCCCCCGTTCTGATAGTGCAGCGTCGGATAGATCAAGACCGGATCTTTCGTGATATCGAGCCCGTAGCGCTTGTACTGCCGCACCATAGCGGGGAAATGTTTTTCCAAGGTTCCCGCGCCATGTTCCACGTCCAGTAGCGGCGTATCAAGCCACACTCCCAAATGGCCCGTCGCCGTCCTCACGCCGCGGCCTTCCTCGCATTCCCGAATAATCGAAGACGATACAACATCGCGGGTATCGAGCTCATTGACGAACCGATCGCCTTTAGCATTGACGAGATGGCCGCCTTCGGACCGGATGCCTTCCGTCACCAACGCGCCGAGCAGCTGTTCAGGATACACGGCTCCGGTGGGATGATACTGGAAGGTGTCGATCTGCAGCAGCTTGGCGCCGAGCCGGTACGCGAGCGACAGGCCGTCGCCGGTTGCCCCGTAGTGGTTACTGGTCGGGAAGCCTTGGATATGCAAGCGTCCGATGCCGCCCGTCGCCAGAATGACCGTCTTCGCTGCAACAGTAAAAAGGCGGTTGTTATCCAGATCCCGGAACACTGCGCCGGTGCAGGTTCCGTGGCCGTCGCTGAGCAATTCAACGGCCGCGCTGAACTCAAGTAACTGGATCTTTTGGTTGAGGACCTCGTCTTTTAAAACCCGCATGAGCTCAAGCCCGGTATAGTCCGAACAGGTCAACAGTCTGGGACGGGAGCTCCCGCCGCCTTTTTTCACATGCAGGTTGCCATCGGCATCCCGGTCAAACAGGACGCCCAGGCCGAGCAACCATCGCGCAATCGAAGGACCCTCTTCCACCATGACCTTCAAGAGATCATGGTCGTTCTTCATGTGGCCGCCCTTCAGCGTATCGAGAAAATGCTGAACCGGAGAGTCCTCGTCGGCGATGGCGATCTGCATCCCTCCCTGCGCCATGACGGTGTTGGAATCGCCGAGCCGTAGCTTGGTGGCAAGCATAACCTGTGCGCCGCCCGCATTGGCATGGAGCGCCGCGGAGCACCCGGCTCCCCCGCCGCCGATCACCAGCACATCCACGGAATGAGCCGGGGTAAGCACGAGGTCCTCGGGGACCGGGCTGTCGCCTTCGAGCAGGGAGGCGAGCTCCCGCACAGTCATGTCTCCAGCATTGGGGCCGAAATTGATCGGGCGGTAGGCGCTCTCCCGAAAATCAGGGTGGTACTTTTTGATCAGGGTGTCGCGTTCGTTGGGAGGGTACTTTGGGAGCGTGACCGTCCGGCGCTTGTCGCGGGACTGATGCACGACATCCTGGAGGGCTTCCACCTGCATTAGGTAATCGCGGCGCAGGCTTCCTTGAGTTGTTTTTCATCCATGTTCAGGATCTTATCCCACTCGGACGTGTACCGCCCCTGCTCGATTTCGTCGATCCGCGATTGGAGCTTCGGCGGCTTCTCGTTGAAATGCACCCCTTGAGCGCGGCTGGCATACAGCGCTACAAGATTCGGGGCGATGTCGGCGATACAGACCGGCGTGCAGAGCCCGCACATGACGCAATCCATAAACATTTCGGACACCGACTTGAAGTCTCCGAAGACCGCCTTCCACACGCCGTCCCGTACGTCGATGCCTTGGGGACAGGCCTCGGTGCACGCGTTGCAATTGCGACACATCGGCGCTTCTGGATACAGATTGAAGAGATCCTGCTTGGGGTCCTTCAGCTCGGCCATCTGATAGGTCGCTTTGCGCGCCGGAAACGGCGCCACCATCGAGAAGGACATCCCGTCCTCGACCGCCATGGAGCAGGCCAGGCACGTGCGGACCTTGGGATCATCCTTCGTCCGATAATACGTCGCGCAGGCCCCGCAGTAACCACCCAAGCAGCCAATGCCCCGGTAGACTTCCTGGCCGCTATACCAAAGGGCTTTGATCACGGTGATGCCCTCCGGCACTTCGTACTTCTTGCCGGCGATCTCGACCGTCACCATCTTCGGCCGCAGGACATCTTCCTGATCGAGCAGAACGTTCTTATCGAATTCCTTGCCTGTATCCATCAACCTTTTCCCTAGCGCACTGAGAGACTCATTATTCTGAACGCCGCCCTGTCACCCTGAACGAAGTGAAGGGTCTCATTCACTGCGCGAGATCTTGCTTTCGGACTCTGCGCAGTTGGGCAGACCGTTCTATTATGCAATCGCGTCCACGATCGCATTAAAGGTTGGGCTTGGACGCATCGCTTTTGTCGTCTTCTCCTGATCGGGATGATAATACCCGCCCATATCGACCGGTTTTCCTTGGCCGCCGAGCAGCTCGGCCGCAATCTTGGCCTCATTGTCTGCGAGCTGTTTGGCGACCTTGGCAAAATGCGCTTGAAGTTTCTTATCTTCGGTCTGCTCAGCCAGGGCTTGCGCCCAGTACAACGCAAGATAAAAATGGCTCCCGCGATTATCAATCTCACCCACCTTGCGGGCCGGCGACTTGTTGCTCTCCAGGAACTTGGCGTTGGCTCGATCGAGCGTATCCGCCAGAATCTTTGCGGATGGATTGTTGGATGCTTTGCTCAGATGCTCCAGGGACGGGACCAGCGCCAGGAATTCGCCCAGCGAATCCCAGCGTAGATATCCTTCTTCCTGAAACTGCTGCACGTGTTTCGGCGCCGAGCCGCCGGCTCCGGTTTCAAAGAGGCCGCCGCCGTTCAGCAGAGGGACGATCGAGAGCATTTTTGCGCTGGTCCCGATCTCGAGAATCGGGAAGAGATCAGTGAGGTAATCTCGCAACACGTTCCCCGTGACGGAGATCGTATCTTTCCCCTCTTTGATCCGTTCCAGCGAGAACCGCATCGCTTCCGCCGGGGGCATAGTGCGGATATCCAGGCCTTTGGTGTCGTGATTCGGCAAATAGCGATTGACCTTCTTGATCAGCTCCGCGTCATGCGCCCGGTTCTTGTCCAACCAGAAGATTGCCGGCGCTCCCGTGGCTTTTGCTCGATTGACGGCGAGCTTGACCCAATCCTGGATCGGGGCGTCCTTGACCTGGCACATCCGCCAGATATCCCCTTCTTCCACCTTGTGTTCCAGCAACGCCTTCCCAGACGCATCGACCACGCGAATGGTACCGTTCCCTGGGGCTTTGAAGGTCTTGTCGTGCGATCCGTATTCCTCCGCCGCCTGCGCCATGAGACCCACGTTGGGAACACTTCCCATGGTCTTCGGATCAAGGGCGCCGTGCTTCTTACAGAATTCCACGACCTCGTGATAGACGGGAGCGTAGCTGGCGTCAGGAATGACCGCTTTGGTGTCCTGCGCCTTGCCGTCCGGACCCCACATTTTCCCCGAGTCGCGAATGACCGGCGGCATGGAAGCGTCGATAATCATGTCGCTGGGGACGTGCAAATTGGTGATGCCTTTATCGGAGTTGACCATCGCCAGCGGCGGCCGCTTCTTGTACACCGCCTGAATATCGGCTTCGATGGCGGCCCGTTGATCGTCGGGCAAGGTTTTGAGCTTGGCGTAGAGATCACCCAGGCCGTTATCGGGATCGACGCCCAGCTTTTGGAACACGGCCGCGTGCTTGTCGAACACGTCCTTGAAAAACACCGAGACCGCATGACCGAAGATCTTGGGATCCGAGATCTTCATCATGGTGGCTTTCAGATGGATCGAGAACAACACGCCCTGCTTCTTGGCGTCTTCGATCTGCGCCTCCAGGAATTCGCGCAAGGCGCGGCGGCTCATGTAGGTGGCATCGATGATTTCACCGGCCTGAAGAGAAAGCTTGGGCTTGAGCACCGAGGTCTTGCCGTCCTGGCCGACGAACTCGATGCGCGCCTCGGTGGCCTCGGTGAGCGTGACCGATTTCTCGTTGGAATAGAAATCTCCGCCCTTCATATGGGCGACGTGCGTCTTGGAGTCCCCGGCCCACGCCCCCATTTTGTGCGGGTGTTGTCTGGTGTGTTTCTTGACCGAGAGCGGCGCCCGGCGATCCGAGTTGCCTTCACGCAACACCGGATTGACGGCACTACCTTTGATCTTGTCGTAGCGCGTCTTGGCCTCCTTCTCGGCGTCGGTCTTGGGATACTCGGGATAATCGGGAATCTTGTAACCCTGACTCTGCAATTCCTTGACGGCCCCTTGTATTTGGGGGATCGAGGCGCTGATGTTAGGGAGCTTGATGATATTGGCTTCCGGGCCCTTGGCGAGCGCTCCCAATTCGGCTAGATCATCCGATTGTTTTTGTTGCGCCGTCAGATGTTCGGGAAAGGCGGCGATAATTCGTCCTGCCAGGGAGATATCCCTCAATTCGACGGACACGCCGGCCGCCTTTGTGAAGGCTTTGACAATCGGGAGAAAAGAATAGGTGGCCAGTGCCGGCGCTTCATCAGTTTTTGTATAGAGAATTCTGGATGCTTTTGCTGTCATAGTTTTTCCTCTTTTATCATCTTTAATTCAGCGCGTTCAGCGCCGAACCGGCCTTGAACCAGCTCAGCTGTGGCTCGGTCAGGCTGTGATTCGCCTGAATCGTGATCTCTTTTCCGTCGGCCTTATGAATGATGACTTGGACCGGCTTGCCGGGCGCCAATGCCTTGCAAGCCTTTGATGCTGATCCGGTCCTGCTGCTCGATCAGGTCCCAGTCTTTGGGATTTGCAAACGTCAACGGCAAAATCCCCTGCTTTTTAAGATTCGTCTCGTGAATGCGCGCAAAGCTCTTGGTGAGAATGGCCATCACTCCCAGGAACCTGGGAGACATCGCCGCGTGTTCGCGGCTGCTTCCCTCGCCATAGTTCTCATCCCCTACGACGACCGAGCCGATGCCTTTGGCCTTGTAGCGCCGGGCGATCTGCGCAATGGTCAACCCAGTTTCTCCCGTCAGCACGTCCGTCCCCTTCCCGGGCTCGCTCGAAAAGGCGCTGGTGGCCCCCAGGAACATATTGTCGCTGATCTTGTCCAAGTGGCCACGATATTTGAGCCACGGTCCCGCCGGCGAAATATGGTCGGTCGTGGTCTTTCCCTTGGTTTTGATGAGCAGAGGCAGCTTCTCAAAATCCCGGCCGTCCCAGCGCGGAAACGGCTGCAACAATTGAAGCCGCTCGCTGTCCGGCGGAACCTCGACTTGAACTGATTCACCATTCTCGGCCGGCGGGATAAATCCTTCCGCCCCCTTGGCGAACCCTTGAGCCGGCAACTCTTCGCCTCGCGGAGGCTCGAATGCGATCGTCGGTCCCATCGGCCGCCTTGAGTGATCCGTGGACCGGATCAAACGTGAGCTCGCCGGCAAACGCCAGTGCGGTCACAACTTCCGGGCTGGACAGGAACGAGAGGGTGTCACTGACGCCGTCGTTCCGGCCGGGGAAGTTTCGATTGTAGGAGCTGATGATGGAATCGGCGCGGCCCTTGACGGCGTCCGCCCGCTTCCACTGCCCGATGCAGGGGCCACAGGCATTGGCAAGCACGGTCCCGCCCATCTCTTCAAAGGTGGCGAGGAAGCCGTCCCGCTTCATGGTGTTATAGATCCGCTCGGACCCTGGTGTGACAAGAAAGGGCGTTTTGGCTTTTAGCCCGGCCTTTAACCCCTGCCGGGCGATATGCGCCGCGCGACTGATGTCCTCGTACGAGGAGTTCGTGCAGCTTCCAATCAGCGCCGCCTTGAGCTGGACCGGATAACCTTTCTCTTTGGCCTCCGCCGCCATCTTCGAGACCGGGCGGGCGAGGTCCGGCGTGTGCGGCCCGACGACATGCGGCTCCAGCTTCGACAGATCGATCTCGACAATCTGATCGAAATATTTTTCGGGCGTTTTCAAGACCTCCGGATCCGCTACCAGCAATTCGCGGTTCGCCTCAGCCAGTTTCGCGATGTCGGCGCGATCGGTAATATTCAAATAGGCGACCATTTTCTGATCGAACGGAAAGATCGAGGTCGTGGCGCCGAGCTCGGCGCCCATGTTGGTGATCGTGCCTTTGCCGGTTGCGCTGATCGTCTCGGCGCCCGGCCCGAAGTATTCCACGATCTTGTTGGTGCCGCCTTTCACGGTGAGAAGCCCGCAGACGTACAGAATGACATCCTTCGGCCGAAGCCCAGCCCTGCAGTTTGCCGGTCAGCTTGACCCCGATCAGTTTGGGATGGAGCACTTCCCACGGTAATCCCGCCATGACCTCGCCGGCATCGGCGCCACCGACGCCAATGGCCAACATGCCCAAACCGCCGCCATTCGGGGTGTGGGAATCCGTGCCGATGATCAGGCCACCCGGGAACGCGTAATTCTCCAGGACGACCTGATGGATGATGCCGGCGCCCGGCTTCCAGAACCCAATCCCGTACTTCTTCGCGGAGGAAGACAGAAAGTTGTAGACCTCTTTATTTTCTTCGGTCGCGCGGGCGAGGTCCTTCTCGGAGCCGCTTTCGGCACGAATCAGGTGATCACAATGGATGGTGCTCGGCACCGCGACAGTTTTCTTTCCGGCCTGCATGAATTGCAGGATGGCCATTTGCGCCGTCGCATCCTGCATGGCGACCCTATCTGGACGGAGCGCAAGCATCGCCGTGCCCCGGTCCCAGGCCTGCGATTCGAAGTTATCGGCATGCGCGACTAAAATCTTCTCGGTCAAGGTCAGCGCGCGGCCGAATTTTTTGCGCGCTTTTTCCAGAACCGCGGGCATCTTCGCATAGAGTTGTTGTGCTAGTTCAAGTGACATAGACTCTCGCTCCTTCTTCTTCTACTCTATCGCCGCCTATTTCAAAGGCGGCACTTCTCTGTCGCTTTGGGACGGCGTAGTTCACCAGATAATCAAAGAGCCGGATCAAGCGGCTCTCCTGGCGTTTTTGGTCCGCCCAGTGCCCGATTAATCCGATCGTGCGAGAGAGGATAAAAAATCCGTTCAGGCTGTCGACGGGAAAACCGATGTCCACCAGGACCGCCGCCATCGTCCCGTCCACGTTGAGAATCAAATTCTCTTTTTTCGCCGACGTCACTTTCTCAACCGCCAAAGCGAAGTCAAGATGCGGGGTCGGGCGCCCGATTCCCTTGACATAGGAGACCAGCTCCTTCACGCGTTTATCCGGATTTCGGAGGCTCTTGACCCGATGGCCGATCCCAGGCACGGGGCCGACGTTCTTTTTCATGTAGCCCAGGAAGTCGTCCACCGACATGTTGTTGTCCACGGCATGCTTGAACCAACGCCCCGCATCCGTCACGGCCCCACCGAAGCGGGGCCCGATCATGATCAATCCTGCGGCGACGGACTGCGACATTCCGATCCCGGCACAGGCCGCAATGATTGTTCCCAACGCCCCGCTCACGCAGGGACCATGGTCCGCCGACAGCATGATGATCCGCTTGATAATTTCCGCATCTTGTTGCGAGATCAGCCGCTTGTCCCAGAGCAGGCCAATGACATGGGGAATCTCATAACCTTTGTTGATCAACTCCGAGGCCGGATACCCATCGTACAGCGGCTCGTCGCCGCGATCATCGCTGATCGTGGTCTTGACCAGCGGCGCCACCATGACTTCGCCGGATTTCATACTCTCTTCAACCGGCTTCGGAAGACGTGGCAGGTCCTCGGGCCGCAGGTCTGGGATCGGCTGTACCTGGCCGTTTTTCACGAACTCTTCGTACACCGACTTGATCGCCGGCCCCAGCGCGCCGAAGGTTTCCGGAACAATCGCGCCGGCTTTCTTAAAGGCGTCGGCCTTGGACCGCGCCGATCCCTCGCCCTTCAACCCTTCTTTAGCCCCGGCGTGGCCGAACTTCATCCCCTTAGGCAGGCTCTCCTGACAAAAGCCGGAGACGACCGCCAGCAGCTTGATCCGTCGACGCTGCGCGCCGAACCACTCAGCAGCGCGCTCTTCGAGATCGCCGCCCATCTCGCCGACAATGACGACCGCCTTGGTCGCGGGTCCTGCTCAAACTTTTCCAGATACGCCACATAATCGGTGCCCGGATAGGCGTCGCCGCCGATGCCGATCGCGGTGGTAATGCCGTTCGGCGAACTGGGAACAGATCCAGATAATCTCATTGGAGAGGCCGCCGGATTTCGTGATAACGCCGAAGGACCCTTCGCGAAAGAGTTTACAGGCGACGAGGTTATCGAAGGCGCCGCCGATCACTCCCAAGCGGCAGGCGCCCGCAGAGATAATGCCGATGGAAGACGGGCCGTTAAAGGTCTTGCCTAACTTCACGGCGTGCCGGCCAGCAGCTTGGCGTCCCGCTCAGGGACGCCCTCGGTAATCATCGAGACGAGCTGTATCTTGGGATCGTTCAGCGCTTCCATGCCGGCTGCGCAGGCACGGTCAGCACCGATATATACTAAACTGGTATTGATGCTGGGACGGCTTGCCGTGGCTTCGCCCACACTCTTGTAGACCGGCACGGTGACAAGCCCGTTCCCGTAAGGGACCTCGTTGAGCTTGCCGGCATCGGGGGGATAGACAAACGCCTCCACATTAAGATGGCCGCTTGATCATGTAGCAGAATTCGGCCATCCGGCGGGCAGCGTTCAAGCCAGCCGCGCCGCCCTGAATGACAATCCGCGTGTCCTGGTTCGCCAATATGCTCATCGGGATCTCCCTTGGCTGTCTACCGGTGTTAGTGGGCCTGAAGCGCCTTGTCGACGATGTCGGTAAGCGGGAGTATGGCGGTCGAATACGTGGACGTCGAAGCCTTCTTCTCGGAGCGCCCGCATGGCATCGAGTCCCTCTTTTTCGCGAGGACCGCCGCGCCGGACCCAGATTTTCACGCCGTTGAGTTTGCCTTCGGCTTTGGCCTTGCGAAACCCGGCGATGATGCCGCCGAACGTTTTTTTGACGTCGGTGAAGTTCGCGATCGCCCCCCCGACGATGATGTTCTTGATCCCGGGCAACGAACAGACCTTCTCCGTTAGCACCTCAACCGCCCAGTCCGGGGGATCACCCGAATACTCAGCGTAATTGGCAAGCTTGCCACCCCGCGCCACCACCGCATCCGAATAATAGACACTTGCGCCACCCCCGGCCGGCAGCATGGCGGTATCGCCGCCCGGAATTTCGATAAACTTCACTGATCCTTTGATTTTCGAGTCCACCGCCATGACGGCCAGTTCATTCTGTGTATAGGCTCGACCGAATTCGGCGGCGAAAGGAAAATTCCAATCGGCATGACGGAACTTGGCATCGGCGTCGAGCAGCGTGACCGCATCAAGCGCGATGAGCTCCCCATCGCTTTGACGAATCACCACAGGGTTCACTTCGAGATATTGCGCATCTTCATTATCGAAACAGGTGAATAGTTTCCCTGCGAAATCGGCGACTTTTTCGGCCGTCGGGCCTGAGAAACCGGCTTCCTTCGCTAACTTCAATAAATCGTCCGGGGATGGCGTCTGCCCGACTTCCACTGCCAGATTCTTGACTCGATCCCAGTTGGCTTCTACCTCGATGCCGCCGCAATTCGCAACGAGTACCTCGGCGCCGTCCCGGGTGGATTTCACGGCCGCATAATACTCCTCTTGATGCGGGACCATCTCAGACACAATGACTTGAGACACGGTGATGCTGCCTACTTGCTTGCCCAGCATTTCTTTCGCTGCCGCTTGAGCGCCCCGTAAGTCGAGATCTACTTTTACCAGGCCAAGCTTGAACCGCGAGCCCATAGCCTCGTGCGCCTTGACCACTAACTTGGTCTTGCTCAACCAGTCATCGGCGTCGGCCCGCGTCTTGAGTTCATCGACGGAAGAGATCACCATATAATGAGGAACCTGGATTCCCCATTTTTTCATGAGCCCCATCCCGGGGCCTTCAAGGACTTTGGCCACGACGTGCTCCTTAGATATTGAATCGGCAGGTGAAAACGCGCGAAGTGTAGCTCAAAAACCTGCAGGACTGCAATTCCCCAAACGACCTAAAACTACTGAGAAAAAGCCCCATTCATCATAAATACAGGGGTTTATGTCATAAATGCTTGAGTTTGCAATCTTTTTTGCTAAGGTGGGGCCTTTTTTCCCGCGATCGGCCGCGGCTTTCCAATCTTTAGCCGAGATGGTCTCTTCTCAGCGGGCTGGCACGATACACAAACAAAAGAGCTGCGCTCTGCTTTAATCCTTCGGATAGCGCGCCCGCACGCGGGACACGGCTGCCCGGTTTTATTGTAGACCAAATGGCGTTTGCGATATTCGCCCTTTGTCCCATCCGGTGCCAGAAAATCCCGCACGCTCGAGCCGCCATCGATAATTGCCTGATTGAGAACGCATCGCATCATGTCGAAGAGTCTCCGTACGGTCCTTGTCGCTAAGCTGCCAGCGATCCGGTCAGGATGGAGCCGGGAGCGAAAGAGAATTTCATTTGCGTAGATATTGCCAATACCGGCAATGACTTGCTGGTGCATGAGGAGTGCTTTCAGCCGGCCCCGCCGTGATCCGATCAGATCCCGAAACTCGGGCCATGTGACTCGCAAGGGATCGTAACCGAACCGACGGGCCTCAAAACGCTCGATCCCGGTCTGGTCGAGGAGATACACGCGACCAAAACGACGCGGATTCCAATAGTGCAGGGACGGAACCGGCCCTGAGAAGGTCAGAGCGACATGAATATGTTTACGATAGGTTGGATCAGGCACTGTAAAGAACAACAGGCCCGTCATTCCCAGTTCGAAGAGCAGGAACCGAGTCTCTGATTGCTTCTTAGCATGCAGCAGGACACTCTTGCCCAAACGCGAGGCATGAACCACCCGGGCGCCCCGATACCAGGCCAGAGATGATAACCCCTCTCTGACTATGTCCTCGCGTCCCACCCACGAATCTAAAATTACCGATCCTCGAAGCCGCTCTCGCAGTTGGTGGGCTACGGTCTCCGCTTCCGGTAATTCAGGCATTCAGACTATCCAACCTTTTCTGCCGAAGATCTCGCACAAAGCGGATCGTAGCCTCAAGCTCCGGAAGCGGCAACGCCCCGGGCCGTTGTGCAGTAACCAACGCGACGGCTTTTGAGTAAGGCAAGCCTTCAACAAGACAGAGATAGGCGATCGCGACCGATGCCGAACGCCCGATGCCGGCTCGACAGCAAATCAGCAGACGGTTGCCCTTTTCGTGCTGTTCCAGCCAGGATACAGCCTCATCCAACTGAAGTGGATCGGCCGCGGCGTACTCGGCAAAAGGGATCCAGTGGTAGGTGCGTCCCTTGGGCGGAAGGACCGTGGTCTCCGAGGCAACATTCAAAATTGCCGACATCAACCAATGAGGATTCGCGGCGTCGGCTGAGTCTCCTACCGCCAGACGGTCTGTGATCAGATGCATATATCTATGAGGAGATCCCGTAACGAGCAAATTCTAGTATAGCCTTGGGGCCTGTCGTCCAACAACAGAGATTGCACAACCTCCGCATCTGATTTACACTACTGGACGCGGAGCAGTTCCTAGAGAGGCACGAATGGCAATGGACTTTGACTCGGTCGAACAGCGTCTGAAAGATATGGCGTGTCCGGTGTGCAAGACCTCTCATGACTTTATGATCCCTCGCGATTCACGCATCATCGATGGCGAATATAAGGCGTTCTGCAAAGGGTGCCGGTATAGCATGCCGATCCACATGGACATGGAGAGCTATCTTCGAAGCCAGCCGGATGTGACCTTCTGGGTGAACGGCATGCGGTGTCCGACTTGCCTGAAGACCGGGGGCACCCTCGACTTCTGGGTGCAGCCCTCGGTGCGGAACGCCGTCTACTTCATCACGTGCGCCGCTTGCAAGAAGCCTTTTTCAGAGAAATCTTCCTTGGAGGCGTTCGAATAGTCAACTCTTCCCTGTCACCGGCCGAATCACGTCGGCCTTCGCGGTTTTCCGGATACGCCCTACGCTGCCTCGCCGATCAATCTCGGTCACTCGCACAATCGCGCCGCGCTCCCAGCGAATCAAAGCCTGCGTTGAGCTCAGAACGTTCCTTGTCGAGTCGCCCGACAATCTGCCGCCCCATCTCATTGCACAGCCAGACGCGTTGCTCCCCCTTCATGACCATCCGCTCGCTCACGACGCGGTAGTCAGTCAGGGCTCGATCTACTATGGTCAGGCCATCCTTGCGCAACACGATATAAGAGAATTTTAAGGCGTCTTTTATGAAGCCGACCGCCCGATCAATGTCCTCGATCATCGCAGGCGCCTGCCATGGCCGCTCTTCGTGGCACCAGTCGCTTCGACGCAGGAGCGCAGGGCAGCCTTGGTCGTGAAGGCACGGGACTATACACGTGTGCTGTCCCTTGCGTGATCAGCCGGTCGCGGACTTCGTGCAAGGCCCGACTCGTCTCGCGAAGCGCGGGTTCAATCACGATCAGTGACCCGTCGGCCGCAAGGCACTCCAACAGTTGCGCCAACAGTCTTGTGCGCGCGTCGATGGGATCCGGCGACGACAAAAAAAGCTCATTCAGGCTGTTGACCATCATGATCAGGTCAAATTTCTCGCGCTTCCATGAAGCGCTCGTTCCCCGGCGCTCCACGTCGAGACGCGCGACATGCAGAACCGGCAGGTTTGATGAAATCCCACTCTCGACGAGCTTCCGCCACACTGATTCGGCGTCGCGTAAAATTTCTGGATTCCGATCGACACTGAGCACCTCGGTCCCGGCGTGTTTTGTTCCCTGCTCGCCAGAAAAGTAGTGAAACAGCGCAAGCCCGCCAACTCCAGGACCGCAACCGAGGTCTAGAACCCGAAGGGGGCGCGGGGGCGGAACAGGGATTTCTGTCAAGACGCTGTAAGTTTTTGCGATGTTCACGGGCGCGAAATATGTTAGATAGGCTCTTCGGAGCGCCGGTTCTGACAAATAATCGACGCCTATTCTCTTGCGCCCGACGGTGAACAGTTCCGAAAGGCTGCGCACACCCTTCAACAGCGCGGAATCGATTGCTTCGCCCCGCGTCTGCAGCGCCTGAATTACTGCGTGGTCAAGAACCACCTGTGTCATGCAGCATCCCCGAGGTCGATTGACCGATTGCTCACCCGTACTGTACAGTCCTGACGGCCATGTGATAATAAACACCGAGGGTATTTAATGACGCCTGCGATTAAGGAAGCTTACATTAATATTGAACGTGCCATGTATGAGTTTAATACCCTCCTAGAAAACCAAGTCGAAACCATGCGCAAATCCGAAGCATCGGATCCCGAGAAGCTGAGTCGTCTTACCCAAGGGGCTAAAGCAATGCGCGATAGCAGCGCGATCTTTCTAAGTTATGCCAAGTTTGTCGCCTACGGCATGCCGGACAGCGAGGAGATGATCGAGGAAGAATAGCCTTGCACCTGCCCTGAAGTAAAAAAGGCCGCCCGGAAATCCCGGGCGGCCTTTTCGTCTCATTCATCTCGCCGCGTGTTAGATATTCTGCATGAAGTGCGCCACGTCGGCTTGATTCACATCGCGTCCCATGATCGCCGATTCGGGGACTGCGCTCGACTTCTTGCCGGTCAGGCCGCCCATGACTTCGTCCGTGATCATTTCCACCGGCATGGACATACCGCCATACACATGTGGTCCCGCCACGATCTTGGCATCGGAATATCCATAAATCGCCGCGGCGACATCTTTAGCCAGCCAACCCACATAATTGAATTCAGGAATCACGATCAGCTTCGCTTTCTTCAGCAACTCGCGCAGTTCCGGTATCGGGAACGGCCGCAGAGAGCGGATCTTAATGAATCCGACGTTGATTCCCTGTTCTTTGCAGAGTCGCACCGCCTCACGGGATTGCGCCGCCGCGCTCCCTGACGCGACGATCACGGCTTCGGCGCCTTCCACATTCTCGGCCGTCAATAAGCCGCCCATATAATAGTCGATATACCGCCGCGACCGCTCCACCCCAGCCCATACCTCTTGCTGCCATACGGCATGGATGTTGTACGCCATAAAGTTGCTCTTCTGAACCGGCGCGTCACGAGAAAGACGAGCCGGGGGATTCTCGGCGTCGAGCACCGGGACTGAGCCCTTCCAGGCTTCACGGGCAGGTAATTTGATGCCCTTCTCCTGCATGTCCACATAGCTGCGGGCGTGTGTCACGAAGAAGCCGTCACAGGCGACACCGACAGGAAGGGTCACATCGTTTTTCTCGCTGATGGTGAACCCCTTCATGATGAAATCAAAGAGGTCCTGTTGGTTTTCGGCGTGAAACACGATCATGCCGCAGTTGAGCAGGTAGGCGACTTCAATATTGTCCGGCTGAATGGCGAGCGGGGCGTTCACGACCCGACAGGTAAACATGCAGACAGCCGGCAATCGGTGCCCGGGCCACGAGACAATCGGTTCCAGTCCTCTCAGGGTGCCAGGCCCGGCGGTCGCCGTAAAGCATCGGACCCCCGCCCGGGAGCCCCCTGCGATGGCGGACATCACGCCGTATTCCTCCTCACCGCGATAGAATTCCTTGACATAGCCCTCGCCATAAAGGACACCGATAAGCTGCATGGTTTCGCTCTGTGGCGTGATCGGGTACGCTATCGACAAGTCAACATTCGATCGCCTCACGGCTTCCTTGGCCGCTTCGCTGCCGGTAATAAATTCGCGCTTTCGCGGCGCCTCAAAATACATATAGTCCGGGGAGACAACCCGCTGCTTTTTCGCTGCCTCCTGGGGATCCTTCGAGCCGCCTCCGACTTTGATCGGCGCTGCGGAGGTAATAGGATCGCCCTGCGGATTGGTTTTTTGTTCCGGTTCAAGGACCGAAATGGGATCGCCTTGAGGGTTTGTCTTTACGTCGGGTTCGAGAGGGTTGCTCATTGTCGCCTCCTGGCAGTCATTCAAGGTCGTCTATCAGTGGGGCATCTGCCCTTCAGGGGGCATGTGAACGCCGGCGGGCGGAGCCCCGGGTCTAAATTGCAAGGGATCGACATGGGTCTGGTTATCATTGACCCGGCTTTGCAGGCCCGTATACCGAACAGTTTTCCCGTCCTTCGGAAGTTTAATCCCAAGCTCTTCACGGATCCGTTTCGTGATCTGTGCCACCTTACGGAGCTTGACTGCATCCATGTCATGGACGCTCAGCATCGCATCCTCGTGACCCTGCTCGGCACATAACGCCCCCGTGCAGCAGTTCGTGCCGGCCCGAATCATTTTGAGCGTGAGATTCGCGTAGTGACAGTGCACGCCGACGAAGAAGCAGGCCTCAATCTTGTTGCCCCATATGGTGAGGTTCGGGTGGTTGGGATTGATGACTTCCTCGGGATCCACCTTGGGATACTTCGGCCGGTAATCGGGCATCGGAATGATTAAGACATTCGGAATCTGCGCGGCGATTTCGAGCACGGCGAGCGCCTTTTCAACAGCATGCTCATTCCATGCCCACAGCACCATCGGACCTGGGAAGATGGTGGCATTCGGCATGGTGAGCATCTTTCTGGCGAGCTCTTCCAAGGACCAGATCCTCAGGCACATGATGGCCATACGCGATGCCGACGCCATTCTTCGGCAACGACACACCCAACTGGCATGCAGAAGGCGGCATGAAGCCGGCGGGCCCTGGAACAATGATACGATCTTTTTCCGCGGGGAGAGTACTCATTACCGTGGCCATAGCGCGCCTCCTTTATGCGACTTCAACGGGGGCCGCGATAGCCTTCGTACCTTTATCAAGGTACGTGATCCGATCGGTGATGGCAGCAGCAGGCAACTGATCGATCATCACCATCTTGATTGCATGATGCTTGGCCATGTTATCACACACCCACACGCACTGCGCGCATCCCTTGCAGCGGTCCACGGCGACATAGGCGGTGCCGTACTTAAACCCTTTGTCCTTGCCCGCGTTGTCATCGTAAAGAATCGTATTCGCTTCGGGACAATACTGCGTGCACAGGCGACAACTCGTCGCAGCGCAAATATCAAGACTAATATCGGCAACAAGATACATTCGTATCTCCTTCTAGGTCAGCGTGACGCTTGGGCGGCGGCCAGGTCGTCGGCTTTCTGTGTGGCTTCCAGATCATCAGCCTTTTTGGCCGCGGCTCTTTCGTCCACGCCCCATCCATGCTCTTCAGCGTAGTCCCATCCGGCCTTGATCACCGCCACGTTCTTGTCAATCAGTTCTTGTTTCTGTTTAAACTTTCGTTCCACAACACTATCCAATGCCGCCGTGCCGCCTGATACGACGAAGCCCTTTCCCAGAAACCGGTCTTTCACGGCCTCCCCTAGACGCATCGAGCGTCGTCAAACGGGTAATGGCTCCGATCGCACCCATCAGCGCCATGTTGGTGGCAAGATCCAGACCGGCCACTTTCAAAGATAGCTGAGTTGCGGGGATGTAGTAGAGCTTTGCGTTTCGTTCCTTGAGTTCGTTCGTTTCTTGAGGCGGTAATTTCATCGGGCCGTCATGGTTTATCAGCAGCACGCCGTTCTGCTTTAGCCCGAAATAGAACGGCATGGTGTACGACTTTCCATGCGTGATAACCTGCGGATGGAAAATAATGCAGATATGCGGGAACGTGATCTCGCCGATTTCGTAAATCGGCTCATCCGAAACCCGCACGTAACTCTCCACCGGCGCCATCCGTTTTTCAGATCCATAGAAAGGGACGATCGTGCTCTCTCCGCCGGCCCTGATGACGGCCGTGCTGAGAATGTGCGAGCCTGTCACTACCCCTTGTCCACCAACCCCGGCCATCCGAATGTTAAAGCGCTTTGCCATCAGTCACCTCCCTGATCGCGTTGCTACGCTTACGTGAGGGCCGGCGCCGCGGCCGGCTTCGGCAGATACTCTTTATAGCCGTACCGCGCGACCAAATACTCCTTGGCTTCGTCGCTGACGTACTCTTCGAACTTGTAGCGATCGTTTTCGACTGTCTTTGCGTCTTCCATGACTTTATCGGTAGGAATGGAGTACTCGATGTTACAGGAGGTGTAGGCTTGAATGTAGGTCGGCCCGATTTCTCGTGCGATGAGAATGGCTTTCTTGATCACGCTCTCGACCCGTCGCGGATTGTTCGGAACCACCGTGGCAACATACGCGCAGCCGGCGAGCTTAGCCATGCCGAGCATATCCATTTTCTCGAACTTCTTGCCGAGCGGAGCCATTTTCAGGACCTGGCCCTTATTTGTCATCCCGCTTTCCTGGCCGCCGGTGTTTCCGTACACCTCATTGTCGAGCATGATTGTCGTGAAGCGTTCCTTGCGGAACCAGGAATGCAGCGTCATGCTAAACCCAATATCGGCCATACCACCATCGCCGGCCATGACGACGACATCTTTAGGCTTGTCGCCAAACCGCAGGCGCAAGCCGCGGCTCAGACCGCTCGCAACGGCATTCTGGTCGCCATAATTGCCGTACACGAAAGGTACAGCCGCCTGAGAAATGGCCAAGCGGCCGCATCCCGCCGTGCCGACTGTGATCGTATCTTCGGGGTTCGGAAACGAGATCATTGCCAGCCGAATAAATAGCGTCATCGCACACCCTGCACACATAGGGTGCTCTTCCAGAATTTCCTTGAATGACCCCATCTGCGAAACAGTGGTTTTCTTCCCAAAGGGACCATGCTCAACCATGTCCCGATATTCCTTCGGCATGAATTTGTCGAATCCCGGAGAAAACTTGACATAATCGAGACTCATGGGATGCCCTCCTTACCGTCTAAATAGCTTCGTTGTCGACGACGACTGTTGGGTGAAATTTACTGGTGTTACAATGGATTAGTCCGGTTTTGTGAATGTAATCCAACCCCCTAAGATTTGTCAATTGCAAAAATTAGGAATGCAAAAGCACCACACTGCAGAATAGGTTAAAGCCTGAAGAGAATGCAATCAATCAGAAGACCTACAGCGCGCCCTTGGATGGCCTAAACAGTTCGGGCACATAGGTCTTTTGATCCATCTCCATAACTCACGGAAATGTAACTTAAATCAGGGATTGTGTGTTATCTTTTGTGTATATCGCCCATCAATATGGCAGTTTCGCTTGCGGTGAGGAGGTTGCTTCCCTATAATTGCTTTGTTTTCTTCACGTAATGCCTGCGGGAGACAGCCCTCGTGCCTCCCTTGGATTAGCGATCGACACGGAAAACACTCAGGAATTTCTCGTCACCGGACAGATAGATTGATGTATATCAAAGCCATTACCACCGAAGTCATGGACACTGTGAAACCTATCGCAGCGGACATGATGCTGAACCTCTCCCGACGGTATAAGCATTGTCGGTATGCTGATCTCCGGTTGGAAATCGTTGAAGAGAAGCGTGCGGGCGCAGAGAACGGCACACCGAAGTTCACACGTGAAGAATCCCGGTTGGCTTTTGGGGTCCGGGTCTTGGCAGGAGAGCAAATGGTGGCGCCAGGTTATTTCGGACAAATTCTGGGGCGAGGAGATCTCAAGGACTTGCCCGCGACGATTTTCAGCGGCGTGAAGCATGCGCATGACCGCGCCATTGCCAATGCCCACGAGAAGTCCCAAGTACGCGCGAAGTTCAAAGAGTTAGCCGCATCTCTTTCAGACACGCGTCTTGCTCCAACAGAAGCCCACAAAGACACGGTCAAAGCCGAGTTTGCCATAGACCCCCGCTCGGTTCGTGTCGACGACATGATCCGGTATGTGACAGATATATCTAAAGCAGTTCAGGATGTGGCGGATATCAAGTACAACGCTATCAGCGCAGTCACTCGACTGAACCGGGAGCTGTTTACCAACTCTGAAGGGGCCTGCATCGATCAATCATTCGCGCTCACCGAGGGCTCGTCCTACGTTGTCGCGATTACCGAGAACGGCGACCAAGAACTGTACGACGCATTCGGCCACCAACGCGGGTGGGAAGTCGTCATAGAGGGCATTATCGAGGAGCATCTTCGCAATCTCGATCTCCTCACATTCTCGACAAACCTCGCGCGGGACGCGGTGAAGCTGGCGAACTCTCCGCCCGTCCGCAGCTCCCCCAAGGAAGTGGTCGTCGTCACTGATCCGCATTTCAACACGCTCAAATCTCATGAGATCATTGGCCATGCCGCGGAATTGGACCGCGCGCTCAAAATGGAGACCGCATACGCAGGCCGGAGCTGGCTGCTTCGGACGTTGGATGATACCCAAATTGGTAAACCGATCGCCTCGCCGCTCGTGACCGCGTACTCAGACCCCTCTCTGCCGGGGTTCGGACACTACAAATACGACCACGAAGGCACTCCGGGACGCAAAGTCGTCCATATCGATAAAGGTATCTTCAAGGGGTTCATGAACAGCCGGCAGACGGCGTCAGTCATGGGAACGATCCCCAACGGTTCGTATATGGCCACCGTCGCTGGTTTTGTGCCCCTGATTCGGATGTCCAATACGGTATTCGCCCCAGGACGCTCGAATCCCCAGGACATTATCCGAGAAGTAGACAAGGGCTATTATTTAGTAGGGCATCGTATTCCGTCCATCGCCGAATCACGTGAGAATTTCCGGATCTCAGCTCAAAAGGTGTATGAGATCAACAAAGGTCAGATCGGCCAACTGTATCGAGGGGGCGGAATTATGGCCGATACCAAGGATTATCTGATGAAAGTTGATGCCGTCGGCCGGGATTTCCGCCTGTATCCTATTCCCACCTGCGGAAAGGGCCAGCCTATGCAGACGCGCCGACTCGGCAATGGTGGCCCCACGATGCGAAGCCGCGCTCGCTTGACCGGGCTTCAATAAGGCCCTCCCCATGGTCAGCCTGCAGACACTCAAAGAGACCGCCGAGGAGGGTTTACGGTTTCTTCGTCGGCAAAAAGATGTTCAGGAAGCGGAGCTGTTTGTCGCTGATAATACAGCGCTGACAGCTCGCCTCAACTACGTCTCGCACATTCCCTGTAACGGGGTGGAAGAGCCCAAATCCATTGGATCCTGCGGCTTGAGCGTCCGGGCGGTATTTGAGGATCTCAAAGGTCACCGCGTCGGAATGGGTAGCGAACCGGGCAATCTTTCATTAGAAGGTGTAAAGGCGGCCCTCGACAAGGCACGCCGTATTGCGGTGCACGACCCGCATTTCACGAGGCTCCCACGTCCCACGACGGAACGCCGCACGCTGCATACCTATCATGATCCTGCCACTATGGCAGTGTCCGATACTGATCTGGTTCACGCCGGGTGGCGGGTCCTTTCGCAAGCCTTGCAAGTCTTTGGGGAAACCGGGCCTCTCAAGACACTGGTGTCTTCGAATCAGCAGCTCCAGGATCTCGGCTTGATCGTGGGCGGTGACGTCACAATTTTACAGGAACGGATCGCCATCGGTTCTTCAGAGCTGCCGAAAGTTCAGACTGATGAATCAGGCTGGATCGCGTCTTTCATCACCGCAATGGTCGAGCGCGAAGATGCGAAGGGCACTGGCTTCGCGTGCTCAACCCATCTGAACAAATTCCGGGGTGAGGCCGGCGCCGAAGCTGCCAGAAACGCGGTTGCCGCGGTCAGCGGGGTCCGAATCCAGGACGGCGAATATCGCGTCATTCTAGGCGCTCAGCCCGTTGCCGATCTGTTCAATAATGTCGTGCTGCCCAGTTTAAGCGCCGATGCCATCTACGATAGGAGTTCTGCTTTTCATGGGCAAATGGGCAGGCAGGTCGCCAATGAGATTGTGAGCGTGTATGATCATGGCGCCCTCCCCGGGCAGATCGGCAGCAAGGGAATTACCTGCGAAGGCCTCCCCACGGGGCGCACCGACCTTATTAAAGACGGTGTCCTGGTGGGGGTGCTTTCAAACTTCTACGAGACGGAGCGGCTCTTAAGCGACCCCGACGCTAAAGAAAAACTCGGCCTGGCGCCGGACAGGCTGAAGGATGCGCTCGTTCCACGCAATGGATTCCGATCCGCATCGGGCGGAGGCCGGCGGTTCGACGTGCCGCCGTCTATTGCGGCGACGAACGTGTTCATCAAAGGGCCGGATGAGAAGAATCTGGCTGACCTGATCCGTGAGGTCGAAAACGGACTATACATTGGGAGGATTTGGTATACCTACCCGATTAATGGATTGCGGGCGGGAGATTTCACCTGTACAGTCGTAGGCGATTCGTTCTTGATTCAGAATGGAAAGCTCGCGCGACCGATAAAGGCGAACACGATCCGGATCAACGATAACATCCATCACCTGTTGCAGAACATCACGGGGATCACCCACAAAAGCCGTCCTACCGTGGTGTGGGACGGGGATGAAGTGGTGCACGCCCCTGAAATTTCGATTTCCGATCTTAAGCTTGACGCGATTGCCAGCTATATGGACTCACTTCGATGACCCCAGACAAGCAGGTAGATCCAGGGCCGGCACCAGAGGGTTCGGAACGGGAGAGTGGGCTAGCCGGTACTCCGGGCGGTATTCATAACCGGCCTCCGATCCCCGGCGCCGGCGAGAAAGCCGAGTGTCCCAAGTTCATGAGTCACGGTCCATGCGGCGGTGTGCGTAAGGGCGGCTATTGCGAGGTCTTTCCTGAGATGATGTGTCCCTGGGTCATGATGTATTTTGACCTGGAGAAGATGGGAAAGCTCGAATGGATGACACGCACATGAAACGCGGCACCTCCAGCCGCGTGACCCATGCCGACCCTGCCAACGCCTATACTGATCAGCACGCCCAAAGCGGCGTCAATACTAAGCTTCCCGAGATCGAAACCTGGCCTAACCAGTTCAAGAATTACCACATTACCATTGAGATACCTGAATACACAGCGATCTGTCCGAAAACCGGCCTCCCTGACTTCGGCACGATCCGCATCACCTACCTCCCTGATAAGCGATGCGTGGAACTTAGGTCTCTCAAGATGTATATCCATTCGTACCGCAATCTTGGGATCTTCTACGAAAATGCAGTGAATCGCATCTTGAAGGACCTCGTCGTCGCCTGTCATCCTGTCAACGCTCGTGTGACGGGCGAATTCACAGCCCGCGGCGGCTTACGCAGCGTGATCGAAGCCCGATATCCGTAGTTTCGTAATTCCCCGGCACGCACAGCACCATCCACGCTCACCCGACTGCAATAGGGAGCGCCTTAAGGTAGGTGGGGTGAACCCGGTACACATTCGTCACAGCGCGTAAAATCTCTCCATCCAATCACCCAAATCAGCAGACGCGCCGGCAGACGGTGGTACCGTGAGCGTCACGAGTGTTGCCGTGGACAAAGATGACATTCGAGAGGCCACACAGGGAGCACCAGCACACGTCGCGAGCAGTGCATACACGTGAACAGCTGCCCCTCGTTGATCGGTTAGCGGTGACTCGACAGGCTGTCTGTTCCTTCAAATGACATCCCATCATTCGAAGAATAGAGTACCCGCAAGTTGTTTTGTGCATTATACTTGCAAACCTGTTATATCCACTGAGATGGCAGAATCCAAACAAAAGATCTTGTTGCAGGCCCGCGTCAATGCGACTATGGAGAAATGTCCGTTCCTTCACGAATGGTCGCCCCATGGGAGGCCATTAGTCCTGGAACGTTGCGTTGAACCGAAAAATGGAGGCACATCTAGAGAATGTCAATGAACATACGACAGGCGGTGATTGTCAGCGCCGTGCGGACTCCGACAGGGAGCTTCAATGGAGTCTTCAGTACTGTGCCGGCGACAAAACTGGGAAGCATCGCCATAGCTGAGGCGCTGAAGCGCGCCAGCATAGCAGGCGAGGACGTCGACGAGGTCCATATGGGGTGCGTATTGCCGGCAGGCCTTGGACAAGCCCCCGCGAGGCAGGCGGCAATCGGTGCGGGCCTGCCCCATTCTGTCGGGACCACAACCGTGAACAAGGTCTGTGGTTCAAGCCTCATGAGCGCCATTATGGCGCAACAGGCGATCAGCTTGGGCACTGCCAATGTGGTGGTGGCCGGCGGGATGGAAAACATGTCCAGGGCGCCCTATCTTTTAGAGAAAGCCCGACAAGGGTATCGGCTGGGTCACGGTGAAGTAACCGATAGCCTGATCAAAGACGGGCTGTGGGATGTCTACAATAATTTTCACATGGGGGACGGCGGCGAACTCTGTGCAAAGAAGTACGGCCTCTCACGAGCGGAGGCCGATGACTACGCGCTCGAGAGCTATCGACGCGCGCTGGAAGCGATCGCGAGCGGCGCCTTCAAGCGCGAGACAGTATCCGTAGAGGTGCCGCAACGCAAAGGGCCGCCGCTGGTGGTGGAACAGGATGAAGAGCCGGGCAAGGCTGACCTCAGTAAAATGCGATCTTTCAAGCCGGTATTTCAGGAGGATGGGATCCTGACCGTTGGAAATTCACCTTCCTGTAACGACGGTGCCGCTGCGTTGGTCTTGATGGCTGAGGAGGACGCACAGGCACGCGGACTTCAACCGTTGGCACGGATGACAGGATACGCGGGAGCGGCAGTGGCACCTGAGTGGTTCACATTGGCGCCGATCGATGCGATCAGGCGCGTCTTGAAGCAGACGGGGCTTTCGATCGGCGACATAGACCTCTTCGAAATCAACGAGGCCTTCTCGGCCGTGGCGCTCGCGATCAACCGGGAACTGGGGCTGGACCCGGCGAAAGTCAATGTCAATGGCGGAGCGGTCGCGCTTGGCCATCCGATCGGCGCAACGGGCGCAAAGATCCTGACGACACTGCTCTATGCATTAGAGGCGCGAGGAGAACGACGTGGGCTGGCGAGCCTCTGTATCGGCGGCGGAGAAGCGTTGGCTGTTATCGTTGAACGCGAAGATCGGTCGGTAGCTTGATCTTTCAATAGCGGGGGCTTAATGCTGGTGCGTTAGCCTCGCTGCTTCAACCAGTCTGCGATGAGCGGGGGGAGATCCCTTTGCACTTTACCGCTCACATACATGCCGATATGCCCGACAGGGAAAGACTTCACGGTGTAGTCGGTGCTTCCTACATGCGACCCCAACGCTACAGAGGAAGCCGGCGGCACCAGATGGTCCTGCTCAGCATAGATGTTCAGCACTGGTAGCTGAATGTTGCTCAGCGCCACGAGTTTCTCCCCGATCTTGACCTCTCCTTTGATCAGCTTGTTTGCCTGATAAAAATCTTTCATAAACTGTCTGTACGTCTCTCCGGCCTGGTCGGGGCTGTCGAAAATCCACTCTTCCATGCGCAGGAAGTTTTGCAATTTTTCTTCATTGTCCAAGATATCGATCATTTCGAGATACTTGCCGATGCCCAACTGAAAGGGTTTCATCATCAAGAAGCCCAAATTCATAAACTCACCCGGGATGTTGCCAAAGGCATCCACCAAGTCGTCAACATCCATGCCCGGCGTCCCGACTTCGCACCCCGCCCAGAGGTTCGGCAGGCCCTCCGTCACATGAAAATCGACCGGCGTCACCATCGTAACGAGGTTTTTTACCTTTTCCGGGTGCAGGGCGGTATAGCACAGACTGATGGTGCCTCCTTGGCAGATGCCCAGGATATTGATCGCATCCGCGCCATGACGCTTGCGGACGACATCGACACAATTGTCGATATATCCGTTGATGTAATCGTCGAGCGTCAGCCACCGATCCCCTCTGCCCGGGTAACCCCAATCAATCAAATAGACATCCATGCCGAGTTTCAACAGGTTGCGCACCAGCGACCTGTCTTCCTGCAGATCGACCATGTACGGCCTGTTCACCAGCGCGTACACGATAAGAATCGGCACCCGAAAAGGCTGGTCCACCATGGGGCTATAGCGATACAGGACGAGATTCTCTTCCCGATAGACTTCTTCTTTGGGGCTTGCCCCGACCTGTATATCCTGCTTATGGATACGACCGAGATTCTCGATCCCCTTGAGAATCTTTTGGTTCAAGTCGATCAACTCACGAGTGGTATCATGTGGATTCAAAAGTGGAGGAAACGGCATCGCCTAGGCTCCTTGTCCTGTTGCCCCGGAGGGACTGTCCGCGCGCTCTCGCGGTGTCTTTTCGGAGAGGTCTGACGGCATTCCACCGTTCGCCTTGTGCTTGACCTGCTTGGGTGATTCTGCCTTGAGTGCCTGGAACGCTTTCTTAAGCTCCTTCACATCTTTGCGAAGCTCATAGATTCTTCGATAGGCCTCGTCCAATTCACTGCGTGAAGCGAGATGGCTGGCCTTCAAAAAAGCATCCACGATCTCACGTTCGCGAAGCCGGTAGGCTGTTGCCGTATTGACTAAACGCCCCTGGATCTGAATGTATTCGGCCGAGCGAAATACGTCCGTGAAGACCTGGTCCACGGTTTCAATCCACAGAAGCAACAGCGTTTTGACACTCGGCACAGTTTCACCCTTTTCAGCGAGCGTCACCAGCCGTCGCATAAACTCTTCGAACGCGCGAATCCATGTCTGGCCCAGTGACACCTGGTACTCGAAACCCGCCTTGCGGTAATCCAACCATGCGTCGAATCCCTTCAGCATATCCTCATTCATTTCGCGCGTGATGCCCAGGCTTGGGCCTTCAAGCATTCGACCGAACGTGCGCTCATAGGCATCCCAGTACAGCTTTTGCAACTCCATCAGCGCTGAACCATTACCGGTTGACGCCTGCCCGAAGTTCCACGGCGCCTGCTGCAACGACGTTGCCCAAGGCTGCGCCAGCCCCTTCCACTGTTCGTTGTAGAGCCGCCAGAGTTCGCCCGTATCTTGAACAGCCTTCTGTACCTCTTGCGGGAATTGGAGGGACTGCTGGCGCAAGCTCTCAGCGTAGCTTCGAAGAGCGGTTTGCGGGTCCTTACCGGACTCGCTCGTCGGGGTGATCGCCTTCCAAGCTCTCAGCGAGAGCTCGAGAAAACGGAGCATCTGGCCTTGACTGGCAAGTAGGCGTTCCGCCACATCTTTGGCGACCTGCTCGCCATCCGCAGGCCAACCCGGCACCCCTTCGGAAGCCGTTTCATATCCCTGCTTTGCTGCATCAGAAGACACGGGCGTCGGGGAGATAACGCCCGGCATCCAATCAGACCAGTTTTTCCACAGTTGCTTCTGGGTTTCGGCCAAGGCCTTGACCATCGCTTCGGTTTGCTCAGTCCACTGCACGGCGTCCCTCCCCAATAATCCCGATGAGCGTGCGCTGCTACTATGACTTCTTGCGCGCCTGTCCCGCGTTCCGCAACCATTCCGTTTGGGCATCCTGTGCCTTCTGAATGGTCTCCTGCCAGCTCTGCAGGAATTTCTGCCCGTCCTGGGCCCAGTTCATCATGTTGGAAGCATCAAGCTTCTTGGCGAACTCGAACCAGTTCGCCCAAAGCTGCTTCTGCGTTTCCGTCAACCGCGTGATCAGGTCCTGTCCCTGCTTGGCCACCTCGGCGATCTCCTGAGGCGTGCCCTTGGTGTTCGCGAGACTCTCGGTCCAGCTGCGTGCTGATTCAACCTGAGAATCCAGAACCTTTTGTATCGTTTGGTTCCACGTCTCCACCGTCTTTTCCCAAACGGCGGTGGACGGAGACTTTCCGAAGCCCTGCATGGCTTTAACGGAGTCATCCCACATCTTCTTTTGCGCGTCAGTCCAGCTCTTCAACATGTCCTCAGATTGTTTCGTCCATTCCATCGTTTCCATTCTCAATCTCCTTTGTGTGTTCTCTGTCTTGCCCCATCATGACTCCATCTGTCGGAGCCATTCCTTATCAACTACATATAGAATCCGCCGTTGATGCCCAGGACCTGCCCTGTAATATACGAGGATTTCTCATCCGCCAAAAAGACAATCGCTCTGGCAATCTCTGATGGCTCGGCCATCCGCCCGACGGGAATGCTTTCCAAAATCTTGTCCATCACGTCTTTGGGAATCTTCTCCGTCATCGCCGTTTTCACAAAGCCCGGAGCGACAGCGTTGACGGTGATGCCCTTCTTAGCCGTTTCCAAAGCCAGTGCCTTTGTGAAACCGATGATCCCGGCCTTAGCCGCGGCGTAGTTCGTCTGCCCAAAATTCCCCTTCTGCCCGACGACAGAGCTGGTGTTTACAATCCGGCCGTAGCCGCGTTCAAGCATCTGCCCGATCACCGCTCGTGAACAGTAAAAAACAGAGGAGAGATCCACGCCGATAACCTTGTCCCAGTGTTCAGGGGACATGTTTTTCATTGTCTTGTCGATCGTGATGCCGGCATTGTTGACCAGCACGTCGATGCGGCCGAAATCCTTGGTGGCCCTTTCAACGAGACTCACCGCCTCATCGTACCGTGAGACATCCGCCTTATAGAGATTTGCGCGGTATCCTTGGCTCGTGAGTTGCTTCAAAAAGTCTTCCGCGTCCTGATCGCTCTCAACAAGATAGTTCAGGGCTAGCGTCGCTCCCTCTTGAGCTAAGTGAAGGGAAATGGCTCGTCCGATTCCCCCCACTGCGCCCGTGACGAGAGCAACACGGTCTTTCAAAATAGTTCCCATCTCAGATAACTCCTACGCAGTCACGGTCTCGACCGGACGAAAGTACAACCCGCTGCTTCATGCGGGGATGACCGTATCGATGACTTTCTTGTTTACATCCAGGGTGTATTTCCGCGATGGGCGGGACACAGAGTTCTCATAGTAAGTAAATGCGCTGTCCGCAGCATCAGCGGCCGTCTTAACCAGCTGGTCCGCGTTGCCCTGGAAGGTACGGACGAGTTGCCGTGACCAGTCAACGAAGGGTGATGCCATGCCCGCGCGCTCCCCGATCTGGTCCAACCATTTCTCATAACCTTGCAGGACTTGCTGCGAGCCGAAGATCCCTTGTTTCACGGTCTCCTTCAAAAGACGCTCGGTCTGCTCTTGAGTCTGAAAAAAAGCTTCCAACCCACCGATGTAACCCTGCTTCCAGGCTTTGCCCATTCCCTTGAAGTCTAAGTCCGTCGCGGCTCTCTTGAATTCCTCACCGGTCCGTCTCATGTTGTCGGCCGTCGCTTCGCTTGTCTTCTTGATCTCTTCAGCAGTTCTTTTCTGTTCTTCCGTAGCCATCTCTTCCTCCGTCATTGGTGATCTCCTCTGTGGTTGTGGCCGTGCTGTCTGTGGCCGTGCTGTCTGTAGTACGGGATGTGATTGCCTGGTTGCTTCAACCGGAATTGCCTTCTTTTCCTCTGCACTGGATCGGGTCACTCCGTTCTGCAAGCGCGGCGGACTCTTCTTTCTCTTCGGCGTCGCCATATTCAATCTCCTTCTGTCGACTAGCAGAGTTCCACGGCAAGAGCGACGGCGCTACCGCCTCCGATGCATAAGCTTGCAATGCCTCGCTTCCCTCCAGTGCGCTTTAACGCATGCAGCAGCGTGGTGAGAATGCGTGCGCCGCTGGCTCCGATTGGATGACCAAGGGCGACCGCCCCACCATGAATGTTCACACGATCAGGGTCCAGCCGGAGCTCTTTGATGGCCGCCATGGTCACGACCGCAAACGCTTCATTGATCTCATAGAGGTCGATTTGATCCGCATTGAGCTTCAATTTTCGGAGAAGGACTTGAATCGCCTCGACCGGTGCGATGGTAAACCATTCAGGGGCCAGGGCCTTTTGGGTGTACCCGAGGATCCTTGCCATAGGCGTGACGTTGAGAGGCTGCAGCCGATCCTCCGCGACGACGAGCATGCCTGCTGCGCCGTCATTGACGCCTGATGCGTTTCCGGCAGTGATGGTCCCTCCTTCTTGAAAGGCGGGCGCCAACCCCCTAAGTTTGGCTTCATCAAAGCGCTTCAGCCGCTCATCCTGGAGTACGCGAGAATGCGCGGTTTTTGCCCGGATCTCCACAGGCACGATCTCCTCGCCGAACCATCCTTGCTCCTGGGCTTTGAGCGCTTTGCGGTAACTGCGGGCTGCAAAATCGTCTTGTGCTTCGCGCGAGAATTCATATTTTCCAGCACACAGTTCGGCGTACGAGCCCATGTGCGCGTCACCATAGGCATCCCAGAGTCCATCCTTAATGATGCTGTCCTCGAGCTCGCCATGACCCATCTGATAACCAGACCTGGCTTTTTTCAACAGATATGGGGCTCGGCTCATGCTCTCCATCCCCGCCGCTACCACCACATGGGCCGAACCTGATCGAATCGCATCGGCAGCTATCATCACCGCCTTAAGACCCGACCCGCACACTTTATTGACGGTTGATGGTATTCACGCTGTCAGGGAGGCCTGCGCCTTTCGCGGCTTGGCGCCCGGGGGCCTGTCCAAGTCCCGCAGATAGAACGTTCCCCATGACCACTTCATCAATTTTTCTGGGTTCGATTCCCGCCCGCCGGATAACTTCTTGAATCACGCAGCTTCCCAACTCGGTCGCGCTCATAGAACTGAGCGCGCCGTTCAGGTTGCCGATGGGTGTCCGCACAGCTGCAGCAATAAAAGACTCTTGCACGATGCCACCACCTTTCTTTATCTGTGTTAACGGTAAAGAATGACTGAGGTAATATTTGATATCCTTAACCTGTGGAACGGCAGCGGCCGCTCCCGCATTTTTGACAGATCGGCTTTCGTTACGAGTACGAGCTAGTTGGAAGTAGCAACGAGAGGACTGAGGAAAGCACCGAAGGCGAAAAGCACCGTCTTCCGGATGGCCTTGCCGATCAGATTCCCACTACCATTGCATCCCGTATACCGCGAAGGGGTAAATTTATCACGCGGCGCTCGAGAAACACAAGGGGTATTAAGAATCAACTTTCACGGGAAGAATGTCTCATTCGCTTCCCATGACATTAGGGCTATTGGACACCTTCCCTTCCCCATTAGGGTACGTCTTCCGTGCTCGGCCTCGCCTAGGCTCACGCGAATCATATCCTCTTTCCCTGGAGTGATCAGTTCAGACTATGACGCTGCTCGAAAAACAGCGAGCAAATCACTCAAGGCCATCGTCTTGTTTTTTAACACGAGCCGCTCCGCCTTCAAATCTTCCATCGCGGCCGTCTTTTGAGATTCGTCTGTGAGACACGTCGCCGCGAGTGAGAACACCCGATCACACTCCTGCTCAACCTTGCCCCGGACCACCGGGTTCACCGACAGAATCTCCATCATCTTGGCTCGGGTTGACGAGAGATGCGCCTGAAGTTCTTGCCGAGGAAAGTTTTGGCCTGCAGTCCCGTTCAGACAACGGTCCAGTTCTTGCGCCAGAAACACGTATAGCCTCACCAGGGTTTCAGTGATCTCGATATGACTGTTCGTCGTGAGTTCACCGTTCATTCTCTCGTCTCCCTCTTCCGAAAAGAACTCTTTTTAGAACCTGGAACCGACCTCTGGTTTCCATTTCGCGTAATATTCTGTATACGAACCGATCCACCTTGCATACCACAGATCAGCCCACTTATTGACCTCGTCCTTCGTCTTGCCATAACGCCTTTCTATGGCAGTGTCAAAGGATGCCAGATTGCCTTCAATTTTCAGGAGATCCTCATCCGTAAGATTTCCCCCAGTGCTTTTTAAGATGTCCCTCAAGTTGCTCCCAGCTCGTTTTGAATTGTTCCTTGTTCATGACGGCCTCCTTTGCTTTGCTCAAGCTACAGCGAAAAGTGCAGAAAATTGAGCTCCTGCCACACTGGGGAATGGTGCATTAGGCAGCTCTCTTGATCGGCTCGGCGGATACGATGGCGTAGGGTCTGCGCATCAACGGAAGATCTTCTACGTGCAGCCGGCCCACAAAGATTCCTTCGCCTCCACAATCTGAACACGACCAGCGCGGCGCGGTGCAATCACAGTCCCAGCTAATCTGAACTTCCATTGTTCAGTCCTTCCTTGTCGCAGATTGTCTTGGGAAGCAGGAACGAGGAAATACGCCCGGATGGCGAGGAAGAGAACGGGCTACTGTTTAGACGTTCGAGCGCAAGGCAATATCTTTAATGCCCTAGCGCACGAGCGTACTCCACCGATATCTATTTTGCAAGCCGTAACCGCCAGCGCCCCTCAGCTCGTCGGCAAAGGTGTCACGAAAACGGCACTTCCTACTATTTCGGCTCCTCCTTTTTATCCTTGAAGGGACTGCCCGGAGGAGAGCCGCCGTGAGAGCGTCCCATCTCGCCTTGGCCTTTCATGCCGCTGCGGCTGCTACGGTGACCGCCCTGCATCTCATGCATCATCTTTTCATGTTCGGTCTTCTGTTTTTCGCGCTGCTCAGGGGTCAGGACCGCCAACACGTCACGTTTGGTTTTGATGACCGCCATTCGCAGGGTGCTCCGCAGGGCTTCACTCTGTTTGACCTTTGTTTCCAACGCCGAAAGATCCGCTTTTTCGTCCTCCTCCAAAGCACCGAGTTCGGCGTCTGCAACCTGAATATCGGCTTCCGCGCGAATGCGCGAGCGGGTCAGATCCATTTGAAGAGTCTTCAGTTTGGTGATTTGATCCGGACTCAGCCCGATCTCCTTCTGATGCTTGAGCAAATGACGGATCATGTGGCCCGCCGTCTGATGATGTGCCCCCATGGCAGATCCACGAGCGTAGGTCTCCATAGCAGCGTGTCCACCCTCCGCGCGAACAAGATCTGCAATTGGCAGAACCAGAAAAAAACCGAACGCGTATGCGGACAAAATCCTCAACAACATCGCTGACTCCTTTCTAACTGAGGTCTGATCTTCATGGGAGGCTTTGACGGGAAGGCGTCAGACGAAGAGCGGCGAGCCGACCCGGGTTTCACCTGACGTCCCACCGTGTTCAGATAGCGCCAGTAATCGACCACAATGCCTGGCGGTACAGCCCCAAAGACGCCCTGAACAAATCCAGACTCGCTACGGACAATAAATTCCGGCTTCTCGAACATCACAGTAAACCGCTGCGGGGACACCGCGATCTCCGGATGCGCCCGATCATTTGTAGGGATGCCCGGCACAACATCCACGCCGTTCTTAAAATTGGACACGACAATATGCATCAGACGGCCGGTCACGAAGAGCGCCCCACCCGTCACTTCCCGTCTGACATCTGATCGTCGTTCTGCAACGTAAAAAACGATTCGGTCATGTGGCGTCGCCTGTTCAAAAGCCCGAACCAACGCGGGAACGACGCGAGGCAACCACTGAGAATCAAACAGAGGCAGCGGCTTTTCACGTCCCGCCAGTAGATTTTGCAGCCATCCCGCCTTGTACTGGACTTGGACCTCCTTCAGAATCGCCCTAAGATCCTGCACGGTGAATCGTTGGGGATGGTCGTAAGCAGCCCCGGGATCCGACACGAGTTGGACGAGGATCTCATCTTCAACCGGCTGAACGTCGGTCGCATAGGGGACGCATGCAGAAAGACTCAATGCGAGAGCTCCCGCGATCCAGAGCGCTATGTGCTTCATGCCACTTCCTTCACAGAAACCGTCATCTCAACGCGCTCTAAGGGATTGTCGTTCCCGTCCTTTCGGACCGCCAGGATTCTATCCACGGTGTCAAGTCCGCTTGCGACTTCGCCGAACACGGTGTATTGCCAGTCAAGGGATCCACAGTCATCGGCACAAATGAAAAACTGTGACCCTCCGCTGTTCGGGTCGTTCCCGCGAGCCATGGAGACGGTGCCGCGCCTGTGAGGACGGCTGTTGAATTCCGCAGGCACCGCATAGCCCGGCCCCCCTAATCCATGCGTGCCTCGATTTGTTCCTTTACTGTTTGGATCTCCCCCTTGAATAACTTTTAAGCCGGCGGGATTGACACGATGAAATGTCGTTCCATTATAAAATCCGATCCCCGCCAACTTCAAAAAGTTCTCGCAATGCCTGGGCGCAACATCGAAATAAAACCTCACCTCGATCTGGCCATACTTGGTTGTGATCACGGCCTTGGTATCTTTTTTCGCATACTTGTCCATGTTGCGTGAGGCTTAATGCTGGGGACCAAGGATCCTCGGGGTGGTGCCGAGTCCTAGGTTGACAGGGCTCCAATGCGTCCCATGATCCTCAGTTTTAAATATACCCGAACTCGTGCCGGCATAGGCAAGCCCGTCCTTTCCGGCGGCGAACGATTGGATAGAACGCTCAGACAGCCCGGCGTTGATTGGGAGCCAGGTCTTCCCACGATCGACGCTCCGATACATGCCCTGTCCGGTTCCGGCAAACCACGTGTCTCCCGTAATTGCCAGGGCCCGGATCGACGCATTTTCCACGCCTGTCCCCTGGGCGCGCCATGAGTCACCACGATCGCCGCTGACATAGACCCCATTGTCAGCGGTTCCGGCATACAGGCTTCCACGACCGTCTGCCACCAGGGCACGCACGAAGTTTTCCGGTAAACGGTCACGAGGATGCGATAACTGCGTCGCTGTAATCCGTATCCATTTCGGAAGTCCTGCGCGCTTTCGATAGATCCCCATGCCCGTAGTCCCTACGTACATGGTGCCTTCGGAATCGACGGCCAAGGCCCGGATCAGCAGATTCTTGAGTCCTTCATTATCAGCGACCCAGGTTTCGCCCCCGTTCGACGACCGATACACGCCGGAACCTGTCCCGGCATAAAGCGCTCCCTGATGATGCACCAAGACATGGGTCTCCAGCCGCTCCAATCCGACATTCACCGGAACCCAGTTTTTTCCCTGGTTGTGGCTTCGGAAGATTCCTCCACGAAGCGTCCCCGCAAACACCATCTTGTCGGGGGTCACGGCTACAACATAGACAAAAGGATCGGTCAAACCGTCATTGGCTGCCTGCCAGGTCTTTCCGGCGTCGCTACTCTTAAAGATGCCCGCGCCGAAACTGCCGGCATAGACCATCTCTCCATCGCCAAGGGCCACCGACTGGATGCTGACGAAGCTCGTGGCTCCCAGGCCGGGAATATCTCCGGGTCCGTTCTGTGCTGCCGCGGCGGAACCGAGACTGGACACGACGAATCCAAGAATGGCGATCCTGCCCGCCCTCTTGCTTAGGTGCCCTTTCACAACACTCGCTTCCCCGCCGTACCAGTAGGGAGAACCACTTCGGCGCCCATGAGATCGCGAACCGGCGGCCGGCCGAAGACCTTCGCGCTGACGATCCCGATCTCGTACAATAAAATCAGAGGTACTGCCATCAACAGCAGATTAAAGACGTCACTCGTCGGCGTCAGGATTGCGGCAATGATCAGGTTCAGCATGATTGCGTACTTGCGGTAATGCCCCAACAATTCGGGTGTAACCAGGCGCAATCTCGACAGCAGCGTGAGGGCGAGCGGCAACTCGAAGGCCAGCCCGAAGGTTATAAGAAACTTCACATTGAAATCAACGTAGAAGCCCACGCCCAGTTGCGGCAGGAGTGCGCGGTCGATACCGAATTGCAGCATGAATTGCAGCGATAACGGGACGATCACGAAGTTTGCGAACACAACCCCCAGGGCAAAAAACCCGAAGGCCACCGAGAGGAACGGAATTACATATCGTTGCTCACCCGGAAGCAAAGCGGGTGAGATGAACTTCCAGAGATGATAGAGGATGACTGGCATCGCCAGGACGAGTCCTCCAAGTAAAGCGACCTTGATTGAGGCGAAAATTGCTTCCGTCGGGGCATAAAAGATCAAGTCCTTGGAATAAGGTTTCTTCAGCCAGGCGATGATCTTGTCGGCATATGGGAACGTGACTAGGCATGCTGCGAGGAATGTTCCACCACACCAGTACAGCCGTCGTTTAAGGGAATAGATATGACGCTGCAGCGGCGTGCGTACGGGCTCTGATGCAGTCATTGGTATCCTATACTCACGCCGCATGCCTCAACTCGCCTGTCCCAAGCCCATGCGCTGCATAGGACAGAACCTGCCACACTGTTCGGGCCGACCCTGGCCTGTTCGGCTGACGCGCGACCTCCTTTAAGGAAGCCGCGCGCTTCTACAGGGTACCGTATTTTACGATCGGCCTGCCGACAGAGGCCGATTGTGCTTGAACTGTCTGACGATCTCAGCCATTTTGTCTTTTGTCGCAAGCTTTTCAAACTGGATCTGTTTCTTCCGTATCTCCTCTTCGGGGGTCAGGATGTGGAGTTTGGCCAACTCCGCAAGCTGATCTTCCAGCCGCTGGTGGGTTTCCTCAAGTGCCTTGAACTCATGGTGCTCCTTGCGCACCGATTCAAGAACCGCCGGTTCTTCACTCAGCATGACGTCCCCTCCTTTCTCCAGAACCATGATCACGGCATCCTCGTACGGATGCTCATAGTAACCTCTGCGCAGGCCTTTGCGCCTGAAGCCGAAGCCCTCATAAAGTCCTTGCGCCGCCACATTTGAAGCACGCACTTCGAGCAAAGCCGTTTGCGCTCCTTTCTCTGCTGCAATTCGCAAGGCTTGCCCCACTAACTCCCTGGCGATCCCGTACCGCCGTAACGCCGGTCGGACCGCAAGGTTCATGAGATGGAGTTCTTCGAACACAATCCAAAACATAATATATCCCGCCAGGACTCCTTCTGTAACTCCGCTCCACTCTCCATGCTCGGCGCGAGCTATCAGATTCGTCGAAAACACGTTGCCTCGTAATTCCCCAAGAAACATCTTCCGCGTCCACGGCTCGGTAAACGAGCTGCTGCTCGAGCGCCACCACCTCTTCGAGATCGGTTTCTTGCATCGTCCCAATCTGCACCTAGAGCCTAGCCTTTAACAGGCGCTTCAACGGTGACTTCACCAGCCCCTTCTCCCAATTCAACTCTGCCTCAGCCCGGCGCAGATAGACAGGCTCGACTTCCTTCTCTTGAAGCGTTCCTGTCGGGTTTCTCCGGATTTGTCTCAGCGCCAGCTGTGCCACCGTTGCCGCTGTCGGCTTCGCGCTCAAGCCTTCATCTGTCACGCGCGCCCGGCCACGAAAAGCGACCTGCAGCCGATCTCGGTACGCCGCAACGGCGTCGCCAATGAGGTGGATATCGCCGTGGCTCGGCAACGATGTCTCCAAGGCAAGGGCCTCCGGACTGAGCACAATCTCTGGGCGCAGCGCCCGAAGTTCGCCGTCTTCACACCTGTAGAATGCCGCGTACACTTCCCCGCGACCGGCGTGCAGAACGGCGCAGACCGTTCCCTGCCCCAGTCTGTAACTCGCCGCTAAGGCCTCTAACGTACTGACGCCGAACAACTTCGCATTTGTCCCCAGCGCAAAGCCTTTTGCGGTCGCGAGCCCGACGCGGATCCCGGTGAAGGATCCCGGCCCCACGGACACCGCCACGGCGTCAATGCTGCCTGGACTAAGCTGGGCCTCTCGCAGCAGCGAATCAATCATTGGCAGCAGCGTTCCGCCGCCCGTGCCCGGGCCCGACCAGGAGGCTTCGGCTAAAACCTGTTGATCTTCTAAGAGGGCAACGCTCTGCGAGGCGGTGGCAGTCTCTATTCCGAGAAGCCGTATCAATTGGTCTCCAATGCGGACACCCGCACGTCTCCGGTCACCCCCCAGTCGTCTGGCGACAGGTCGGGATTAGGAACGATCTCACGAAAAGTAAGCACCAGCTTTGCGCGTCCGCTGGCATCCTCCGCCCGAACAAGGTAGGGACGGACAATCTCGACCACCTGTCCCTTGGAGTCTGCAGCCACCGAACCGACCGGCCGATAATCGTGAAAGATAATTGTCGCCTGTGTTTGCCCCTCGGAACCTAAAAACTCCTCGCGCACAAGTTCGAGCGTACGCTGATCGTACCAGAGACGACGCCCTCCGGGGCCATGCACCGAAGGGGTCACTTCCAGCACATACAAGCCGGCTTCATCACGGAGCGTAAGACGGTCTGTGGCCGAGACTATGGTGCCGTTCAAGTTCCCCAGCGTTGCCTGGACGCCCAACAGTACCGACGGACCTAATCCGTGATGTTGGTCTAAATCGGTCACGCGGCCGGTTAATGATTTGCCCTGCATCGGAATCTTCATCTGATAACGGTCGTCGATCAGCGTGAGATCAAAGATCGGCAAGCCGATGCGGGCGAAGGTTCGCAAGCGGATCTGATTCGGGCGCTGATAGACCATCGCCGCCTCCATCCGCTGGGTTCCCTTGATTTCCTTTCCGGTAGCTTCAATTGAAAATTGCGCCTTTAGTGTCTGGATCGCCGCCCCCCGTTCCTGCAAGCGGGCGACTAATTCCTGCGCTGTCAACATGGGCGGCGGAGGTGCAACACTTGGCGGGCGGGACACTGTGCTACAGCCCATTGAAAGCGTCAGCCATGCAGAGATGCTGAGAGTCACAAAGACCGAGGAAGCGCCTGGAGTTCGTATTGCCTTAACCCAGGACGGCATTCAGTGCGTCCCCCACTTCCACAACTCCTACCAGTTCCACAGACTCCATAGGCGGAAGCTTCTGTAAGTTGCGTTCCGGCAAGAGGCAGCGGAGAAACCCCATCTTTGCCGCCTCCCGGAGCCGTGTCTCCGCCTGGCCGACCGCGCGAATTTCTCCGCCCAAGCCTACTTCGCCAAAGACGACCGTCGTCGGCGAGATCGGTCGATTGCGAAAACTCGAGGTCACCGCTGCAACGATGCCCAGATCAAGGGCCGGCTCATCGATGCGGAGCCCCCCCACGACATTGATATAGACGTCCTGGCCCGCAAGATTCAGGCCCATGCGTTTTTCCATCACTGCGATCAGCAGCGCGAGCCGGTTCGCCTCCACGCCATTGGCCATCCGCCGAGGCATGGCAAAGCTCGTCGGAGAAACCAGCGCTTGCAGTTCGACCAGAATCGGGCGGCTGCCTTCCAGACAGGCGATCACGACTGAACCGGTGGCCTTCTGCGGACGCTCGGAAAGGAACCAGGCGGAAGGGTTCGCGACTTCCCCAAGTCCGGCATCGGTCATTTCGAAGACGCCGATCTCATTGGTCGAACCGAAACGATTTTTGACGGCCCGCAGAATACGGTAGGCGTGACTCTTGTCACCCTCAAAATAGAGGACGGTATCGACAATATGTTCCAATGTACGCGGGCCGGCAATGGTCCCATCCTTCGTCACATGCCCGATCAGAAAGACCGGCGTGCCGCTTCGCTTGGCGTAGAACATAAGTTGCGCAGCCACTTCCTGTACCTGACTGATGCTGCCCGGAGCGGACGTTAAATGACTGGTAAAGGTGGTTTGAATCGAATCAAGCACCAGCGCCACGGGACGCACCGCATCGATCGCTTTGAGCATGTCCTCAAGATTGGTCTCGGGCAAGACCAACAGGGCCGGTGAGTTGATGCCGAGACGATCGCATCGCATCTTGATCTGGCGAGGAGACTCTTCACCGGAAATGTATAGGACTTTTTTCCTCCCGGGCTGGAGGCTACCGGCACCGATTCCTGTTCCCTACTCCCCCATTGCACCCGCCCAGGCGCTGCGAGACAGCGCCTGATCCCGTGGCCTGGAATCTGCCGGGACAGATTCCTTTTCCCCTCGGCAAGATGCGGCAGGATCTGCAATAACAGAGTCGTTTTCCCGATGCCGGGATCTCCCCCGACTAGAATCACTGACCCCGCGACGACGCCTCCCCCTAAAATGCGGTCGAACTCTCCGATGTGTGTGGGAAGGCGACTCTCCGCCCCGGATAGAATTTCCGGTAAGGGTAACGGCCCAACAGGGCCGTCAATCTGCCGGGGTCGCCCTTTTCCCACCTCGGGAGAGCGCTCTTCCTGCATGCTGTTCCAGTTTTTGCACTCTGGACACCGCCCGAGATGGCGGGGAAACTGATAGCCACACTGGCGGCAGCGGAACGTCGTTTTGGACCGTATCACGAGGACAGGTTCCTCCTCTCATCTTAGCGAAGCGCACCCTCAAGGTCAATTAGCGCGACCTACCCAGACGGGCCATCTCTGTACAGCCACAACTGCAAGGCGATCAGCAGAATAAGTCCCGGCCATGCCAATCGCCAGGCCCAATGCTTCTTCGGAATTGACCCTCCGATAACGCCGGATGTAGCAAGCCTGGAGGATCCGGCCGCAATCGCTGTCGAGCCCATGAACAGATGATGCATCATGATGGAATGACTGCCCGGGTGATTGCCGTGCTGATGTAACAACAGCATCAGCCCACCGACTACCGCAAGGATCGGAAGCGGCAGGGTCCAGGCCGGATGCCTTCCTGTTCGCATACCATCTCACCCCTTCGATCGTGCCGACGCCTAACGAAAGCAACGCAAACAGCTTGTGTTGCAGGATTTCCCAATCCCCCCCGAAAAAGGTTTGGGTAAAGCTGAGCGACCCTATTGGCCAAGCGTCATGATCGCTCCACCCTAGCAAATAGCCTCCAGCGACGAGCATGGCCAGCGGCAGGACGAACCGTGTCCAGGCCAGTGACCGAAGGAGCAAAGGCGGCTCGAAGTTCGCTGAGACCGATCAGGAGCACGAACGCCGCAAAGATATGATGGTTAAATTCCGAATACGCAATGCCGTCCGGCGATCCTTCCCATTGCGGAGCGCCGCTGGCCTCATGAGCCATGGTATGTTCGCCGGCAAGGTGCTGCGCAGAGATCGAAGTCGAAAGCGACAATACCAAAACCAATGCCAGCCAGAAATAGGATGAAGTGAGTGTTTCCATCATTTCCTTTCGGGTGATCGGACCTACACAATCACGCTGCTGCCAGGCGCCTTCCCACATCCTTCCAGTCTTTCGGCTGCAGGACCCCCGCCGGCCATTTATGACGGGAGGCAGCAGGCGGGGTGACGGCACGTCGGCCTCTGTCCAGGAACGCCTTGGCCTCCCCGGGCGTGCCGGCGAGACCTGCCCTAATGCCTGTCCAGCCCTCCGCCTGCAGGCGGTCCAACTCGTCCGCAAAGCCTTGATCTCCGCGAATAAGAACCATAGGACCAGGTGGTACACGATGGCGATCAGCCCACTCCCGAAGACCGCTAAGTTGCAGGGGATCGGAAGCACACAGATAAATGAGGGCATGCCGGCGCGCGAGCGTCGACAGCATCCTGACAGCCTCGGGTTCGGGATCAGGAAAATCCCCATCGGATTTCGCGAAGGGGAGGATGGGACCCCGGAATGTTGATCGTAGAGTCAGCGCATGCAACGAGATCAGGATTACCGAGCGATTTCGCTCCCAAACAAATAGCCGGGCTGTGGCGTCTGTCGCGGCGGACCTTCGGCTGCGGGCCAGACGCGCCGACACAACTGCCATCCCCAAAGTCGTGGGGACAAAGGTCTTGACGGCCCGGCCGTCTCCTCCGGTCATGGCCTGACCGATCGGCCGGCCTTGATGCTGCAAAGAGGAGCACCTCGCCGCCCAAGCCCGATGTCTTCAAGAAATGTTGCTGGAGCAACTCTGCCGTCAACGTGACGGATTGTCGCGGCGCGGTCAGAGCGTCATGCAGGATAAGGTGCGCGCTGGGTGAGAGTGTCAGATGATGCCATACCCCCGCTGGGCAATTGAAAAAGCGTCAAAGGCCGAAAAGATTCCGAGCGCAAGGAATGCCACGTCGGCAAATACCATGAGTTCGGCAAAATGAAGATACAGCAGCAATACGCTTGGTATCGCAAACCAGAATCCTCGCCGGTGTCCCAGAAAGATGTGCCCAAGGCCTGCGAGCGCAAGACTCAATGCAGCTGCAAATACCGCTCGCCCCATCCTAGTCGTCATACGCTTTCGCCCGAACAGCCGTCTCGCAACACACGTCGCCGCCAGCGCTTAGCGGTCCTTTATGGCTTGCGGCCCGCGGTGCCAGTGTTGTGCAATGGATGCCGATGCCAGCAGCCAACGCGGGTCGAATGCAGGACACTAACACACAGAGCAGAGAGTGACCCTCCGTCATAAGGGTCTCTGGGGCATACCGAGGTAGGCTAATCTCCCCGAGAGTGAAAGGCAGTACGTACAAGCGGATTGTTTTGACAATCGCCGGACTGCCCTGTAGACTGCTGACAATTCCCGCTAGGATCTTCCCTGCCCATGACTAAAAGCACAGCGGCGGAACTCGAGGTTCTCTCGGAACCAGAACTGCAAGCCCTTCTCGATCTCGATGCGCTCCCGCAACATATCGCCATTATTATGGACGGGAATGGCCGTTGGGCGGCGCAGCGGGGACTGCCTCGCCTGGCCGGGCACACCGAAGGCATCAAATCGGTACGGGAAATGATGACGCTGTGCGGAGAGTTGGGGATTCGTTCGCTGACGATTTACGCCTTTTCACAGGAAAATTGGAAGCGACCGGTGCCGGAGATCAACTCCCTGATGATGCTCCTGGAATGGTACCTGCAGATGGAAATGGAAGCGCTGATCGAGAAAGGCGCCCGGTTCCGCGCCATCGGACGGGTCAACAGCCTGCCCGCATCAGCGCTCGGCTGGGTAAAACGCGTAGAACGGGAAACGGAGCACTGCGACAAACTCAATCTCACTGTCGCATTGAGTTACGGCGGGCGCTCAGAAATCGTTGATGCGGTCCGGCGTCTCGCGAATGATGTGCGGCAAGGTGATCTCGAACCCAACCAGATCGACGAAGGCGTCCTTGAAGGCTATCTCTCCACCCATGGCTTGCCTGACCCGGACCTTCTTATCCGGACCAGCGGCGAAACACGGATCAGCAATTTTCTGTTGTGGCAGTTGGCCTATACAGAGATGTATTTTACGCCGATCCTCTGGCCCGACTTTAGACGCCGCGAGGCGTTGCTCGCCCTCCTGGATTATCAACGCCGCGAACGCCGTTTCGGCAAGACCCGCGATCAGATCCAAGAACCTGTGGCCGATATATACGGCGAAAGTCAGACATAAGTCCTGCAGTATCCATGATCGATTCGGTCTCTGTGGGTCGTCGCAGGATCTTGTCGGCCGTCGTATTCCTGCCATGTTTCTTTGTCCTCGTGCGCTACCTACCACCGGTCGCATTCTTCGTGTTTGTCGGGATCGGGATTCTATTAGCCGAGTACGAATACTACCGGTTTCACTTCACGGAGCGTTGGTCCGGCAACATTGGAACAGGCTTGGCCTTGGGGATGCGTGGTGACCGCCACCTTTGCTTTCCCCGGCCGAATCTCGGCCCAGGCGCTCATCACCTTTATCATCTTGGCCATTCTTCTGAGCCAATTAGTCGCAGGCCGCGATATGCGGTACACGCTTCAAGATTCCGCGATCCTGGCATTCGGTGTCTTTTACATTGCCTGGCTGCTCAGCCATCTTATTGCGATTAGACAATTCAATGAAGGAATTGTTCTCGTCTTTTTTCTCTTTCTCGTTACATGGGCCAACGATACTGCGGCCTACTATTCCGGCATGCGTTGGGGAAGACATCCCATGGCGCCTGTCGTCAGCCCCAAGAAGACCTGGGAGGGTGCGGCCGGCGGGCTGTTAGGTTCCATCGCTGGAGCCTTCGCCTGCCGCGCATGGTTCATCCCCTCGCTCAGCACCGCCGATGCGCTTTGGTTGGGTCTGTTGCTGGGGGTCGCCGCACCGCTTGGAGACCTGTGCGAATCCATCTTAAAACGCAGCGCGGGTGTAAAAGACTCAGGCTCACTGATCCCCGGTCACGGCGGCATTCTGGATCGCATTGATAGCTTGATCTTTACGACGCCCGCGTTCTACTATTATCTGCTTAGCATCCACACTCCCTAAAAGCTGGGAACCATGAAAAAAATCGTCATCTTAGGCTCGACCGGGTCAATCGGGACCAACACGTTGGACATTGTCTCGAAGTTTCCCGGCAAGTTTAAGGCGATCGGACTGACGGCGGGCACGAACGTTGATAAGCTCGAGGAGCAGGTGCGGACATTCGAGCCGACCATGGTCGCGATGTCCGATGAGGCCGCAGCGCGGGAGCTGCGCGCTCGATGCCAAGGGCTTCGCACCACGGTCGTGAGCGGAGTTGCGGGCCTTCTTGAGACTGCGACGATGGCCGAAGCGGATTTGGTCATCTCCGCCATTGTCGGAGGCGCCGGGCTGGTTCCGACCCTGGCGGCCATCAAAGCCGGCAAGTCGATCGGGCTTGCGAATAAAGAGCCGATGGTCATGGCCGGCCGGCTGATGCAGGAAGAAGCCCGAAAGGCACAGCGTCAGAATCTTCCCTATCGATAGCGAGCACAGCGCCTTGTTTCAATCGATGGAAGGGCACCGGGTGGTGGATATCCGCCGGCTGATCCTGACGGCTTCCGGCGGACCGCTCTGGAACATGACGACCGAACAGATGAAGGACGTCACACCGAAGCAGGCGCTTCAGCATCCCACGTGGAAGATGGGGCCTAAGATTACGATCGATTCGGCCACGCTGATGAATAAGGGACTGGAGGTCGTCGAAGCCCGATGGCTGTTTGATATTGCGCCCTCCCAAATAGAAGTCCTGATCCATCGGGAAAGTATTATCCACTCGCTTGTTGAATACTCCGATCGTTCCGTCATCGCCCAACTCGGCCTCCCTGATATGCGCACCCCTATCTCCTACGCCATGAACTATCCGGAGCGCCTGCCGTTGGATTTACCGTCTCTCAATCTTGCGGAGATCGGCCGGTTAAGCTTTTGTGAGCCGGATGATGCCCGATTCCCGTGCCTGCGCCTTGGCTATGAAGCGCTGAGGATCGGAGGCACGATGCCGGCTGTCTTGAATGCTGCCAATGAAATCGCGGTGCAAGCGTTTTTAGACCATCGGATCGGGTTCTTAGACATTGCCGCAACAATCCGCCGGACGATAGACGCTCATGTGCCCACGGAGGTCCTGACTCTGGAGGACGCCCTCCATGCCGACACGTGGGCAAGGGGACACGCGACCGGGCTGATAAACGTTCTCTCCGCACCCTCGGCTGTGGTACACTAGACCGTATGCAAGCCATACAACACTACGGGTTTTACGTCGCGACCTTTATTGTCGCGCTTGGTTTTCTCGTGGCCTTCCATGAGTTCGGTCACTTCTGGGTCGCTCGACGAGCGGGTGTCAAGGTCCTGAAGTTCTCGATCGGCTTTGGCCCGAAAATCCTGGGGCGGCAGATTGGTGAGACAGAATATCTCCTGTCCGCCATTCCCCTCGGCGGATACGTCAAGATGTTGGGCGAGGACAGCGGGGAGGAGATCAGCGAGGCCGACAAGAAACGCTCATTCTCCCACGCTCCGCTCTATAAACGGTTTGCCATTGTCGCCGCCGGCCCGATCTTCAACCTGCTGCTCGCCTACCTTATCTTCACCATCTGGCTGGCAACCGGCGCCCCCGTATTCGTACCCTCGTTTGCCGATCTTGCCTCCTCCGTCGAAACCGTGGTCGCGGGCTCGCCGGCGGAAGCGAGTGGGATGAAGAGCGGCGACCGGATCATTCAAATCGACGCCAAGAGGATCAGCACATGGAACGAGATGACGGACATCGTCAAGCGCAGCCCGGGAAAGCCCTTGTCGGTGGTGGTCGAACGTGACGGCGGAACGACCAACTTGACCGTCACCCCGGGTACCCGGAAAGAGACCCAGGAGGACGGGACAGAAAAAGAGGTGGGCCAGATCGGTATCACCAAGTCTAACAAGGCCTTGCTCGGCGGCGACAATCCACTGCTCGCGCCATGGGACGGTCTTCGCGCCACATGGGGATGGACCGAGCTCACGCTCGTCGGCATCTGGAAGATGATCACACGCGAGGTCTCGGCCGACAACATCGGCGGCCCCCTCACGATCGCGAAGATCTCCGGAGACGCCGCGACCCAGGGGTTCTCCAATTATATCTTCTTGATTGCCATCCTGAGCATCAACCTGGGCGTCCTGAATCTCCTTCCTATCCCGGTGCTGGACGGCGGCCACCTGGCATTCTTTACGTTGGAAGCCATTCATGCGACGCCCTGTCAGCCTGCGCAGCCGTGAGGTGGCGCAACAAATCGGCATCTTCCTGTTGATCTGTCTCATGCTCTATGCCTTCCGGAACGACATCCTGAACGTCTGGCCGAAGTAATGCGCCAATCGCGGCTGCTGATTCCCACCCTGAGGGATGATCCTGGGGAGGCGGAAATCGTGAGCCACCGGCTGATGCTGCGGGCCGGGATGATCCGAAAAGTCGCCGCCGGCATCTATGTGTACCTGCCGCTCGGCCTACGCGTCATCCGCAAGGTCGAGCAGATCATCCGCCAGGAGCTGAACAAGTCCGGCGCGCAGGAATTGCTGATGCCGATCGCCTCGCCCGCCGAGCTCTGGCAGGAGACCGGCCGCTGGGATTTTTACGGCAAGGAGCTGTTTCGTCTGAAGGACCGCCACGAGCGGGACTTCTGCCTCGGCCCCACGCATGAAGAGGTGATTACCGACCTCGTACGCCGTGAAGTCCGGTCGTACCGCCAGCTTCCCGCGAACTTTTATCAGATCCAAACCAAGTTCCGCGACGAGATCCGCCCCCGCTTCGGGCTCATGCGCGGCCGGGAGTTCATCATGAAGGATGCCTATTCCTTCGATGCCGACGAGGCCGGCGCAGCGGAGAGCTACCGCAAGATGTACGAGGCCTATATGGCTATCTTCACGCGGTGCGGGTTGAACTTTCGGCCGGTGGAGGCCGATACCGGACTCATCGGCGGCACCTCTTCACACGAGTTCATGGTGCTGGCGGATACCGGTGAAGAAGGCATTGCGGTATGCGATGCCTGCAACTACGCGGCCAACGTCGAGCGCGCGGAACTGAAGGAGTCGCCGTTGGACATACAGGCGGCATCAGCTCAAGAAAAACGGCTGGTTCCCACGCCGGGGCAGAAAACCGTCGAAGACGTGACAGCATTTTTGAACGTGACGGCCTCGACACTGATCAAAACCCTGGTGTATCTTGCCGATGGAAAACCTGTGGCGGTCCTTCTGCGCGGCGACCACGCCGTCAATGAAATCAAGCTGAAAAAACTCCTTGGCGCTGCGGAGTTGATCATGGCTGATGCGGCCACCGTCGAGAAACTCACCAGGGCGCCGGTGGGATTCGCGGGTCCGATCGGTCTCTCCGGGGTGAGCATTGTCGCCGACTTCGCTGTGAAACACGTGGTCGATGGCGTCGTGGGCGGGAATGCCGCGGACCGTCATTGGGTGAACGTGACTCCCGGACGCGACTTCATACCGGACCGGTACGCCGATCTTCGCAATACGGTCTCCGGCGACGCGTGCCCGCGGTGCTCGCAGCCGCTGCGGATCGTGCGGGGCATCGAAGTGGGTCATGTCTTTATGTTGGGCACCAAGTACAGCGAGAAGATGAGGGCGACCTACCTGGATCAGCAGGGCCAGGAAAAATTCATCGTGATGGGCTGTTATGGGATCGGCGTCGGCCGCTCAGCCGCAGCGGCTGTCGAACAGAACCATGATGCCAAAGGCATTCAGTGGCCGGCCCCCATCGCGCCTTTTCATGTCCACATCCTCCCTCTATCGGATAAGTCGGGAAAAGTCGCCGCGACCGCCGGCGATTTGGAAAGACAGCTGGAAGAAGCCGGCATTGAAGTATTGCTGGATGACCGCGATGAGCGGCCGGGCGTGAAATTCAACGACGCTGACCTGGTCGGTATTCCCTACCAGATTGTGATCGGCGAAAAAGGGCTCGCACAGGGTCAGGTCGAACTCAAAGAGCGTCGCACATCAACCGTGACGAAGCTGGCCCCTTCCGGAATGCTTCCTCATCTCAGAGAGCTCCTTGCGCCAGTCCTGATCTGATCTGCCAGAATTGTCTCTGCCAAACCCTGTTCTCTGTTGCCACGGCGATTTCTTATCTCACCAGTAGACGCTCGCCCACATGGATTTCGTTGTCGGCGAGCCCGTTGAGTTCTCGGAGCTTGTTGACGCTTGTCTTGTAGCGCTTGGCAAGACTGAACAGAGTGTCCCCTCGCTTGACCTCATGATGGACGCCGCCGGCCTTATCCTCATGCATTCCGGCAGAACCCCTGCTGTTCGAACCCTTCCCAAGGCTTTCAGACTGGAGCTCTCCGAGTCGGTCCGGGGGCTCGGTCGGCGCAGGCGACACCCCAGGGCGCCGGGGCTTTGCGACCGCACGGCGGCTCTGAACATCTTCCTGGAGTCGCCCGACCTCTTCCAATGAGCGCACGACCTGTGACCGGGCGTCCTTGAGCTGGTCCGAAATCTGCTTGTTCTGCGCCTCCAGGTCGCTCACCTGACTTTTCAGCCGCGCGACTTCAGAGCTGAGGTCCGAACTTCGCTTCTCTTCGTCGGCAAGCAACCGCTGCAAGTTGGTCGTTCGATTGACCTGTTGAGTATAACTTTCCTTAGTGACGCAGCCCGTCAGGCTCAGGATCACTCCCAGGATCATCAACAACACTGAGTTTGTCCAGTGCGGTGTGACGACGTGATCGGTCATCAGGTCGGCCTCCTTATTGTTTTTTCTGGAAGATGCTGGCATCGCAGGAGATATACTTGATTTGCCGCATCGGCACAATAATTACCTCTTTGGCGGTGTCGATCTCAAGGATCTCCATGTCGTCGCTGATGGTATGGCGAATGACATTGTTATAGAGTAATTCTTCCTTGTCGGTCAGGACGACGCGAACCCAATATTCCACTCTGGTCCTCTTTTAGACCGGGACCGGCACCCGCTCGAATTCCTTTGACGCCGGATTGCGGACATAGTCATGAATGTAACTGCTTAAATAACCGTGCTCCCAGAGTTTCGTGTCGGCGACCTTCGTGTTGATCTTTCCCAAGATCTTCACCTTGACCTTACTCTTCTCCTTGAACTCCTCCAGACTCATGCCGCTGATGTCGCAATCGTTCCCTCGGGGGCTTTCGATAATACATTTGGGCAGGTAAATGAACTTCTCGCCGTTCAATCGGTTCAGGATATCCTGAAACGTCAACAAAATGGTGCAGTCGGAGTCCCCGCCTAGCGTGGTGTTCGGCACATAGAGGAAGCGGGCGCGGTTCTTCCGGTACATCGTCAGGATTTTATAGACGCTCTTAGCCATCACGACTGTGTCGCGCTTGTCGAGTTCCAGATGATCGAAGAGGGACATGATCTTGTAACGGTTAAGAAAGGCCGTGATGTAGGGCTCCGTATGGATCGTCGTCGGGTTGGGGAGCCCCGTTTCGTACACCCGTACCGCCTCCTGGGGAAGGGCCTCTTTTCCTTGGCGGCACATCTTTACCGTGGTCTCGTCCATGCCTTTTAACGGCGTCAGGCAACCCATCCACAGGATGACGTTCGGATTGAGACCGGAGATCGTCCGCGCGTCTTCAGACATCGTGGACGAGTCAAAGGAGTAAAAATTCGCGGACGTCACCGCGGGGCCGTCCAGGACTTTGAGAACATGGGAAATGGACGGGGCATGCGGCATCAGCGCCTTCCGATAGTCTTTATGCAAGGTAATGACCGAGAGCTCAAAATTAATGCGGTTTGGATACGTGACCGCCAATTGATGGATCTTCGGAACATGGACGTAGCCGACCGTGAATATCGTGACCGCCTTGTCGGTATATCTCAGGAAGTCCTCCAGCCACTCCATCGCCTTGGGATGCAGGAAGAGGTCAGTCCATTCCATATACTCATTGCCGCCCCATACCCAGTTCTCATTCGGGCGCGTGGGCTTCTTGCTGATGTAGTCGAGGATGTAGTTCCATTCCTCCTGGGTAGTCCGGCCTGGCTCCTCGGTGCGCCGGTAGCTGTGGTCGATCTCATAGCAGAACGTGCATTTCACAGGGCAGGTCTTGCCGATGCTGATCGGAATCTTGCGCTTATCCATCTCTTTACGAAGGACCGCTTGCGAATCTGTCGCGTGGGGATACGTCAGCCTGGCATCAGTTGGAATGACGGGAAGTTCAGTGGGCATAGTCAATTACTCTACCTGACAGGTCGTAATTGTCGCAAGCCTGCCGTTGCCACAACAAGATAACAGACCTTCATGATAGCCACTGGCCCCAGACTCGCAGGCTCGGCAGCGAAATGTCAGCAATTGATTCCTGCTCTCGAGAGCCTAACGATTGGGGCTATTTTATAGGAAAGTTATATCCGGATGCTCTAGTCAAAATAACAGCAGTCGAGAGTCCCGTGGCGTGCTACCCGGGACCGGTATTATTGGCGTGCGTTGCCTGGCTTGATCAGCGAGAGTTGCTTGACCGCGGCGTTGACTGCCATCCGCGCTTTAGTGGCTGGATTCAGTGTCACCCCCGGGTCGACATCGGAACCGAACTTCGCGACCTTTTGGCAGTACCTGATCGCTTCGCGTAGATGCCCGGCCGCTTCCGTGCTGTGAGGATCAACCGGTGTCAGCATGCCAAGGATCGCCTCTGCGTGCTTTGTCACTTCCCCGCAATGATGCACGATCGCCTTTGCGTCCCCCATGCCGCCATGGGCGACCATGTCCTCAGCATCTTTCTGCATCGCCGCCGCATGACCCGGAATGTCTGTAGACAACGACCAGGCGTGAACAGGCCACTGCGCGAGAATGGCGAACATCAATAGAATTGCGATAAACACCCGCTACTGCCTGCCTGTCGTGAGTTTTCGGTAGAGACGGTGAAATCCTTCGGTGTCGAGGGAAGGATCCAGTAATTGCCTGAGCCCCTCATCATCTATACGATACTCGACGGTATCATCGAAATTCGAAGAGGCAATTGTAATAAACATGGGAGGAAATAGATAGGCCGGCAGAAGAATCCCGATACGCTGGTTGTACTTGATGGCCAGACGCAGCGCCGCTCGCGCCAAGTCTGCGGGGACCTCCCGACCGATTCCGATATTGGGCGGAGGCTGCCCACTACGCGTAAATTGAAAATGGACATTCGGAAGGCCTGCGTCCACAAAATCCTTTTTGATCGCCGCTAAATCTCCCCGGTACTGATTCGCCAGTACCACCTCTACGCGCCCTTGAAGGACTGGGACGGCGGCGTCAGCAGACGCAGACAGCAAAAGCATCAAAGAGAACAGGCTGAAACTGAGCTCGGGAAGGCGCAGCACATTCTGCACTGGTTACTGCGTGGGGGACAGTGGCTGCCCCGGGGATTTGAACGTGAAATCAATGACCTTGGGACCGTCGGGGGATACAGTAATCTTCTGCTCATGGGGTGCCAGCACAGGATGCCATGCGCGAATCCGATAGGTGCCCGGCGGCAAGTCTGTGATCTCGAATGTGCCGTCCAAGCCCGTCACCGCATAATACGGATTCTCTACCGCCAGGCCGTGCGCCTGCATGAAAGAGTGCATGCCGCACTGCATCGTCATCTCCCGGCGGCCGCCCGTAAACGTGATCGTATCGGTCGTCCCGGTCTTGGTCAGTGAGGGACGATGGAACATAATGAACACATGCTCGCGGTCCCGCTCATAGACCTGTAAATCATGGGACACCGGGTCGAGATTAAACACCGTCATCGGATGGCGGTCGCGTACAACCGACACAAATGGAAAAAATAAACAGACATTGGCCTCGAGCCGCGTTTCCTGTAGCTCAAACGGCTTCCCTTTTTCGACGCCCTCGATCGTCACCACAACATTTGTCAAGGCGCCGCTCGGCTCTACCCATACCTCCCTCAATAAACGATAGCCCGAGCCGTCGGAATGGGCGGCGCAAAAATCACGGTTCGGTGCTCGCCAGAGTTCAAACGCTTTGGCCGGCGGCAGGGTCCCTTCAAACCGGACAGTCCCTTTGACTGTCGCACCATTGGTCACCTGTACTTCCTGGTAGGCGTCTGCCCGGACACAGACCCCGCCCATTATAATAACAATAGCGACAACGCCAATCCGCTTCATCCACATCGTCTTCCAAGACATGACATTCCCCTTAAAAAAACGGGGAGAGCGCTTTCGCCCTCCCCGTGCATAGCTCTTATCTCGTTACAGCTTACCGCACTGTTTCAGCCGGCGCATCCGCTGCGGTATTTGCGACATTGCCCGGCTGTCCCGCGGTGCGCGTTTCCGGCGGCTGTGGCATCAGCGGCAGGATCTGGCGATCCCCCGCGGGCAGAACCTTGAAGAGACCCCATTGTCCGGCATTCATGTACGCCGGACGTTGATTCTTCCACAGGTAGTCGCCGACGACCTTGTTGGGACCACCGGCACCGCCGTGAAGATAGGCGTTGATCACTTCAGAGCCGCCGAATTCCATCGTGCTCACCAGATCAGCCCCTTTCATGTAGGGCTCGTGCGGCCATTCATGGCCGTCGACCGTGAAGAGTTGCACTTGCTCGCTGAAGGCCCCCAATACATGAATGGCGACGGGGTCCCCCACATGCGCCATTAGCATCGGTGTCGTGGGGAGCTCGCCCGCTTTCGCGCAGCTAAAGACTTCGGCGACCGTACAACCCTTTTCAATACGGTAGGCCGTCGGCTCGGACCGGTAGTTCACCGCGGTAATGCCCGCATTCTGTTGAATATAGGGCATGAAGCTCACGCCAATGATGTTGTCTTCATCCTGAAACATCAGGGAGAAGCTTCGATAGTTAACGCGGGTCGCATTCTCCGGAATCGAGCGGTCTACGATCACGTCCGCTCGCCAGCTGCTCTTCATTGAAACATCGTCCCCCGTCAGGGGATCGCGATACGTGGACCCCTTCGGTCCCACGATGATTGAGCCGAATAACCCGTTGCGTGGGTTTTCCACGACGTTGCCCCAGTCCTGGATCAACGCCGCTAGCTCGCCGTACTCCGGATGCGCGTAATAGGTATACGTGCGGCTTGCCCCTGGCGCGACCGTCTGGTCGCCGGGGTTATTCCCGATGTTCGCTCCGAATGAGTCCTTCGGATCGAAGGCCATCATGTCGACATGGAACCCGGCGCGCTCCTTGGCCATTTCGTTCTTAAGATTGATTTTAACGCAATCGCCGACATTCACATGCAGCGTCAGCGGGCTCGGCCTGAGATCGCCGGCCTTGACCCGCCCCTTGTCGCCTTCCAGCACATACATTTTGCCTTGCTCATTACCGAAAATCATCTTGCGCTCGAGATCCACTTCCATGACGCCGGGCGCGGCCTCGTTATAGCGCAAATTTTGATCCATCGCGGTCACATTGAAATTCTTCAACGGCGCGCCTTCGGGGCACACCGACGGCGCTGATTTTTGGATCTGTTCGCGGCTCGGCAATGGCTTCAGGTCCTTTTGCATCTCGTCGAAGACCCGAATGATGCCCCAGCTGCCTTCCGCAAAGTGCGAGGCGCGTCCACTATAGTAGAGGTAGTCGCCTGCCATCTTCTGCGGGCCACCCGCAGCAGGGATCGCCGGGTCATACCGCTCGCCAATCGCGAGGTGGATCGTGCTGCGCGGCATGGCCTTGGGGCCGTAGCGCTCCATCGGGAACCAGTGCCCCGTCACGTGCCAGGTGTGCGCCTCGTTCGTCGAGCCCACCAGCGCGCGCACCAGGATCGGATCGCCGAGGTAGGCCCTCAGCAGAGGCGTGCCCGGATCCCCGTGGATCCCCGACACGAACAGCTTTGAAGGATCAGGCTCATTCATGAGCCGCACGCTAAGCGGTTCCACCCGCATGCTATACCCACTGCCGGTAGTGGCCTCACCGCCGTTGAGGAACCACATTGGCGACTTGTTGATCTTTTCCGGGAACTTGTGGGAAGGCGGACCATCCACCGAGGACGGATTCATACTTGCCTGTGGGTTATCCGCCGTGATCAGCTCCGCGGTGCGGGCGTTACTATCCATGATATGCATCATGATCTCGCGGAAGCTGCCCCGAATATCGCGCGACACCGGCTCAAGCGTGTGAATGTCGGCGATGGGCCCGCTCCGGATTTCTTTTCCGGTAACCGGATCATGATACGTCGAGCGTGGTGGCTCCACAATCAAGGCCCAAAAGAGCCCGTGGCCCCAGGTGTCGGTGCCAAACACGTGGTCATGCCAGAAGACCGTGCCGTAGTCCGCATCCACGTAGAGACGCTGGCGGGTGAACTCGACGCTGGCGATGTCGTTCTTCTTGTGCCCGTACTTCAGCGGCGCATCAAACGTGATCGGTTTTGCCTTCGATGTTCTTGATCCGCATGACCTCGAAATACTTGGGATCATCCATCCCTACGCCGAGCTCAGTGTTAGCGTGGTACTTGGAAGTATCCGTTAACGTGATGCTGCGCGAACCCGCTTTGACATCTGCTGTGAGAACCGTGTTCGCCGGCAGAGGCATCCCTTTGTCCGGCGCCGGGTCCTTCAACATCGTGAAGGCCCGCAGCGACATGTCATAGGAGAAGCCCGCTGTCGCCCCATCGGAGGCGCTGGTATCGAACTGGACGAAATGCGGGTGCAGGTTGACCTTGTTAGCCCAACCCGTGCGCTCGTCGTCGGGAATCTCGTTCTTGTAAATAATGTCGATGCAGTCGTACACGTTGCCGCGGATCACGAGCGGGACCTGCTTGTCCGGCGTCTTCCGGACCTCCTGCTCTTCTTCATGCAGCACGAAGATCATGCCGTTGGGGTCGACGATCGCCGGCGTCTTAGCTGTCGCCTTCTTCAAGCTGATCGGCAAGGTAATCGCATGGATCGTGTACTGCTTGCGCGGCGAATCGGAGGGACACAGACTCCAGGGCCCTTGCTCGCCCGGCCTGGCCGGCTCTGTGCTCTTCGTTCCATCCTCTCGCACATGGAACGGCTCGAGCCACGGCGCTCCGCCGTGGTTCGGCGCAAACGGCGGTCGCTTGCCCAAATGCGGCCGCAGCCATGGGAACGCCAGTTTACCGGTCAGTGGATCGAACGTAATCGGCGGCCGCTTCAGAGGCGTGGGGGACGAATAGTCCGCCCATTTATGCGGCGTCTCCGGCTCATTGAGCGCGACTGCGCCTTCCCACTTCCAATTCACCACCGTCGCGTCATGCGCCTTCGCCTGCTTGACCTGATCCTCGGTCTTCCCGGGCAGCCCCTGGGGCGGCAGCATGTACTCCACCCAGTCCTTGATGGAAACTTTCACGGGATTGGCTTTCCAATCCGTCTTATCTTTCGTAATCTCGCTACTTCTTGCCGCCGAACCAATCCACCGTCGTCCCGACTAACTTTTCGGAGCTAACCGCCGGCTTCATCAAACCTTTCCGGTCCGGCAATTCCACCAGCGGCACCATCACGTCTGTCTGGGAACCCTCCACCTGAAGCGTGTTATAGACCCGCCAGAATCCCCACATTCCGGTCACATAGTGCTGGGGAATGTGGCAGTGGAAGAGGAACTCCCCGGCAAGACGCTGCAAGCCGCCCGATCCGCCTTCGATCACTTCATCATAAACCTCAGAGGGCCCGATTGATTGCACGTCCAGACGATCCGAGGTGTCCCGCATCAGAGGAAACTTGACCGGCCCGCCCTTGCTCAGTCCGAAATCGAGAAGACTTGTCTCCGGTTGGCGTGCCCAGCGAATCGATCCGCCATGCAGGTGGTGCGAGTGGACGATCTCTGACCCGCCGACCATCCGAAACTTCGCAGGATCGCCAAGATAGGACCGTGGGATCGTCGTCGCCGGATCTCCGAAGGTATAGGAGCCGTACCCTTGTGATTCATCAGAAAACCCGATCAGGTGCTCTTGCTGCTCCAACCGCGTGCCGTGAGGCTCGCTGCGGTAGTTCAGCAAGCGCGCCCCCGGCCGATAGGTATCCGTATGGGCGTCGCGCTGCGGGAGCATTTCGCCCTTGCGGTTGAGCAAGCGAAATGTCTCATCGCCCGCTTCGTGATAGAAAATCACGAATTCACGAAAGTCATGCGCCCTGGGCGACATCAATCATCGCCTCCCAGCCGCGTCTTCATCTCTTTTCCGGTGAACGGGCTCAGATGCCGGGAGCCTCGAGGTTCCACGATCACCGCTCCCAGCATGCCCTGTGAATACTGCTCCCGTGTGGCGTGGCTATGGAAAGCATGACCACCCTCCTGGGTGTCCGGTCGGATGTACCATTCGAATTCTCCGTCCTTACCCGCCGCAACCAAGGCTTCCGGATTGTTCGCAGTCGCCGGCTTCCCCGTTTGACGGACAAGCATCTGGGAGCCATTGATGATCATGTTCGTCGGTTCACCCTCGATCTTGTTGCGAAGGGTGATGCGCAAACAATCGCCTTGATTTGCACGGAGCACCAGTGGCTGGATGAGGTCTCCCTGAAGACCGTTCGAGACGGCGCCCTTGCTGAAGGTCACATCTGCCTCATCCTCGCGCGCCTCCTTATTCTTGGCTTCTTCCGCGCGGACGGCCTCGAGGTCTTCGGTCAACGCGTACATATAGCCGGGGAAAAAGTCCCCGAACCGATTTATGGTGATCTCGACAACGATCGCCGTGACGTCAAAGGCGCGCACCGGAGCTGACGCGGGACAGAGCAAGCCTGGCAACACCTTTACCTTGTCCTTGTCTTCAGCGACCAGAAGCACGCCCTGTTGCATCGCATGGGCTCCGGCGCCTTGAAACGGGCCCTTGCTCTGCACTTGCCGTTCGATCTGTTCGATCGCACGGGCCATCTTCTCCTGAAGCATGGGTCCCGCCGCCTGATTGACGACCCCAGATGGCGCGTCAACACCATGGCCTTCGTGTGTGCTCTCGGAATGCGAGGGTGCAGCCGTCACGAGAACCGCTGCAAGCGCCAATGATGGAATCAAGACTGTGAAGAGAAAACGAAAATGTGACCTACACATGACTGGCCTCCTCGAACGTGAAATGGATGTTAAGCGATGGTCGTTATCACGGCCTTTGCCGAAGCTCGATGTGTGTACCTCGTGTCCACCGGGAGGTATATATTACTGCGGTTAGCGACGAGAATTATATTACAGTCTCGCAATATTTCGCAAGGGGGTAGCCCCGTGTTTCGTTGCAGCAATCCTAATTACTTGTGCTGCTTTTGCGTGTGGCGTTGCAGCAATCCTAATTACTTGTGCTGCTTCTGCCTCTGCTGGCTGCTCTCTGGTTTCTTAGTAGGCTCTTTGCCGGTTTCTGTGCCTGCAGGCAGCTGTATCTCAGAAGCATTTTCCGGCACGGCATCTAAAATTTTATCCTCTCCGACAAGGAACATCGCCGGGGCTCCGGTATAGGCACGCTTGATTCGGCTACGCGCCTCCGACTGGACCCCTAGGCGCTTCTTTTCCCCGTCGTCTGTGAGAATCTCTGCCCATTCAACGTCGTCGGCGATCTCCGCGATCCTCCCATGCAGAATCCGATGTTTCGGCGGACTCCCTTCGCGGTAGAAGTCTACGATGCCGTTTTCGGAGTTAATGATGATGTTCACCTGGTCTCCCTCTTTCAGGGACGCAGCCCCTTGGTCTTGGGCCTGCTTCAGCGATAACGGACGGGTCTTCAAGTCGCCAAGGTTGACCCGAATCATCTCGCCTTTGATCTCTTCCACTGTCCCCCTGACAATCGTATGGCCGGGAAGGAGTTGTAGGTCGGATGCTTTTTGGTCTGTATGGGGCATCACCCCCGATTGGGGAGCTTTTGAGTCTCGACCAGTGCCGGGCGACCGTTGGCCTTCCATCTTGTCCGGCGGCATGTATTTGATCACGGAGGCGACACCGGACTTATCGACGTGCGCTTGAACTTTATCGCCTGGCTTGAACTCGTCACGAACGATGGTTTGATCGGTGACTTTCAGGCGAACCTCCTTCCCATCCGTATCCTTAATGACATATGCTTCTTTTTCGATTTTTAAAATCTCACCCCGGATGACTTCCTCTCCCGGCAGAGGCTTAAACTCCTTGAAACGCGCCTGGGCCAATATGATCATTCCAGTGTCGGCCGGCACAAGCGGTTGAGCGAGCAGAGGGGTGGTGCAGACGAGCATTGCGATAAGCCCGAGGGCAGTAATCTTTCCCATTTCTAATACCTCCACTAGTAATTCAAATCAGCGATTGCGATATTAATAGTTATCATCTAGGACCCGAAAGCACCCTCCTCCGATCGTGGAGTGCACCCCACCTAACGCAGAGCCGGCGCATAATCATGACGCCGGCGTCGGTTGGCGCTTTAGCAAGCGGTCTTCAAAGAATCCGTACGGTGGCTCAAAAAAACGGGACGATTGGCGGATAAATTTTACGTTTCGATATTCAAGAGACCAGTCCCCTGCCTTGCTGATGGTTTTCATGGAAAACCGCTCATCTCTGGTGACCCACTGATAGAATTGGTGGCGAAGACCATTGATCAGTGTGGTCACTTCGAAGAGCTCCGTAGGATAGCCGTTAAGATCTTCTGTACCGATAAACTCGCGGTTGATCTCGCCTTCCATAGCTTCGGTGACATACAGGAGGTCAATCGGCTCAAGCGGCACTTCAATGAAGACCTGTCGCTGGGAAATGATTCGCCACGCGGAACGCCGGTCTTGGCGCACAATACTCGCCATGGCCCCCGCTTGAGGCTTGGCATACTCGAACCGCCAACGATCTTCCTTCGCGCGAACCGCAGCGACAATCTCGCGGCCTTTTTGCAGAAGAATTCTGTCGGCGGAGAACTCAAAAGCGGCTGCGGGTGATTCGGCGTATAGTCCAAGGAATACCAGAAGCAGTGCTATTCTGGACTGCATGGGATTTCTCCATCGTGCAGGCAGCCGAAAGCCTTTTCTATCATACCAGCCAGGACAGCGACAACACTACTATTGTGATGTGACAGCCAAAAGCCGCCCACGGAGTCGACCTAGGATAGGCTTGATGCGAATGAGGCGGAGGCTCTCACGGGCCTCCGGGCGATGGAAACCTGGAGTGAATCGTGAGTCCGAAGCGGCTGTTCTGTTAATAGCGGAGTGAACGATGAAAGTGCCGGTTACATTGAGAACACTTCCACGGGTAGAGTCCCAATAATCCCAAGAGAAAATCCCAAATGCCCTTCCGGCGGATACGATGGCTCCGTTGCAAACAATTGCACGCGGTCTGCTCGGCCCTTTCCGTCCTGACCTTAGGAACGGACGGAGATGTCAGCGCCTGCGTATCATTGCACGCGGTCTGCTCGGCCCTTTCGTCCTGACCTCAGGAACCGGCGGAGGTCTCAGCGCCTGCGTATCCTCTTTGGGTTCAGTGGAAACCTGGCGAGCTAATTTATCCAGCAGCATCCGTTCCGTCTGGGCAAACTGCAGGGCTTCGAAAATCTTGCTCATCCCTACTCTCCTCTGGAAACCCTTTTGCTGGCCGGAAGAACGATAGCAATCGCTCCTCCAAGATCCCCCTCGTTGTAGCCCTCCTTCGGGTAGCCTGAAATGTCTATCTCCCCTTTCGGCTTACCATGACAACCCAGGCATTGCTTGGTGTAGAAGAGCGGCAGTATGACGCGGACCCCCAAATCCGGAAGTCGCTGCTCCACGGCGTGATCACCGATTCTGGGATGGCTTTTTTGAATGGCCTTAAGAGCCAGTTCCTCCTGTACATCAGGTTTATTATCCGGATTCCTGGGCGGGGCCCCGGGGGGGCCGATCTGCCGCAACTTTAGTCCCGTATCCTTAGAGAACTGCGCCGCGACATTCGTGCCAAAGGTCGCAGGGATAAAGCCCTTGAACCCGATCCCCTTCTTGTTGATTAACGGCTGAACGTCTTGCACGGCTTTCTGCATGAAGAAGGCAAGCCTGACAAGCAGTGGTTTAGCGCGTTCGGGCATAGCGGCAGGCGCCAGATTGCGCAAGTCATGACCGGTCCTTGAAAGAAACTGGCTCCTCAATTGGGCCTCGAAAGCCGATGAGGAGAAACCTTTATGCTCGAGTCTTGGATTGTTGATCGTCGGTTGCATCTTTCCCACGACCACCCTTCCGGAGTCCAGGAGCACCGTCAACAGCCGGGCAGTTTCGGCCAATTCCGCAGACTCCATTGTCACAATCTCGCTACTCGGAGAGTTCCTTGGCGTATCGCTACTCCCAGGGCTCCTGGTAGTGTTGTCGCCGGGGTTTTTGGGGATCTCGCTACTCCCGACACTGCTAGGGGTCTCACTATCGACGGGTTTTTTTGCGGTTTCACTACTCCCCGAAGTCTTTGCGTTCTCGCTACTCCCTACGCTCTTTGTGGTGTCGCTGTTCCCGGGGTTCTTTTGGCTCTCATTAGTCCAGGAGTTCTTTGTGGTCCCCTCAGTCTCGGCGACCGCCTTCTGTTCAGACTTTGGCTCGAGCTGATTCAGGTCTGGCGACGCGACACTGACGCTGATCCCGGGGGGTTTCATACCGGCGCCGAGATAAACGATCACGGGCAAAGCCACCGCGAGAAGGGCAGCCAGGGTGAACGCGCTTCGACCTTTCCAAAAGTGGAGAAAACCTGGTCCCTGGAAATCGGCAATGACTTCCTCGGCAATCTTGCGTGAAACCGTCGGCTGTTGATACCCAAAGCCGGTGATCAGTGCACTGTCACAGATGATGTTCAATCTTCGAGGGATCCCCTTAGCAGTCTTCACAATCAGATCAAGTGCATCTTTCGAAAAAATAGACCGTTTGTTAATACTGGCATGCGCAAGTCGATGGTCGATGTATGCGAAGCTTTCGGTTTGCGTCAGAGGCAAAATCCTTGCACGAACGGCGATGCGTTCACGCACCTGGCGTAACTCGTGGCGGTCAAGCAGCGTTTCCAGCTCAGGTTGACCCACGAGCACGATCTGGATCAGCTTTTCCGTCGAAGTCTCAAGATTGGAGAGCATCCGAATGCCTTCCAAGGTTTCAGCTGGGATATTTTGCGCTTCGTCAATTACCAGGACGACCACGCCACCGTTTCGGTACTCGTGCAATCGACAACTCATGCAACTGACTCACCATCTCGGTCGCCTGCCCGCTAACCGGTTCGACTCCTAATTCTTTTAAGATAGTGATGAGAAGGCTTTCGAAGGTGACCCGCGGATTAAAAATATAGATTGTTTTCTGTTTCGTCTTCTCGACGGTTTCGAGGTACGAACGAAGAATCAAGGTCTTGCCGACCCCGACTTCCCCGGTAATGGCGATAAATCCCTTCCTTTGTTCGATGCCATAGATGATCGAAGCTAACGCTTCCTTGTGGCTTGGGCTCAAGAATAGGAAATCGGCATCAGGTGTGGTCTGGAAGGGTTGCTTCGTGAAACCGTAGTAATCGATATACATTAGACTAATCAATATCCCCTAGACTACTCAATATCCCCTACTCGAAGGCATTGACTCTCTGGCATATGTGACAGAAGGGCCATTTGTGAGACACGACCGCTTTATTTTGCAGTCATATTCCCCAATATTGTCCTAACGTTAGTGCGTCTCTAGCGACGTTGGGTCAGACCTAGAAGCGATAGCGAGGGCATTATGTTGTTACAGAGTTCACCGCTTGTGTCAAGCCGTACTGAAGTATCTCTGAGGTCAAGTAGGTACAGGTAGAGTGTCTAAAGTATCACGATTTAACGCCTTTCTCTACAACTCACCGATGCTGAACCCACCGCGATAATCGGGATTAGCCCTGAGGAATTCCCCTCCAAAACGAATCTCGCTGTTCGGTGAGGAGTTCATTTTCTGCAAATCCTCGGTGCCCAAATCGTGTAAAATATCATCTCGAGTGCGCCTGGGTGCTGGCCGATTGGGTCCAAGTTTGGCTGTTCGCGTTATTCGTTTAGGTAGTCGGCGCTCCCCGGGAGAGGGTCTTCGATTGGGCACCGTGAGAAGACCGCCCCGGGGTGTGCGTAAAACAGAGTATGCCGGTCGAAACTACTTCGACGTCTGGTTTCCCGAACTGGCGCCCAGCGCAAAGCTGGTCAACTGGGCCTTCTCAGAGCCGTTCACCGAACCGCGATGGACCAGATACGCCAGAAGCTACCGTCGCGAAATGCAAGCACCTGATCGTCAGCGCATGCTTCAGTTACTCGCGCGGTTGTCACATCAGACCAACTTCTCTGTGGGGTGTTACTGCGAACGTGAGGAGCGGTGCCACCGGTCACTTCTGCGAGAACTTCTGGCGGAGCAAGGCGCGAAGATAGAGACCCCGCACAATCGGCCTATGGAAGGGAAAAAGGCTTGCTAAAGGTCTCTGACGAGCGGTAACTCACGCACCAAATTACTGGACGACAGTGTAAGAAGTTACGTCTTCAAAAGATAACGGTATGGGAGGACGCAATGTCGGATCCCGCACCAATTAATACCATGCCTTCTGACGACTCTTCGCCTCTCAAAGAGCCTGAACAGGAAGTAAGTCCGGCAGAGCCACCTTCGTTGGACGAGACACCTCCCAATCTTTCCACGACGCGTTGGTATTACCGCCATTTTTTACCCGTCCGTGTGAGTCACTGGATCAACGTCGTCTGCGTTCTGATTCTCATCATGAGCGGCTTTCAGATTTTTAACGCGCATCCGGCGCTCTATTGGGGCAATCGCTCCGATCGAGATCGTCCTATCCTGACAATGACGTCGGTGAGAACCGAGACGGGCGAGCGTAAAGGAATTACAATGGTGGCGGGGCACGTCTTTGATACGACCGGGGTGCTTGGATATTCCGGGCAAAGGGCGAGGGGCTTTCCAAGTTGGGCCACTCTTCCCGGCGACCAGTGGCTCGCCATGGGACGGCGGTGGCATCTGTTCTTTGCCTGGATTTTTGTGATCAATGGAGTGCTTTTCGGCCTCTATGCTTTTCTCAAAGGGCACTTTTGGAGGAATTTGTTTCCTCATTGGAAGGATCTTCAAAATATCGGCAAAACCATATTGAACCATCTATTCTTTCGGCACCCCTCGGGAGAAGAAGCAAAACACTATAACGTGCTGCAGAAAATTGCCTATACAGGCGTGATTTTTGGATTGGGACCACTGATCGTTTTGACCGGACTCGCGATGTCGCCGGCAATCGATGCCGCCTTTCCGGGACTTCTCACGGTCTTCGGCGGGCGGCAATCCGCGCGGACGATTCACTTTTTAGCCTGTTTCGCGTTTATCGGCTTCATCGTCATTCATCTCAGCCAAGTCATCGTGACCGGGCTTTGGAACAACCTCAGATCCATCGTCACCGGCTGGTACACCATCCGGGAAACTGGAGAGGCCCATGAAAAGACCACCGCTGATTGATCGCCGTCGCTTTCTGCTCGGCGCCGCGCAGGCAGCAGGATTGTTGTTACTGGGCGGATGCGACAACCTGTCCCGGAGCGACTGGTTTCCGCGGCTATTGAGCCGGGCGGAGGGCCTCACCCGAAGGGCGCAGCGACTTGTCGTAGCCCGACGCGCAATGGCACAGGAATATACGGAATCTGATCTGTCGCCTGTGTTCCCGTCAAACGGCACGCGCGATCCGAACGATCCGGATTACCAGGCCGTGGCGCAGAAGAGCTTTGTGGACTGGAGGTTGGAGATCGGCGGCCTCGTCAAGAGCCCGGCGAGTTTTTCGCTCTCCGAGCTTCGCCAGTTTCCCTCGCGCACACAGATTACACGACACGACTGTGTCGAAGGTTGGAGCGCCATCGGAAAATGGAAGGGTGTCCCCCTGAGTGAGCTACTGTCCCGCGCGCAGCCGCTTCCTTCAGCACGCTATGCCGTATTCTTTTGCGCAGACCCGGATGATGACGACCACTACTATTACGAGAGCATTGATTTCGAAGACGCCTATCATCCGCAGACCATCATGGCCTATGAGCTGAACAATCAGCCTCTGCCCATCGCGAATGGCGCGCCGCTGCGGCTCCGAGTTGAGCGGCAACTTGGTTACAAGATGGCCAAGTACGTGATGCGAATCGAGTTGATCGATAATTTCCATTCCATTGCCGGAGGAAAAGGAGGGTACTGGGAGGATCGGGGCTACGAATGGTACGCCGGGATTTAAACTCTATCTGATTCAGATCCAGCTGTTAAGAATCAGATCCGCACTTCCACGAGTCTGGAAAACAGGACTTTAATGGAACACGCGCGTCCTTTATTCATACCGGTCATCCTGGGAACAAGCCGTAAAGGCCGGATGAGTCGGCATGTGGCACAGCTCCTCGCCGACAACATCGCGCCACGAGCCGGCATTGAGACAGAGCTGATCGATATCGCTTCTATGCGAATCCCCACGGATGATGCCGGGGAAGCCATCAAGGACCCCGCCTTCTCAGACAGAATGAAACGCGCCGACGCTCTCGTGATTGTCGCTCCCGAGTACAACCACGGCTATCCCGGCTTGCTTAAGCACGTGCTCGACACCTGTCTTCAAGAGTACATCCATAAGGCCGTCGGTATTGTCGGCGTCTCGGCCGGAGGATTCGGAGGGGCTCGCGTTATTGAAAATCTGCTGCCGGTGATGCGGGAAATCGGGCTGGTCACGATCTTCTGGGATGTGAACTTCTCGAATGTTCAGGCTGTATTTGACCAGGACGGACGATTGTTGGATGAGGCGTACAGGCCTCGCATAGATAAGTTTCTGAAAGAGCTGATTTGGATGGCAAAGACCTTGCGGTACGGACGCGAGCAGGTGGAGCTCGGCTAGTGCATGGCTGGGAAGAGACCAAAGCTGTTGTGCCCGAAGTGCGGAGCCGCAATGAATCATCATGCGGAAAAGATCGTACTCCCGATCGACCTGCGGGAGGCCGCTCGGGTCGACCCTACCTTCGGCGGGCTGGTGGAAGAATTCCATACCTGTCCGAACTGCGGAAACAGCGAAACCCGAGAGGCGACGGACTCCTTTCATGTTTGAAGGGAAGATCTGGGCTGTATCAGGAGATTGAAGAGTGCGTCGCGGAAGGGCTACGTCGTCCGCGTCGATTTCATGAGCCCATCGGCTTGCGGAGGGGAAAAGCCCTGGAACCCTTGATGGCGTTCGGTGAGCTCAAGGACGGAAAACGACTGGCCATCTACGCGCTCGGGTGCGGTGAAGATCTGCCGCAGCAGCCCGCCGCGGGCACCCACGATCTCACCGGTAAAGGCCACCCCGGCATCTCGTAGGCGGTCGATGGCCCGTTCAATATCTTCCACGCGGATGGCGATATGATGCAGGGTCTGGTCGCCGAACTGCTTCACCCATCCCGGAATAATGCTGCTCTCCCCGCGACGATCCGGATAGCCTTGATCAATGAAGAGCGCGGGATAGCCCGCCATTCGATAGACTTTCGCGAACCAGTCCTCATAGCTCAGGGTTTCTGAATACGCATAGCCTAATGCCATAAATTCTTCGGCGCGCTGGTCAATATCCATTGTCCGGATCGTAATGTGGTCAATCACGGGGATAAAGCCGACGCCTGTTTCGTCCAGTTTCGTTTTGAGCAGCCGCGCGGCCGAATTGCGCGACACATACTCGTCGACGAGATGGTTAGAAAAGTCTTCTCAAGCCAGGCCGGGCGGAGAGTGATTTTCGAAGGTGGTAGTAGCTGGTCATGAAGGATCATCAGGTACGGCTCTTTACTGTGTGTCGATCTGCGCTCGCTGCAAGCGGCCACTGTAATCAACGTAGATCGTCTTCCATTCGCTGAACGTGTCGAGTGCGGCCTGTCCCGCCTCACGATGGCCATTGCCGGTCTGGCGCATTCCCCCAAACGGAAGGTGAACCTCACTCCCGATCGTGCCGGCGTTGACATAGATGATGGCCGTCTGAATATCTCTCATGGCCCGATACGCCCGATTGATATCTTGGGTATAGATGGAAGTGGAGAGGCCATACTTGACGTCGTTATTGACCCGGATCGCTTCGTCCAGGTCCTTCACCTCGAGGATGGCGAGTACCGGCCCGAAGATTTCTTCCCGGGCGAGTTGCATCGCCGGCGTCACCTGGTCCAATAATGTGGGCTCGTAGAAATACCCTTTGGAAGAGGCGCTTTTGGAGAGCGTCTTCCCTCCCGTGAGGAGCCGCGCTCCTTCTTGCTGGCCAAGTTGCACACGTTCGTGAACACGTTCACGTTGTGCCTCATTGACTAATGGGCCCATCTCCGTTTCAGGCTCCAGACCATTACCGATCCGAAGTTTGGCCATGCGCGCAAGGAGTTTCTTCGTCAAGGCCTCCTTGACCGCCTCGTGCACGATGAGCCGGCTGCAGGCAGTGCACCGCTGGCCGGTTGTCCCATACGCGCTCCACACGATTCCATCCACCGCGAGGTCCAAGTCAGCATCGTCCATCACGATGATCGCATTTTTGCCGCCCAACTCCAGCGCGACCCGCTTGTACCGCCGCGCCGCCTCTTCGGCGACTTTTCCCCCGGTGTGGGTTGACCCGGTAAAAGAAATCACGGAGACGTCTTCATGGCTGACAAGCCACTCGCCAAGCTTTGGGTTCTGCCCTAAGACAAGGTTCACTACGCCCGGCGGCATCCCGCAGTCCTCGAGCACCTTGACGAATCGCGCAGCACAGACCGGAGTCTCAGGAGATGGCTTTAGCACGACAGTATTGCCGAGAATCAGCGCCGGAAACATCTTCCAGGAGGGGATCGCAATCGGAAAGTTCCACGGGGTGATTAATCCCGCGACGCCCAGCGGTTCCCGCACGCATTGCGCCGCCTTGTCGGGAAGTTCCGAGGGGACCACCTGGCCGAACTGACGGCGTCCCTCAGCCCCCATGTAGTAGGCCATGTCGATCGCCTCTTGCACATCGCCCCGGCCTTCGGGCAGGACTTTGCCCATCTCGGAAGTCACCGCACGCCCGAGTTCTTCCTTGTGCTGTATCAGTTGCTCAGCAACTCTAAAGAGAATCTCTCCGCGACGGGGCGCCGGAGTACGTCGCCACGGCTCAAAAGCTGTTCGCGCCGACGCCACGGCGGCGTTCAAATCATCAAACCCGGAATCTGCGCACTGACCAATCAACTCCCCTGTCGCCGGGTTCAGGCTGTCAAAAGTCTTTCCAGACTTGCTTGGAACCCATTGGCCGTCGATGAAGTTGTTATAGGTCATTTTAGGACAGGCTTCCTTTTCCCTTGGGTCAGCACCCCTTCCAGCACGTTCAAGCCTTCATCGATCTCATCGCGCGTGATATTGAGCGGGGGACTGATACGAATTGAATTCCGGCCGCAGGGTAATAGAAGAAGACCCCGGGTGAAGGCCTCCCGAACAATATCATCCCGTTCTGCTTCGGCGCGTTCTTTCGTGTGTTGATCTCGAACGAGCTCGATCCCGATCATGAGCCCCCGGCCACGGATATCGCCGATCCAAGGGGAACGGTGTTGCATCGCCCGCAATCTCTGCTGAATATACCCGCCCTGTTCTGCGGCGTTCCGCATCAGCCCTTCCTTCTCGATGATATCGAGTGTCGCCAAGCTGGCTTCGCATGCCACTGGATTCCCGCCGAAAGTCGAGGTATGCGATCCCTTTTCCCAGGACACAATTTTCTTGCGGGCAATGATAGCGCCAAGCGGGAGCCCGCCGCCGAGCGCTTTCGCCATGCAAATGATGTCAGGCACGACTTTGGCGTATTCAATGGCGAAGAATTTTCCCGTCCGCCCCATGCCGGCTTGCACCTCATCATCCACCAATAAGATTCCATGGCGGTCGCAGAGCCGGCGAAGACCAGTGAGAAACGAGTCAGGCGGGACAATGACTCCTCCTTCGCCTTGGATCGGTTCCACAACGATGGCCGCGGTCTCCTCGGCCGGGAGCACGGTACGGAACAACACTTCTTCGATATGCTCTAAGCATTCCCGCCCCGGGTCCGAGGACCGGGCTGCGATAGGGGTACGGGTAATGGGCGTGAAAAACGCCGGGCAAGAGCGGCGAGAAACCGCGGCGCTGAACCGGTTTGCTCGAGGTCAGCGACACGGCGCCCAGCGTCCGTCCATGAAAGGCGTTGTAGAAGGCCAGGATGTAGGGACGTCGGGTGGCATGGCGCGCAAGCTTTACGGCCGCCTCGACTGCCTCCGCGCCGGAATTGCACAGATAGACCTGGTTCGGCGCCGCGGCCAGGGGCCATGCGCGCCAGCCGTTCGGCCAGGCGAATATAGGACGGGTAATAAAAATCGGCGAAGGAGAAATGGATCAATCGACCGGCCTGAGCCGTAATCGCCCCGACGACCTCCTTATGACCGTGCCCGGCGGCGCTGACGGCAATCCCCGCTGTAAAGTCGAGGTAGCAGTTCCCGTCGACGTCCCAGACATGACAACCAGCAGCGCGATCCACCACGAGCGGGTACGCCTGCGTGGCGGAAGGGGCGACATAGCGGTCGCTCCGTTTCAGGAAGGCCCGGGCTCGGGGGCCCGGAGGATGTGTCCGGATCTGTAGTGTCGGCATCCTTGTTGGCCCTCGTGTACCCTACAATTACTCTACTGCGCGACTGGCATGAAGGCAAGTTTTCAGTCCCGTGAAACCACTTACCATCAGGCCATCGGACGAGGGCGTAATTAGCTTCGTCTCAAGGCGGCAGCGATCTTGCGGGGGAGTGGATGTGGTCTCCAGCATTTCGAGAGGTAAAGGGAGCGCCAGCGACCAGTTCGGTCGTTCGGTAGTGGTGCCGGGAAGATTCGGGCGCTCCTCAACAGTAAGCGCATCATCAAGCGTCGCCATCACGAGCCTCGATGGCGCGGTCGCGAGGAGCCGATAGGTCCGCTCAACCACCTCGCTAGCCGGCGCACTCTTTTTGAGCCGCGTGCTCCTGCACAGACGCTGATAAATCTCTTTGTGACCCTCCTCGTTGGGTTTGAGACCGAGCCGTCGCTGTAGACGGAGATCCCTGCCGGTCCACAGACCTTTGATCGTGGGAAGGTCATGATTGGTAACGGCCGCAAGCGCCAGATCAGGAAACTGGCTCGGCGGAACTTTCTCGAACCATAGCAATCGGTAGGACAAAATACGGTGGCGTGCGAGTTGCTTTCGCATGCTTTCTTCGACCGTCCCCAGATCTTCGCCGACGACGACTGCGCCTGCGCGGTGACTTTCAAGCGCAAGAATCCTCAACAGATCCTTCGCGGCATAATTCACATATGCGCCCTGCTTGGCCGTCATTCCTTGCGGAATCCAGAACAATCGGAAGAGTCCCATCACATGATCAATGCGGAGTCCTCGTGCGTGACGCAATGTCGCGCGCACCGTCTCGATGAAGGGACCATACGCGGCCGCACGCAATTTATATGGCACGAATGGCGGCAGGCCCCAATTCTGTCCGTCGGCGCTGAACTCATCTGGAGGAGCGCCCACCGCAGCGCCTTTGGCAAGCAAGTCTTGCCATGCCCAGGCATCCGCTCCACCGGGGTCAAATCCGATCGGCAGATCATGCATGAGCCCGATCGATCGGCCGGCTCTTCGCACCTGTTCGTCGAGCAACCATTGCACCCACTCATGGAACCTCACCCGGGTGGCTTCTTTCTTTTGAAATTGCTTCACGTGCGAAGAAACGGGCTGTTGATAGGCCGCAGGCCATCGTCGCCAGTCTCGTCCGTGCCGCTCTGCCAGCGCGCAAAACGTCGCGAACTGCCTCAGGCCTTGGCCTTGACTCTTGCGGTACCGTTCAAAATCGAGATCTTCCCGAAACTGCGCCCACAAGTATAGCAAGGGCCCGCATCTTCAAGTCAAAGACGCGGTCGTAATCAATCTGCCGTTTTTTATTGAGTGCCAGCCCCGCCGAAAAAAGTCTCCGCAGCTTAGCGCTGGACCGCTTCGCCCCAGGAACCTCCTCAATCTTCAAATAGAGAATGTTCCAAAACCGTCGGGTGGTCGGAAAGTACGGGCTCGGCTCCTGGGGAACCACCGGGGCCGACGCGCGTAGCGGATTCAGGAGCAACCACTCGGCGCCTAATTCGCGTGCCGACCATTCACCGAGGCGGCGCAAGTCGGCAAGATCGCCGATGCCCCAACTCTCTGAGGAGCGCGTGGCGTAGAGCTGAACAGCCCATCCCCAGGATCGTAATGTCTTGGGGAGGTAACAGTGTCCTGGAGTGACGATCAGCGTGGTCTCAGAGGCCGGGCGCAGCCAATGGAGTCGATGGTACCCCAGTGGCAAATCGCGTGGAAGCGCGTCGCGAACGAGAACCGTTCCGCCGTTTTCAAGAATCAGTTCGGCTCGTCCCTCGATCGGCACATGCTGACCTTCCCTGATGACCCATACCGCCTTCTTGGCCGATCGCATCGCGGCTTCGGAACGGTGGTCCCGTAACATCCATCGCCTCCAATATCGCACGGCGAGTCTCATGGCTGATGCCATGCCGGACCTGGTGAACATCCATATAGGAAGACTGGATGCCCCATTGATCAGCACTCACTTTTCATCAGCTCCTCCCCGCCGCATCGTATTGATGCCACCTTGCAGAAGGCTGCGAATGCCTCGCAATAGTGAAAAGGGGCTAAGCCAGAATCCTAGAAGGTCTCCGCCACGAGCTTCAAGAAGAATTGGGGTAGTAACCCTTGACAGGGCAGCAATCGCTATGTAACCATTGGTTACATGACACGGACTTGTCCCATTACACCCGCCCACTCCTGAAATCTTATTTCACCCACCGCCCCAAGCCTGCCAAGACAGGCTTTTGTCCCGTGGGACAGATTCCTTTTCCCCTGCACACCCTCCATTCCACCCAGCCCACCCCGACCTCGCCATTGCACCCGCCCACCAAGCAGAGCTTGCTCGACCCGAAGGCCCGATGATTACTTAAGGCCGCCGGGGAACCTTCTTTCTTTCTTTAATCTTCGTCACACCGCCCACCCCGGCCGCGCCGAGACACGGGCTTGTCCCGATGACCCGTTCTGAATTCAAGAAAATGAGACGAGAGCAGCTCGGCCTTACCCAAGAAGAACTGGCGAGGCGGCTAGGAACGACACGCATGACCATTACCCGATACGAAGCTGGAACTCGTCGGATCTCGGGGGTCGTGCAGATAGCACTGAAGCAGCTGTGCGCCTCTTCTCACATTACGATGGCCGGCATTGTCGCAGCAGGCGCTCCAATCGAGCCGATCTTACAGACTGAAATGGTGGACGTGCCACCGTCGATGGCTCGGAGCGGTGAGAACTTCGGCCTGCGTGTAAAGGGAGAGTCCATGCGCGACGAAGGCATTTTGCCTGGTGACATTGTGATCGTCCATAAGCAGGCGACCGCGCGCAACGGGCAGACGATATTGGCCCTGGTGAATCAGGAAGCGACGATCAAAAAGTACTACCGCAAAGGAGCGCGGGTGGAATTACATCCTGCCAATGCAGAAATGAAGCCGATTATCGTGACTTCTGAGGATGATTTTCGGATTCAAGGAATCGTCATTGGACTGATCCGCTATTGTGAGTAACGGCCTGCTGAAAAAGCCCTCCAGCGGCGTTCTCAGTCGCTCGAACCCCTCAACGTACAGAAAAAGTACGCCTCGGGGACCTCGCTTCTTGCGGCCTTGCCGGCGACCTTTTTGACCAGGCCGTGGAGAATTAATGGATCGGCAGATCGTGTGTTATCAGATTCCTGCCTTTGAAATCGCGGTTGCGCGTCTTCAGGATGCTTCGCTTCGCGATCGGCCGGTCGCGGTCGTACCGTCGCGCACACCTCGCGCTCTCATCCATCAAGTTTCGAGCGAGGCGAAGCACGAGGGGCTGTCTCCAGGGATGTCGCTGGACTATGCCCGTCGGCTGTGTCCCACCTTGCGGGTGCTGCCGACCGACCCTGTTCGCGTTCAGGTAGCGCAGCAAGGCCTTCTGGAAGTGATCGGCCGCTTTGCTCCGGTTTGGGAGGCGCTGCGTCCCGGCCATCTCTTCTTGGATCTCACCGGAACGACGAGGCTCTTTGGCCCCGCCGTCGATGCCGCCGCCCGGATCGAGCGTGAAGTCATTCACCGATATGGATTGCCGGGTGCGATGGGCATCGGGAGCAATAAACTGGTGTCACGCGTGGCCGCCGCTGTTATGCAGCCTCCGCAACTCTGTGATGTTCGCGCGGGCTCCGAAGGGATATTCTTTTCACCCTTGCCGGTGACGGTGCTCCCCGGGATTGGGTCGATCCTCAGCAAACACGGTACTGATGCTTCTGCAAGATCTCAATCTTCGCACCTTGGGAGAGATCGCGGAGATTCCCTTGCCTCAGCTGGCGGTGGCATTCGGACGTCAGGCGGCGCTCCTTCATCGCTGGGCCAACGGAATTGACTCCTCACCGGTCCTGCCTGCCGTTCAGCGTCCCATTGTGGAGATCTCCCGGGTCCTTGACGCCGGATGCGGTGGATGACGGAGAGCTCCTCGCACGCCTATACGGTCTTCTAGAAGAACTTTGCCGAACACTGCGACGCCAGCAGCGGGTCTGCCGGCGCCTCGCGCTCAGTCTGTGGCACAGCGATCATGTGGAAGTCAGCCGGCATCGCACGTTTGCAGTCGGCAGCTATTGGGAGGCGCAAATGTTTCCTTATCTAAAAGAACTGTTCTTTGGTTGTTTCAAGCGACGGGTCCGCATTCGCAGAATGGCGCTTCGCGCGGAAGCCCTGGCGCCTCCCGAAGAGCAGTTGTCGCTGTTTGACCTGGACCCATCCGAGAACCAAAAACAAAAACGTATGCAACGCCTTTCCCTCGCACTAGATTGCTTGCGCGAACGCTTTGGCCCCCACACCCTTTATTGGGGCTCAAAAGGCACCCACTGATCATGTCCTTCGTCCATCTGCATGTCCATTCCGACTATTCACCGATGGAAGGCGTCTCATCACTCAAGGAACTCTGCGAGACCGCGCGAGCGCACGGAGCCGACACCCTTGCATTAACCGATACGAATGGCCTTTACGGGGCGATTCGATTTCTTGAAATCGCCAAAGAGACGGGGCTGCGGCCGATCCTGGGCGCGGAAGTGAGCACACCGGGCCAGACAGCCCCTGAAGCCCGCCTCTGTTTCTCACCGGGCGGTGCTGCTGGTAAAAAATCGCAGAGGGCTATGCAAATCTCTGTCGGTTGCTCTCGGCGAGGCATTGCGATGACGACTTCGATCTGATCTCGGCAGTCGCGCGGTATCGGGACGGATTAATCATTCTCTCGGACGATCAGCCGGCGCTCACAGCCTGGAAAAAACAATCGTCTGCGGACCTGTATGTCGAGTTGACCCCCGGAGCGATGATGCACCAGGCGCTGGCCTTTAGCCGCCGGGCCGAGCTTCCGCCTGTCGGGCACGAACCGAGTGCGTTTTGTGGCCCCGCATCAGTTCCATCTGCACCGGCTGCTCCGGACCATCGCGTTGAACACGACGCTCTCTCGGCTGCCGCCTGACGCCTGCTGCGCTCCGACGCATTGGCTGGCTCCTGTCTCGACCTTGGCCGGTTACTATCCCCACGTTCCACACGCACTCGAAAACACGCGCCGGATCGCGGACGACTGTCGGACGGACTGGAATTTTCGGGACACTGTCTTTCCAGCCTTTCGGCAGTTGACCGACGAGGGCGCGTTCACAAAGCTCGAGGGAAAAACCTATGCGGGCGCGGCATGGCGCTATGGCACTGTGTCACAGGCCCGTGAAAGATCGCATCGACCATGAGCTCGCGATCATTCGGCAAAAGCGCTTCGCCCATTACTTCCTGGTGGTGGAGGAAATTGTCCAGGGCCGCGCCTCGGACATGCGGCAGAGGATCCGTGGCCGCCTCGATCGTGTCCTACTGTTTGGGGATCACCCATGTGGATCCTCTGAAGCATCACCTGTTTTTCGAGCGATTCTTGAATCCGGGCCGCCGTGATCCGCCGGATATCGATATTGATTTTCCCTGGGATGAACGCGACCACATCCTGGATGGGATCTTCGACCGGTACGGGGCGCAGCGGGCCGCAATGGTGGCGAATCAAAACAGCTTAGGCTTCCGCGCAGCCGTTCGTGAAGTGGCAAAAGTCTATGGCATTGCGCCTGCCGAGATTGCGCAGGTCGCACCCCGCATCATGCGGCAGATGGATGTCCTGGAGCTCGCCGAAAGCCATGCTGCGCGCGCCTGGGCCGAGTCTCTCTGCAAGGAGATGAGCCTCAAAGCGCCCTGGCCGGAGATTCTTGATCTCGCGGTGCGGGCGCAGGGACACTTCCGGCACCTCTCGCTTCACTCCGGCGGGGTGGTCATCGTCCCGGACGAGATCCGCCGGTACGTGCCGGTGGAAGTCTCGGCCAAGGGATTGCCGGTGATTCAGTGGGAGAAGGATCAGACCGAAGACGCCGGGCTCGTCAAGATCGATATCCTGGGCAACCGCTCGCTGGCAGTCATCCGCGACGCCCTGGCTGCCATCGCCCGCAATACCGGCCGGCAGATCGACTACCGCACCTGGGATCCGATTCCCGATGCCTCCGACTCAAGAGCTGATCCGTCGCGGAGATACCATGGGATGCTTCTATATCGAATCGCCGGCAACGCGTTTGTTGCTGAGAAAACTTTGGACCGGCATGCCACCGGAACGCCGGGCCTCTGCCGACGTGTTCGAGTATTTGGTCATTGTGTCGTCCCTGGTCAGACCCGCGGCGATCTCATTTGTGCATGAATTCATCCGGCGGGCGCACGGCGAGCCGTTCGAGCCACTCCATCCCGTTTTACGGGAAGTGCTCAGCGAAACATACGGAATTATGGTGTACCAGGAAGACGTCACGAAAGTCGCCATGGCGCTCGCCGGCTTTACGGTTGAAGACGCGGATGAACTCCGAAAGGTCATCAGTAAAAAGCACAAAGAAAAGCAGCTTCGCGATTATTGCCAGCAATTTTATGACGGCGCCGGCAAGAACGGCGCCTCGCGCGCCGTGATTGACGCGATTTGGGCGATGATCATGAGCTTTGCCGGATACAGCTTCTGCAAGCCCCATTCCGCCAGTTACGCCCAGGTCTCTTTCAAGTCCGCCTACCTGCGCGCTCACTATCCCGCCGAGTTCATGGCGGCCGTCATCAGCAACGAGGGCGGCTATTACTCGGCCTTCGCCTACCTGTCGGAAGCGCGGCGCATGGGCCTCACGATCCTGCCTCCGGATGTCAACAGCAGCGACTGGGCCTACATAGGAAGCGGCCGGACCATCCGCGTCGGATTGATGCAGGTCAAGACGCTCGCGCGCGCCCTGGTCGAGCGGCTGATCACAGAACGCTCGCGTGGCGGGCCTTTTCGGTCATTTCATGATTTCTTAAAACGGGTACAGCCCGAACCAGCGCAGGCCAGGACATTGATTAGGGCCGGTTGCTGCGACTCGATCGCCGGGGAACTGACACGGCCGGCGTTGCTCTGGCGGCTGCATGGGCGGAGGAGCATGACTCGCCTCTGATCCAGTAGACGGACAGGCGCTCTCCCCATTCCGGAGGAATATTCCGCAAACCAGATCCTCCAGCATGAGATCGAGTTACTGGGGTTTCCGCTCAGTCTGCATCCCCTAGAGCTCTATCGCTCTGTTCTTCAGAAGATTCAGTACGTGCCGGCTATTGAGATGCGCAGCCACGTTGGCCGCGCCGTCACGATGATCGGATGGCTGATCACCGAGAAAATGGCCCAGACCCGCGATGGAGATCCAATGGAATTCATCACTCTCGAAGATACGACGGCCCTCTACGATGCGACGTTGTTTCCGGCAGTGTATCGCCGGGTCTGCCAGCTTCTGACCCCGGACCAGCCCTATCTCTTACGCGGTCGCGTTGAAGAGGAGTTCGGCGTCGCCACTTTAACCGTTGATGACCTGCGACGTCTGAATGACAGCTCCGCCGCTCCCCTCCAAAAAGAGCACTGCTTTACAGCCGACGCCATGCTAAGTTTTGACCATGGGGAGGATGCCGAGTTCGCCTGACGATCGATTGCACCCGCCATTTCACCCGCCGCCCCGGCCCCTGCCAAGACAGGGTCCCTGTCCCGCGACACCACCGCCGCCCCGCCCGCCAAGACAGGCCGCTGTCCCGTGGAACATGATTCCCGTCTCCCGAGCGAGATCTGCTGCGGACTTTCTGCCACCCGCACTGACACTGCCGGCCTTGAAAAAAGCGGCGGCCGACTGTAAGGGCTGCGATCTCTATAAGCGCGCGACTCAGACCGTCTTTGGTGAAGGTCCGAAGAAGACTTCCGTTGTCTTGGTGGGAGAACAACCGGGGGACCAGGAAGATAAGATGGGACGGCCGTTTGTCGGTCCCGCCGGGGGAATACTGAGGAAGGCGCTCGAGGAGGCCGGTATCCCCGTGACCTCGGTATATGTGACGAACGCTGTAAAACATTTCAAATGGGAACCTCAAGGAAATCGGCGAAAACATAAAAAACCCCTGGCCAGTGAGATCGCCGCCTGCCGCCCCTGGCTCATCGCTGAACTGAAGCTGACGCAACCAAAAATCGTCGTGTGCCTCGGGGTAACGGCGACTCAATCCCTGCTGGGCCGGCCCAATCCGTCTCGCCGACGAGCGAGGCAAATTTCTCATGAGCGCATTGGGTCGTGAGGTCTTTATTACCATCCATCCCTCCGCCGTGCTTCGGCATCCCGAAAGAGAGCAGCAAAAGCTTGAATATGCGCGCTTGGTGAGCGATCTGGCGTTGGTTCAGGCAAAGCTTTCAGAAGCTGAACGAGACCCTCCCTCTTAGTGAGTTCTCTCATCGATGACATTTGTGAGCCAGCCCTGCGCCCAGCACACGTGGACAATTCCCCTGCGATCTCATGATTTTTGTACATTGTAGGGCAGGCGATCTGCTGTTAAGAACAGCTGCAGGTTCACTTACGGCTCTTAAAGGAGGTAACGAATGGTTCCAGGACTCATTTTGTGGTTGCTTGGCGTACCGCTGGGTATCGTTGTACTATTGTGGCTCTTCGGGGTCATAGGGATAGGAAGCATCGGCGACTGCCTAGGGAAGCAGGGTTACCAGCTTCCCGGGCAAACGTCGGTTTTTTGTCTTTGAGGGCTTCAGCGGTTTCCCCAGTTGTCAGGTTTCGGTGGCAGTTGTGTCTCCATTCCTTGACGGTCCCTTGGTATCCAAGTTGCTTTCTTCTCCTCGACAACAGAAAATCTCCTCCCGATAAAGGCAAACTCCGAGTAATCGGAGGACGCAAAGCCGTGGGTCTCCCGTGAGATTGCCAGGCTGCCGAAAGGGGAAACGGGCGGTGAGATTTTCCAGTCCAAAGGAGATTTCATGCGTCCGTCAAGCCTACTCCATCATTTTCGCTCTCCTTTTTGTTAGTCTATTCTCCCATTCTTCCTGTAGGGTTAGAACAGTATGTGGCACCAATGCCTAATGTATGGGCGCAGAGCGCCGAAGTCCCGGTCGCTAGAATTGACCGCGGGCTCTCGGGGTCTCGGTCGGGATTAATGACCCGTCGCTCATGCCCGCACCGTCCTCATCGATAGGAACCACCATCCGTTGGCACCTGAGATTCTCATCGAGGACCGCAAAGGCTCCCCCCTTACCATCGAAGCCCTCCAGCGCTTTCGCTGGAATTCAGGGATCGAAATAGAGGTCAAGTATTGGGGTCCCGCCAATGTGATCACTCAGATGATCGTGACATTACCCGAGTAGGATTATCGCTATGAGATACGAACGGAAATTGGTGCTCGCCCTGGCCCTGATTGGGCTGAGCATGATGGCATGCCCCGCCGCCAGCCTCGGCCAGGTGAACGCGGACTATTCAGCCGTCCCGCCGTTTCTTACGAGCGCCGTAACTCCAAATGTGCTCATTTTGATGGACAACTCGGGAAGCATGGGATATCGCGCCGCGTGTGACGACGACACGAACCAAACTTCCCCCACTTCGCTTCATGCCCGGGCGGGGGAACTTTTTTGGAGACCACGGCTTACACCGGCCTGTTCGATTCGCTCGGCTGTTACACCTATGACTCGGCGAATACCCGCTTCGTCCCAAGCGGTGCCGCCAAGGCACCTCATCAGCACGGCTTGCGCTTCCACCTTGTGGGACGGCAATCTGCTCAATTGGATTACATTCCGCCGCCAGGATGCTCTGAAGAAGGCCTTAATGGGCGGGCAATGCACCGTGGCGCGCGCGTCGGACGGCACCTGTCCGGCGAGTGGAAGCACGCCGCTCATCACGATCAAGACCGAGGACATTTTCAACTCCTCCTGTTGCGACGATGTCTCCACCGCGCGCGTCCCGACGGGGGGCGGCAGCAAACGCGCGCCAATCGGCCGGCGTGCCCACCGCCGTGCAAACGCTTGGGGCCTCACCCGTCCATCTGGTGTTTCATGTCCGAGGATCGGGGACCCTCGCCGGCTCGTTCTGTGTGGCCAACCCGCTTAACGGGCTCATGTCCTCCTCGGCGAGCAGTTGCACAATTTCTGGCGGTGGCATTTACCGAACAGAAATTCGTCGGCCGTCTCACCGTGACGACAGAACCAGTCGGCGTGATCCAGCAACTCGGCGACAGGGCGCGCTTTGGTCTGCTGGAGTTCAGAAATTCGGGCGACGGGGGAAAAGTGCTGGTTCCGATCGGCTCGACGCAATCGGTTCCATACGACTCTTCGACGGTGATCACTCATAGTTCGAATAAAGCCGCGATGATCACCGCGATCGAGAAGACTAATCCGGCCACGAACACGCCCCTTGGCGAAACCCTGTATACCGGGCTTCGCTATATCGCGCAGTTGCCGCAGCCCTTTAGCGCAAGCACCTATCTGTACCCTATTGCATTTTCTCCGGGAGGACCGTCTTTCCAGGCCTCACAGACGGCTGGAGGACTGGGTGCGGGAGAGATCACCCCGCTCTCGGGCAGCGAAACCTGTCCGGCTGGTTATATCGTCAGGGGCTGTGGCCGCGACCCCTTCTTTTTTGCCAGCAATCCAAGTCCGGCCTGGGCCAGCCCTTCACGGCAAGTGAGCTGCTGCAAAACCTTCGTGATGATCCTGACAGACGGCGAGCCGACGATGGACACTAATATCCCCGCTGCCTTACAGGATTACGCGCATGCGGCGCACGGCGCTCATTGCAGCGGCACTTCCAGCGTTGTGCCCCCTCCCGCGGGCACCTGCTTTACCAGTAATACAGTGTCGATTCCACCGGCCACGCTTCTGCAGCAGCACAAGATCGATTATTCCGGCACCGGCGGCAGCGTGAATCACTCCATGGACGATGTCGCCTATTGGGGCCATACCACTGACCTTCGCCAGGCGACCATACCTGGAATCAATGAGGCCGGGCACGATCTGCCGGGGATCCAGAATGTGACGGTATACACGTTCTTCGCGTTCGGCAACATCAATGGGCGGGAAATTTTGATGCAGGCAGCCAAGCAGGGAGGATTTGACGATCAGAATGGAAATACTCTCCCGGATCTTCAGTCTGAGTGGGATAAGGTCAACAATGCGACAGGTCTTTTGGCGCCGGATGGCATCCCTGACACCTATTTCGAATCATCCAACGCCGACGATATGGAGACCAAGCTGCTGACAGCATTCACCAGCATCCTGCAAAAGGCCACTTCCGGCACGTCCGTGTCAGTCTTAGCCTCCTCAACGACCGGAGAAGGCGTCATATACCAGGCCTATTTCTTTCCAAGCACCATCAATACGGTCGGCACTTCGACGACCACCGTCACGTGGACTGGCTACATGCAAGGACTCTTTGTGGACAAGTACGGCAATCTCCGCGAAGACTATTCAGGCACCGGGTGCACTGGCGCACCGGACGGCAAGCTGATCCTCAAACATGACTGCATTATTAAGGTTCGCGTCGACTCGACGACCAACACCGTGCTGGTTGACCGCTACAAGGACGACGATGGCGATGGGATCGCCGATACGGCCCTGCCTTTTCAGACTGTGACATTGAAAGAGATTCAACCTCTCTGGGAGGGTGGCAGGCGGCTGGCCCTGACCGATCCGGGGGACACCTGCGCGGCAAATACGGGCGGGGTAACATGTCGGCGCATTCTCACCTGGGTGGACAAGAACAATGACGGCCTCGTGAGCACGAACGAGTCCATAGAGTTTTCCGCGACTGCGGCAAGCGGTGCGGCAACTCTCTGTCCCTACCTCGGCGGCGCGAATGTTCTGACATGCGTCAGCGGGGGCGCCGGCGGCTCCGGCCAGACTGAGGCCACCGATATCATCGGCTGGGTCCGGGGAAAGCAGGTCAGCGGACTTCGAGACCGACAGCTCAACGTGCTGGACGACAGCGGCGCGACCACGACGAAAGTCTGGAAACTAGGAGACATCATCTATTCCACCCCGGTTGTGGTTGGCGCTCCGCGCGAACGATATGACGTTCTCTATGGCGACGTGACCTACGCCGCATTTTACAAACGTTATAAAGATCGCACGACAAATGGCCTATGTGGGGGCGAATGACGGCATGTTGCATGCCTTCAACGGTGGATTCTTCTCCACCGGCGATGACCTTAGCACCGCCGGAGTGCGTAGAACAGCTGCGGTTCACGACTACGCCCAAACAGCCGGGAACAAGCACAGACTGCGCAGCATTGCCCTGCGATGCCGGCGTTCCGACCTATACCGTTCGAACCACCACTCCGAAGCTAGGCGCTGAGCTCTGGGCATTTATCCCGCAGGACCTCCTGCCGCAACTGCGATGGTTGACGTCGTCATCATACAGCCATGTGTACTACGTGGATCTCAGACCGAAACTCACCGATGCGCGAGTCTTCGTGCCGGATACGGACCATCCCGGCGGCTGGGGGACGATCCTGATTGGTGGATTCCGGCTCGGCGGAAGCTGCACCAATTGTGACTCATCTGGGGGCGTAGCTCGTGTGGTCAGGGCTGACTTTGACGGAAACGGAACGACGACCGGCGCAGGCGACCGCCGTGCGTTTCTCTCCTCCTATTTTGTCCTTGACGTCACGAATCCCGAGAAAGATCCCGTTCTCTTGTGGACTTTTCGGGACATGGACCTGGGCTTCACGACCTCCGTGCCCGCCGTAATGCGCGTCAACCCGGCTATCGACGGCGGCACCTCCAGTGTGAACGAGAAATGGTATGTGGTCTTTGGAAGCGGCCCCACCGGCTACCAGGGCGTCACAACAGGCAGTCAGTTTGCAAAATTCTTTATCGTCGATCTGAAGCTCGGGCCCTTGTACAGCGGTGTCAACCAGACATCAGGCACCTTGAATGGACATTCTTGTGACCCTCTCATGCCCTGCATCGCCGTCGACAGCAGCGGGCAGCAGGTCCGCTCCTTCAACACCGGGCAGAACATCGCCTTCCTCGGTGATATCGTGACCCTTGATCTGAACCTCGATTTCCGAGTCGATGTGATTTACGCGGGCGCCGTTATTTGCAATGGAAGCGTCTCCGCTATGACCTGTAATGCGCCCACGGCACCCACATGGAAGGGCGCATTGTACCGCTTGACGACGAATAGCGGCAATCCTGATCCCCTCACCTGGGGGGTAAGCAACGCGCCGACGAAACTGATCAGCGCATTGGGCACGTGTACAGCTCCGCCATGTCCCATCGGCCCCATTACCGCGGCTCCGGCCATGACGACCGATCCCGAGAATAATCTATGGCTCTTCGCCGGCACCGGACGGTTTTATTCCACCCTTGATGGGAACAATACAGACCTTCAACATTATTATGGCATCAAGGATTCGTTTATGACGCAGGGGTCGCCCGCGCAAACCTCCGAGCGGAATAACCTCTACGATGTTTCCAACGTGACAATCTGCACAAGTTGCGCGTCGTCAGCCAATGTCAGTTATGGCGCAGGCGGTTATGTCAACGGCTTTGATTCAGGCGCCAATAACCTAGTGGGCAACGTCCACAACGTCGACGGCTGGTTCACCACGCTGCCGACTGCAGGCGAGCGAAGCCTCAGCTCCACTGCTCTGCTTGGCGGTTCATTGTTCTTCACCACGTCCGTACCCTCGACAGATATTTGCGTAGGATCGGGAACCGGGTACGTGTACGGCCTTTACTATTTAACCGGCACAGCGTACACGTCCTCTGCCCTCGGAGGGACGACGGTCGGCGCGAATACCATTGCCAACCGAGTGATGTCGCTTGGCAGCGGCCTTCCTTCCAATCTGGCGTTGCAAATCGGGGCGGCCGGAACTGGGCAAGCGGGCGGTACGAGCAGCGCGGGATGCACTGGGCGGCAGACCGGTTTTATCCAGTCCAGTACCGGCGCGATTCAGCAACTGTGCAGCCCAGCTTCTTCAAAACAGCCTTGGAGCCGCGTGTTGACCTGGCGCGACATGTAACCAACTCCACCGTTCGCCTGCGCTTTGCCCCCTCTACAAACAAGCTACTCCCAGCGGATTAGATCCGCCCATCCCGAACGTAAGCCAAAGTCTGAAGAGAAGTTGTGGTTTGGTGCCTTGCAGGAGGATTTGACGGACGGCCGGCTTCAGCCGGCCGTCCTAAGCGACACCTGGCAAAGAGTCCAAGAGGCGGTCGAGGACTGACAACCAGGGGCCTCCTGTTTCAATCTATAGTCGCTTTTATCCCCGCAAAATATCCTACAGTGGGATCATGTCCTAGGCCTAAGTATCACATCGATTCTTCTTCTGGAAGGGCTCTCATGTCATCTTTCACGCCTGAATTGATGAGGCCCGCTCAGGATCCAGGCGCGGGCAAGCTTTGCTTGCCGCGCCTGGATACCCGCAAGGCAACAGCCTAGAGCGCCCGCATAAAGGCAACCAGGGCAGCTTTCTCCTGGCGATTGAGCTTCAACTCCGACACCATATTAAAAAACTCCACCGTATCTTCGAGAGTGGGCAGTCGTCCGTCATGGAAATATGGCGGGCTGTCCTTGATCCCGCGCAGGACGAACGTCTTGATCGGTCCATCACCTTGCGCCCCAAATCGCTCCAAATGAAGGTCATGCATCTGATGATCGGTGTAGGACGGCGGTTGGTGGCAGGAAGCACACCTAGCCTTCCCAAAGAATATCTCTTCCCCTTGCACCTCCTGTGGCGTGGCCTTCTTTCGGTTCAGCCTGCCCGTCATGGGATCCAATTTAGGGGCGGGGGGAAAGTCGATCATGTTTTGCATCTGGGCCATGTGAGGGATCAGCATGCGATCAAGCGGCATCATGCCTTTTTTTGCGGCGCGAATGTGATCGCCGTTGAAATAGGCGGTACGCTGTTCAAATTCAGTAAAATCCTCTACGGACCGTAGGCTCCGCTTGGAACCATGAATCTGCTGGTTGAACATGCCTCGAAGGCTCGACCGTGTCCAGGCGCAGCCGGTCCTTCTGGGGGCGCGTATCCGGATTTAAATGGAACTGGCCCGTCGTGTGGAAATTTACATGGCAATCAAAACAGGCGACGCCCAGACTGGGTTTGAGAGTTTTGCGATCGTGAGTGGCGTTGAACTCTTCCTGAGGAAGCTGCATGACCAGCATGCGAAGGCCGTCAAGCTGTACCGGCGTCACGAGTCCTCGGAAGAGGCGATCAAAATTATCCACATTCAGCACTTCACCTTGAGAGACATCGCCCAGTTCAGGGTGCGTCGTCAAAAAGATGGCCGGCGGGAATTCCGGAAGAAAGCAGTCCGGAAGATCAAAATCCACATCGAAGCGTTCAAGACGAGGGAACATCTTAATCTGAACCTGGGGGAAAACCTGCCCGCCGACTTCATGTTTGACATGAGGGAGACGGTCGAATCCAGCAGGCAACGCTTTTTTGTTTTTGATTTCGTCCGCCTCCATCTGCCCGAAGGCATCCCACGCTAACTCCCTCGCCAAGTTTCACGACCGGCCCGATGGGCTGTGGTTTCCCCTTCGACATCGTCTGGCCCGTAGCTGTTTTGCAGTCCAGAACATAGCGATCCTGCAAAAGTTGTTTCTGCCGCGCCATGACTTTGGGCTTCTCGGCGATGTCTTTTTCCGTGACCTTGCGCGCAATCTCCTGCGCATCCTGCCCAGGCGGTGCGCCAAAGGCATCATAGGAAAAATCTACACCATCGAAGCCCTTCTTTTTTGTTTCCGCGATAGCCGGATCAGTTTTTTCTTTGCTTCGAGCTTTTTCTTGTACAGTTTCTTGGGCAAATCCTTTGGTTCCTGGTTGTGCGCACCAATAGGAAATGAGCGCCGTGACAATCACCAAACAAATCGTCGTAAGCTGCTTTCTTCGAGTCATAGAAAATTCCTCTTCAACGACTGTGAATCATGAAAAACACTCCTCTCATCGACCTCTAAAGGTTTTCGTGTCGCTGAAACAGAGTGCAGAAGAAGGGGGGACCTACCCAAAATTAGAAGACAGGTCTGCAGTAACTCTCATCGATGACGCTAAGTGAATGCCCGCCACTTCCAGAATCTAGATACTCGCTGGTGCTTTGTCTCCTGGCATCTGGTATAAGGCGCGACATGTCGGTGATCCGGAAAAGCGTTTATCTCCTTTCAGCGGTGGCATTTTCTGTGCTCTCCACCGCCTGTACTACGGTAACCCCGGCGTCGGTGTCGGTGCAGGAAGACTCGAACCACTTTGTACGGATCGAGGGCCGCTACGGAGACGAGCGCCGCAAGCGATACACACGGTTTGAGCATCCATTCATCTTGACGGTTCCCGAGTGGGAACGTCTCCTTGCCGGCATCCAGGTCCAAAGTCGCAAGGACACTCTTATCTTCAGCCCGGCCAAGAACCCGCCCGAGTCGGCCTTCTCGTCGGAGCAAGTCGCGTATCTTAGCCAAGGACTGCAGCAAGCGTTCAGCCGAGCGCACCCAGACGAATTCGTGGTGTTCGGCTTTAGTCAGTCGCGTTCCCCGTCCCTTACTGAGATCACCACCGGCGGATGGTTCGTCGAAGGACAGCGCCTGCATCTCGTTTTAGCTAATTATCGGCACAGCGTATCGATGACGCATGTTCGCGACCAACTCTGGCGGGATCCACTGTATTCTAATAGCGCTCCTTCGTACGGCATCGTTCCAGGCCCGAATCAGTCGCTCGGGAGACAGAAGGGACTCGTTGGCTTCCTGAGCACTGAAGCGCCCGAACTGGTGATCGACTATAAAGCACAGTTGGAGACGACGCCTGTCCAACCCTCAGTGCTTTCACCCGGCAAACCCCTAGACGTGCCGGCACCTGCCGGATCGATTGAGTCATCTCTCGAAGAGCGTCTACGAGTGCTCAAAAAACTACACGATCAGGGATTAATCACCGAAGACGAGTACCGCGACAAAAAGAAACAACTGCTTAATCGCTTCTAACACACCTGTGTCACCCTATTAAGCCTTTGACGCCAGTGTTTTGACTCTGCCTGTTCTGAGTATTTGGCAAAAAGCTTGACAGTTAAACCGTAGGGTGTAACCCTAGTCACTACGGTCGTTGAACGGAGGTGTTTGAATGGATACATGGCTGGGCATCGCCTGGAATAAGTTTTCTGTAGTCACTGTCGTTACGGCGGTCCTCCTCTCCATCCTTTTGGCGGGATGGATGACGCGTCAGAAGACTACCGGGGTCGAAGAGCGCATGGAACGCGCAGAGAGCCAGATTGTTCAGGCAATGAACACACTGAATACTACGAGGACTCAGTTCGAGAGCAATCAAGGGCGTTCGGAGCAGCTCATCAAGGAGCAGCGTATTCACACCGAAAGAGATGCCGAAGCGCGTGCCCTCGTAGACTCTGAGCTTCGCGACATGCGGGCCGAACTGAAGATGCTTCGTCAGTCGGTCTTTACGATGCGGCCCGCAGCGAAAAGCAAGAGCCGACGCCGTTGATCCCAACACTGCAACTCTTCCCCGAGCAGGCATGCGCGGTATGCGGTATACACCGTGTAAGGCCCAGACAGTCTAACCCCTCTTCGAGCATCACTGCATTCTGACGAAGCCGCGTCTGTTCAAGTTCCTCGCGCATTCAAGTTAGATCGCTCTCTCAAGAGATCACGTTGACGCCTGCAAGGCCGGCCTTTTGCGTGAGAAACCCGCTTACAGGGTATATGCCCCCCGCAGTGATTGCCATCGAATGGGGAGGCTTTCACCTATAGTGGTATTTCCTAATGTTTTTACTGTTACTACCATCGGCCCATGCGTCCCTCCGAAAACCATATCCAACATTCTTGGGTTCGCCATTATAACGACGGAGTGCCGTCCACGTGCTGCTACCCACAATGCACGCTCCCCGAGATGCTACAGGATTCAGCCACGCGATTTCCCCGCTCAGTAGCCCTGCGGTTCTACGGCGCCAAGGTGACCTTCTCTGAACTCAACGATATGGTGACCCGCTTTGCGCAGGCCTTGTACGCCATCGGCGTGCGTCGGGGCGATCGTGTAGCCATCATGCTGCCCAATATCCCGCAGGCCATTATTGGGCATTACGGAGCACTGAGGGCAGGGGCGATCGTCGTGCAGACCAACCCGCTGTATCTCGAACAAGAGCTTGAGACCCAGCTTCGTGACGCAGGTGCTGAAACGATCCTGGCGCTCGATCTTTTCTATCCCCGTATCCAATCCCTTAAGCAGCGCACGTCGCTGCGACGGGTCATCACCACGAGCATTCGGGATTTTCTCCCTCCGGTCCGGCGGCTGCTCTATCCCATTAAGGCCAGGCTCAGCGGGCGCTGGATACGCCTGAGGCCCGCTCCCTCGCTGTATGACTTCAGAGAGATGCTGAAGGCCAAGCCGGATGCCGGGGACCAAGACGGCGTCCTACCGGTACTTTCCCCGGATGATCTGGCATTGCTCCAATACACCGGCGGCACAACCGGAACACCGAAAGGAGTCATGCTGAGCCACCGCAATGTGATGACCAACGCCATGCAGTGCCGGGTGTGGGTGCCCGACTTGCAAGAGGGCCGGGAAGTGTTCCTGGGTGTGATCCCGTTTTTTCATGTCTATGGGTTGAGCACCTGTCAACACCTCGCCATGATGACCGGATCCACGTTGGTGCTGCTCCCGCGGTTTCAGGTCAAAGAGGTTTTGCGGGCGATTCAGACGTATCGCGTGACGATCTTCTCCGCCATCCCGATGATGTTTATGAAGGTCTCTGAATCCCCTGAGGCTCGCAAGTACGACTTGCGATCACTGCGCGTGTGCCTCAGCGGTGCGAGCCCTCTGCATGCTGAGGTCCAGGACCGGTTTGAGCGCCTGACGGGCGTCAAGATCTCAGAAGGCTACGGACTGACGGAGGCAGGGCCTGTCACCCATTGCAACCCTGTCTACGGCCATAATCCCCAAAGCTCCATCGGCGTGCCCTTTCCTGATACCGAGACACGGATTGTGGATCTTGAAACAGGCGACTGTGTGCTGCCGGTCGGGCAGGCCGGCGAACTGACGGTTCGAGGACCGCAGATCATGCAAGGCTACTGGAATAACGAAAAGGAAACTCGCGACGTGCTGCGCAATGGGTGGCTCTATACCGGCGACGTGGTCCGTGAAGACACAACAGGGTTCTTTTTTCTGGTAGACCGCAAGAAAGACATGATTAAGAGCCGCGGAGAAAATGTCTATCCCCGGGACGTCGAGGAGGTTTTATTTCGGCATCCTGCCGTCAAGGATGCGGTAGTCGTCGGGATCCCCGACCGTCAACTCGGCGAAGCGGTGAAGGGTTATGTCGTGCTGCACGAAGGTTGCCTGACGACTGAGTCGGACCTGATCACGCATTGTCGAGGCGTTCTGGCCGCCTTTAAGGTGCCATCGCATATCGCTTTTCGTCAGGAGTTGCCGAGAACGCTGGTTGGGAAAGTCTTACGCCGGGCATTGCTCAATGAAGAGGCGAGCAAAGACCGCGACGACGCCCACACCCTGAAGCCAACCAAACAAGTCACCGTGGGAGATGCACGATGAAGGATGTCGTTGTTGTAGCAGGTGCGCGCACGCCAATCGGAAACTTTGGAGGGGCCCTCAAGGACATCCCGGCGCAAAAGCTGGGCGAACTGGTCGTCCGGGAAGTGATCGCACGAACGGCGCTTGACCCCCGATTGATCGAGGAAGTGATTATGGGGTGCGTCGGGCAATTTTCCGATGCGGCCAACATCGCGCGGGTCATCGGGTTGATGGCCGGCCTTCCCATTCAAACGCCGGCCTATTCGGTACAGCGCAACTGCTCATCCGGGCTTCAACCGTTTGTGAACGCGTTCCAAAACATCCAGAGCCAGGATGCGGATGTGCAGATCGTAGGCGGCGTCGAGAGCATGAGCCGAGCGCCCTACGTCACGCGGGATATGCGATGGGGTAAACGGTTGCGACACACGGAATTCATCGACACTCTGTGGGAAGCCCTGACTGATCCCGTTTGCGGCCAGATGATGGGGCGAACCGCTGAGAATCTTGCCGAGGAGTTCGGCATCGGCCGCCAGGAGCAGGACCAGTTCGCCGTCGAGAGTCACCGCCGGGCATTTCGCGCTCTTCGCGAAGGACGGTTCAAAGACGAAACGATGCCGCTCAGCATTCCAAAATCTGTCGCTGGCCGCGATGTCGCCCCCACGGTCTTGACCCAGGATGAAGGACCGAACGTGGGATTGTCCGAACAACAGCTTGGCCTGTACCCACCGTTGTTCAAGGAAGGCGGAACGGTGACGGCGGGCAACAGCTGCCCCCTCAACGATGGCGCCGCCGCCGCTCTCGTGATGTCCGCCGACCGGGCCCGAGCGTTGGGACTCACCCCGATGGGTCGTATTCGAGGGTACGCCTTTATCGGCGTTGAGCCCACACGGATGGGGATCGGCCCCGCGGAGGCTCTTCCTCTGGCGTTGAAGAAGGCTCACGTCACGTTGGACGACCTCGATCTTATTGAGCTCAATGAGGCCTTTGCGGCCCAATGTCTGGCGGTAGTACGAGTGTTGAGACTGAAGCAGGAGCGGGTCAACGTCAATGGCGGCGCCATCGCGTTGGGCCACCCCGTGGGCATGACCGGGACCCGCTTAGTCCTGACGCTGCTTCATGAGATGCGACGGCGGGAGGTCGCGCTTGGTGCGGTGACCATGTGTGTCGGAGGGGGACAAGGCGCCGCAATGGTGTTTGAGCGCGTGTGAGTGAGCGGGTGCAAATAACCACGATCGAGGTGTCCTAATGTACATCTACAAGGTTGGCGTCGTCGGCGCAGGCACGATGGGCGCGCAGCTCGCCCAGGTTGTGAGCTATGCCGGATTACCGGTCGTGATCACAGATGTGAGCACAGAAATCGCCCAGCGGGGCGTCGAGACCGTGCGTCATATATACCAGGCTCGCGTTGATCGAGGGAAAATGACTCCGGAGCAGCTCGAGGAGAAAATGCTGCTCGTGACTGCGGCAGGAACACTCACTGCGCTCCGCGAGGTGGATCTCGTGATTGAGGCAGTCTCGGAGAATGCCGCGCTCAAGGCACAGGTGCTGGGCGATGTGGATGCCATCTGCTCGGCGGGAACGATCCTGGCCAGTAATACTTCCGCCCTCTCGATTTCCTCGTTGGCAGCCGCCACACGCCGGCCCGGAAAGGTCGTCGGTCTGCACTTTTTCAACCCCGCCTATGCGATGCCGCTCGTCGAGATCATCCCAGGCCTCGCAACTGGTTTGGACACGGTGGATGACATGGTGAGTTTTGCCGAAAGCATTCGCAAAGTCCCGATCGTGGTCAAGGAATGCGCGGGATTCCTCGTCAATCGCCTCCTCATGGTGTACCTCAATGAAGCGGTCCTCTGTCTGCAGGAGGGAGCCGCCACCTGTAAAGAGATTGAGCAGGACATGATCGCATTTGGAATGCCGGTTGGACCCTTCACGCTCCTCGATACGATCGGGCTCGACATCTCCTATGAGGTTGCGCGGATCCTTCATCAGAGTTACGGGCCAAGGATGGCGCCGGCCACCCTGCTCGGTGAATTGGTCAAGGCCGGAAGGCTAGGGGTAAAAAATGGTCACGGGTTTTACGAATATGACGGTCCCGAGGTCGGCAATCTGGAGCAGCTTATTGAAAAGGTTCGGCCCGATTCAACGCCCCCACGGGCCGTGTGGAGCCCCAGCCGGCTCTTGCTTGCGATGGTGAATGAGGCGGTCCTGGCGCTGCAGGAGGGCATTGCATCGGCGCGAGATATCGATATCGCCATGGTGGCGGGAACAGGATTTCCACCCGACAAGGAAGGCCCGTTGCATTATGCCGATCGGCTCGGCATCGATGTCGTGCTGCATGAACTTGAGGAGTATGCCCAGACCTTAGATCCACGGTTTTGGCCTGCGCCACTACTTCGTCGAATGGTCTCTGCCGGCTTTACAGGAACGCACGCGGCCCGAGGCTTCTTTAGCTACGAGATTGCCGCTCAAGGGGCGGGAGGAAACTTATGACGGCGGTCACGACCCCCTCACTCTCGTGTTCGGTGGACAACGCGATCGCCACGTTGACGCTGAACCACCCTCCCGTGAATGCGCTCACCCCGGAACTGCTGGGGGAACTTGAGAGCAGCTTCGACAGTCTCGCAAAGAACAACAGCGTCAAGGTGGTGATTTTGACCGGCACAGGCCGCTTCTTCATTGCCGGAGCGGATATTCAGGTGCTCGCCGGCATCCCCTCCTCCCGGGAGGGGCGAGAGATGGCCCTGCGGGGACAGGCGATTTTTACGAAAATCGAGCAGTTCGAAAAGCCGGTGATCGCCGCGCTCAATGGGACATGTCTCGGCGGCGGCTTGGAACTGGCGATGTGCTGCCACATCCGGATTGCGGCGGAAGGGGCGCGCATGGGCCAGCCTGAAGTGAATCTGGGAATCATCCCCGGATTTGGCGGTACCCAACGGCTCTCGCGTCTGGTCGGCCGGTCCAAGGCGCTCGAACTTATTCTGACGGGTGATCTCCTCTCGGCGTCCGAAGCCAGGGACCTGGGTCTGATCTCACAGGTCTTGCCGCCGGAAGAACTGTTACGCGCGGCCCAGGGCCTGGCCCGCAAGATTGCGTCAAAAGGCCAGTTGGCTGTACGCGCGGCCCTGCGCGCCGTGACCCACGGTGCCGAACTCGCGCTGCAGGAAGGGTTGCGGCAGGAAGCGCAACTGTTCGCCTATCTCTGTGATTCCGATGACAAGCGGGAAGGCGTCCAAGCTTTCTTGGAGAAACGGCAGCCGCAGTTTAAAGATCGATAACGCTTGAGAAGATAGGGGTTCGAGCGATGGCGCGATCCAGATTGGCGTTGGCGTTATCAGGTGGGGGTTTTACCGGCTATCTGTTTGAGATCGGAGCGCTGACCGCTCTTGATGACGTGTTCGACGATGGATTTAGCGTCACGCATTTCGACTTCTACGTCGGGGTCAGCGCAGGGTCGGCAGCCGCCGCTCTGATGGCGAACGGAGTGAAACCCGAGGAGGTTCTGCGGGCTAACCTCCTCGGCGAACGTCCCTATTACTTCGAGCGCCGCGACATTTTTGTCCCGGCGATGGGTGAAGGCTTCAAGAGCATCACCCGATTGATTCAGCAATTCGGTCAGGTTTTTACGATGTATCTCCGCAACGGCCGTGGGATGGGACTCGTTGGCCTCTTGGAGAAGGCACAAGAGACATTTCCCTGCGGGATCTATTCTCTTGACCCATTCGCGCGCTACCTGGAAACCACATTTGCCGCAAAAGGTTTGAGCAATTCCTTTGAAGGGCTGCGGCATGCTCTTTACATTCCCGCGATTGATCTGGAAACCGGGCAGAGCGTGGTTTTCGGGGATGAGGGATGGCGCCAGGTGCCGATTTCGAAGGCGGTGACCGCCTCATCGGCCGCCCCCATCTACTTCTGTCCGGTGCGAATCGAAGGCCGCGAGTATATCGACGCAGGTATCGGCCGGTTTGATTGCTTTGACCTCGCCGCCCAAAAAGCGGCGGACTTTATGCTGATCATCCACCCATCGCCACTTCTTGGCATGGCCCCGCTGGGGGCGCTCACCCCAACCAACCGGTCGGCCAATTCACGGCATCGAGGTTTTCTGTCGATCTCGGATCTGGCGTCACGCATAAATCTGGAGGCCCGCTTTCGCTTGGCCTTAGACCTCAACCGACGCGAACATCCCGGGAAGTTTTTCGTGATTTCCCCGGACCCTTCCGAAAGCTTGAGCTTCGAGAGGAGCCGATTTCTGACGTTCCAAGACCGGATCCATCTCCTTCGTTGCGGGTACCTCTCCGCCGCCCAGATGATCCAGAAACACGTTACGGAGATGCGACCCAGGCTGGCTCGACATGGAATTTCCATTTCGATTCCAAAGATGGAAGAGCGGATGCGGATCCGCCTCCAACAGTTTGACGAGGGGGCGCACGCAAGTTCTCAGGGTGCACAACACTCGCCCGGCCACGCTGGCCCAACAGCGGCATTGTCAAAGGTCCCCGGCTAAGGCCCTATGCCAATCCATACACATGCGGGTTCAATCGTAACAGCTGAGTCAACGACATGGTGACAGGAGAAAAAATCTTTCAGGGCTCACTGGCGGCAGCCGAGGTCTCCCGAGATACGAAGACCTACTCAGGTTTCATGTCCGGCCTGTTCGAAGGCGCCGTTCGTCGGCATCTCTTCAGCTGTTACTCCACTACGCCCATGGGCGCAGAGGCGGAAGACTTCGTAGAACGACTCCGTCTGCTTCTCGTCCAGAAAGTCGACCCAGAACGAATTGATCGAGACGGCGATATCAGCGAGGACGTGATTGCCGCATTCCGAGAGATTGGCGCGTTTGGGATCAAAATCCCCAAAGCCTACGGCGGTCTGGGCCTCTCCCAGAGCGAATATCACACCGTTGCGACCCTTCTTGGCAGTCATGATGCGTCGACGACCGTCCTGATCTCGGCTCATAATTCTATTGGGGTCGGGGAGCCGGTCAAACTGGTAGGCGACCCGGGCCAGAAGAAGCGATTGTTGCCGCGCCTTGCGAAGGGGGAAATTTCAGGATTTGCGCTGACCGAAAAGGGCGCCGGCTGCGATATCTGGGATCTCAAAGCCTATGCCGTGCCCGTCAAGGAACATGGGCGCACCATCGGCTACCGGCTTACGGCCGATAAGCTGTACACGACGAATGCGCCGCACCGCAAAAATGAGTTTTTAGCCTCGTTGTTGATCGTCATTGCGCAGATTGTGAATGCGCCGCACGAGGTCCACCGTCCGAAGGAGGAGCGACAGTTCGGCGCGTTTGTGGTTGAAACAAGCGCGCCGGGCTGCAGTTGCAGCCGTCTTCGATTCATGGGCGTTCGGGGGATCTACAACGGCCAGGTGCATTTGCGCGATGTCTTTGTTCCGGTCGAGGACCGGCTGGGAGAAGAGGGCAAGGGCCTGCGCCGTGCCTTAGAAAGTTTGACGGTCGGACGGCTCACCCTGCCCGCGGCCTGCTTGGGCGTTTTGAAGCAATGTCTCTGGTTTGCCCGGTTACGCGCGCAGACCCGTGTGCAGTATGACCGTCCCATCGGGGAGCACACGGACATCGGTTCAAAGCTCGTGGCCATGGCCTCGCGCGTGCTGGCTCTTGAAGCCCTCGTGAAGATCACCGGAATCTGGGTCGATGAGAAGCAGGATGTTCGTCTTGAATCAGCGGCGGCAAAAATTCTCGCCACGGAATGGCTGCTTGAATCATTACTTGATCTTTTCCGCTTGTACGGCGGCCGGGCGTATGAGACACCGGATTCGCTCCGTCTCCGAGGTGAAATTCCGGTGCCGATCGAACGGATGATACGCGACGCATTAATCAATATCATCTGGGAAGGGACCAATGGCATTTTGAACCTTTGGATCGGCAGGGAAGGCCTGGAGGAGTATTTTAAGCAGGGCAAGGCCTTTCTGGATCTGCAGATCAAGGAGATGTTCTTGGCCACCCCATTTTTTGCAAAGGTCATGTCCCGTTCGCTCCATACCTTTTCTTCGCATGAGAAAAACGGCGCTGCGAAAACGCCCTCGGACGTCTGGAAGCGCTTCGTGGAAGAGAAGAGCAGAGAACTTGCGCGCAAGACCCTTCTGGCGACAGCACGGCATCGCCGCCGACTCGTGCCGAAGCAAATTTTGATGAGACGTTTTGTCAAAGCCAGCATGAATCTGTTTGCCATTGAAGCAGTCGTGTGGTACGCGTCGCAGAAGGATGTGAAGGGAAGGGAGCTTTCAGCATCCCTGCTCACGTATTTCTGCTCCCGAGTGAAAGAAGAATTCGAGCCTACGCCGCTGTTGTCTCTGCGGACCTCATTTTGGGACGACGACACGACGGTGTACCGGATAGCGAAAGACCTTCTCTCTGGAAAAGCCGAATGGCTCGAGGATGGAATCGTCAAGATGCCGTTGACAGATGATCCGTCTCACGAAGACCTCGTCAATGAAGGTGGAGGGTGTTTTACGCCCACGCGCCATGCCCTGTGAGCCTGCCACGGCGCCCCTGGTGATTGCGCACCGGGGCGCCTCCGGCATCGTCCCTGAAAACACCTGCCTTGCCCTGTCCACCGCAATGGACCTCGGCGCTGACATGGTCGAGGTGGACATTCAACTGAGTCGGGACAGGTACCCCGTCGTCTTTCATGATGGGGACTTGGCTCGCACTCGGTGCTCCGCGCAGTACTCACCGCGCGCACTCAAATCCCTTCGGATCGGCGATCTGAACTTGTGGCAGCTTAAGCAGCTGGATGTCGGATCATGGAAGCACCGGAAATTTGCCGGCTTGACCATACCGACGCTCGTAGAGGTTCTCTCACTGTGTGGAGGAAAGATTGCGCTGAACCTGGAGGTGAAAATCCCTTCTAATGGTGACGAGGCACGGGTACGGCATGCCATGATCGATGAACTCGGTGAAGCCCTGACCGGCTATCCATTGCCGGAGTCTGTCCTGATTTCCTCTTTCGACGGGGAAGTTTTGAAACTGGCCCGTGGTGCATTCCCTACGAGCCGGTTGGGCATCCTGCCGCAGCAGCAAGGCCTTCGGGAGACCCTTCGACTTGCCGATCGTCTGAACGCGTTTTCAGTTCATCTGCGCTGTGCATCCATAGGGCCGGCGATTGTGAAGTCAATCCGTGGGCGCGGCGTGCGTCTCTACGCATACACCACTGATCGAACGCAGACTTTCAAAAGATTGATCGCCGCCGGCGTCGATGGCATCTTCACGAACTTTCCAGATCGCATGATCGCTCTAAGAGATCCACAACCGCGTTCCCGATAGGAATTGACGCAGTGGCTGCCGGCGACGGCGCGTTACAGATATGAATCGAGCGTGGTCCTTGGACGACGAGAAAATCATCCAGTAACCGGCCATCATTCGTCAGTGCTTGCGCGCGTACGCCTGCGGGCGCAGTTACAAGGTCCTCTGCGAGAATATCCGGAATCAATCGGTGAACGCGCCTCAGAAAAAGAGTCTTGCTCATCGCGCGGATCGCTTCCTTGCCGCCCTCACGCCAATGACGCGCGGCAAACATCCAAAACCCTCGGGACCCCAGAAGTTCCATGGCATCGTGCAGATCAATCTCTTTTTTCCGGTACCCTTCCCGTTTAAAGGCGACGACTGCGCTCGGACCCACTCTGACCTCACCGCTCATCTGTCGATTGAAGTGGACTCCCAGAAATGGGTAACGAGGATTCGGCACCGGATAGATCACGCCCCTCACGAGATGCTGTTTCTCCGGTCTCAAGCGATAGTATTCCCCCCTGATCGGGATGATGCGCATCCCTGTTTGAAGACCCATTAATTCGGCAATGCGATCAGAGTGTAGCCCGGCGCAATTGATGAGAAACCGTGTTTGGTAAGAGGCCAAGGGTGACTCGATCTCCAAGTGAGAGGGCAGGACGGTAATCCGCTTGACGTCCGTGTTGAGCTGCAAGTCGCCATTGCCCTTCTGAATGAGCTCAGCAAATGTCTCGGCAACCTGACGATAACTGACAATGGCGGTGCTGGGGACCCGAAGGCCGGCCAAGCCGGCACAATGCGGCTCGATCTCACGTATCTCCTCCGCGCAAAGCTTCATCGCCTGGACACTATTGAGGAGGCCGCGCTGATAGACCGCCTCCAGGAGAGACAATTCTTCCTGCCGGGTTGCTACAATCAGCTTCCCGCATACTTGATGTGGTATCCCATGCTCCCGGCAGAAGGCCACCATCGCGTGATTGCCTTCCCGACAATACCGCGCTTTGAGACTGCCGGGCTGGTAATAGATCCCGGAGTGGATTTCGCCGCTGTTGTTCCCAGTCTGGTGCTCCCCCCATCGGCCCTCCTTTTCCAAGACGAGAATTTTGGCCCTCGGATACCGACGAGTCATCGCCCAGCCGGAGGAGAGGCCGACAATGCCTCCGCCCACTATGGCTACGTCGTATCTGGGCATCTCAGCTATTCCGTGCGTGAAAGTGAAACCCGTGTGAAGGCTGCTGGTTGGGCGTCAATCTAATAGAGACATACACCTAGATAATGTACGCGCTCTCGGCCGGAAGGGCAAGGAAGGGGACGATGGCTTCCAAGGGGTAACAGATTAAAGCTAGCCTACCTCGATGTGAATGCTCTTGATCCGGCGGCGTTGGGAATTGAGGACGGACTCCACGAATTCCCCAATCAGTTGCGAGGGTCGATTTTCCCCCTTGGTGACCGCCCAACATTCCAGAATCTGTAGCTGGCTGTTCCAACGATACCGGACCGCCCCTTTACCCCCGCTTCGGCTGTGCACCCAGCTCCAGCCTTCGGGACGGTCGATCTTTTGCTGTTGCTGGAGGCGTACCGGGTACTTGTTGCGTTTTCGTGTCCGGTCTTTCGTCAGATCATTATTGAGTGAATCTCGCAATGACGTGCCTTTCGCACTAACGACCCAGAAGCGGACCTTCATGGCGCCCTCCAAACAAAGCTTGCTCGACCCGAAGGCCTGATGATTATTTAAGGCCGCCGGGGTAGTTTGATTACTCTTTCTTTCTGCGGAATCCCATTACACTCCACCATTGCACCCGCCCGCCCCTCGCCCGCCAAGACGGGCTTCCTTCCCGAGGCCTGGAGTTATCTCGACCCCTTGCAAATGAAGGCAAGGGGTGCCCCGGACAAACTCCCTTCCCCTAGGCTTGCTCGCTATTACACCCAGCCCACCCTCGAACTCGCCATTGCACCCGCCCGCCCTGGAGTTTGCCGAGACAAACTCCTTTACCCTTCTGACGCAGTTCGTTTCTCCCATGGGCCTGATGCTTATTTAAGGCCGCCGGGGGAGTTGTTGTTGGACGAGCCCAACTCACTGCGAGCGAAACAAGACTACTCCCATATAGGCGAGGATCCCGTTGAGACCGACGTTTCGATCTCCCGTCCCCGCGTTAGAGATATGATGAAACCTAAGGCCGAGGGTAAGGGCATAGTTAGGTGATACGAAATACTGAAGACCTGATCCCACTTGAAGGACGAAATTGAACGGCGAGCCGTAGTCAAGGGCAGGCGGCAGGTCTGACCATAGCATTCCCGCCCCTGCATCCAGATAAGGGACCCACCGACCAAATGTAACAAAGTTGTACTTCAGCAGCAATGATCCGCCTGCGGCTGTCGCGCCGAACGGCCTGAAATACCGAGCGTAGAGCGGCTCTGCCAAGACCTGCAATCTGCCGAGGAACGACCCGCGCCCCAGTTCGCCGCTCACAACCGTTCCCAACCGAGGAAGAACATAGAGAGCGCCGCGGTCATTCGAGACCGAGGGCCGCGTATCAAATCCTATCAGGTATCCCACTACGAGTCCGGCCTCCAGTGTGCCCATCTGGAGAAGATCACGGGGACTTGGGGTTTCAGCCCAAGAACCTGTTGAGCCATGTAACACGATTAAAAATGTGAGCATGCTGGTCAGAACACGCATGACATAGCAGTACCGTAGTGGAAGCCGGAAATGGGATCATACAGAAGGGAACTCAGGTATCTAAAGCCTAATACGCAGGTTTTTCCTTGCATTATGTTCCAGCGACAGCAAAAGAGGTACCATAGCGTCAAGCTTCAGTCACTCCTTGAGGCAAGAGAGATGAATCAGGCCGGAAACACCGAACAGGCAGAGATAGCCGTGAGCTACCGGTTTGCGCGAGAGCATGGCTGGGTGGTCAATGCTATCGGCGGGTTTCTGTCGGCCTACTTTATGGAGGATCCCCGCTTCCAGGTTCTACGCCGCTACGAAGAACTGGATACGGGCACCGTCGTGTGGCTTTGTCAGATGGAACCAGGGATGTCAATGAAACGGCTGTGCAAACGGCTCTCGGTGGACTTACCGGCGAGCCGCATCACTGAATGCAAGGAGGCTCCCAATAGCATGATTCGGTATGTGATTGAGGCACCGGAGGCAGGCTAGCCGGACGGCTTCCATGCCGAAAGGACACACCGCTGCGCAATGAGTGGCGTAAAGCTCGCCACGTCTTCAGAGACTGTATTCATAACCTTGTGGGCCAGACGCAGATCATCGAAACATTCATACACGTCCTCAAGAAAACCTCCCCTCAGCAGCGGATGGTTGAGAAACAATGAGCCGGCCCCGGTTGGAACTTCCAAAGGCCATTCGGCCACCTGGATTTGTGCCAGATTCAACGTCTCAAGCCACCCGCGGCCGTCATCGGCCGAAGGCCGCTCTGCTACATGGGTTGCAAGTCGTTCCCGCTCTCGTCGCAGGCCGTGACTGGTCATTTCCTGATCGATTCTACGCCAGAGTGCATCAAACGTCCCTCGCGATGGGAAGGTCAAAACCAGTTGACCGCCTGGCTTCAGATGCTGAGCCAGACCACGGACTGTATTGAACCGGTCCGGGCGAAAAAACATAACCGAAAGATTGCCCGTGATGCGGTCAAAGCTCGGCAGACTTCCCTCGAGCGAGCGCACATCGCGACACTCAAAACGAAGCCATGGCAGATGTTTCCCTTGAATCCTTCGAGCCTGTGCAAGCTGGTTCTCGCTGCAATCGATTCCAAGTACTTGTCCGGTGGGGCCGACCTTCTCAGCGACGTATAATGCCGGAATGCCATCCCCCGACGCCACATCTAGGACAGTCGCGCCAGAAAAAATATCGAGATAATGTAATAACGCCTCCGCAAAGGGAGTTGACCAGTAATCCTCTGACGGCAGCCACCGTGAAGGCACTTGAGGCAATCTTTCTACGCGCCCGCCTGCGGATCTGCCGGGGGCAGCCCTACCACCATGAGTCTTGCTTACAAAGGACCTGAATGATTATTTGTTTTTTAGGTGAGTCAACGCTTCTTCGGCATGTTTGGTGCCTTCTGTAGCATTGCCTTTCTGCGCTTCGTCGACTGCCAATTTTAAATGTTTAATCCCTTCCTGCACGTGGGCTTCAGCATGGAGCTTCTCGCCCCTCTCTGCACTCTGTAAGGCCGCCTCGGCATGCTTGCGCAACCCCGCAGCATTTCCTGCTTTACCTTGTGCGATGGCCTTCTGGGTGTGCTTGATGGCCTTCCGTTCCTTGGCCTCCTGTTTCGCGTGCGCAGGATCCTTTTTGCCGCCCATGTCCGTGCTGGAACCTTCATGTTGTTCACTTGCGGAGCTGGGAGGAGGTGCTGATGTGGCGGGAGCGCCTGCAGGAGGCTCAGGCTCGGAGGTTACCGCATAGCCGACGTGGACTGTCGCGCACAGCAGAATCGTGGACAAGATGAACACCGGTGAAATACGAGACATCCTATTACCTCCATAGCAAGGAGAAAAGTGGTTACACTGATTCCGAGGGTAAAGGTGTTTCCAGCGGCTTCCTATTCCCTAATAGTACAGGCGCAACTTACCCAGAGCTTTGAATCGTTTTCACGCACGCACTAAAGAATAAGTCCGTGAGTAAGCCTTTGTTACTTCTTCAACTCCTTCTCACACTATGTATTCTGGCCTTTGTTGAAAGCAACGGTCTCAAGGTGTGCCATTTATCAATCGACGTTGCATGACTCTAAAGAAATACGTAGGAAAATCGCACCCCCCGGGATATAATCCGCGAGTGCTCATCCTCGCCCTCAGGCACCTCTTACACGATAAGATTGTATTTTCAACGTGGTGAAAAGTCTTTGTTTTCCCAAAATTAAGGAGATATCTTCCTTTGGATTTCATGGAAACACTCTTTGTAAGCGCCTTGCCGTTTAAAGTCACCGACCAAGAACTACGTTCATTGTTCCAACCCTACGGTGAAATAAGGTCCATCACGATTCATGCCGATTGGGAAAAAGCGACTTATGAACCTTATGCTCATATTGAGATGAACAATGCTGATGCAGCGATTCGTGCGCTTGACGGTCTCATCATTGGGCCCACCTATCTACGCGTCAACAAACTGATCAATTTGGACAGCCATGAGTAGGGATATTGATCAGGTAATAGTCAACGATCTGAGAAGATTTGATTTTCTCGCACAAAATATCTGGCCAAAGATCCGCTTGCTTCTTAAGGGGTCGGTCGCCGCTCGATGCAACCAATGCGTCTTATCTTCCAAAGCTCCTGCTACCGTACTCAACAAATCGGGCATTTGTAATTTTTGTGAAGAATTTAACACCTTAAAGAAAGATCAAGGGCAAAAGCGCTGGGAAGACATGTATGTCGCGCATCAGCGGCAACATCTCGATCAGATGTTAACGGACCATCAGGGGAAAGGTAGGAATCGATACGACGCGCTGGTACTCTTTAGTGGGGGAAAAGACAGCGTATACATTCTTTCACGGGTCAGAAAAGACTATCCTCGTCTACGCTTGCTTTTAATGACTTGGGACAACGGCTACTACAGCAAGATTGCCTTGGAAGCCTCCAAGCGCATTGCGCGCAAACTGGACTTGGATCATTTAGTCTACCGACCGATCAGTTCTGTCTACAAAACACTCTACCGGTACACCCTTCAGCATGTGGCAGAAAAAGGCAGCTATCAAACTGTGGATCGACTCGATGGCACGCTCAATCAACTGCTTGGGTTGGATTTTGCCTATGAATTTGAAATTCCCTTGGTTTTGAGCGGGGTGGATTGGGCGCAAAGCCTGATTATGCAAAGCCAAACTTACTTTGTAGCGCCTGATGAAGATATCCACTCCCGCATTTTGGTGGATCGCATGGAACAGCGCTCCGGATTCAAAATAAAGAATATATTTACCCCAGAGAATCAGAAACTGTTTTGGGATGGTACAGGCAAAGAACGGCGTCGCATACCAAAATACGTGCTGCCTTTAGCCGCGTGGAGGCCTAATAAGGCAGACGTTCAAGTGCAGCTGGACAAGGAGGGCTTACTGCCCAAGAGAGACTCCAGCCCCATCATAACCAACAATCAAGTCCTTTCCGTGATGACAGCATTGGATATAAAACGCATTGGCTACTGTAGTTTTGAACCCGAGTTCTCCGCCATGATCCGCATGAACGAGAGTGAGCCCATCTACTGGAAAAATGTATTTGAATGCGTAGAATATCTGATCAGAACAGACAGTTCCATCCTTAAAGCCGTCATTAATAGAGTACTCATTAAACTCGAACTGACCCCACAGGAAGTCGGACTCTAAAAAGCAAGATCTTAAGCCTGGACACCAAACCCAAGTTGTGAAACCGAGTCGAGAGGTTGGAGAGGAGTCCTGCTTGGACAGAGACGAATCAATGACAGCCTGGTCCTCATAATTCCAGCACGATAAGATGCCTGATGTCGCCAGGCAGAAAGTAGTCGTCCAAGCGAGCGATCTGAGTGGCATTGCTGTTACAACGCGGCTCAATCAGACGACGGCACGGGAAATTCAATCGTAAATTTCGTTCCATTCTCGCGGGAGAATTCAATCGTGCCGCCGAGCTGCTTTGCAAGCGTGGCAACGAGCTGCAAGCCTAATGATGTCACTTTGTCTAGGCTGAAACCCTCGGGAAGCCCGATGCCGTTGTCCTGCACAATGATGATGTAACGCTGTTCCTCACGGGCGATGTTAACGCATATTTGCCCGTCTCCGGCTGGAAACGCATACTTGAATGCATTGGTAAGGAGTTCGTTAAGAATCAAGCCACAGCTTATCGCAATATCAGGGTTCCAGAGCAGATCCTGTGTGCTGATGATAAACGACACGTTGGAGGCTCCGAAGGACCGTGTAATATTTGCGATCAGAGCATTGACGTACTGATCCGTATCGATGTCGGAAAACGATCCAGATCGATACAACTGCTCGTGGATCAAGGCCATCGAATGGATGCGCCCCTGAATGTCTTCGAAGATGTTGCCGGGCTGTTTGATTGCCAGGGCTGCTGATTGCAAACTGAGTAGGCTCGAAATGATCTGAAGATTGTTTTTGGTCCGGTGATGGATTTCTTTTAGGAGAAGCGCCTTCTCCCTGAGTGAAGCCATGATCGAAGCGTGCGCCGCTTTCTGTTCCGTGATGTCTTCCACGACTACGTTGATGCCGACAACTTGACTCGCAGCATTTCGCAGCGGGTAATAGCTGGCCAAAAAGTCTCGCTCCCTTGCGTGTTCCGACGCGGTTCTGCCGTGGATTTCAATATTCAGCGCAGGCTGCCCGGTAGCGATAACACTCTGAAGAATAGGATCGAGAATGGGAAAGAGTTCAGGGAGCAGGTCACGTATCGTCTTGCCTATGTGGTCCTCGACGGATCGTCCATTCATCTCAGCCAGCCGGTGGTTGATGCTGAGATAGCGCATATCGGTATCCACACAACAAAGGCCTATGGGCGCCGTGTCATAGATCGCTGTGAGCTGCGCAAGCTGCTTGTGTATGGTCTCTTGATCCTTCCGGCGTTCGTCGATCTCTTTAACTAAGACACTGCTTCTTTTCCTTCGGCTCTCGACCAGGTACAGGGTCAGGAGACCGAGCAGGGTGAACATCGCCCAAGGGGGTTTTTCATGTCCTTTCCGAGCTTCACGCTTTGGCACGGGTTGCATCCCTCCTGCAGCTTAGCGTGTGGAATACCAGCTGCAGCGGCCACAGGTGTCGGCGCACCTGAGTATAAGCCGAACCTCCGTCATGTCTGTCGGGAAAAACCTTACATTACTATTGGGGGAAGAAACCTTTGCCGTACCTTCCCCTCGCTCCTGAAGCAAGGGGAAGGTGCGTGTAATCATCTGCGCATCGGAAGCCAGGATTTTATTGTCGGGTAAGTCATGTTTTTGCGGGTCGCACCGGCGCCTTCCGCCATGACCCGACCTTGCGGAGAGCCACCACAGAAAAGGAACTGCCCTTGAAATAGGTTAGGAACTTGGCCGGCACCCAGCGCTTCATCTGCCCGCTGCCTTGACAGAAACGACAGGACTCAGCGGGGGGGTCGCAGAAACACCTCCAGTGTACGAGAACTTCCATCTTCACTTTTGATTTCGTCGTCAGCGCCTCTACCGCCTCAACCGCGATGTGCTCCTTGCTGCTGAGGGCTTCTTCTATATAGACCTGCTTCGCAGTATTTTCGCTGCCCCAAGTCCGAACCGCTGCGTTAAATTTCATCAGGGCGCTGAGCAGCGGCTCTGCCTGAGGATCGTGTTCCAGCTTATGCTCGATCCACATGATGCTGATTGCCATGTGCGCGGCGACCACTTCAGCGCGGGTAAGTGTCATGCAGGTCTTCATCACGTACCCTCCTTATGTTCCTCCGACGCGACCCCGTTTTCTTGGTCCACGGCAATAGTTATGCACCAGGCGTCAAATTTGCGCGGTTGCCGCGGTTGCACAATACCTGTACGCCTACACACAGATTACGCGTCCCTCTCCCCAATACTAGCCCTCCTTTGGAGCAACTCTTCACAGAGGAACCCCATTAATCCCTTTTAATGCGCAGACTTATGGGCAATAGGACTAATGGGGGTAGCGATCGACAGCCGATGGGTTTCCGAGCAGAAAGGAGGGTAGTTGGCGGGAGCTGAAACCCCGCCGTCGCCAAATCCGAATCTAACGGACTCGAATACTTATTTACTGCCGCCCCTTGCAGCCTGGATGGTTACAAGAGCATTTGGTTGTCTCTTTCGATCCAGCACACTGGTCACTGCAGAAAGCCTTCCCTTGAGCCGTTTCACAGTTGCACGCCGGATGTTGGCATTTGTTCATGTTGCACCTCGCTGCTGTAGCTTAGCGTGAGCGCAATCGCAGCGACATGACACTAACGTAGCATGAGCACGGGAAGGAACTCGAATGAGTCTTGGACGTTGCTCATTGCGCTTCACTGAGTTTCTGCTCGTACTTTCGAATCCGTCTCGCATTGGCTCCCACATCGCTTTTTCCGACCCGTGAGACCGAGCGCACGTCCACCCGGCTGTCGTCGCCCTGCGCTCTGATTCGAACGACTATATCGTCTTTGAAGCCGAACCAGAATGTCGTATCCGTCGCTTCAATCCGTCCTTCCCCTGGACTGGCGTCTATGATCTCCCATCCCATGGCGTCCATGGCCTTTAGTGCCTGACTGAAGGCTTTTTGGGGAGGAACTCGCAGAGTGAGCGGCTGGATGTCGGGATAGGCCCTGTGCTGCTGCGCGGCAATCTCCGGACCCCCGTACGCCGCCCCGTTCGGGGCGCCCGTTCTCAATGGCAAGAGCGCCACGAACTCAGGTGGATGATCGGTATCGGTACTAATATCATGAATCGCCGGCACGCTCTGCGCCGTGCGCTTCATCTGCCACGGGATCCCGGCCACCAGAAGGCCGAGAACAAGAATCCCGACGGAGATCATCGGCATGACGCTGCTGCCTCTGCCATAGCGCGACGGGAATTCCAATCGCGCCAACCACGGCGCTGCCAAGCCCGCCGTAGGCGGCCCACGTCAGGATCTGAAACCCGGTCCTAAAATGCCACCAGCCCGCTCGGGTGCCGAATCCTGACAGGATTGCCGCCAGCGCAGAAGCCAGAACGAGCAGCAATGCGGCGCGGGTGAACGGTGGTAATACCGTCACTGCAGCTTGCTCACGGTCCCCCGGACGGGGTCACAACACACGGCGAATTCAGGTTGCCATTTTTTCACGCTGTGCAAAATTTAGGCGGCCGAGCGAGCGACAGTCTGAGCGCCTAGCCGTTTGTCTAGAGCATCCCAGGCGACGTTCGCAAAGAACGCCTGAACGTATCGAGCGCGCTCTGAGGGCTTGTAGTCCAGCAGGTACGCATGTTCCCACACGTCCATGACAAGGATCGGAACAAAACCAGTGACGTTCCCTACTTCATGCAACGTGATCCAGTGGTTCGATAGGCGCCGGTTAACAGGATCTTGATAACACATCGCCCAGCCGACACCCCGCATTTTTCCGACGGCCATGAAATCAGCTTTCCAAATGTCATAGCTCCCGAAGCTCGCTTTCGCGGCCTGACGGAATGGAGCATTGCTGCCTGGACCGCTTGGACTCTTGCGGGTTTTAGTGAGATTCTCGAAGTAATATTCGTGTAGTACCATACCGTTATATTCGAACCCCAGCCGGCGGGTCAGCTCGGAATATGCCGGCATCTCCTCGTGATCGACCTGCCCATCTGCCAGAAATCCGGCGATCTTCTCGTTTAGCCGATTCGTTTCCTTGACATAGCCTTCATATAGCTTGAAATGCATTTGTAGCGTCGCGTCCGAAATGCCCTCGAGACCGTTCAAGTTAAATTCTTTGGGTTGATAGCTTTGCTTCTTCATGAATACCTCCGTTGCCGACTCAGGCATGGCCAGTTCACCTTTTCACCCTACCGGCGACGTGGGGCTTTGTCTTTTCCCCATCGGTATCATGTGGATTCTACCGGCGATGTATCGCCGAACGGTAAAGAGGTCTTACAGATCGGAACCGGCCGCAAGACGAACAGGCTTCAGCGGCATCACATTTGGGGGAAGTGCTCTTAGGGCGAGGGACTGTGGTTGCGGGGAAGGGATTTGAACCCTTGACCTTCGGGTTATGCATACCACGACAGCTTTGGCTGCCTGGATGAGCCAGTTCGTGGCCTGGACTTTCTCTTCACCCTCGGACCGGCCTTCGCCGCCGTTAGGGTGCCTGCCGTTAAGTCTCTACACCTTCTCTGCAACCAGCACAGGTCGCAGAGCTTGGCTCGGGGTTACCCCACCAACGGCTTCCCCGAATTTGACAGGTTGTCGCACGTAAGTTTCCTCACGTGCAGCCCAGTGCAGAATTAGATCCCAAGCGTCCCGATATTCGGCCGACCGAGGTTTTCGTTGACGCTTGTCAGCTTCGACCAAGTGGATTTCGCTACCGTAGCTGATGAACACCCCAACTGGGAAAACATAGAACAGGTCCTGATCAGGCAGATAAGCGAGCGCAAAATCAAAATCCGATGGCGTATAGACCTCTCGGAGCATGATGCGCCGGTTCGTCTTAGTTCGACGGTTGTCCACGACATAATTCCCACGTGGTTCGTCCAACCAAGAGCACTTAACCTGCACTTTGACCAAAGTTCCTCGTACATCAAAGACCAGGTCGTATGGCAGACGGTCTCCGATGGGCTTAAGAACTCCCCAGCCACGCTTCAACGCGTGAAGAATGGCCGCGTGTTCTGAAATGTCTCCTTTTAGTTTAGTGTCCATACTAATCCTGCGGATTGAGCCCGACGAGCTACCGGACTGCTCCACCCCGCGGATGTATCCTATAGACTGGTCGTCGTAGAGTCAAGGCGCGCATCTGATTCGTATCATTGGGGCGGGGGCCGTATCACTGGAGATAAGATGCCGTTTTAGGATTGTGATTCACGGCGTGCCATAGTACAACAACAACATGCTGATCACCCGGTGCGGCAACCTCCAACCTTGAGCACTCGGGCGCGGATTGTCTTCATGGGCACCCCCGAGTTCGCGGTGCCGTCGCTGGAAGCGCTGTTGCACCCCGACCTTGAAAACGTCGTTCAGGTGGTCGGAGTCGTCACGCAGCCGGATCGCCCCAAGGGTCGCGGACAGCGCCTCCTGCCCCCACCGATCAAGCTGCTCGCTGAGCGCCACAGCCTTCCGGTTGTGCAGCCGCCGAAGATGAAAGACCCGGAGTTTCTCGAAACACTCCGCCGATGGGCGCCCGATCTCATCGTTGTCACGGCTTTCGGGCGCATCTTGCCGCCGGTGATTTTGGATCTTGCGCCGAAAGGCTGTGTCAACGTCCATGGCTCCCTGCTCCCGAAATACCGTGGAGCCGCGCCGATTCAATGGGCCGTCATCAACGGCGAAATTGAAACCGGCATCACGACCATGCTCATGGACCCCGGCATGGATACCGGGCCGATGTTAATGAAGGCGTCCCTGGCAATTCTTCCCGAAGAGACGGCGGGGGAGCTGGCCGCCCGGCTCGCCCCTCTTGGCGGCCGGTTACTCACCGAGACCATCCGTGGCCTGCTCGAAAACCGCATCACGCCGATTCCCCAGGACTCGTCTCTCGCGACCCTCGCGCCTCTCCTCAAGAAGGAAGACGGCACCTTGGATTGGGAAAGCGAACCGGTCGCGGTCGTGAACCGTGTCCGCGGGCTGACACCGTGGCCTGGCGCTGCGACTTACTATGGTGAGGAGCGCTGGTTGATCCGGCGGGCACAGGCCGCAGGCACAGGCGGCGCGGAACCGGGGACGGTCCTCGCGGTGACAAATGATGGGCTACAGGTGGCGGCGGGTACAGGCTCGGTGCTCATCCAGGAGCTGCAAGCGTCATCCGGCAAACGTCTGGCCATGAAGCAATATCTCGCCGGCCATGCGGTAAAGATCGGTTCGAAGCTGACTCGGGAGCCCGCGCCTCCTATTGCCAGCTAACAAGGGTTCGGCTATAGTCGAGCGCTGATGTCCGCTGTACGGATCGCCCCATCCATTCTCTCCGCGGATTTCGCGCACCTAGCCGATGAGATCGCGGCCGTGGAACAGGCCGGCGCCGACCTGCTCCACGTGGACGTGATGGATGGCCATTTCGTCCCGAACCTGACGATCGGCCCCGTGGTCGTCGAAGCCATTCGCAAAGTCACGTCGCTGCCCCTCGATGTCCACCTGATGATTACAAACCCCGACGCATACATCGATGAATTCGCAAAAGCGGGGGCCAATTACCTGACTGTTCATGTCGAGGCCTGTCCGCATTTGCATCGCACCATACAGTTCATCAAAGAAAAGGGCCTCAAGGCCGGCGTGACCCTGAATCCGGCGACGTCGCTCGTGACGATTGAGGCGATTCTCCAGGATGTCGATTTACTGTTAGTCATGTCCGTGAACCCCGGGTTCGGCGGTCAGCTTTTTATTCCGGGAGTTCTGGACAAGATCCGCCGGGCGCGCGCCTTGATCGGTGCCACGGGTCGGTCGATTCTCTTGGAAGTCGACGGCGGCGTGAAGGTAGACAATGCCGGCGCGATTGCGTCGGCAGGCGCGGATATCCTTGTCGCAGGCTCGGCGATCTTCGAAGCACCAGGTTGCGATTACAAGAACACGATCGCCCGACTTCGAGAGGCCGCGGGGGCCCGACGATGAGCGACCTCAGTGCGCTTGTTGAGAGTCTGCATCCGCACGAGGTGAAGGTGCTGGGCGTCCTCGGCACTGACTCTGGTCATGGGCTTACCGATGAAGACCTTGCCAAGCAGGCGGGCCTCGAAGTCGCCCAAGTCGGTGCTGCGCTCGGTCGGCTCAAACTCAAGGGGCTTGTTGAGGTGCGCGATCAGAAGACCTACCAGATTGTCTCACTGACGGAGATAGGCGAAAGGTACTACCAACACGGCTCGCCTCTGGCCCGCATTATCGGAGCATTGCGGGTCGCCAAGGAGGACGGCAGGGCCCTTACCATTAAAGACATCCAAGACCGCGAAGGGCTCGCGCCAGGCGATATCAGCGGCATCATCGGACAACTCAAGCAGGAGGGAGCAATCTTGATAGCCACCGGCGGCGTGGTCAAGCTATCGGAGACGGAGTCGCACATCGCCAAAGCGCTACAAGCTTTGCTCGCCAAAGTCAAAGAGATCGGCTCGCGTGATCTGCGCGAGTATGATGCCGCGGAGCAATTACTCATTCAGAAGTTCTCGCAGAAACGAGGCAATGCTGACGAACCATTCCGAGTGGATGACCGTATCACCCGTACCTTTTCGCTCACCGAGGTCGGCAAGACCGTTGAGGAAGGAGCGCGTGAAACAGCAGGAGTTACAGAAATATCAGGCACCGCGAGTGTAACCACAAAAGCTCCGGGAATATCAGGTACAGGCTCAGTCGCGGTCAATCGTCTGACTCCGGAGATGCTGAAGGACGGCAGCTGGAGGAACGTCAAATTTCGCAAATATACGATGGCCCTGAGTCCCCCCCGCATCGCCATCGGCAAGAAGCATCCTTATCGGGAGTTTCTGGATTTGGTGAAGGCCAAATTTGTGGGCATGGGCTTCGAAGAAATGCGCGGCCCTCTGGTTGAGAACGAATTCTGGGACATGGACGCGCTTTACATGCCGCAGTTTCATCCGGCGCGCAACATTCACGACGTGTACTTCGTGAAGGAGCCCACACACTCCACGCCGATTCCGGAACCCTTTTTAAAACGTGTGCAGCAGGCGCACGAGCGCGGCTGGAAGACCGGGTCAACGGGGTGGGGCTACAGCTTTGACCCCCTACGCACGCGGCGGTTAATCCTGCGCAGCCAGGGTACTGCGGTATCGGCCCGCACCCTCGCGCAAAAGCCGAAGATTCCCGGCAAGTATTTTTCCATCGCCCGGTGCTTTCGTTACGACCAGGTGGACGCAACGCACGCCTCCGACTTCTATCAGATCGAGGGGATCGTGCTTGGACCGGATATCAATTTCCGCACGCTGCTGGGATTGCTCAATCTATTCGCGCGCGAGATCGCCCAGGCCCAAGAAAGCCGATTTCTCCCGGCCTACTTCCCGTTCACCGAACCGTCGGTGGAATTGCACGTGCGGCACCCCAGGCTGGGCTGGATCGAGCTTGGCGGCGCCGGTCTCTTACGTCCGGAAGTCACGCAACCGCTGGGCGTGGACGTACCCGTCATCGCGTGGGGTCTCGGACTCGACCGGATGGCGATGGTCGCTCTTGAGATACATGATATCCGCGACCTCTTCTCGGCTGATCTGGACATGATCCGAGCCAAGCCCGTTCAGTACTGACTCCAAGAATTCCAGATGCCGACAATCTTGATATCACGTGCTGACTTCGAAGGCCTCATCGGCAGGCGCGCGGCCGACAAAGACGTCGACGCATGGCTTTCGCTGGCCAAGGCCGAACTCAAAGACAGCGACACTGCGACCGGGGAGTTGCGTATAGAGTTGCAGGACTCGAATCGTCCCGATTTGTGGTGTGTGGAAGGAATCGCCCGCCAGGTCCGCTGCAAGCTGAAAGGACGTCCCTCCGCTTATCCTTATTTACAGGCGACAAAGGGCCGCCGTGACCAGGTGCTGGTCCAAAAAGGTCTGGAGCAACTGCGGCCGTTCGTTGCCGCCTGTAAAGCGCGTGGGTATGTCGTGACCGCCGCAGGCTTGACCCAGCTCATCCAGACACAGGAAAAGCTTGCCGAGGTGTACGGACGAAATCGCCGCACAGTATCCATCGGGCTCTACCGGCTCGCGCCGATCCAGTTCCCCGTGACCTACGCACTCGTCGACCCTGAGAGCACAAAGTTTCGTCCTCTCGGCATTGACGACCTGATGAGCCTGCGTGAAATTCTGTCACTCCACCCGAAGGGAATCGAGTACGGTGCGATTCTTGAGCGCCAGGACCGGTTTCCGCTATTACACGACGCCAAGGGAGAGGTCCTCTCCTTCCCGCCGATCATTAACAGCCAGGACCTGGGTGAGGTGCGCGCGGGCGATTCGGATCTGTTTGTCGAGGTCACAGGCACCGACCTTCAGATGGTCATGCTGGCCTTAAATATCTTTGCGGCTAATCTTCACGATCGCGGCGCCAAGATTGAGCCGGTGGATGTGGTGTATCCTTATAAGACACACTTCGGCCGCTCGGTCCGTATGCCGCAGCACTTTGCTCCTCCCCGCGTCATTACCCGGACCCAGATTGCCGACGCGCTTGGAATCGCCGCTTTCCATGGCGGAAATCCGATCCAGTCTGACCTCCTACGGCTACAGTCTGAGCGGCACCGGCGAAAAGGTGACCGTGAAACTGCCGGCTTATCGGAACGACCTCATGCATCCGGTGGACGTCGTGGAAGATGTCGCGATCAGCCGTGGCTATGGCAGCTTTTCCCCCATCATGCCGTCGGCCTTTACGGTCGGTGGGTTGACGCGGATCGAGCAATTGTCCGACAAGATCCGCGAATTGATGGTCGGCTCAGGCTTTCAGGAGATCGTGTCGAATATTCTCGGTTCCCGTGAAGATTTCGTGCACAAGATGCGTCTCTCTCCCCAAGAGCCCGAAAGCCACCTCGTCGAAATCGACAATGTCATGTCGCAGAGCGTCGAAGCTCTTCGTCGCTGGATTCTCCCCTCGCTTTTGCGGGTAGAGACGACCTCTTCACGCAGCTTTTATCCGCACTTTTTGTATGAGGTCGGTGAAGTCGCCGTTCCGGATCGCGCCGCCGAGACCGGCAGCCGCACTGAGGTTCGGATCGGGGCCTTGTGCGCTCACGCCACCGCCAACTTCTCCGAAACGCATTCTTTTCTGGACATCCTGTGTTTTTACCTTAAGAAACCGTATACCCTCAGACCCGCGGCTCATCCCTCCTTCATGGATGGACGCGCGGCCCAGATTATTTATGACACTACCGCTATCGGTTGGATCGGAGAGCTTCACCCCGAGGTCTTGGAGCGCTGGCAAATTAACATGCCATGCAGCATGTTTGAGGCGACTGTGAACGCGCTGCTCTAGTCTTTGGGCGGCGCTGGAATGGGAGGCTTAGGGTCTGGCGACGCTGGAAGAGAGGGCTTTGGGTCCGGCGACGTCGGGACAGGAGGCTTTGGGTCTGACGACGCCGGGAGAGGGGACTTAGGGTCTGGCGACTCTGGAGACGATTGCTTCTCGGGGGAAAGATACGGGTCTGCGTTGAAGTACTCCTCGCGCAAAAGGCGGGTGCTCTTCGCACTGACCATTCGCCCTACGTCGCTGGTCGGCGTCGGCACCTGGCCGCCGAGTCTGACGATCGAATCTCGGATATCAGCCAATTCCAGGACGGCAACGCCGTCCATTTTTGCCTCAGGATTCGCGTACTCCGTCTCAATGACCTTCCATGCTTTAAAATAGGCGGCGAGCGCCGGTTGAATGTATCCTCTGCGATCGAGCGCGCCGGCGAGTTCTTCATAGATCGATTCTGCTTGTGCGGGAGCGACACTCACGGCAGCTACGTACCGCGAGACCCCTTCCACTACCCTTTTTTTCTCAATCGCCTTTTTGCCGGCCCCGCGGAGACGCTCCGCACACTTTGCCTGTGCAGGCGTTGGCTGAGCCCGAAGCTTCTTGAGAACCGGAACAGGCGCTTCAGTAATAATCAACAGGGGCGATCCGCTCTTGTCGACAGGTCGATCCAGGCCTGGGCAGGGGTTCCCCTGAGGCTCGCCCGCGGTCTTCGCCGATGTCGCGGCTTGGAGAGGTCGGCTCTCCGGTGCAAGGAGAGAGAGGAAACATCCGAAGGCCAGCAGTCCTACGAGACGGATGGGCATGTTAGGTCGCCTCCTGGCGTTGTTGGCCTTTCACCGAATCGACCAGGTGCGTGAACCCAGCCGGGTCGCGGATGGCCATATCGGATAAGACCTTCCGATCGAGGGTGATGCCCGCCTTCTTGAGGGCGTGAATAAACCGTGAATACAGGATTCCATGGATGCGACACGCCGCGGTAATTCGGGTGATCCAGAGCCTTCGAAAATCCCGCTTCCGGTTGCGACGATCGCGGTATGCGTACACTTGCGCCTTGTCCACTGCTTCTGTCGCCGTGCGGAAGAGTTTGCTCTTCGCGCCATAGTAGCCTTTGGCAAGTTTAAGTCGCTTTTTGTGACGTGCGCGGGTCTTTGTCCCGCCTTTCGCGCGTGGCATGCGTTCAGTCTCCTCTTAACGTCCTAGGTATGTGGTAACAGCGCCTTGATGCGGTAGACATCACCGGGCGCCACTGGAACCGAGCGCCCGAGCCGGCGCTTCCGGCCCGGTCGTTTACTCGTCAAGATATGCCGGGCATTGGCCTGGCGCCGCATCAACTTGCCGGTGCCGGTGCGGCGAAACCGTTTCTTGACGCCTTTATGGGTTTTTAGCTTTTGTTTTGCCATGATCTTCTCCATTACACCCACCCGCCAAGCCGAGCTTGCTCGACCCGAAGGCCCGATGGTTATTTAAGGCCGCCGGGATAGTTTTTCTGTCTGCAGTCTCCAGTTTCGCCCGCCCTGAAATCCTATTGCACCCACCCGCCCCAAGCCTGCCGAGACAGGCTTTTGTCCCGTAGGACAGATTTCTTTTCCCCTGTCACCCACCCAGCCCTGGGATGCGCCGAGACGCATCCCTTTGCCGGCACCATTTTACGCGCGGTATCTCTGCAGACACTTGACAGTCTTCGCACTACTTGGGCGCCACGACCATCACCAGAAACCGTCCCTCTTGCCGTGGAGGCTGTTCGATCTGGCCGGTTTCACCAATCAGCGCGACCACCTTCTCCATGACGGCGCGACCCATCTGTTGATAGGCCATCTCACGCCCGCGAAATGTCACCGTCACTTTCGCCTTGTTTCCGTCTGCGAGAAACTCTTTCATCTGGCGGACCTTGGTTTCCAAATCGTGCTGGTCGGTCCGTGGCCTGAGCTTGACTTCCTTGACGTGCGTGCTTTTCTGATGCGCCTTGGCGGTATGGGTCTTCTTATTAAGCTCATACTTATATTTGCCGAAATCCATGATCTTGCAGACAGGGGGTTGCGCGGTCGGCGCCACTTCCACAAGATCGTACCCCATATCCTCCGCTTTTTTTAAAGCCTCTGCCGTGGTCAGAATCCCAAGTTGTTCACTCTCAGGCCCAATAACGCGAATCGGGCTGATCCTGATCTCTCTATTAACCCTCAGCTTTTGAACTGCGATTGGGCACCTCTCCTTTCAGCACAGGTTCACTGCCAATAGAGGGATGCAGATCCCGTTGCTGGACCTCTCGTGTCAACAGGTCCACGAAGGTCTCGATACTGTGGCTGCCGGCATTAATGCCCCCGCGCCGTCGGATCGACACCTCACCTTTTTCTACTTCGCGGTCTCCCACGACGAGCATGTAGGGGATCTTCGCCCGCTCCGCCTCTCGAACTTTGAAACCCATTTTCTCACTACGCAAGTCGGCTTCCACGCGGAACCCCGCATCCCCTAACCGCCGGGCCAGGGCGTCGGCATAGTCCTTGTGCTTGTCGGTGATCGAGATGACGAGCGCCTGGACTGGAGCGAGCCATGTTGGAAACGCTCCGGCATAGTGCTCCACGAGGATGCCGAAGAATCGTTCGATGGATCCCATTAAGGCGCGGTGGATCATGATCGGCTGGTGTGCGTGTCCATCCTCCCCCGTATATTCGAGTCCGAACCGTTCCGGATTGTTGAAGTCGACCTGCACAGTCGAGCACTGCCACGATCGGCCCAGCACATCTTTGATCTTGATGTCGATTTTCGGCCCATAAAACACACCCTCGCCGGGATCAATACTGTAGGGGATTCCGCGACTATGAAGCGCCGCCTCGAGGGCGGCGGTCGCCTGGCCCCAGGCTTCTTCCGACCCAACCGCTTTCGGCGGCCGGGTCGAGACATACACCTGATATTCCGAAAATCCGAAGGTCTTGAGCACAAAGAACGTGAAGTCCAGCACCTTCGCGACCTCGGCTTCAATCTGCTCCGGGCGGCAGAACAGATGCGCGTCGTCCTGCGTGAAACCGCGCACGCGCATCAAGCCGTGCAGCACCCCCGAGCGCTCGTAGCGATACACGGTACCAAGTTCGGCATACCGCTGCGGCAGGTCCCGATAGCTGCGTAATCGCGACTTATAAATCATGATGTGAAAGGGACAGTTCATCGGCTTGAGCTGATACTCGGTCGCCTCCACCTGCATCGGAGCAAACATGTTTTCGCGGTAGAATTCCGTATGGCCGCTCGTCTTCCATAGATCCAAGCGCGCGACATGGGGCGAATAGACCAATTCATATCCTTGCTTCACGTGCTGCTCGCGCCAGAAGTTCTCAATCTGCAGGCGGATGGTGGACCCCTTCGGCAGCCACAAGATGAGTCCCGGGCCCACCTCGTCGGTCATCGATATTAATTCGAGCTCCTTGCCGACCTTTCGGTGATCGCGTTTCTTGATCTCTTCGAGCTTGTGCAGGTAGGCGTCCAGCGCCTTCTTGGTGGGAAACGAGGTCCCGTATATCCGCTGAAGCATCGGGTTGCGCTCATCGCCCCGCCAATAAGCGCCGGCAGAGGTTAACAGTTTGATCGCATGGATGCGTCCCGTCGAGGGGACGTGCGGACCTCTGCACAGATCGACAAGGCCCCCCTGGTCATATGCTGAGATCGTCTCATCGGCAAAGCCCTCGATCATTTCGCACTTGTAATCTTCGCCGCTCTTTTTGAAGAACTCCATAGCGTGTGACCGGCTCATCTCCATGCGCACGAACGGCCGGTCAGCGCTGATGATCTCCTGAATTCGGGTTTCGATCTTCTCCAGATCTTCGGGCGTAAACGGCCGCTCGTAGGCGAAATCGTAATAAAAGCCTTCGTCGATGGCAGGACCGATGGTGAGTTTGGCCGTGGGGAACAGCTCCTTGACGGCCTGCGCCATGATATGCGAGCTACTGTGACGATAGACCTCTTTCCCCTCTGGCATATCAAAGGTGACCGGCGCAATCGCAGCGTCAGCCTCAAGTCGGTAGGCTAAATCCACCGGCTTCCCGTCCACAAGGGCCGCAATGACTTCGCCAGACCCTTCGATGTGAGCGAGAGCCTCGCCAACGGTCGTCCCCTTGGAAGTCTTTTGGATTCTTCCGTCGAGGAAGGTGACGGTGATCAAATCGGTCATCTTTTCCGATGCGACGGCCACAATGGCTCTCTCCACCCACCCACCCTGGTCGCGCCAAGACGCGCCCTTCTGCCCCTCAAAAAAAGGGCTTCCTGCGACCGTGGATGCCCCGGGGTGATCAGTCTTTTGGCAGGCGAGGACAGTCTCAAACCGTCGAGCCCGACCGTGTCAAGTGCAGCTACGTACTTGATGGACTAGACAATGCCATTGGAAAATGCCGTGTCCTCACAGCGCGTTCATCAGCAGCGACAGATAGTATCTGATTGGTACCCGACAGTCAACGGTGTACCTCTTGCCTTGCGTCCTTGATGCACAACCTTTGGGCAGGCCATCGAAGCTACTTCTGCTTAGGCAGACTCCCGCGATTCCTCGATTCATTTTCGTGAGACCTTTCACCGTCCCACGCACCCGGCGAGGGAATCTGCAAGTGGGTGACGCGATCCAGGCTGCGACGCCGCGCGCGACTTGCTTGCCCTTGGCGGAGCGCCGGCAGCAGCCGATCGCGGCAGGACCCACGGAGCAGATTCCTGAGACCCCCGTTCACATGGGGCAACTGATCGATCGTCAGCAGCATGTCCAAGCCAGTTCAGTGCGAATGCCGGCGATTAAGACGTGGTACGAGGAGGAGCCGAATCGATGACGCTTGGTCTGGAAGCTTGGGATGGATGGGTGGTAGGCGCGGACGGTCTTGAACCGTCGACCTCTACCGTGTCAAGGTAGCGCTCTCCCCCTGAGCTACGCGCCTACTAGCCGCCCGTCATGCTATTACGTAAGGGTACAGGTTGTCAAGGCAGTCCTGAGTGAACCGGGTATCAAAAAGCTGTTTTACTTCGCAGTGACGCGAATGTCCAGCTCCTTGATCTTTTTGCGTAGCGTATTACGATTCAGCCCTAGAAGAGCCGCCGCTTTGATTTGATTGCCGCCGGTCTCTTCCAGCACCAGCGTAATGAGCGGTTTTTCCATCGCCTTCATTAAGAGCGAATGCAGATGAGACCCTGCCCCGAGCTTCATCCGGCGCACAAAGTCCCGAAGCTTCGCGCCCACATATTCATCAAAGCCCAATTCCTGCGGCAACTTTGTCGTCGTGTGCGGCACGGCGTGCCCGTTTGATCAGCGCCTTCACCGACTCGCTGGCCCGCCTTAGAAAGGGCGTGGATCCAACGAGTGTCATGAGCGGCGGAGGCCCGTGCATGTCCGCCACGGCTTTTACCTCATTCACCCAATCTTTTCGCGACTCCACAATAAGCGCGTCGAAACGATGTTTTCCCGGCTTCCGGCTCAAGGCGGCAGCGTCTTTGGCGATGGTCACCACGCATTGCGGACATTCATGTCGATAAAGCTCGGCGAGATCGGGATCTGCGGTCAGTAACAGAACATGAACGGCGTTTCTGAGGGGCATACACACACGCTCCGGAGGATTTCTTGCTGGAGGCGCGTAGTCATATCAATCCCACACGAGACATGTCAAGCGCCAGCATCGCGAGGTCCATCTTTATTTAGAGGTACATCATTTATTATTTATTCTGCCCCACCGCGGTGTGTGAGTTGAATACCAACTGTCCGTCCTTTTCGTCTACCTCTACTGTTTGCCCGGGATGGACGGTGGCATCCAGCAGCTTGAAGGCGAGTGGATTTAAGATTTCTCGTTGAATAAGCCGCTTGAGCGGGCGCGCGCCGTAGACGGCATCGTATCCGGTCAAAGCCAGGTAGTTCTTGGCCTTGTCGGTGAGAACCAGGTTAATCTGGTGGCCTTCAAGCCGTTTCATTAGCTGCTTGACTTGCAACTCGACGATCTCCGCGAGCTCCGCGGGAGTCAGAGGACGGAAGACGACGATATCGTCAATCCGGTTTAGAAACTCGGGGCGAAAATGCTCCCGTAACACCTCCAAGGCAAGGTCCTGTAATTGGGCAGCCTTTCCAACAGCGGCGGCTTGAATCTCACGGCTTCCGATATTCGACGTCATGATGATCACGGTGTTCTTGAAGTCCACCGTGCGTCCCTGGCCGTCCGTGAGGCGCCCGTCATCCAACACCTGCAGGAGAACGTTCAGGACATCCTGATGTGCCTTTTCAATTTCATCGAACAGCACGACCATATAGGGCCGGCGGCGAACTGCCTCACTTAGCTGGCCGCCCTCTTCATATCCTACGTACCCGGGCGGGGCTCCGACGAGCCGCGCTACCGTATGCTTCTCCATGTACTCAGACATATCGATGCGCACCATGGCCTGCTCATCGTCGAACAGGAACTCGGCAAGCGCACGGGCCAGCTCTGTCTTCCCGACGCCCGTCGGCCCCAAGAAAATAAATGAGCCCATAGGGCGTTTGGGATCTTGGATCCCGGCCCGCGACCGGCGCACAGCATTCGCGACCGCCACAACCGCCTCATCCTGTCCTACGATTCGTTGCCGGAGACGTTCCTCCATGTGCACGAGCTTGCTCGTCTCGGCTTCGATTAATCTGGTGACAGGGATGCCGGTCCATTTCGCTACAATACGGGCAATATCTTCGTCATCGACCTCTTCCTTCAATAGCCGCTCGCCCGGAAGCTTTTGGAGGCGCGCCCTTTCCTCCTCGAGTTGCTTGGACAGCTCCGTCATCCGGCCATAGCGAAGTTCCGCAGCCCGCCCGAGATCGCCTTCCCGTTCCGCGCGGTCGGTCTCCTGCTTGGCAAGCTCCATTTTTTCCTTAATCTCGCGGATCTTCTTAATGGCCTCCTTTTCCGCCTCCCACTGCTTGGTCAAAGCATCCACCTCGGTGCGAAGCTCGGCAATTTCGCGTTCCACTTTCTGCAGCCGGTCCTGCGCACCCGTATCCTTGTCCCGCCGGATTCCTTCCCGCTCTATCTCCAATTGTCGGATGCGACGTAAACGCTCGTCCAAGGCACTCGGCATGCTGTCGATCTCCATCCGAAGACCAGACGCCGCTTCATCCACAAGGTCGATGGCTTTGTCGGGCAGAAATCTGTCAGCGATGTAACGCTTCGAAAGAACCGCCGCCGCGACCAGTGCGGAATCCTTGATTCTGACGCCATGATGAACTTCATAGCGTTCCCTCAAACCACGCAAAATCGACACGGTGTCCTCAACCGAGGGTTCGGGAACCAGTACGGGTTGGAACCGTCGTTCGAGAGCCGCGTCTTTCTCAATGCGCTTGCGATACTCGTCCAGGGTCGTGGCGCCGACACACCTCAAGTCTCCACGCGCCAACGCCGGCTTCAGCATGTTCGACGCATCCATCGCACCCTCTGCGGCGCCGGCGCCCACGAGCGTATGAATCTCATCGATAAAAAGAATAATCTGGCCCTGCGCTTCTTCAACCTCCCGCAAAACGGCTTTCAGCCGGTCCTCGAACTCACCGCGGAACTTGCTGCCCGCCACCAAAGAGCCCATGTCCAATGCCACGACGCGGCGGTTTTTTAATCCCTCCGGCACATCTCCATTGATGACACGTTGCGCGAGGCCCTCGGCGATGGCGGTCTTCCCGACCCCCGGTTCTCCGATCAAGACAGGGTTATTCTTGGTCCGTCGCGAGAGCACCTGAATGACGCGACGAATCTCCTCATCGCGGCCTATGACAGGGTCGAGCTTGCCTTTGCGGGCAAGATCTGTAAGATCGCGACTGTATTTGGCGAGCGCCTGAAACTTCTCCTCCGGCTCCTGATCCGTCACCCGTTGACTTCCACGAATCGCGGTGAGGGCCGAGTAAATGCGATCCTTACTCACCCCGTGCCGCTTCAGAACCCCCGCGGCCGGCCCCCCTATATCCATGAGTGCAAGGAGCAGGTGCTCGGTGCTGATATATTCGTCCTTCAGGCGCTCCGCCTCGGCTTCAGCCGCGTTGAAGACCTCATTCAGTCGGGATGAGATACTGACTTGCCCGGCTCCGGGGCCGGAAACCTGCGGAATGCGCTTGATTTCTTGCTCCAGCTCGCGCCCAATCGTCGCGGCATCGCTACCGAGCTTACTGAGCAACCCTGGCGTAAGGCCATCTCGTTGCCTCACGAGCGCCAGCGCCAGATGTTCCACGTCGATCTGTTGATTGCGGGCGCTCTCTGCTACTTTTTGAGCATCGGCCAGAGCTTCCTGGGATTTCACGGTTAATCGATCAAAGCGAATCATAACGACTTCCTCCAGGGTGTGCCCACCTGATCTTAACCATAAGATCCATCGGCCTGAGTTCAAGCTAATACAGGGATATATAAATAGATATTCTTCTTGACGAGAACATTTGATCACGCTAGAATGACCTAGCTTTCCTATAGGATCAGTAGGGTATCGATGTATCTATCTGCGAAGGGCGAATACGGTATACTCGCGGCGCTCGACTTGGCTTTAGCGCGCGAGGCAGCGCCGGTCCAGGCGAAGGCCATCGCGGATCGGCAAGGAATACCAATTAAATTCTTGGAGCATATTCTTCGCTCGCTCAGAAATGCCGGCTTGGTTGAAAGTTCTCGGGGGACTCACGGAGGATACCGCTTGGCCAAGCCTGCGGAGGACATCCCGCTGGGGGACCTGATACAGGCGGTGGAGGGACCCATCGCCACTACGCCTCGAGTGCACGGAAACAGAAACGGTTCTAAAAGCAACCCGGCCGAGAATGGTCATGAGTCACTCATACATAGTGTGTGGGCGGAGGTGCAGACCTCGCTTCTTGAAACGCTGAACAAGACGACGCTCGCCGACCTGTGCCGGCGGACCCGAGACCTCGACGAGCGGCGGGTTCTGATGTATCACATCTAACGCAACTGCTGAGGGGCGCGCCATGCCGAGTCAAGCCATTTCCCAAACTGATACGGTCGCGATTGCGGCCGACATTCTGAAAGAGATCGAATCATTTGAGGAGGAAGCGGCCAAGGTTCTCTCGGCTGAAGTCTCCTCCGATACCTTTCGGCCCTTTCGCCTGCAACATGGAATTTACGGTCAGCGCCAGCCAGGCGTGCAAATGGTGCGCATCAAGATTCCCTTCGGCGGCTTGAACTCCATGCAGATGCGAGCGATCGCGGATGTGGCGGAACGGTATGCCACCGGCGTGGGTCATGTGACCACCCGCCAGGACATTCAACTCCATTACGTGGCGCTCGAAAATGTCGGCACCATCATGCGAGGCCTTGCCGCAGTGGGGCTGACGACACGGGAGGCCTGCGGCAATACCGTGCGCAACGTAACGGCCTGCCACCTCGCCGGCGTGTGCCAGGATGAAATCTTCGATGTCACCGCGTATGCCAAGGCGGTTTCCCAACACCTGCTTCGCAATCCCCTCAACCAAAGTCTGCCGCGGAAGTTCAAAATCGCGTTCTCAGGATGCGGTCGTGATTGCGCGATGACTCCGATCCACGACCTGGGGTTCCTCGCTGTCAAACGGCCCACGGGAGAGATCGGCTTCCGGGTGACCGCCGGCGGCGGGCTGGGCTCCACTCCCCGGCTCGCGCAACTCCTGCACGAATTTGTGCCGATGGAAGATGTATTCCCGCTGTGCGACTCGGTGATCAAGGTCTTCGACAATCTCGGGAATCGGAAGAACCGCAACAAGGCGCGGATGAAATTCGTCATCGATAAGCTGGGCTTTGCGGAGTTCAAGCGCCGGGTGGAGACTGAATATACCGTGATCCGCAAGAACTATAACGGCGCAATGAGCCTGCCGGTCATCGCGGATCCCAACCCTCAGTTGATCCAACCGACCAAGACCCGCCGGACCTCCTGCTGAGGACGCTCACGCGACGCCGTTTCATATGTGGCGACGCACGAACGTCGTCCCTCAACGGCAGGCTGGCTTTTCCGCCGCTTTTATTCGTCTCCCGATGGGTGACATCCCGTCCCCGCAGATGCGGGAGGTCGCTGACATTATCGATGAGTTCGCCAACGGCAATATTCGAACGACCATTCAGCAAAATCTGTGCATCCGCTGGGTCGCGAACGACCGGATCGAGGACTTGTATCGCCGCCTGGTCGCAGCCAACCTCGGCGATCCGGGCGCCGAATTGGTCGAGGACATAATTGCCTGCCCCGGCACGGATACCTGCGGTTTGGGGATCACCTCGTCCAAAGGATTGGCCCGCGCGCTGGCGGAGATCTTTCCTCCCGGGCAAGTACCTGACGACCTACGCGACGTCACGGTCAAGATCAGCGGCTGTCACAACTCGTGCGCGCAGCATCACATCTCCACCATCGGCTTGCACGGCGTCGGCAAGCGGTTGGGCGATCACGTCGCACCGCACTATGAACTGCACCTCGGCGGCCGGATTGACGGTACGCCGAAGATCGGCCAGATGACGATCAAGCTTCCGGCAAAGAATGTGCCGAGCGCCATCTCGCACCTTTTGGACGTGTGGCGCCGCGACCGCCGCCAAGGCGAAAGCCTGCTGGATTTCATTGACCGGACAGGTAAGGCGAAGCTGAAAGAAGAATTAATTCCTTATAGCATTCTGCCTTCGTTCGACGCGGACCCTGCCTACTACTTTGATTGGGAAGGCGAGGAGGAGTTCATCCTGGAAGACCTGGGTCCCGGTGAATGCGCCGGCGGGGCTTTGGAAATGATCGAAAACCGGATCCTCGAAGCCGAGCAGGAGATGTACCAGGCGCGGCTCCTCGCAGGAAAAGAGCAATACGCCACGGCGCTCAATAAAGCCTACCGCGCGGTGCTGGCTGCGGCAAAAGCGGTGCTGGTGCTGGAGGGGGTGGATCCGAACACCGACACCGAGACCCTCTCTGAGTTTGAGCGACGCTTCGGGGAGAAAGGCCGGATTGCCACGGTATACGCGAAACCGACATCCGGAATCGGAGACCTCGGCCCTAAGGATACGACGGCAGCGTTCGCGCGGGAGAAGATGTCCTACGCCAAAGGTTTTATTGAGGCGTGCAAAGAACTCACAGAAGTAATGGGGAAGACACTCATGACGAAAGACAGCCAAGAAACTGCGAAGAGCGTGGGACCGGCGCCTCTGCCGACGCCGGCGCCTGACGCTGCCCAAGCCAAGCCGGGAACGACGTTGGACCTGCGCGGCGTGATGTGCCCGATCAACTACGTGAAGACCAAGCTCAAGCTCGAAATGATGGACGATGGCGACATCCTCGAGGTCTGGCTGGATGCGGGCGAACCCATCCGGAATGTTCCCCAGTCGCTTCGCAATGACGGCCAGAAGGTGTTGGCTGAGGTCGCCGCTGAAAACTTCTTCAAAGTCACGGTCGAGAAGGTCGGATAATGCCGCCTGCTCCGTCCATTGATCTCGCTCAGCTTCAGGAGCTGAACCAGACCCTGGAGAGCCAAACGCCCGAGGACATCTTACGTTCTGCGCTCACGGCTTACTTTCCGAACATCGTGCTGGCGAGCAGCTTTGGCGCGGAGGATGTGGTGCTGATCGACATGATCCAGCGCATCAACCCACGGACTCCGATTTTGTACCTCGATACGGATTTTCTTTTTCAGGAGACCTATGCCACACGGGACGCTCTCATCAAGAAGTACGGGATCGCCCCGATTCAGATAAAGTCCCTTCTCACACCGGAGCAACAGGCGGCGAAGTTCGGCGACAAGCTGTGGGAACGGCAGCCGGACGAATGTTGTCGTCAGCGAAAGGTCGAGCCGTTGGCACGCGCTCTGAAACCCTACCAAGCCTGGATCACAGGCATCCGTCGTGAACAGTCGGCCGCGCGGGCGAAGGCAAAAATCGTCGAATGGGACGCGACGTTCGCCCTGGTCAAATTCAATCCGCTGGCGCGTTGGACGAACGATCAGGTCTGGACCTACATCAAACGGCACGAGGTTCCGTACAATCCCCTGCACGATCAAGGCTATCCCAGCCTCGGGTGCACCTACTGCACGCGGGCCGTCCTACCCGGCGAAGATCCCAGAGGCGGCCGGTGGTCCGGCTTCGCGAAAACGGAGTGCGGGCTGCATCCGAAATGAATTCCCACCTGCGCAGTCTCGAAGATCAAAGTGTCTATATCTTTCGCGAGGCCTATAAGCACTTCGACAACCTCGCGATGCTATGGTCCATGGGCAAGGACTCGACCGTGCTGCTGTGGCTCGCACGAAAGGCCTTCTTCGGCCATGTGCCATTCCCGCTGATCCATATCGATACCAACTACAAAATTCCAGCCATGATCGAATACCGCGATCGCTTCGTGCGCGAGTGGCGCCTGAACCTCGTCATCGGCCAAAACAAGGAAGCGTTGGCGAGTGGTATGAATCACACGCTGGGTCGCGTCACCTGTTGCACCGCCCTCAAGACGGACGGCCTTAAGAATCTGCTCGCTGAAAAGGGCTACACCGGCGTGATTCTCGGGGTGCGTGCGGATGAAGAAGGAACTCGCGCCAAGGAACGCTACTTCTCCCCGCGCGACAAGCACGGCGATTGGGACTTCCGCGAGCAGCCGCCCGAACTGTGGGACCAGTTCAAGACCACCTTTCCCGAAGGCACGCACATTCGCATCCATCCCCTGCTGGATTGGACGGAAATCAATATTTGGGAATATATCAAGGCAGAGAACATCCCGATTATTGATCTGTACTTCGACAAGGGAGAGGGCACACGCTACCGCAGTCTCGGCTGCGCTCCCTGCACCGCCCCGATCAAATCACACGCCAAGACAGTGGACGAGATTATTGAGGAGCTCCGTCACACCACGGTCGCGGAGCGCGCCGGGCGGGCGCAGGATGAGGGGCGCGGCATGGAGCTGCTCCGCAAAGACGGCTACATGTAGTCGACAGATGCCCACCGCGATTGACAGGCCTACCGACCATCTGAACATTGTCATTGTCGGGCATGTGGACCACGGCAAGTCCACCCTGTTGGGACGTCTCTTCGCCGATACCGGAACGTTGCCCGAGGGGAAGCTTGAGAAAGTCAGGGAGATTTGCCGGCGCCAGGGAAAGGACTTCGAGTATGCCTTCCTGTTCGACGCCTTCCTTGAAGAGCAGGAGCAGGGCATCACGATCGACTCCGCCCGCACCTTCTTCACCTGGAAGGACCGCCAGTACATTATCATCGACGCTCCGGGACATAAGGAGTTCCTGAAGAACATGGTCTCCGGAGCGGCGCGCGCCGAAGCGGCGCTGCTCCTGATCGATGCGCAGGAAGGGGTCAAGGAGCAGTCCAAACGCCACGGGCAATTGCTCTCTCTCCTAGGCGTCCGGCAGGTCGCGGTGGTCGTCAACAAGATGGACCTGGCCGGATATCGACAGGATGTCTTCGCACGCGATTGAAAGCGAGTACCGGGCCTTTCTCAAACAGCTCAAGGTGGAGCCGGAACGCTTCATTCCCGCCAGCGCAAAGCTCGGCGACAACATCGCCGACCGCAGCCGGCAGATGCCGTGGTATCGCGGTCCCACAGTTCTTGAGACGCTTGGTCTCTTTCGAAAGGCATTGGACGACGAGCGCCAGCCGCTCCGATTTCCCGTACAGGACGTCTACAAATTCGATGCGCGGCGCATTATTGCGGGGCGCGTCGCCTCCGGAAAGATCCGCGTCGGCGACCGCCTTATCTTCTCGCCATCCAATAAGTCCGCCATCGTGAAATCCATCGAGGCCTTCAACGTGGAACCGGTGCCGACGGAAGCTGCGAGGCGGCCAATCTACCGGTCTCACGCTGGATGAGCAGATTTTTATCGAGCGGGGGGAAATCGCATCTCATCCCGAGTCGGTGCCGCTCGAGTCCACCGCCTTGCGGTGTAACCTGTTTTGGCTCGGCAAGCGACCCTTGGAGATCGGCAAAAAATATCTGCTGCGCCTCGCCACACGGGAGGTCGAGTGCGAAATCGCCGTGATTCACCGGATTATTGACGCGGCCGATCTGGAAGCCCGCACCCAGCAAACCACTGTGAATAAAAATGAGGTGGCCGAACTCACCATACGGACCAAGTATCCGATCGCCTTTGACGCCTACGCCGACTCGGCGGTGACCGGCCGATTCGTGATGGTTGACCAGTACGATCTCTCCGGCGGCGGCATCATCACCGAGGCCGTCCGAGATGAGCAGACCGTCCTTCGTGAGGAGGCGCGACGACGCGACATCTCATGGATCAAAGGGGACGTCGGGCTCGACGAACGGGCGGCGCAATATGGACACCGGGCGGCACTCGTGTTGATTACCGGTGAAGCCCAGAGCGGCACGTCCTTTGTCGCGCGACGCGCGGAAGTCAGGCTCGTGGCGGATAGCCGGCACGCGTACCTTCTGGCGGCTGAGAATCTGCGCCGGGGCCTTGACAACGATATTGGAGAGGAGGATGCCGGTGAAATGGTTCGCCGCTTCGGTGAGGTGGCTCGCCTGCTGCTCGACACCGGTTTGATTGTGGTGTCAACGAATCCATTCGGCCGGAACGCGGTTGACGACCATCCGCACGCTGGTGCATCCCACGCCGGTCATTGCCGTGCACATGTCACATACTGAAGAGGACCCTCCGGTCCAAACGGATCTGGTCTTTTCGGGGCCAAAGGATTTTGATGCGATCGCAGACCGTATCCTTGAGGAATTAAAGCGCCGCGGCGTGCTGGCGGAAGTCATCGGGGCGCGACAGCAGTTCCACTACTCGATTTAAGGTTCGACGCGCACAAGCAGACGACTGCCCGGGGCTTGAAGATGTCCAACACGATGCAAGATATCATCGCCAAGGTCGGCAAAGGCGAGCGGGCCTCGAAAGACCTCACCTATCAGGAAGCGACTGCGGCAATGCGTTTGCTGCTGGAGAAGCAAGCCACTCCGGTTCAGGTGGGCGCGTTTCTGCTTGCCATGCGCATCAAATCTGAATCGGTCGCGGAACTAGCCGCGCTCGCCACGTCAGCGCGGGGATATGTCAAACCTGTGGCCATCCCCGATTCCCTCGGCGTGGTGGACATTCCGACATACGCGGGCAAACAGGACGGATGGCATGCGCTGTTGCCGGCCGCCATTATCGCCGCCGCTGCCGGGGCGCATCTGCTTCTGCACGGGTACGAGGGCGTCGCCGGGCGGCGCTCGACGGCTGCGCTGGCTTCTGCACTGAATATTCCCGTCGATTTGACACCAGATGATGTCGCCAATGAAGTCATGGAGAAGGGATTCGGTTACCTGGATATCGCGCTGTACCACCCTCCGGTCCACTGGTTCTTGGAAATGAGAAAGGAGCTCGGGGTCCGGACGTTCTTTCAGCCGGTCGCGCGCCTCCTGAATCCCGCACGCGCCCGTGTCTCGATCATTGGCATCTCCCACCCCCCCTACTTCGAAAAAATGCCCGAGGCCCTGCGCATGATGGGAATTCCCCGGGCGTTGGTGCTGCGAGGCACAGACGGGGAGCCGGAGCTTTCCCTCAGCTCTGTCACAAAGGCCATTGAGATCCGGGATGACCACATTACGCCGCTGACGATCCACCCCAAGGATATGGGGATGACCATGGGGCGACTGGATTCCCCCGCTCCGAAAGATCTCGTCGAGGAGGCAGCCTTACTGAGGAAACTCCTGGCAAATCAGTTAAATGGCCCCGTGAAAGACTGGGTCATCATGAATGCCGCGGCAATTCTCTATACTCGCAGGCAAGGCCGCCTCACTGCGTGCCGCCGTCCCCTTGGCGTTAGAAGCCCTCGCCTCCGGCGCCGCCAAAGAGAAGTTAGCTGCGCTTTCGGGCAGACGCGCTTGGAAATTGACACACTTTCAAGCCGCATGTTAGCTTTGTCGATTCTCACAGGCCACGTGGAATCTGATTCATGTCACAGGATCTAAGAGGCATTCTCGGTCGATTGAAATATACCGACGACGCGCACGTGGTCCAGCAGATCACCGAGCACATGAAGGCCGTAAAAAGCCGGATGGCACAGGTTCGGCGCAAGCTTGTCGTGATGAGCGGCAAAGGCGGCGTGGGGAAGAGCATGACCACCGTGAATCTTGCGCTGGCCTTCGCCCGCCAGGGAGATCGGGTTGGCGTACTGGATGTGGACCTGAACGGGCCGTGCGTGCCTAAAATGCTCGGCATGCGCGGCCGGCGTTTCGAGATCACGCCGGAGGGCGCAATGCCGCCCATAGGTCCCCTCGGAATCAAGGTCGGCTCCATGGACTTTTTTCTGGAGGAGTCGGCTCCGGTTCAGTGGAAGGGCCCCATGGATCTTAGTCCCGTCTGGCTCGGCCTCACGGAGATGAACGTCATTCGGGAGTTCATTGCGGACATTGTCTGGGGCGAGCTGGACTATCTGCTGACCGATCTTCCGCCGGGCGCAGCAGCCGACAAACCCCCGGTGATTGCCGGCTTCATTCCCGAGCTTGACGGCGCCATCATGGTCACCACTCCTTCAGAGATGGCCTCGGACGTCGTGCAAAAGTCCATCGCCTACGCCCGTGATCTCGGCATCAAGGTCCTGGGGATGGTGGAGAACATGAGCCGGTACCGGTGTCCGCACTGCGGAATCGAAAGTGAGCTGTTCGAGGGCGATACCGAGACGATGTGCCAGGCTCTGGACCTGCCGCTGCTTGGACGCATCCCTTTCGACCCTGCTCTTACACGGTCATTCGACAAGGGGCTGCCGCTGCTTGACGTCGACAGTTCCACCGTCAAACGCTATGATGAGATTGTGACGCGCGTCAAAGCATTGCTCGACTACAAGAAGATCATGGCCCGCCAACTCTAACGGACACTGAAGGAGTCCCGCGATGAAGTTCGTCTGCATGAAGTGTGAAACCTACATGAACTTCGAAAAAGTCGAGAAGCCCGGTGAGGGCTCACTGGGCGTGTTCTTCGGCTGCCCGTCCTGCGGCGCTCGGTTTACGATGGTCACCAATCCCGGGGAGACCCAGATGGTCAGCTCGCTCGGTGTGCAGCTCGGGGGCAGGGCCGCTCCCGCTGAAGCCTTTGAAATGACCCGCGGCGGCTTCGCGCGGAAGGTGGCGGTCAGGCCGACATGGCGAACTACCTCACGGAGCACTACAGCGAAACGCCGGCGCCCACCGGCGGGGTGGAGCCTGAAAAGAAATCCGGCGGGTGTCCGTTCTCTGCCGTCGTGGCGCAGATGGGACTCGGGTCAAGCACTGAGACCCACGGTGAGAAGAGTGAGTTTGAATGGACACCGGACGCACTGGATCGTCTGGAGAAGACGCCATCCTTTGTCCGTCCCATGATCAAAGGCGGCATCGAGGCCTATGCCCGCAAGCAGGGCTACAAGAAGATTAACCTTCAGGTGATGGACGATTCCAAAAATGTACCGGCAGGCATCCCGTGGTCCCCTGCCGCCGAGAAGCGTCTGGAGAATATTCCCGATTTTATCCGCCCGATGGCGCGCAAAGAGATCGAACGCCTTGCCCAGGAGCGTGGGGTTGCGCAGATCACCGAAGCGATCATGGAGGAAGCAAAGACAAAGTTCGTCAACTTCATGTGATCGCGACAGCCTTACTAAAGGGCTCTTGCAAAGTGGTGGTTCGACAAGCTCACCACGAACGGTTTTTGTTTCTCCGCCTGATTCTCTTCTGTTGCCTCCTCGCTCTTTCCCCTGACCTCTTCGCTGCCACATGGATCTATACCGCGAATGAAGGCGACGGCAGCATCTCGGTCGTCGACGCGGATTCCGGCAAACGGACGGCGACCCTCCCAGGCCTGCGCGGGCCGCACAATATTCACCTGGGGCCGGATGGCATGCTGTACCTGACGGACGGCCCCGCCAATCAGGCCGTCAAAGTGGACCCGCAGGGGCTTCGTATTCTGGCTCGATGGCCTGTCGGGCGTGGCCCGGCGCATGTGGTCATGACTCCCGATACGAAACTTCTGCTTATCACCAATTCCGATTCAGGGGATCTGACGATCACTGACGCCGCCTCGCTTAAAACAATCACGACCGTTCCGGTCGGCCGGACACCGCACGGCATTGCTCTCTCGCCGAATGGGAGATTCGCCTACATCGCGAACCTCGGCAGCCGCGACCTGGCTATTTTTGATGTAGCGGCTAGAACGCTGGTCGGCTCCGTGGCCCTTGAAGACGCCGCCGTCCAGGCATGGGTGGATCCGCAAGGCCGGTTTGTTTATGTGACCGGATCGGGTACAGCCCAGATTTTTAAGATCGATGCAGCCTCAAGAGAGGTCGTCGCTCGAATCCCGGTCGGCAAACGTCCGGCACAGACTCGGCGTATCTCCCGACGGGAAATTCGTGATCTCCTGTGATCAGGAAGCCGGGGAGCTGACCATCATCGATGCCGCCACAGATCGAGTCGTGACGGCACCTGTCTCTCGGCAAATGGACGCATGGGCTCTCGTTCAGCTCGAACGGCAAGCAGGTGTACGTAACCAACACCCAGAGTGATGACGTCTCGATCGTGGACCTCGGCACTCTGACCGAAGTCAAACGCGTCAAGGTGGGCAAGCGGCCGAACGGCATCGCCGCCAGCTATCCGAACAGTTTTATCTCAGCCGGCGGCCAGCCACAGCCTTAGGGCCGCTGATCGCGCACGCACCAGACCCGCCGGTTCAAGTGCTTGCCGTCAACCGTGACCTGGCCGGTGAAGAAGCTCACGTGCCATGCCAGAATCCGATCCTTGGCGTCCGGCGTAGAGGTCCAGTAGATCGCCGACTTTACATTGGAAAAGGGATGGCCGTCGGGGAGCGCGGGGTCCGCCTGCGAGAGATCCACAAGGCTGGCCAGCTCTTCCTTTGTCGGAACCCGCCATTCCTCCCGACCCCCTGTCGTTCTTCCGCGACAATAGTCTGGAGCATCCGCCCATCCCAGATGCTGGACGCCAGGGGATTGCTCCCATACAAGTCCCGTCTTGTTGTCAACCACCGCCGCACCGCCCATCACGAGCGTAAAGCGGTCTGACGCCGCGGCCGATAGCCGCCACGAACAAGACGCCCCAGATGAGACTGGGCACGGAGAGTCTCAGTACAGGTATCAAAGCGAAGCTCCGGCTGTGCCGGGGTCCGGGGGCATCGGAGCCATTCTCATGGCGTACGGGCCCCCGTGCGAATAGACTCACGATCACTCCCCGGCGTAATAGAGCCTAACACCACCTCGCGCTTCGCGCCCGTGACGGCAGGCAGATTGCAGGGCACACCGCGCAACGCTTGATAGGCGAATACGGCAAACGCGACGGCTTCGAGGGCTCGCCCATTCCATCCGAGAGCCTCAACCGGCCGGACTGGCGTGCTCCCCCAGGCATCCTGGAGCATTTCCATTAAGGTTAAGTTCTTCGCGCCGCCTCCGCAAATGAGTACTTCATCGACGCATCCCGAGAGAAATCGCTCTCCGTCCGCTATCGTTTGCGCAGTATAGGCAGTCGCCGTGGCCATGAGGTCGGCGGGGGTTATCGAAGGCCGCCGCGCGGCGCGAATCAAGTCTTTTAAGAATTCGTCTCCGAACTCTTCCCGGCCTGTTGACTTGGGCGGGCGACGTCGCAGGTAGGGATGGCGCTGCATCCTTTTCAGAAGGCCCTGGTGCACTCTTCCCTTGGCCGCCAACCGACCACCTCGATCAAATGTCTCCCGGCCATTTGTCAGACGACGGATGATCCCGTCAAGGACCATGTTACCTGGGCCGGTATCAAATGCGCGCACCGCCCGCAACGATCCTTGCGCTGGAAGGAAGGTGAGATTACTGATGCCGCCAATGTTCACCACCGCCCGAGTGCGCCGTGCATCCTGAAAGAGTAAATGGTGGAGATACGGAGCAAGCGGGGCGCCTTGGCCGCCGATAGCCATGTCTCGTGTTCTGAAATCCGCTACAGTCTGTATGCCGGTGCGTTCCGCAATGACTGTTGGCGATCCAAGTTGAAGGGTTGAACGGAGCTCCCCGACTCCAGCTTCATGCCGTGGTATTGGGACATGCTGAAAGGTTTGTCCATGCGATCCAATGAGGGCGACGTCGCGAGTCGACAGAGAAGCGAGGCGCCTCACGCGCAACGCCGCACGCGCCAACCACTCGCCAAGCGCCACATTGAGATGACAGATGTCGGGCAATCCTCCGTCCGTCATCGCGGTCAACAGGCGCACACGAAAATCAGCGGGGTACGGAAAAGTTCGAAAGGCAATCAGTTTAAGCGTTAACTTGTGCCCCGTGCCGGTGATGTCGACAACGGCTGCGTCCACACCATCCGCGGAGGTCCCGGACATGAGTCCGATCACCTTCATGGAAGCTCAGGGTCCAGCGCAAGTGAGCCGCCGGTGCTCGAGGGGATTAGACATCCCAGTAAGTATATCTGCCTCATTCGGCCATCCGAAAGGCTACGTGAAAAGCTCCGTGAGGTCAAGGAACTGGATTGGAACGCCGGATAGTGATAACGTTGACAAAAGAAAGGCCGGACCGTGCCTCGCGGCGAAAGAGTCACCATGCAACTCGGTTTCATCGGTCTGGGCAAGATGGGTATGAACATGGTCGCACGGTTACGTCAGGGTCGCCACGATCTTGTCACCTATGACCTGTCGCCGGATCTCGTCCGCGAGTCCGAGGCATGGCAGGAAGAGTCCTTCGCGGAAAAAATGCTGGCCGCCATGCGCAAAGCTTTCGGCGGTCACGCCGTCAAGAAACGGGAGTAAAGACCGCCATGGCAGAGTTGCCCCATACCCTCCCCCCAAAACCCTGTACCCTGGTCATTTTCGGTGGGTCCGGCGATCTCTCTCGCCGGAAACTCCTTCCAGCCCTGTACAATCTGTTTCTCGATGGTCAACTGCCCGACAACTACGCGGTGACCGGTACCGGCCGCACACCTCTCAGCGACGACGACTTCCGTAAGTTCGCGCGGGAAGGTATCATGAAATACTCGCGGCAACCTTTGAATGACTCGATCTGGGAGAAGTTCGAGCAGCGGCTCTTCTGGGTCACGGGCGCTGTCAATCAACCGCAGTCCTATCTGGACTTGCGGGCGCGGCTCCTCGACATTGAAGCCAAGTTCAACCTCCCGGGAAGTCGCATCTTTTACCTGGCCATTCCACCGACGGCGATTGTCGTGACTGTCGAGGGGCTGTGGAAAGCTGGGCTTGCCCAGCCCGTCAGCGAGCAGAAGACCTTCTCCCGTATCATTATCGAAAAGCCCATCGGCCGGGATCTTACTTCCGCCTGGGAGATCAATGAGGCGGTGGCCAGGGTTTTTGATGAATCCCAGGTTTTCCGAATCGACCACTACCTCGGGAAAGAGACGGTCCAGAATCTCTTAGTCATCCGGTTTGCGAACAGCATCTTTGAGCCGATCTGGAATTATAAGAACATCGATCACATCCAGATCACCGTGGCGGAGGCTGAGGGCGTGGGGACCCGCGCGAGCTACTATGAGGAAGCGGGAGCGTTGCGCGACATGGTCCAGAATCATATGCTGCAGCTCCTCTGTCTGATTGCCATGGAACCGCCGTACTCCTTGGAGGCGAATGTCGTGCGGGACGCGCGCATGGATGTGCTGCGGTGCCTTCGCCCGATCACGGGGAAAGATGTGTTGAAATACACCGTCCGTGCGCAGTACAGCGCCGGGACGGTGAATAAGGTGGACGTGCCGGGCTATCGACGCGAGTCGGAGGTCAAGTCCGACTCTACGACCGAAACCTTCGTGGCACTCAAGCTTTTTTTGGACAACTGGCGATGGTCGGGAGTGCCCTTCTACCTCCGCACCGGAAAAGCGCTGGCCAAGCGGGCCAGTGAAGTTGCCGTATATTTCAAAGAGATTCCCCAGATCCTTTTTAATACGGATCCGGAGCATCCACTTGCACCGAACGTGCTGGTGTTGAACATTCAGCCTGAAGAAGGCCTGTCGCTGCGCATTATTTCAAAAGTGCCCGGCACCAAGGCCAGGACCCATCCCGTCGAAATGCATTTTCGGTACGGGGAAGCGTTCGGAGTGCCCTCACCGGAAGCCTATGAACGATTGCTGTTGGACGTGATGGCCGGCGACGCATCCCTGTTTATGCGGCGGGATATGGTCGAGGCCTCCTGGGCATGGATCACGCCGATCCTTGAAGGCTGGCAGCAGCACGGTACCAAATGGTTGTCGGAATACGAACCCGGAACGATGGGTCCCATCGAAGCGGAACGGCTGATACAGTCTGACGGCCGCACCTGGCATAACTGACCTTCGCCGTTCGTTGACATTGCAGGACCGGGCTGTTAGGTTCGGCCATGCTGACACCTGCGATCGCTGCCGTCCGCGCAGTCATTTTTTTTCTGATTTTCAATACAACGCCCGCCTTCGCCACACCGCTGAAAGTGGTGGCCACCCTTCCTATTCTTAAGGAGTTCGCGGAGCACGTGGGTGGCGAGCATGTCGAGGTAATCTCCTTAATTACCGGCTATGAGAGCGAACATTCCTACTCGCCCAAACCGAGCGATCTAAAGGCTCTCAGCGAGGCCCGGCTCCTGCTCGAGATCGGGCTTGGTTTGGAGATATGGCTCCAAGGCCTGGTAAAAAATGCGGGGAGTTCCGGCTTGCGAGTCGTCACGACCTCACGCGACATCTCCGTCATCCGGGACACCGACGATCCTGGCTCCCAAGGCAACCCGCATATATGGCTTGACCCTGAGAACGCGAGGATCATGACGGGGCACATCGCACAGGCGCTCATCGAAGTCGACCCGGCCCACACGCTCGTATACCGCACCAATCTCGAGAACTATCTCAAGCGCCTGAGCGATTCCGAACGGGAACTCAAGGGACATGTCGCTATGCTTCGTGACCGGCGGATCGTCACCTATCATCCCGCGTGGCCCTATTTCGCAAGGCGGTTCGGCTTTCGAATCGAGGGCGACATCATTCGGCAGGTCGGATCAGAACCCAGCGCCGCCCAACTTGCCAGGCTGGCGCGCCGCATGAAGACCGAAAAGATCAAAGTGATCGTCTCAGAGCCTCAGCTGAATCAGAAATTGGCGCAAACTCTGGCCATGGAAACAGGCGCGCGTATTGTGCTGCTTTCCACGCTGCCTGGCGCAATTAAAGGCACGGAGACCTACCTGTCGATGCTGCACTACGATATCGCAAAGCTGGTCGAAGCCCTGCGGTTATAGGCCCAGCCAATGGGACACGTCCACCCGCACCACCGTGATGATCATCACGGCAGACCGCTCATCCGCTTCGAACATGCGACGTTTCGCTATCCCCATGGCACGGCGCTTGAGGACATCACATTCGAGATTGAGGACGGTGAGTTCGTCGGGATCATCGGACCCAACGGTTCCGGGAAGACAACATTGCTGCGAGCCATCCTCGGACTCATGCCGCCCTCATCCGGATCGCTCCAAATTTTCGATTGCGCCTGCCAAGAGCTACGGTGCTACCACCGCGCCCGCATCGGGTATCTCCCCCAAAAAGAAGGCGTGGATCCGGACTTCCCAATCACGGTTGAGGAAACGGTGATGATGGGCCGCTCCGGCGTTATCGGCCTGTTCCGCCGGCCGGCCAAGGCCGACCGGGAGATTGTTCTTCATGCGCTCGAGGACGTCGGTATGGCGGACTTCAGCCGCCGCGCATTGGGAGCGCTATCGGGTGGTCAGCAGCAGCGGGTGTTTATCGCCAGGGCTCTCGCCCAGCACCCGCAGGTCCTACTCTTGGACGAGCCTACGACCGGCATTGATACTCCCACCCAACATACCATTCTGGAACTCATCCGACACCTGCACCGGGACCTCCACCTGACGGTTCTCCTCGTCTCGCATGATATCAATCTCATTGCTCCGCTTGCAGATCGCCTCGCGCTGCTCAAGACCCGATTATACGCCTTGGGGCCGGCCAAGGAGGTCCTCCGGGAGGAAATTCTTGCTCAGGTGTACGGGCCCGAGGCCGTCAAAACCGAGGCCGGACACGTTCTCATCGCGGATCATCACCACCGCTAGGGGAAGGGAGTTTGTCTTGGCAAACTCCAGGGCGGGCGGGTGCTAATGGGGAAGGAGTTTGTCCCACGGGACAAGGCGCTGTCCAGGGGATAAGGAGTCTGTCCTGGCAGACTCCAGGTGGGTGGGTGCAATGGCAGCGCCGGGGTGGGGGGTGAAATGAGATTTCAGGGCGGGGGCAATGAGCAAACAAAAGAACAGAGAAACTACCCCGGCGGCCTTAAAATAATCATCAGGCCGTCACGGGAGAATGAGCTCGTCTTGGCGAGCTCAAGGGTGGGCTGGGTGCGATGTCGAGCAAGCTTTGTTTGGCGGGCGGGTGCCAGGGGAAAAAGAATCTGTCTTGGCAGATTCAGGGTGGGTGGGTGAAATTGTGGGTGTAACCGCGTGATTGCCGATTTTCTCACCCTGAGCTTTCTCCAGCGAGCCCTGATCGCTGCGGCTCTCACCGGCGGCCTGTGCTCCGTCATTGGCGTCTTCGTTGTGTTGCGCGGCCTGGCGTTTATCGGGGCCGGCACGGCCCACGCAGCGTTCGCGGGTGTGACTCTCGCCTACCTTGTCGGACTACCCGCGATGCCTCTTGCGATTGCCTTTGGACTTGCGACAATCTGGATCACCGGCTTATTGGAAGAGCGTGGCCGTATGAAGCTGGACGTCAGCATAGGGATTTTCTATACGGCGACAATGGCTCTTGCCATCCTGTTTATCGGCTTGATGAAAGCCTACAATTCCGAGGTGTACGGGTACCTCTTCGGGAGCATCCTATCGGTCACCCGTGAGGAGCTTCTCTTTGGTGGCGTGCTTGTGGTGATCGTCGTGGGTCTGGTCTTTCTCTTCTCCAAGGAATTTTTCTTTATCGCCTTCGACCAGAAGATGGCCGAGGCGTCCGGGGTCCCGGCGCGCCGTCTCTTTTTCCTGTTGCTGAGTTTGGTGGCCCTGACCATTGTCGTCTCCCTAAAGACGGTCGGGGCGATCCTCGTGTTTGCGCTTCTGCTCATTCCGGCATCCACCGCCTACCAACTGACCTCCAGTCTGCGGGGAATGATGGGGTATTCCGCTGCCATCGGCATCTTAGTCTCCTGCATCGGTGTACTATTATCCTTTCGATTCGACCTGCCCACTGGCCCCACCATTGTGCTGTTGGCAACGGCCGTCTTCTTTGCTTCCGTGGCGTTTTCCCCAAAGCGCGTTCGACGCGCGCTACATGCTTGACAAACGCGTCAGGGGACCATTACGCTCCGCGCTAGTGCCGGCGCCTACCGAGGAGGTACAGATTCTGTTCCCCCATAGGTGGTAGGTTACGATGGAGACGTGCGAAGACCCCAGGAATACCGTCCGCCTGGAGGAATTCGGGAACGAGAAGACGTCGGATGGTAGGATTTGGAGAATGCCCGATGAAAACTGGTATCGTGTTAGCAGGATTGATGATGACATCTGCACTCCTTATTGGAGGCTGCGGACAGAGCACTGAGCCACCGCCGGAAACTAAGAAACCCGCCGAAGTTCCACCACCGGCGACCAGTTCGCCGGCACCGACGACGCCGGAATCTGCCCCCGGCGGAGCTCCCTCGACTTCCACCCCTGGTGGAACGACCGGCCCGGCGGAGCGACGCCTCCAAGCACTCCGGCACCTGCAGGCAAATAGCTCGAGTCCCCCGGGCCGGTTGTTGGCCCGGGGGTTCCTCAACAAGCCTCGTTGGGCATGACTCTGCCAGCTATGATTCGCACGATTCTACCCGGGGTTGGTCGGGTTGACCCGCGGCAATCCAGTCTATCGTCATCCGGACCATGCCGGGCGATTCCTCGAGGATGTTTTCCAGCAGCAATGCGATTTCAGCCATACTGATGGCGCTCGATCGCGCAAGATACAATCGCGGCAAGGCACTGTCGGGCCTGCACGTCGGCGGGCTCAAAATAACCCGTGAGTATTCCATCCTCGTAGGCTTCCAAAAGCCGGTTCCAAAACAATTCCACAGCCTCCGTATCCCAATCGATTTGAAACCGATTCGTCACTTCCAGTTTGTTCCATATGGCCCAGCCTACAAAAACTCCCCAGGTCTCATTCAATGCGTCCCAACCCTCGCTTTCGGCAAGTCTCCGATGCTCAGTAGATACTCTTCGTTGCTGGGTTTTCTGCCCGGGACCGGCTACCACGTCCACAACCGTGTATCGGCACGCCAACAGCCGCTTGGCTTCGTCCCGAATTCGCGCCGCTTCTTCCGGCATTCTCGCTGACCCGGCGGCGAAGTCGAGATAGTCGAAATACGCGTGAAAGAACTCATGGTACATCGTCGCGAGTTCGTGGTTGCTGATATCGCGGACAGGGCGAAAGCGCGTCCCTGGTGATTCTCTGACAGCGCCAGGTGGAAGACCATGCGGTGTCCGGCCGGATGGTACTCGGCCGCGGCCGTCTTAAGTTCCGCAAATTCCAGTTGCACGAACTCCGCCGGCAACAAGGTGAGAAAGCGGGCGGGCAAGCCGGCTTCCGCCAATTCCTTCGTGAAGCGCGCCCATTCCAGCGGTGAGTCCGGAACACGAACCGCCAACGCCGACATGGGCAGCAGGAGAAGGATCAGAAGGCTAGTAGGAACGATCGTCTTCATCGATCAGGGACCAGGATTCCAGACAATCGCGCCGCACCTCATCCAGAAAACGCGACGGTTTCGACAGCACCATGCCTGACGCTCGATCGTAGACGTTGACCGGACAGGTCAAGAAAAGGTTCTGCTTGGCCCGCGTGATCGCGACATAAAACAACCGTCGCTCCTCTTCCAAATCCTCCTCGGCCGCGAAGGAGTACAGTGACGGGAATTTGCCGTCTAGCACCCAGAGGATAAAGACCGAGTGCCATTCCAGGCCCTTGGCAGAGTGAATCGTAGAAAGGATCAAGCGTTCATCCTCCCGGTCGGCGGCGTGCACCCCTACGACGCTCTCATCAGGAGGCTCCAATGTCAGGTCGGCCAGAAACGTGTCCAGCGACTGGTAACGCTCCACGATTGTCTGCAGGTGCTCGAGGTCCTTCAGTCGCTTGGGGTAGTCATCGTACTGGATCTTGAGCAGCGGAAGGTAATACTCTAACATCGCCGCCAGGCACTCCCCGGGCGTCATGGCCGTTTCAGATACTTTCTCCAATGCCCGGACCAGGTCTGTCAGCCCTCTTCCAGTCGCGCCCTTTGTCGAAGCGATTCTCAACACGTCCAAGCCGTGACTTTCCTGGCGGAAAATTTCGCTGATCAGGTCCTGGCTTTTCTTGGGACCAATGCCCTCAATCAAAAGTAACAAGCGATTCCAACTCACCGCGTCCCGGGGATTCTGAACGACGCGTAGGTGAGCCAGCACATCCTTGACATGCGCAGTTTCGATGAATCTGAAGCCGCCGCGTTTCACGAACGGAATGTTGCGCCGCGCGAGTTCGATTTCCAGATCGAAGGAGTGGAAACTGGAACGGAACAGGACTGCGATCTCATCCAGCGGCGTGCCTTCTTCATGAATCTCCAGAATGCGCTGCGCGACAAATCGCGACTGTGCATTCTCATCAACGGCCATGGCCAGCACCGGCGTCGCCCCATGCTGTTTTCGCGTGAACAGGGTCTTGGGGTATTTCTCAGTGGCGAGTTCAATCACCTCGTTCGCCAGGCTCAGGATGGGCTGCGTGCTCCGGTAGTTCTCTTCCAGTTTGAACAGTTGGGTGCCGGGGAACAGCTTCGGAAAGTCCATAATATTGCGAAATGTCGCCCCGCGAAAGGCATAGATGGACTGGGCGTCGTCTCCCACGGCCATCACATTGTCATGTGTACACGCCATTTTGCGCACAATTTCGGCCTGGAGGGCATTCGTGTCCTGATATTCATCGACCATGATATATCGATGCGCATCGGAGACTCGGCGTCGGACCCCTTCATCGGCGTCCAATAATTCGCGCGTGCGGACCAGTAGGTCGTCGTAATCCACCAGGAGGCGCCGCCGTTTGTAGGCCTCGAATGCCTTGTGCAATTTACTCAGCTCTTCAATTTCCTCAGAGAATTGCGGGAACTCTCCCAGCACGACATGCTCTAACGGAAGCAGCTTGTTGGCCGCCTTGCTGAACATCTCGTTGATTGTGTTCTTACGGGGAAAATGGCGTGTCTTGTCATGCAACCCGAGTTGCGTGCGCAGGAGATTAATGACATCCTCCGTATCCCCACGGTCCAGGATGGTGAAGCCCGGTTCCAGGCCGATCGCTCTCCCGTACCGCCGCAACAGGACGTTGGCGACGGAATGAAATGTCCCGCCATGCACCCCCTCACTCCGTGCCCCGATCAGAAGGCCGACCCGTTGAAGCATTTCTTGAGAAGCCTTTCGCGTGAAGGTCAGCAGCAAAATCGATCCCGGGGAAATTCCTGACTCGATCATACGCGCGACCCGGTAGACCAGGGTGCGTGTCTTGCCGCTGCCTGCCCCGGCGATCACGAGAACAGGCCCGCGCAAGGCGCACGCAGCCGCAAGTTGACCGGCGTTAAGGTCACCTTGATAATCGAGTGAGAAGGTCGGTTCCAGGTCCTCGCGCGGATCACGCGGACCATCCGCGTCACGCTTAAGAATGTAGGGTTTCATCGCCGCGTCATTATAACAGGTGGGCGTCTTGCCCACCCGCCAAAATGATTTTAAAGATGCGCTCTGGTAGAATCCTGTGGCGCGCATGCCGAACGCTGCTATCCGCTTCCCGCTCCGCCTCATAGCCGCGACCCTCATCGTCGGAATCAGCCTCGACAGACCTTCCGTCGGCCCAAACCGATGCCTCGCCCACTCCGGTCACTGTGACGCGCTCACAATACCTTATGGGCACGCTCGTCGAAATCACGGCCGTCGCCCCGACGCCGGCCCTCGCTCAAATCGCCGTGAACGCGGGATTTCAGGAAATTCGCAGGCTGGAGGAACTTCTCAGTACGTGGTTACCAACGAGTGAGTTGTCCCGCGTCAACGCGGCGGCCGGCCGCGATTTCATGGCCGTGAGTAGCGACACCTTCGAACTGCTCACACGCTCAATTGAGATTTCCGAATTGACCCGTGGCGCATTCGACATTACCGTCGGCCCGGCCGTGCGCTTGTGGAAAGTCACGGAAGCCGCCCGCATCCCGACTCCCCTGGAACTGGAAATCGCCGCGCAATATGTCGATTACCATCTGTTGCGACTGGATGCAGAGACGCAAGCGGTGTTGTTACAAAAACCCGGGATGCAACTTGATGTTGGCGGAATCGGCAAAGGGTATGCCGCGGATCGCGCTGTCGCCGTCATGAAAAAATCGGGCGCCACAGGGGCACTTGTTGCTCTCTCGGGCGACTTTCGCATCTTCGGCCGCCGCGCGGACGGCAGTGCCTGGCCGGTCGGCATTCAACACCCTCGTCGCCCTGACAGGGTCCTGGTTACCCTGGAGTCGGTCGATGAAGCAATCTCAACATCCGGCGATTACGAGCGTTTCTTCTTTAAAGATGGAGTCCGCTACCACCATATCCTGGATCCTCAAACCCTTATGCCCGCCCGGCGCTGCCAAAGCGTCACGATTGTCAGCCCCGACGCCACGACTGCCGATGGCCTGGCGACCGGCGTATTCGTGATGGGTCCGGAAGAAGGACTTGCCCTCGTCGAGAAACTGGGTGTCGGCGCCGTGATTGTAGACGCACAGGGAGCCGTCCTCGTGTCGTCGCTCCTGCGGAATCGAGTTCATGTGAATCCGTAGCATAAACCTTGCAAAATCGAGGCTGACCCACACTTTAGAGATGGGACTCTCTCTAAGAGATGGACCATTCTTGGGTAGACGTCGGTTGCCTTTCGAGGCCCGTTTTTGATAAACTACCTACGCTGCTATTGGAGGTTCCTTGAACGGCCACAATATCCCTCTCCCGCCCGCTCCGTTGCACCTTCCACCGTCTCTGATTCGCCTCTGGGAAGTCGCACATAATCTATGGTGGAGCTGGCATCCCGAAGCCCGAGCGCTTTTTGAAGCGCTCGACCGGACCCAGTGGAAGCTGACCTCGCACAACCCGGTCAGGATGCTGCGCGAGATCAGTTCTGTCGCGCGTCGCCGCTGTGGCGGGGGATCCCGCATTCCATCGCCGCTACGACGCCGTTCTGCTCGCGTTCGATGAGTACATGGAGGGGCGCAACACCTGGTTCGCCCGCAAGCATCCTGAGATGGCGGACAGCCTGGTCGCCTATTTCTCGGCCGAGTTCGGCTTGCACCAGTCCCTTCCGATCTATAGCGGCGGGCTGGGTATACTGGCCGGCGACCACTGCAAGGAATCCAGCGACTTAGGCGTGCCCCTCGTGGGGATTGGTTTTCTGTACCCTCAGGGGTACTTCCACCAGCGCATTTCCGCTGACGGCTGGCAGCAAGCCAAGTATGAATCGTTCTCCCTGTCCAATACTGCCATCCGGCCGGCGATCTCGGCCGACGGTCAGAGAATAGTCGTGCAGGTGCCTTTGGCCGAGCGGACCATCGATGTGACAGTCTGGAAGGTGGACGTAGGCCGGGTTTCACTCTATTTAATGGATACCAATGTTGAATCGAACGAGCCCTGGGATCGGGAGCTCTCGGCCCGCTTGTACGGGGGCGATCAGGAAAATCGAATCCTGCAGGAGATCGTCCTGGGGATCGGTGGCGTGCGGATCTTACATGCGCTCGGCCTTCGTCCCACCGTCTTTCATGCCAACGAAGGCCATGCCGCGTTTCTGATGTTGGAACGGCTCCGTGAGTATCGCGAAGGCGGGCTTTCGTTCGAAGACGCCGTCGAAGCGGTGCGCGCCTCCACGGTCTTTACCACTCATACGCCCGTGCCGGCAGGCCATGATGCCTTTCCGTTTGCGATGATGGAGAAGTACTTCACACAGTTCTACACCGGCTTGGGGATTAGCCGAGAACAGTTCCTCGAGCTGGGCCGCGCCAGTGGATCGAACGACAGCACGTTCAACATGACAGTGTTGGCCATGCAGTTGAGCGGCCATCGCAACGGCGTCAGCAGTTTGCATGGTGAGATCTCCCGGCAAATGTGGGGGCACCTGTGGCCCGGTGTTTCCGAGGACAAGGTACCGATCGGCAGCGTGACGAACGGCATCCACGTACCCACCTGGATTGCGCCGGAGATGCGTCGTCTGTATGCCAAGTACATTGCACCGGACTGGATGTCGCACCATGAGAATGCCACGTTATGGGAGAGGGTTGGAGACATTCCCGACACGGAACTGTGGAACGTCCGGCTGGTATTAAAGCGAAAATTGCTCGCGCATGTGAACGGCTGCGCCCGCGAGCGCTGGATCCACGGGGAGGTCGATCCGACGCAAGTCCTGGCGTCCGGAACCTTACTTGAGGCCCAGACCTTGACGATAGGGTTTGCGCGCCGTTTCGCGACCTACAAGCGCGCCAGCCTGTTGTTCAGTAATCCCGAGCGACTTAAACGTTTGCTCCAGGATCCATGGCGGCCGGTGCAGATCATCTTTGCCGGAAAGGCCCATCCGGCCGACGAACCCGGCAAGTATCTGATCCACCAGGTGTACTCCATGGCGAAAGACCATGGCTTCGGCGGCCACATCGCCTTTGTCGAAGACTATGAAATCCACACGGCGAAGTTTCTGGTCCACGGCGTCGATGTGTGGCTGAATACGCCCAGGGCGCCCCTGGAAGCCTGCGGAACGAGCGGCCAGAAAGCAGCCATCAACGGGGTGCCGCACTTAAGCGTGCTTGATGGCTGGTGGGCAGAAGGCTATAACGGCGCAAACGGATGGGCCATCGGCGGCCCCGAATTCGATGCGGACCCCGCTGCCCAGGATGCTGCCGATACAGAAGCGCTATTTCAGATACTTGAGAACGAAGTGGTCCCGCTCTACTACGCTCGCGACGCAGACGGCGTCCCTCGCGGGTGGCTCGGCGTGATACGCGAGACAATACGAAGCATTAGCCCGCGTTTCTGCGCGCGCCGCATGGTCACAGAATACACTGAACAGCTGTACATCCCAGCCTCTCAGCAAAGCCCCTCCCGCCGATAGCCCCCAAAAGGGGATCAGGCTACTTTGTTATCCAGAGCATTGCGAGCGATAGCCGACCTGTCTACTAGAGCTTCATGCGAGTCTACTACGGCCGTGAGGCTGCTCATTGCAGGAATGCAAGGAATGCCTTTGACTGGCGAAGGCTCAGAATGACAATATGATTAGGTCTCTTGCCTTGTACGGAAGGAGCACTGCAAGCAGCGAGCTATAGTTTGAGGCGCTTTACGTGTCCTTTTTCACCGTCGGCAGGCTTGGCTCGGACCACGATCTTCGCCTGCGTTTCGCTCTCCCCGTTTCTCACGAGAATGACGGTCTCTCCGAGATTCACAGCCGTCACGATGCCGTTGGGATCGACCATGGCGATGTCGGTATCGCGGCTCATGTAGGTCGTGCCATAGAGCTTGGCTGAGATGATCCGCACAGTGCCGTCCGGAAACTCGCCGATGACCTGAAGGTTTTGCTGTTCACCAATGCCTTCCAGGACCAGCCTACGTTGCTCTGCGTGGATCCGGAGCGAAATAAGAGGGAGTACCGGCGGGAGCTGGACATTGACGTTCACGGCGGCTGTGCTCACCACATTCTTGCTGTTAATACTGAGGACCTCCAACGGAATGGATCCAAAGGCATCGCCGCGAAGCTTGATTCGTTGCTCAAAGAATCCCGTCGTGTCGTTATATTTCATCGACTCTTCGGAACCTGACAGGTAGACCCTCACGATGTCATCATCGGGGCTCGGCTGCACCTGAATGACGACCTCCGAGCCCAATGGGATGTCCGCGCCGTCTTTTGGGAAAACAATTTCAACGGCGCGCGAAGGAACGGGCAGGAAGAGCGCCCCGAGCAGTCCCCCAAGGAACAGTCGCCGGAAGATAGTCATGAAAAAAGATTACCGAAAAAGTGGACGGTGGTCAAGATTCATCAAGCGTCTACATCTCTTGGATGAATTTTGCCGCGTAGGAGCGGACTTCGTGGCCGTTCAGGACATGGAAGCGTCGCAGACGATCCACGGTCTGCCTGGAAAAACGCCCGAGCGGAATTGGAATCAGTTGTTTTTGAAAATGCCGGGCCATCAATCGCCAACGGGCCGGAGGTCGAACCGGCGAGATGACCGCGACATGCCTCTCCTGCGAATGCAGCAGCGCGCCGCCCAAGAGGCGCTCCTCGAGACTGCCGACGGACGAGACGGGGATCGGTCCAGATGTCGGGTATCGGGCGCGGCGGAAACAGGAACATCGCCCCGCCGTAAATGGATTGGCCGATGCCCGGCCCAATCAGACTTTCCCGGAAGGGTGTCGCGAAAAAAGACAGCGTCGACTCCGCCCCGTGTTCCGCAAACCATGTCGCTTGCCAGGAATACTTCTCAGGATCCGCAGGCGTGTCGAACAGGAATACCACCACCTCGATGCTTCCCCGTGCGGGGGGGATATCCTTTACATAGATTTCGCGCTTATGCCAGTGCCTCAGCGTTTCCCGGACATCGATGCCGTCTTTCACCGAGGTTGTAAACTTTTCCGTCCGTGCCAGATCCGCGCCAATCAATGCCTTCGCCTGATCGCGGACATGCAGGTTGAACGATTCGATACGGCTGTCCTCGGGTGGCCAGGAGCATTGTCTTTGGGGATTCCACCGCTGCGCCCATACTCGGCTCTTGACCGGAGTTGGTTTGGGCTTTAGTTGGAGCGTTCTCCACGTCTGGGACGGTCCGGGAAGCCGGCTTTTCATGCGCGCGATGGTACCGTCCGGAAACTCGGCCTGGCCGATGCCGAACGTCATTGCTTGAGTGATTGCCTGGCTCCATGCTTCATCTTCGTCCTGGGGGTCGCCGTAGTCCTTAGCGGTTTCAATTAATGTCACCGCGAATTGATCGCCCCCGATCTGCTTTGCCGCTGTCGCCAAGGTGTAGAGATCTGGCGTCAGCCTACGGTCCAATAAAGCGAGGTTTCGTACATAGCGGAGATAGATTTGAAGCCGCTGTGGAGTGATCCAGTCTCCCAGGGGAGTAGATGTTTTTTTATCGGACATCCATCGCGTTCGCGTTTCCAGCAGCAGCTCCTTGACCCCGTCAACAGACAAATGTCGATCTGAGCGGAGTTCGGCGCGTCGCTTTTCATACAGTGCCGTGATAAACGGCAGCTCGCCAAGGACAAAATACAAACTGCCGGCCGAGACCCTGTAAGTCTCTGGCCCCGCCACCGGCAACTCCGGCATACGATAAGGAGTTCGCTCGAGGTATGCCTCCCGCACATATGGCCAGTCCTGAAGAGGACATAATGCCAGGACGGCCTCATAATCAAGTTCGAGCTCATGCAAACGGAACGCCATCCAGGCAATCCGCGCTTCGCGCTGGCTTCCAGGGGCGGGCCGTGCCGCCGACGGGAGCGCGGCCGCCGCGTAGGCTGCCACTGATACGGTTTTGAGCATGTAGGGGTCTGGGAGGTGGATCGGGTCAGGCTCATAGTTGTGCACATCGCGATCGATATAGGCGCGTCGGATACCTTCGCCTATCGCGACGCGCACCCCCATGATAACCCCCTGGCAGGGATCAATCGGCACAAAGCTGGCGATGGGTGACGGAGGCGTAGGCGTTTCTTCAGCCAAGGGGGTAATCTGCGCGGCATAGTCGTCAGGGTCTTCGCGCAGGACGACGACCGAGACAGTGGGCAGATCGCCAATCGCAGCTTCAACCGCCTGGCTCACGGATTCAGGCAGTGGCACCGCGAGACAGTCGTACTGCCGAGCAATCAGCGTTTCACGGACTTCTTGCGCCATATCGCCGTTCGCATGAACAATCGGCAAGATTTCGATCCGCGGCGAAAGACGAAGGACCGACTCAGTTGCCGCAGAGCGCATCACCACGGCGGTCAGCGATCGGGATGGAGGGGATCGTTGTCTTCAAAAAAGAAATCGCCGAGGCCGCGCAAAGACCCTTGCTCTCCGAGCGCGCGGGCTCGGCCTCTCGACAAAGCGCCCAGATCGCGGGCTTCCTCGCCGAGCACTTGAATGAGAGACTCCTGCCAGGCAGAGTCCTTCGACATCGGATGCTGCGGATCCTGAGCGAGCCGCTTCAGAGCATATTGAAGGATGTGGATACCATCGCGGACCGAGAAGTCGAGGTCAAGTCCGTGTGCCTCCTGCAGAAACCCGACGGTCAAGGCCAGAAGGTCGGCGGGAGCGAACGGAAGATGATACTTCAAGATCGCCATCTCGTCGTGCTTATTGGGAAAGCCTAGGTGCAGGGTTGGCTGAAGTCTCGACATAATGTAGTCCGGGACCTCATACGTCGAGGCATCCTCATTCATGGTGACACAGCAGCGGAATTCGGGATCGGCCTTGATCTGGGCCCCGGCCACGATCGATTCCACGAATCGTCGCTGATCCAACAAGGGCGCGAGCGACGCCCAGGACTTCTCGTTCATACGATTGCCTTCATCCAGAACGCATGCGCCGCCCGTGAGCATGGCGGTGACAAGCGCCGAGGCGTGGTAGGCGATCTTGCCCGACTCGGCAAGGACAGGGGTGACGAGCAGATCTTCCGGGCGCGTATCGGCCGTGCACTGAAAAATATAGAGATCCTGCTTTCGGGCGTCGGCAGCGGCCATGGCCAGGGTGGTCTTCCCCACACCGGGAACGCCTGTGATCCGGGGCGACAACGGTAAATCCTTCTCATCAATCACAAGCCAGCAGGCCAGCAACTGCGTGAGGACTTCTCGCTGGCCGATCCAACTGCGCGAGGTTGCGTCGGCATGGGCGAGATGCAAGGTCACACCGCCGACCTCAATAGTCCGGGCTGCGGAGCGTTGAAGGCCTCGGTCGGAAGACATCCGGAAAACCTACCATAGGGTCTGTGCAGCGTCAAATTAAGGCTTTTCCGGGAGATGCGAATCCTGCGAAGGATCGTGTATGATACGCGGCAGACGTTCAACGCGAGGAACACCATGGCCGAATCATCATCATCCTCCCAGGGGGCGAAGCCCAAAGAAGCGCCGGATACGATCCAATTGATCAATGTTGTGGTGGTCCGAGATGGGGAAATGGTGAGCTCGCGGTGGGGAATACATCCGCAACTCAAGCGCGATCTGGCCCCGCCTGAGTGGCAGGAACTCAACGACCATATGAACCGCGTCGTGGCCATTGTCGGATCAAAATTTGCCGAACAACTGTCGAAGCATGAAGGAAACATCCCCGGGCAAGGTACCGCCTGATGGAATCGGTCAACGGGAACGAGATTATTTCGTGTCCGAACGCCCAGTGCGGTCAGCAGCTCCGAATCCCCGCCGACGAAATGTTGATGGTCACGTGCCCCAGCTGCCAGGCAAGTTTCACTCACCGTCCACAGGGCAAACGGATCTCACAAGAGTTTCGAACAAAGTCATGGACGCTTGGCGAGCTCATGATCGCCATTTCCCGGGAATCCATGACGCTCTTGAAGCGACAGGCTCCGAATGCTCTTGGAACGTTGGAACGCAAGCAGGAGTGGGAAGGTTTTGTGGAGTTTCTGAAGGTCCTTTTCAATCTCGTCGATCGGGTAGCCACTCTGTACATCCCTATGAGTGAATATCTTCAATTCCTGGACGCTGTCGAGGACGCGGTGATCGACCAAATGAACAACGCATTTCGCAAGCAGGCCGGAGTTGCATACGATGAGACCCCGTTGAAGATCTCGATCTCGGCCGCTTTTGAGACGGCGCAGAAGTTTTACCAGCCTCACCGTTTCATGATCACCGACGAAGGCCCCGACCGGGATCGATACTTGACGACATTCGGAGAAGCCGTGGCAAACGTGTTGGGTCTCAAAGGAAACAAAATGATCGTGACCACGGCATCCATGTGCGCTGGCTCCAGCATTGCCGCCATTAAAGCCCTGTTGGAATCCAGCGAAGGCCGCGGTCCCTCCCCCTCCGGCACTGCCTAGGCAGCGGCAGAACTCGGTAAATCGACTCTGACCCCTTATCGTGATTCGGCGGACGCTCACTAACCGTAACTTCGCGCTTTTCTTGACCGGACAGGGACTCTCCCTGTGCGGAACCTGGATGCAAAGTCTCGCTCAGAGTTGGCTCATCTACCGGCTTACCGGCTCTCCCCTGCTGCTTGGCATGGTCGGGTTCGTCGGGCAGGCTCCCATCCTGGCACTTGGGCTGCTCGGCGGGGTCCTTGCTGATCGCTGGCCCCGCCGAGAGCTTCTGCTCATGACACAGACCTTCGCGCTCATCCAAGCCGGACTTCTCGCGGCGCTGACACTGAGCGGCCACATCACGGTAGGGTGGATTATGGCGCTCGCCGGGCTTCTCGGAATTATTAATGCTGTGGACATGCCGGTGCGGCAATCCTTCATCGCCGACCTTGTGCCACGCGCTGATCTCTCCTCTGCCATCGGCCTTAATTCTTCCGTCTTCAACGCGGCCCGGATCATCGGCCCTTCCGCCGCAGGGTTTCTTGTCGCAGCGGTCGGGGAAGGCGTCTGCTTCTTGATCAATGCCCTGAGCTTTCTCGCGGTGATCGGATGCCTGCTGGCGATACGAGTTCCCCGAAAGTCATCGACCACGCACGCTCCCGCCATCGCCTTCCTGGCAGAAGGCCTTCGCTACGCACGGAACACCCCGCACGTCCGGGCAACTCTGGGTCTTATTGCGGTATTGAGTCTGACGGCGATGCCGTACACGATATTGCTGCCCGTGTTTGCCGCCGAGGTTCTCCACAGCAATGCCGACGGCCTGGGGTTACTGATGGCAGCGACGGGCATCGGGGCCTTGGCCGGCGCCTTGCGCATCGCGCGGCGCACCACAGTGCGAGGCCTGGGGCGGCTGATCGCGAAGGCTGGGCTCTTGTTCGGGCTGAGCCTCTTGGCTCTGGCCGCAAGCACAGCTTTATGGCTCGCGATATTCGTTCTGCTTGCAGTCGGTTATGCCATGATTACGGGTATGGCGGGCTGCAACACACTTTTGCAGTCACTCGTTCCGGACCATCTACGTGGGCGCGTGATGAGTCTCTACACGCTCTTCTTTCTCGGCACGGCGCCGATCGGAAGCCTCATAGCCGGAGCCATGGCAGCGCACGTTGGAACACCGATCACCATCGCCGCCGGGGGAGTCGGCGCGATCCTCGGGGCTGTCGTGTTCTGGCACGCGTTGCCCGGCATCCGACGTCATATTCGGGAGGAAGGTCTTCTGCCACCCGAAGAGATCATTCCGGTAGGGTAGCTTCTTCAGAGCCGTTGTTTCTCTTCGGCGGAGAAAAGAGAACGCGAAACTCAGTCTTTCCATCGGAGTGCAGATCGATGGTGCCGTTGAGTTGTTCGGTCAACATGTTCACGAGCTGAACCCCTAGGGACTTCGACTGGTGAAAGTCCATATCCTTTGGGAATCCCACACCATTGTCCGCGACGATCAAAAGGAATTTCTCCTGCTCTTTTCGCAACTCGATTCGGATCTGGCCCGGCCGATTCTCCGGGAACGCGTGCTTCAACGCGTTTGATATCAATTCGTTGATGATGAGTCCGCACGGAATCGCCGTGCCCACATCCCAGGACACCTCATCCACATTCACCTCCAGCTTGATGCGCTGCATGTCCACGTCATAGGAAAGAAAAAGGTTCGAGGCGAGATTACGGACATACTCCGAGAAGTCGATCTTCGAGAGATCCTGCGAGTGATACAGCTTCTCATGAATCAACGCCATCGAGCGGATGCGGTTCTGACTTTCCTTGAACACATCGCGGGGAGACTGATTCTTCTGAGTCTCGGATTGGAGACGAAGCAGACTGGAGATAATTTGCAGGTTATTTTTTACCCTATGATGCACTTCTTTGAGCAATACTTCCTTTTCCCTCAGGGACGCCTTGATGCGGTCCACTTCCACCTGCTTGCGCTCAGTAATGTCCTGCATGGCGAGCAGGACCATCTGCGTCCTGGTCTTCTCCCAAAAAATGACCCGCGCATTCAGCAGCATGGTGCGACGACCGATCCGCGGAAACTCATTTTCTACCTCGAAGTCTTGAAACCTCCCGTTCTGTGGGATGAGACTCTCCAGCATCGTGCGTAACTTCGGGATGTCCCACTGCCCTCTCCCAAGATCGAAGATGCTGCTGCCCTTCGTTTCCTCCGGGGCAACCCGAAACGTGTTGTAGAATGACCGGTTGGCGGTCTTCACACGGAGCTGGTCATCCAGCACAACCAGGGGTTCCCATATCGTCTCAATGATGCTCTCTGCATAATCCCGGGATTCCTTCAGCTCTTCGAGGCTGCCCTTAAAGGCATCGATGTCGACGAGGACCATCACGGCGCCTTCGATCCGATTATCGCTGGTCTTGTAGGGTCGGATCCGCATGGAATACCAGTGGCCTGCTTTGTCCTGGACTTCTTGCTCACGGATGATGCCGCTGCTGATGACCTTTAGGACGAGGTCCTCAAGATTCTCCACATTGAGGTTGTGATTGATATCGGTCAAGGGCCTGCCCACATCGGCTGGAAGCAATTTCAAAACCGATTGGGCCAAGGGGGTAAACCGCCGAATACGGAGGTCGTTCCCCAGCATCACCACCGGGATGTTGACACCGGCCAGCAAGTTCACAAGGTCATTGTTGACCTGGCTCAGCTCCTGATTGCGGTTTTGTAATTCCTCATTGACCGTGGTCAGCTCCTCGTTCGTCGATTGCAGCTCCTCCTTCGCCGTCTCCAACTCTTCGTTCGTGCTCTGAAGCTCTTCATTGCTGGACAGAATCTCTTCATTGGCGGACTTGAGCTCTTCATTGGTCGCTTCCTGCTCTTCGATAATCGACTGCAGATACTCTCGGCTCGCCAGGAGCTCCTGCTTGGCCTGCTCGAGTTGATGATTTTCGTGGCGACGCCCTTGCCCACCCTTCTGCAGGCCTCTCTTATCAGAAGAGGGCTCGTCCTTGAACAAAACCAGGTAGCAGGCGTCATTCGCGACATACGTCTTAAGCGGCAATACCTCGACGGCGATCTTCTTATGCTCGTCATTGAACTTGATGCTGATGTCGTGCTTTCGACAAGGGCTGCCGGTCTTCTTCGCTTTGTGGACCATCGCGCGGACCTCAAGGTACAGTCCTTCACGAGCCATCTTTGATAAATTCACGCTGGGCTTGCCGGGCGAGGGCTCCAGATAGGGGCTGGTCTGCCCACGAAATTGCAGAACGTCCAACTGCTCATTGACGATGACGCCCGCCGGCGTGTACTTCGAGAGGAGCAGCAGGTCGGCCTCCTTCTGCAGATCGTGTCCCTCAGGCGCATCACGCCCGGCCTGAGAGCGCATGATCCCCTGCGGCTCTGTCGGATAATCAGCCGTGAAATAGACCCCTGCAGGAGCAAGTGAGGGTTTGCGGACAAAAATCTTGTGCTTCCTGTCAATCAGCCGGAACAGTTCGGAGAAATTGCTGATGTTTTCCGAAGTCCCCAACACAAGGTATCCATGAGGCTTCAGCGCGTAGTGGAAGACTGGAAAGACCTTTTTTTGGAGCGGTTGGCCGAGGTAAATGAGCATGTTCCGGCAACTGATCAGATCCAGCCTCGAGAAGGGCGGGTCGCGAGTCAGGTCCTGTCTGGCAAAAATGCAGACGTCGCGCACGAATTTGGAGATCTGATATCCCTGATCCACCTTTGTATAAAACCGCTCGAGCCGAACGGCGGAGACGTCGAGCGCAATATTTTCCACGTAAATGCCCTGCCGGGCGGTTTCAAGAGCCGTCTCGCTGATGTCCGTCGCGAAGATCTGCGGGCGGAACTGGTTGACCCGCTCGCCGAGGAACTCGAAGAGGGCGATCGCGAGAGAATAGGCCTCCTCGCCGGTAGCACAGCCCGGCACCCAGACACGGATCCCTGTCCCGTTCTGTTGCTGTTCAAGGATCTTCGGGAAGATCTCGGTCTTCAGAGCCTCAAACGTTTCGGGATCGCGAAAGAAGCTCGTCACCTTGATCAGGAGGTCTTGATAGAGGTGCTGCACCGATCCGGGATTGTCCTCCAAGTATTGGACATACTGGTCGACTCGCTCAATCTTGTGAAGCGCCATTCGCCGGAGGATCCGCCGCATGATGGTATTGATCTTATAGTTCGAGAAATCGACGCCGGTCGTGGTTCGAAGCAAGCTCAAAATCGGCGCGATTGCCGTTTCGTGTTGCGCGAGTTCCTTGGCCTGCGGAGGCTTGATCATCGGATGCTCGGCCGATCCTGGCGAGTTCTCTCGCAAGGCCTTCAGGCGGCAGCACGTAATCCACGCAGCCCGTCAAGACTGCGTTGCGCGGCATGCCGCTGTGCTTCGCCGAACGTTCGTCCTGGGCCATCGCAATACCGCCCTGCGCTTTAATGGCCTGAATTCCCAGTACACCGTCCGACGCCGTCCCGGACAGGATGACTCCGATCGCCTGGTGTTGCTGTACTTCCGCCAGTGAGCGAAAGAATACATCCACCGGCATGTGCTGTCCCCGGCTCAGAGACCGCGGACGGAGCTTCAGCATGCTCCCAGCCAGAATGATTTCGGTGTTTGCCGGTATAATGTAGACGTGATTTGGCGCGATCACCATGCCATTGGTCACCTGTGTGACCGGCATTGCCGTGGTCTTGGAGAGTAAATCCGTCAGGAGACTCTCATGCGTAGGGTCCAAGTGCTGAACCAGCACAAAGGCCATGCCGGTGTCTACTGGGAGGTTCTCGAGAAGGTGCGTGAAGGCTTCCAAGCCCCCCGCCGAGGCGCCGATGCCGACGACTGGGAATGGCAATCCACTCGCTTTCGTCCCACGGGGCGGGGGTTGCGGCTCGGCTCTGAGTTGCCGCTTTCTGGGGCCTAGGATTTTTCTGGCTGGCTGTCCCCGCTCAGTGGCTTTTCGGGCGACCGGTTTCGCCGACGGCGGCCGGGACTTCTTGTGTTTCATACCCTGATCCTAGTTCCTCGTGAGGTTGTTTTACGCTCTTACACCGGAAAAGTAATGCGAATTCCACCTTCTTGCAGGGAAGAATCCTCCCTGGTGAGGCTAATAATCGTCATTGGCTGCATGGAGCAAGCCTGGAAGGCTAGCGCTTCGCCCGTGACCTGTTCACCACTTTTTCCCGATACATGCGTTTGTCGGCCTCTTTCAATGTCTCGGTCAGCGGCCCTTTCTTGGCGGTGGCGGCCCCGAACGAAACCGACAGCGGACACTCCTTGTGGGCGTCGTTATAAGCGGCGAGACTCTCTTTGATCCGCAGGATCGCCTCAGTTGTGGCGGCGGCATCGGTCATGGGCAAGAGGATGGCAAACTCGTCCCCGCCGATCCGCGTGACGACATCCTCCGCACGAAACGCTCCCTTAATAACCTCGGCCGCATCACGCAGCACTCTATCCCCGGCCAGATGGCCATGGATATCATTTGTCGATTTGAATCGATCGATATCGCCGACGATCACGCTCACCGGGAAATGCCGGCCGCGTTCCAATCGCGCCAACTCCACCTCAAAATACGCGCGGTTGTACAAACCCGTCAGGATGTCGTGGGTGCTCGCATACTGCAACTTGTCTTCGGCCTGCTTGCGCTCCGTGATATCGCGAAAGACCAATACCACCCCGATCCCATGGCCGCTATTGCCGCGGATCGACGCGGCCCGATACTCGATAGGCGTCGCGCAGCCGGTTTTCGCCATGAGAATCGCCTCGCTCGGGCGATCAGGTACCTGCGACTCGCTAAGGATCCGCTCCAACTCGATCTCGGGGAGCTCTTCTCTCGCAAGAATATGAAACACTTCCGGAAAGCTCTGTTCGATGGCATCGGCCTGCTTCCACCCGGTCAGCTCCTCGGCCACCGGGTTCAGGAACTTCACCCGCCCGGCCACATCCGTGGCCATCACTGCGTCCCCGATACAGTGCAGAGTCGTGACCAGCCACTGCTCGCTTTCTTTGAGACGCCGCTCCATCTGGTGCTTGTAGAGAGCCACTTCGATGCACGTGTAGAGCTCACGTTCTTCGAATGGCTTAAGAATGTATCCGAACGGCTCCGTGACCTTCGCGCGCTGCAACGTAGCGGCGTCGGCATATGCCGTGAGGTACACGACCGGAATGTTGAACCGCCGACGCAGCTCCTCAGCCGTCTCCACCCCGTCCATCGCCCCCTTCAAGCGGATATCCATCAAGACCAGGTCGGGAGACGTCTCTTGCGCCCTTTTCAACGCCTCTTCGCCTGAAGAGGCCAGGGCAGGAACGTGGTATCCCAGCGCCTTCAAGCGATGCTCGATATCTTTTGCGACGATGTTTTCGTCTTCAACGACGAGGATCTGCGGGCCTGCCGACATGTAACGGTTACGGCCTTGCCGTTTTTCCGGGCCGCAATTTGGGAGAAAGCGAAGATGTTGTGCGAGGAATGCGGCTGATTTCGTCAAAGTACTTCACAAATGTCTTCATGCCACCCGCCGCCTGTCCCCAGTCAAACCGCTCATTGGGTGCGTGATATCCATGGTCGGGCAGGCTCAACCCCAGGAACATGACCGGTGCGCCCCAACGCTCCACCATGGTCACCACCGCCCCGATTGATCCACCTTCGCGGATGAACGCCGGTTCTTTTCCAAAGCCAAAGGTCAGCGCCTTCCGAGCAGCTTCGGCAAAAGGCCCGCCCAGGCTCCCGGCGTAGGGGCGCAGCATGCCGTCGGCTTCAACACAAATATCTGGATTAAGCCGGCGTAGATATCGCGTAAATAAGCGCAAGACCGTTTCAGGCTTCTGATCGGGTACAAGGCGCATGCTCACCTTTGCCTCGGCTCGTGGAGCAATTGAGGTCTTGACCCCCGGTCCGGTATACCCGCCGACAAGCCCATGTACCTCGAACGTCGGCTCCGCCCAGATGCGCCGCATCACCATGTCGCGGTTATTCGTGCGAAGCTTTGTGAGACGATGCTCAGCCGCAAAGCTTTTCACATCAAAACCCGACTTGCGGAATTGAACAAGTTCCTGTTTTGTCACCTCGCGCGCGTCGTTATAGAATCCGGGGATCTTGACCCGCCCGGTCTTCGCGTCAACGCAATCCCCGATCGCCGCACAGAGCTCCGTCAGCGGGTTGCGCGCAGCACCCCCGGTGAGGCCGGAATGCGCTTCCCGCTTGGCGGTCGCCAGGCTCAGCCGCACAGCCAGCAGACCGCGGAGACCGTACGGGATGGCCGGTCGCCCGCCCGCCAGCCAGACCGTATCAGATACCACAACAGAATCCGGCGGGACAAGAGCTGAAGCCCGACTCAAGCCATCGCCGAAATGGGGACTGCCGATTTCCTCTTCGAGCTCCCAGCAGAACTGTATGTTGATCGGGACCTTTTGCTCGACGGCGTATCGAGCGCTAAGTAGCGCGGTCAGGGCGGGCCCTTTATCGTCCGTGGTGCCCCGCCCGTAATAAAGGTCTCCATCCACCACAAACTGAAACGGCGCGCGGGTCCACTCCGGCTCAAGGGCAGGTTGAACATCGAGGTGATTGTAGATCGTGACTGTCGGCCATTGCGGATTAGAGCTCCATCCCCCCACGACGAGCGGATGGCCTCCGGTCTCAACAATCGAGGCGTCGGCGCCGACGGCGGTCAGGTATTCCACAGCAACGGAGGCGCCGGCGCGGATATCATCGCTTTCGGTCCGGGTCCATGCTGACGGTGGGCACTTCAACCAGCCGGCCTAGCCAGGACTCGAAGCGACTTCGGCTCTGCGCAATGTAGCTCTCAAGACCGCCGAAGACGCTCATCTCAGCTCATGATGGGGACAGATTTATTTTCACCTTGGAGGGCAGGCAAAGCTCGGGGCGGCGGCGGAGAATTCATCGGCCGAAAATAAATCTGTCCCCTTTTCAGTTACGCGGCCGCCTCAAGCTCGGCAACCATATCCCGAATTGTATCAAAGCCCGCCTGCCAAAAGGCCTCCGACCGGATGTCCACCCCAAGGTCCTTGAGTAGGGATTCCGGCGCGCGCGATCCACCGGCCGCCAGCAAGTTAAGGTATCGCGGAACGAAGGACTCCCCTTGAACCTTATACAGGCCGTACAACGCAAATACTAAAAGATTTCCGAAGCCATAGGCATAGCAATAGAACGGACTCGCAAAGATATGCGGGATCGCCAGCCATTCCCACCGAAACTCATCCGGCACCGTGACTGCAGGGCCGAATTGCGCGCGCAGGTCCTCGAGATAGACACTGCACAATTCATCCATGGTACCGCCTTCGCCTATGATCCGATGCGCCTCTCGCTCAAACCGCACGAAGTAGGCCTGGCGGAGCACGGTGGCATAGACGTCGTCCAGCTGTCGGATAAGCAGAGTGCGTTTTGCCGTCTTATCGCGCTCCGCAGCCATTAAGGTGTCAGACAGAATCCGCTCGCCAAAGACAGAAGCCGTCTCGGCCAAGGGCAGGGTTGAATGGAATGTGAAGACTGAATGGTCTTTCGCCAGCATGCCATGGACCGCGTGGCCGAGCTCATGGGCCAATGTCGCGATGTCTCGGATGTCGCCGTTGAAATTCAGCAATACGTACGGTGTCAGGTCAGGCAGCACACTGTAGCAGTAGGCGCCCCCGATCTTCCCGGGACGGATTGTTGCATCGATATGGCGGTGTGCCAACACCGTGGCGGCAAGATCAGCCATCTTGGGCGAAAAGCCGCGGTACGCGTCGAAGACCATCCGTGACGCTTGCTCGAAGCTGTAGCGCTTTCGCGCTTCCCGGAAGGGCGCGTAAATATGGTAGCGGCTCATTTTCGGAATCCGACACAGCCGCCCTTTCAATTCGAAATAATCCTGAAAGATGACGGCATTCTTGGCCGACACGTTGAGCAGGGTCTCTACCGAGTCCTCCGGCACATCATTCATGAGATTACGCACACTAATGGGAGAACGGTGGTGGCGCAGTCCAAGATGTTCCTGTTTCCAATCGACGACCAGCGTCTTATACATTTCCCCGACAACATCAGCGTGTTCGGCGTACACCCGGTACAGTTCTTTGTAGGCTGCTCGCCGAATGCCGGCGTCAGGGTCGCGTACATAACTCATTAAGGCTTCACGGTTGAGCGTGCGGGTTTTGCCCTTTGATGTGAGCCTGAACGTCAACCCATTGGTGAGAATATCATAGAGTCCTATCACTGCCTGGCGGCCCGTGACGCTTTTCACGTTGAGAATTTTCTCTTCGGGCTCGCTAAGAGTATGCGCTCGAAACCTGCGCAAGGACTCCAGATGATAAAGGTTATCGCCCGACGCTTTCATCAGCCGGGCGGCGTTGGCATCGTCCAGCGTCTGCCACCACAGGTCGAAGAACAGCATCCGGTTTGCCACGCCGGCCTGGAATTCCTCGACCTTGGCCTTGAAGGCGCGGGCGGGCTGGTGGCGGGTATCCTCCGAGAACCACAGATAGGCGTAGGCGCCCAGGCGGTTCATCGTGCACGTAATAGCTTCGGCAAGGCGGAGCGAATCCCGGAATCTGTCCTCCGAAATCTCCGGCGCAAGCGCCTCACGCACGCCCTCAAACCGCTGGACCTGAGTGTCCACCTCCCGGGTCACCGCGGCGAAGTACCGTTCCGGATCATCTAGGAGATCCTTGAGATTCCACTGAGGTTGGTGCTGCGCCCGAGGTGTCGGCCGGCTTTTGCGTGGTCGGCTCTTTACCGCTCTCATGGCTCCTTGCCGCAATGCGCGCAGATCGACCAGCCGACCTGAATCGTATGACCGCAACTGCATACGCGGCGGAGCAGTGTTCGGCAATATGGGCAATGCCGATATTCGGAGTTGATCGGTCGGCCGCAGCCCGAACAACTGTTCGCCGCATGCTCAGCAACCTCCAACACACGGCCGAGTTCATCGAGCGTGGTGAGCCCAGCCTTCGCCTTACTTAATGCGTCCTGCATGAGGCTGTGCATCCCGGACTCCTGAGCGGCGAGCCGGACATCTTCTTCCGTCGCATCTCTTAAAATAAGATCACGGATCCGGGAATTCATCACGAGCATCTCAAATACCGCCATACGCCCCTTGTAACCGAGTTCCTGGCACTTGGAGCACCCCTTGCCCATCATGAAGCGGCCTTCCGCTACACTTGTCGGCGTGAGCCCGAGTGCCGAGACAACGTGCGGCTTGGGCTCGGCGGGAGCTTTACAGTCCGGACATATTCGTCGTACGAGACGCTGAGCGATGATTCCCGCCAGCACAGAGGCGAGCAAATAGCGGGGGATACCGATATCGAGCAGACGCGTGATGGTCGTGGGCGCGTCATTCGTATGCAGGGTCGTAAAAACCAGGTGACCGGTCAGCGCCGCGCGGCAGGCAATTTCGGCCGTCTCGGCATCGCGGATCTCGCCAACAAGCACCACGTCCGGGTCCTGGCGTAGAATGGAACGGAGGCCCTTCGCGAACGTCAGCTCAATGTCGGGATTGACCTGCATCTGGTTCAGCCCCGGGTAGTGATATTCGATCGGATCCTCCACGGTGACGATATTGATCGCCGGCGACTTGATCCGATTCAGAATGGCGTACAAGGTCGTCGTCTTCCCACTGCCGGTTGGCCCCGTCACCACAATCATGCCCTTATGCCGGGTGATAAGGTCATTCATCCTATGGAGGTCATCCGGCAAAAACCCAATGGCGTCGAGCTCGTAGCCCCCACTGGAAGTATCCAAAATACGGATGACCGCTTTCTCACCCGATCGGAGCGGCATCGTCGATAGTCGAAGATCCGCGTCCCGCCCATCCACTTTCACCCGGACCGATCCGTCTTGCGGCAAGCGGCGTTCGGCGATATCCATCTTGCCGAGGATTTTCAGCCGTGAGACCAGGGCCGGATGCAACCGGGGCGGCACCTTGAGTTGATCCTGGAGCAATCCGTCCAGCCGGAACCGGACAATGCCTCCGGGAGAGCCTGGTTCGACATGGATGTCGCTTGCGCCGAGCTGAATAGCCTTACGCAGGATGAGATTCAACAACTGTATGACGGGCGCTTCCTCCGAATCGGCATCGAGCGCGCTGGGCTCTGAGGAGCGGAATGCAAAGACCTGCTCGGGCGACTCACCGACGCCGGCCGCCATGAGAGCCCCGGCGCCCTCCAGATGTCGTGCATAGAAGCGGTCGATCGCGTCCGTGATGTGCGAGCGGCATCCAATCGACGGCGTAATTTTGCAACCCCTGGCAAACGAGAGGTCCCGAATCGCTTCAAAATCCAATGGATCTGCCATGACGACTTCGAGCCGGTCTTGGTTTTGGCGTAACGGTAGAACGGTATACTTGCGCGCAAGCGCTTCGGAAAGTAGCGTCAGTTCATTAGTCCCTAAGACCAAATTCACGACGTCGATATATTGCAATTTAAGATGCTGGGCGAGCACCGGGGTGAGCTGCACTTCGGTAAGCGCCCCACGCTCCACCAGCATTTCTCCCAAGCGTTTGCCTGAGCCTCGCTGGGCCTTAAGCGCATCTTCGAGCGCTTGAGCCGTAATGAGTCCGCGCCGAACTAGCACATCGCCCAACCGCTGCCGAGCTGTTGGTTCTGTTCTTTTTCTTGGGTCTAACGGCTCTTCCACGAGAAGACTCCTTCGAGCCCGACGATGATTACTTCGTGACCAACATTGGGACAAACTCCTCTTCCTGCACGGTTTTCTGACCGTCTTTACCGAGCATGAAATCGATAAAGGCTTTCGCAACCGGGGATGGAGGATTCTTGGTGACCAATAAAATAGGACGACGCAACGGGTAGGCGCCTGAAGAGACGTTAGCCGGCTCCGGTTCCAGTCTATTAATGGCAAGCAAGCGAATCGGGACCCCGACACTCACATTATTGACGCCCACGTTGAGATCCAGATAACTGATGCCATTGAGGCTTCCCGCGACGGCCTTGACTGCCTCCTTATCGGGCTCAACGACTCCCTTTCCCTTTACGTGATTACCGTTCAGGTTCAGCAGTTGCTCAAAATAGGGACGCACCCCCTTGCCTTCCTCACGTTCAATCACGCTGATTCGGGAGTCGAGCCCCCCCAGCTCGTCCCACGTCTTGACCTTACCGCTAAAAATGTCGGCGAGCTCACTGAGCTTCACTTCCGACACCCGGTTCGATGCGTTCACCATTACAGCGATGCCTTCCCACCCGACCACAGCCGACATGAGAGCCTTCTCTTCGGGAGGAAGATCGTTGCCGACCACGGCGAGGTCCACTGTGCCATCTCTTACAGCGGCCAGAGCATCACTCCCCTCAGGCTCCACGACCCGGGTGCGTATCTTCGGATTTTGCTTTTCAAACTTGACCGCCGCCTTTTCAAAAATACCTTGCTCGCGCCCGTTCACCTGCACCGTCAGCTTGCCCGATAGATCGCCGGCGGCTGCCACGGTGCTCGACAGTAATGTCCCGATAACCACCAGTAGCTGTGTTGTACGCATATATTACCCTTTCATCACAGGATTACCCTAACATAATCATACCAGATGCCCTATCTTCATCTTATCACCTGCTGCCAACCAGGCTCCGGGGGGCAAACAAATTTATCAAGAGCAGGCCGGCGAGGAATCCACCGACATGGGCAGACCACGCAACCCCGCCCTCCAGGCCGCCGGTGTTGAAGATGGCATTCAATGCTTGCATCGCGATCCAGAAACCTAGGACGATGACGGCCGGGACGTGCACCATGTAGGGGAAGATGCCGATTGGAATTAGCACTTGAACACGCACTGACGGAAACAGCAAAACATAGGCTCCAAGAACACCCGAGATCGCGCCACTGGCTCCGATCATTGGAATGGGCGAGTCAGCCGCCGTTAACGCGTGGGACAAGGCCGCCAACGCGCCGGTCACCAGAAAGAACAGGGCAAAACGGCCGTGCCCCAGCACATCCTCTATATTGTTTCCGAAAACCCAAAGATACAACATGTTGCCCCCTAGATGCAGGATGCCCCCGTGCAGAAACATGGAACTAAACACGGTCAACCAGGCAGGAACCGCCGCGTCCGGCGGTCTTTCTTGGAAATGGAACAACTCAGCTGGAATCGCCGCCAGCGAGAGGACGAAATGTTCTCCTCCTGGGCCAAGCAAGACCTGATAAAAAAATATCAGGCAGTTTAGAATGATCAGGCCGACAGTGACAAAGGGTGTCCGCGTGGTAGGATTCTCGTCGCGGATGGGAATCATTTTGACATTTTAGCATCGGACCCTCGCATTTTACTCCCCTCGTCTCGATTCCCCTTCCGGGGACTCGAGAAGAGGCAACCCGCCTCGCTGCGCGGGGGTCTTCCTGTTAAGATAGAGGCCAAATGCGACTGAATTTAGCGCTTTTCTTGGTTGTTCTCATCCCATTGCACCCGCCCGCCCTAGAGTCCTTTCGACCCCTTGCAAGTGAAGAGCAAGGGGTGCCCCGGACAGACTCTTTTTCCCCCTTGCACCCGCCCGCCCTAGAGTCCTTTCGACCCCTTGCAAGTGAAGAGCAAGGGGTGCCCCGGACAGACTCTTTTTCCCTCTTCCTGATGGCCGCTGGGCATGATCTTAAGGAAACCAAGGCAGCGTTCGAACGCGGCGACTATGCCAGGGCTCTCAAGATCCTCGACGAGACACTGGCGGGCACGGGTGAACGCCGACCACCCGACTACGAGATGCGGGCGGTCATACAAGCACACCTGGGTCGCCCCGAGGACGCCCTCGCTGATTATGATCACGCCGTCAAGCTCACGAACGCTCAGCGGCCTGAGACTCTTCGCCGGATTGCTATTGGCGTGTTGTCGTCGCTACTCTCCCACGATCAGGAGCAGGTTCGTGGCGCCGCAGTCACCGCTCTTGCCGAACTTGGTCCTCGTGGAATTGAGCCGGCGCTGAGCAAAGCGCTGAAGGATACTTCCCCCCGCGTGCGGTCCCTGGCCATCCAGACGGCGGGGCGCCTGGGATTAGCCGCCCGTCATCCCACGGTGCGTGAGGCCGTAGAGGATCCTGATGGTTCGGTGCGGCTTGCGGCGCTCGCCACCCTCGGCCTTTCAAAGTCGCCGGCGGTTGTCCCGGTTGTTCGCAAAGGACTACGCGATCAAGACCAGCTGGCCCAACTCGTGGCGCGTGAAGCGCTCATCCACCTTAATCAGTCGGAGCCTCTGCAACCGTTACTCAGCGCCACTCGAGATGATAGTCCCGCCGTGCGTGGAGCGGCGCTGGGCATTTTGGGTCGCCTGAAAGCACTTTCCGCGCTAACCGCCTTGACCATGGGGTTACACGATCCCGATCCGTCCGTCCGCTCGTTCGCAGCCGGCGCACTTGGCGACATGGGGTCAAAAACGGCGATTCCTCAGTTGTTGGAGGCGCTCAGCGACGAGGACCCTTATGTCAGAAACTTCGCGGCCGGCAGCCTCAGCCGGCTTCAGGCGAAACAAGCCGTTCCTCTGCTATGGGAAGCGGTGAAAGATTCGGACGCGTTGGTCCGGCTTGCCGCCGCCGAGGCGCTCGTGCGCTTGGGTGAGGGACCCGCGGCGCTCATCTTTCGCGAACTGGCCAAAGATCCACAGTACGGAGTGCGCAGTGCCGTGCTGGTATCCATGGCGCGCGTCACACCGGCCCGGGCGCCGGCCTTGGCTGTTGAATCTCTGGAAGATCCGGCACCGCGGGTTCGTGTCGCGGCCGTTCAAGTGCTCGGCAAGACGCGCGCGAAAACAGCCATGCCTTATCTACGGCGCGCGCTTCTCGACAGGGACCCGACCGTGAGGGCTTTTGCCGCGGGCCATCTCGGCGCAATGGCGATAGAATAATTTCCCGTCCATTAGGCGTGGTTTGGCGGAGGTCGCATGCTCAAATTTTTCGGTTTACTCTTCGTGGTGGGCGTGGCGTTCGCAATCGGCTATCAAGTCGGGCGAGAAGGCCCGGACGTGCTTCTGAAACACGCGAAGGATCTCAGCACCGAAGTGATGACGAGGGCGACCGCACTGGAGCGCACGACGTCTGTACGAACCGGTCTCCTGAACGCAAAGGAGCACCTGGTTCAGGCCAAATCCGATATCTTGGACAAGAACTACGGCAAGGCGGTGAACGGCCTGCAGGACTGCGTAAAGGCACTGACGCAGGCAAAGGCCTCAGTGCAGGACGACATCAAACCCAGACTCGATGCATTGACGAGGAAGGTGTCGGATCTGGCGTCGGATGCCCAGGCCTTAAAACCCGGGATGATGACAAAACTCAACGAGGCGATTCGGGAAGTGGATGCGCTCTTGAACAGATAGCCCCGTAATATCCCACCACCCCAAGCGCACCATTACACCCAGCCCACCCTGAAATACAATTTCTACCCCTTACACCATTGACAGGCAAGGTGTGCCCGGACAGATTTCTTTCACCCATTACACCCGGCCCACCCTGAAATCTGCCAGGACAGATTTCTTTACCCCTTGCAGCTTCAAAAATATGCGTGGACTGTCAGCAGCACTTCGTTGTCGCGGCGTTCCAAATGATTAACTTCCAGGCGAACCGCCCAGTCCTTCGAAAGCGTGTAACGCTGCTGGAATGAGTACTTCGTATTATCTGAATGTTCTCCAAGCGGATACCGTAGATAGCTGGCCGAGAGCAACATCTTCCACCGCTCCGTGACCTCCAGCAACATTCCTCCGGTCACGCCTCCCCCGACCCGGTGGTTTTCCTCGAATGCATGGCTGTAGTTTGCATCCAGCTCGGCAAACACGAAATAGACTTCTCGACGCAGCCAGCGTGTCTCCATGGCTGCCCCAGGGCCGACATTAAAATGAAAATTGCCGCAATACCGGCAATCCTGGACCCGGACGGTTTCAAATCCGACGCTGACTTTCCAAGATGGCCGTTTAAATAATGCATCCATCGGAGAGAGCGAGATGATGTCCAACACATCCAGACGTTCCAGCCTGAACTGATTGTGTTTTTCATAGTGCCGAAGCTTGATTGCCATGAACTCGATCTGCGCGTCATGCGCAAACCCCGTGTCCGAATCCAGGAGATCGTGATAGGCCGGCCGCAGGTTCACCTCTTCAAAAAACTCGTCCTGTCGCCACCCGAATGCAATCCCCGCTCGACGGGTCAGGTGGCCTGTATCGGGGGGCGCGCTCACCGGTGCGATGATGACCGGCGCAGACTGGACCTTCACGGCGCTGCGGGCGATGAGCACCGCCTGGTTTTTCTCCTTATACGTGGCGGCATTCCGTTCCTCTGCGATACTCAGATAGCGCAAATAGTGGGACACCACATCGAGCACAAATGCCTGACGGTCAGCCGGCAAACGTCGAAATTCCTGTTGCTGGGCAAGCTCTGGATTCTTCACGAGCCGCGCCAACCAGGACCGTTCTTGTTCGGAGAGCGTCGCATTTCTCCCTTCAATTTGCGTGGTGAGTGAGGGCCGAAACACGACGTCCGCGATCAAACCCGGCTGACTCGCGACCAATCGCAGCGTTGCTGCGGGAATGGTCCAGACGATAAACTCGTCCGTCAAATGAAGAGTCGGGTCGGCCACTTCCAATAATGACAGGATGTGATAGGCACAGTTCTCCTTGAAGTAGAAATAATCAAAATAGGTGTTACCCAGCTCCCAGGCATGCATCAACATATTCAGGACCTGCTGCTCACTGAGGTTCAGCCGATATTCCCAAATATCCCGGCTCTCGATATCTCGATACTCCTGCACTTTCATGTAATAGGGCATCGTCGAAAAATACCCTTTGAAACCACCGGTCATTCCCATATACGCGTACATGGCGCCGTTATCAGTTGTGACATCCGCCGCATAATTAATCGTATACGCGAGGATTCGGGTCTGCTCTGTCTGGCCTTTTTGGTCGATGCGAAGCAGTGTGTGGCCAAACATCGAGGAGGGACTATTCATATAGGCGGAGGGGAAAATGAGTGTGACGGATTGTGGATTGAGCGCGCGCAACCAGACGAGAAAGCGGTCGCAGGTTTTCGGCGGCAACCGGCGGTCATCAATGGCAAGAACGGTCTTTAGCCAGTGATGGCGCGCCACAAAGGCACACTGGGCGGGCTGAGCGGTACGACCAACGAGCTTATCAGTGAAGAACGTTCGCAGGGTCGCTTCCAGCTCCGCTCGGGGATCAGTTTTCCCGTTCGGCGCCAGGAAAAAGGCGGGGCCATCGGCTTCGCTCGTATATCCGCCCCACAGGTTTTTTCGATAATGCAGTAAGAGATGCCACGGGCGTTGTTCCCAAAGTCGTAGTTCAGCCGATCGCCGAAGGAGATCATCGAGATAGGGTTGATCAGGTGGCTCTGTCGCGTGAACCGTTCCGGCAACAACAAGGAAGGCTAGAAGGAACCCGATCGATCTTCGCAATCTTTGTTCAAAAAACCCTAGCGGGAAAAAGCCGGGAGCTTGCCAAAAAGCAAATATACGTACCTGCGTTTGAATCTGTCAAATACGGCGGGCAGGAATGAGCAAAGGCAAATCGGGCAGCAGAGCCGCGCTCACGGCGGTAGGCATGGGAGGTAAGAGGGGGACCCGTTTAGGGGCAGGTCCCCCTTCTGCGCAGGTTAGTTGCTGGCGCTTAGTTTCGCGAGGGTCGGATGGACATCCATTGCGTTATGCAATGCGACGAGCATCGCTACTGGGGTCGCCTCCCCGGAGCGGATTAACGTCGTGTATTTCTCTTGAGTCATCGCAAAGAAGGCTGGCTGTTGTTCCGCGGGCACACCTAGCAACGTCGCCAGGGACGCCAGATGCTCGCCACGGCCCTGGGCCATCTCTTGCGCCAGGCTGTCGAAGTTCGCCTGGGCAAATACATTCACCTGCTCATTTTGAACGATGACTCCGTCATTGGTGCAACCCGGATGTTCCGAAGCTGATGCCAAAGGTCTGGGCTACCGAAGGTGCCGTTGGTCGTGGACCCTAGAACCTGCTGGATAATGTGCTTCTGTCCGGCCGAGCCGTCCCACACCATTTTGCCGAGCCCACATCCAGGATCATTACTCCACGCGGCCAAAGCCGGACCGCCTGAAAACAGGCCAACGCAATCGCCGCCTGCAAAAGAACCAACGCTTTCTTCATAGTTCCCCTCCTGTTGAGAAAAAATTCACCGCCTAAGACTTGACCTTACGCACGCCGCGCAGGTCCGCTTAGGGAGCATGTCCCGAAACCACCATTACCACAATACCAATGGCGTAGGCAATGCAATATACGAAGTGGGGGCGTGGGATGCCGCCACCTACCGCGTTGTCTGTTGGACAAATTGACGGAGTCGGCGGAAATATGCCTTACCTCCTATACTGTACAGATTATTGTGGTCGGCGCCATCCACGCGGTAGAACTCTTTCGGAGGGAGGGCCGCCGCAAACACCTGCTCCCCGAACTGGAACGGGACAATCTGGTCGCGGTCTCCATGAATGATCAGGACAGGCATGCGAATCCGCGGACAAGCGTTCTGCGAGATTAAATCGCGCGACCAATAGCCAATGGACGGGCAGACCCCAGACATGTATCCTTGGCCAGGTGCCGCAATGGAGGGAAACGCGGATTCGAGGATGAGACCGGCGGCCCGTCGCCGGCTTGCCAGATCCCCGCCACCGCAGCTCCGAGCGACCGGCCGAACAGCACGATCTGTCCGGGGTCAATCCCCCTTGCATCGACCAGATGCGCGTAGGCCGCCAAGGCGTCCTGGTACAGATCCCTTCTCTGAAGGACGGCCGCGACTTCGGCCGTAACCCCGGTAGTCAAACAAAAACACTGCCAGGCCGATATTGTGGAGCTCGGCGAGATTATCCAACCGATGGATGATGTTGCCTGCATTTCCGTGGCACCAAAGAAGCACCGGCGCCTGGGCGGCGGACGGCACAAACCATCCGAACAGCTGGGTCCTATCGGCTGCCTGAAATGTCACGTCTTGAAGAGGAAGGCCGGTGATCCGCGCCCAATCGCGCTCGATCCACGGAGCAGGATGATACACGAAGATTTGGTCAAACGAGTCGTGGATGCTCGCCAACAACTATGATCTACGGTGTCGTGAGTTTAGGCGGTACCGGCTCGTTCTTCTTCGGACTCGACAGGTGAGCGTTTTTTCTTCCAGTCCCAGATGATTCGCTCAGCCCGCATCTGCACGGCGAAATCGGGATCCTTCATCAGGGCCTTGATCGCCGGCTTTCCGCGGTCGTCACCGATCAGGTCCAAGGCGGCGATAGCCTGGAGACGGACATCCAGTCCTCATCCCGGGTGGCATCGATCAATGGCTCGATCGCTTCCGACACCCCGATTTCGCCGAGGGCGATGACGGCGTGCTTGCGAACATTCTTGTCTTTGTCATTAAGCACGGCCATCAATCGCTCTACTGCCGGCAACCCGACCTCGACAAGGGCCTTCGTAGCCACATCCTTGAACTCTTCATTTCGCAGCTGGACCATCAATGGATCGAGCACCCGCTCATCCTTGATCTTGCCCAGCACTTGAATCACAAAGGTCCTGATCTGGTACTCGCGTAGCGCCTTAATCAGCGGCTCCACAGCCGGCGGACCAATCTGCGCCAACGCATCCTGTGCAGCTTCGCGCACGTTCCACTCGGAGTCGCGAAAGGCAGTGAGAAGCGGCGCAATGGCGCGTTCGTCGCCCATTTCGCCAAGTGTGATGGCGGCGTCTTTGCGTCGAAACCAATCCTTGTCCTTTAAGAGATCAATCTGGATCTCGACTTCATCTTTGACCTTCGGCTCCGCGACGGGCGCAGGCTTTGTTTCAGGAGCATCTGCGATAGCCGTGTCTTCTTGTCCAGGGGTCGCGAGTTCATCTTGAGGAGGTGCGGGCGGCGTGGGTGAACTGGGCAACAGCTCGTCCTGGCGAGCTGATGGTTGGGCGGGTGCCCCGGGAACAGAGGCTGTCCCGGGGGTTAAGGAGTCTGTCTCGGCAGACTCAGGGCGGGCTGGGTGTAACGGAGCCTCGGGGTTGGCGGCGTCGTCCTGCGACTGCTTATCCTTGGCGCTCGTGGGTGAGTTGCCCATATTTATGCCTCTTAATTTTCAACTTGCGGTGGCCGGCTTAGCTTCGGTTTTTTTGCGGCTGCCTTGCGCCTTTCGCAAGGCAAGCGCGCGCTGCTTTCGCTGCGCACGCTTTAGATTCTTATGCAGAGACCGCAGCGCGGGATCGTTATCGGTTTTCTCGGAGGACTTGCGCCGTTCCATGACCTTTGTCTTCAAGCGCGCAATATCTGATTCTGCGGTCGACTTTTTTTGCCCCATGATGCTCCTTCGATCTGCAATCCAGCAGTGTCTGAGGACCAGCACACCGCTTTACCTACCACACAAACTACATGAGGGAACAATCGAGGAAGTGTATCGGGTCTTGCGAGGAGCTGTCAAACGGCAACAGGAAAGTTCTGGGCATCCGGTAACGGGGCTTCCTCATCGGCCGGGGGTTCGGCGGGATGGGGGGAATCCTCAGAGAATTGAGAGAGCAGGCGGAACCTGCGCTCATCCCGAAGATCTCGCGCGTGAGGCCACACCATATGATTCTGTCGCGCTTCGCCGGAGCCGATCCAGACATCTCCGTACCGCCAATCCCATTGGGAAGAAAGAGCCCCTGCTGCCCCTAGACTTGCAAACGGTGCTGATCTTTCATTGTTAAAGGGAGTTGGAGCCGCTACGAAACGCCCCCCGGAGCGCGACAGTCCATCCGTGATGACCTCGACGGTCACCGGAGACGTGCCCAAATCTATCATGTCAAGCTCTGCGGCCGCCGCATGCGACAGGTCGATGATCCGGCCGTCGATATAGGGCCCCCGATCGTTGATCAGAACCTCGACTTGACGGCCGTTCAATGCATTCATCACCCGTACCCGGGACCCTAATGGCAGTACACGGTGCGCCGCGGTCAACTTATGCTGGTCGAAGGCCTTACCGCTCGCTGTCAGGCGCCCATGAAAGTCCTCGCCGTACCAAGAGGCTGCCCCGCGTTCCTTTAAGCCCGCATCATAGTCCCCGTATCCCTTGGGAACGAGTGAGCAGCCGGAAAGAGCCATGGAGGTAGACAAGGTGATGATAAAGGCGAGGGACATCCAGCCGCCTCTGGGCTTTAGTCTCCGCACTGTGTTTTTTGCTGCCATACGATGCTTTCCCCTGATTGTCTCAGGCGCTTTGAGCATTGATTTAAGAACGTTGAAAAGTTAGGGTTGCGCCTGAGGAACAGGCTCTAGTTAGATCAGTAGGTGCTGGTACCTTATCGCATTCCGTCGCGTGCTGTCAAGAAGGTTGTTGACACGATTCTGGCCGTCCCCTACACTGCTCGCATGACATTGTTAACATTGAAAACCCCCTCTGTTGAGGCCTCCAAAATCATGCCCAAAACAACGATTGGCTTCGTCAACCTAGGTTGTTCGAAGAACCAGGTCGACACCGAGGTCATGCTCGGATCGCTCGCCAATAATGGATTTGCCTTCACTTCGGACCCGCGGGAAGCGGAAGTCGTCATCATCAATACCTGCGGATTTATCGAGGAGGCAAAGCAGGAATCTATCGATACCATCATTGACTTTGGGCAGCTCAAGAAAAGGGGGGCATGTAAAGTACTCATCGCCGCGGGCTGCCTCTCTCAACGATATCAGAATACGTTATTGAAGAGCCTGCCGGAGTTGGACGGCGTGGTGGGGACGGGAGAAGTCGGCCGGATCGCCGAGATTTGCCGCACGCTCCTTACGCCCGGTCGAAAGAAGCAGCGGGTGTGGATGACGCCTCCTCCCTATCTTTATGACGAGTTCACTCCCCGGATGCGCCTGGGCAAGCCGCACTCCGCTTTTGTGAAGATCGCGGAGGGATGTAACAGAAACTGCACGTTTTGCGCGATACCGCTGATGCGAGGAAAGCAACGGAGCCGGTCCACTGAGTCTATCCTCCAGGAAATTCAAAAGTTAGCCGGCGAAGGGGTCACAGAAATCAACCTGATCTCACAGGATACGATCAATTACGGCGTTGACCTGGGAATACGCCACGGCCTCGCCACCATGCTCCGTGAAGCCGTCAAAATACAGGGGCTTCGGTGGATCCGGCCTTTCTATCTCTATCCGCAGGAGGTGTCGGAGGATTTGATCGAACTGTATGCGAACGAGCCGAAGCTCGCCAAGTACGTTGACATGCCCTTACAGCACATTAACGACGTCGTGCTCAAACGGATGCACCGTTTGGGGACGAAGAAGCTCCATCACGGAAATCGTGAACCGGTTTCGGCATCGCGTGCCTGGACTGACATTTCGGACCGGATTCATCGTCGGGTTTCCGGGAGAGACCAAGGCCGCGTTTCGCGAGCTCAAGCGTTATCTTACAGAAATGGAGTTCGATCGCGTGGGCGTGTTCGGCTACTCAGATGAAGAAGGCACTGCCGCCGCTGCGCTGCCGGGGAAAATTTCCCGCGAAGTCATGGAGGAGCGACGGGACGAGCTGCTGACACTTCAGGAAGGGATTTCACTTCGCAAGAATCGGAATCGGATCGGAACTATCATCGAAGTTCTCGTGGACGGACCCTCCGAAGAGACCGATCTGCTCCTGGAAGGACGCCACCAGGGACAAGCTCCGGATATCGACGGGGTCGTGTACCTGAACGAGGGCAACGCCAGCCCGGGAGACTTTGTGAAAGCCGAGATCATCGAGGCCCACGCGTATGACCTCGTCGGCCGGATCGCCGGCTGACGATAATTGCAGTCAATTCTCTGCCTTCGTCTTTTCTCCATCAGTCTGGTCATTTTCGTTGCAACAGTCCTCCATCCCGATGTCGCAGACGCCGTACGCCCATTTATCACCGACGATGCCCGAGTGACCGACAAGGGTACGGTGGCCGTTGAGACATTTGCGGAGTTGAGCACCAGCGAGGGGCAAAAGCCTGCGTATGGCCTTCACTCTTTGCAGAGCTGGGGTCTCACCAACCGATTAGAGCTGACGACCGGCGAATTAGGCGCTGAATATCGCGAGCGACGGTTCACGCCGCATGACCTCGTGTTCCAGCCGAAGGTCCTCTTGTTTCAATCCTTCGGCGCCATTCCATCGGTCTCCACAGCCGCAGGTCTTTTGATTCCAATCAGCGGCAACCGCCAGCTCTGGAATACATACGCGATGGGCCACGTGAGCTGGTTTTTATTTCAGACCAGCGGACAGCCCCGATCCCTTTGACTACCGGCTTGCGATCTACCTTAACGCAGGCACAAAAGGCCGCTACGATGCGGGCCTTGGGCGGCACACAAGTAAGCCCTATTGGGCGGCGGGCTTTGAAGTCGGCACGTTCGTCCGCCAAGTCCGCTTCCTGGCCGAAACCTTTAACGGCGATCCCTTCGACTTCTCAGAGGAATTTCCGGCGTATCAAACGGGATTTCGCTGGTATAAAAGTCCCACTGTGCAGATGGATATGACTTTCTAGGAGTAAATGCCGATCACAGGGGCGATCCTCACGCCCATTGGGAGTACTCTTTCCAGATCGGCCTGAGGGTCGTTCTGGACGTCTTTCGCTGACGTCGTCTTCTCTTTTATCGTGAATCTTCGCCTGACATCAGGTCTCGCCGAGTGAGCTTGACGAACTGTTGGGGTTGCGCTGAAGGTATATTCAGTGAAAAGAAACGGGGGCGTAGAGCCCCCGTTTCCATGCCAGTGCATTTGCCCTGCAGTCTTATCTGCTATTACGCAGTCACGGTGATGAACAAGGACGATCCCCGTCGGTTGATCAGCAACAAGGCATTCTGATCCTTCTTCAATGCCGACACGATCTGTTCGTAATCCTTCACGGTCTTGACCGGATGGCGATTAACCTCTTTGATCACGTCGCCTTGCGCCAGCCCCGCGCGGTCGGCCTGACTGTCGGGTTCGACGTTGACGATCACAACGCCTTGGGCGCTACCTTGCACCCCCAACTCGCGCGCCATTTGCTGATTCAGGCTCTGCACTTCAACACCGGCTAAGGCGCTCTCACCACCGCTCTCGGTACGTGCCACCTGTTTTGGCTCAGTCTGCTCACCGACAGTCGCGGTGAGTTCCTGCTCGTGCCCGTTCCGTATGACCTTCACCACGGCTTTCGCCCCGATCGGGGTCCCTGTAACCGCTCGCTGCAACGCAGCGGCATCGTCAATCGGTGCCTGTTGGTATCCGACAATCACGTCACCTTGCTTGATTCCCGCCTTCTCAGCCGGGCTCTCTTCGGCCACATTGCTGACCAGCGCGCCTTTCGCCTCTTTCAGACCGAAGGACTTGGCCAGATCCTGATTGAGGTCCTGAATTCCGATCCCCAAAAATCCACGCACCACCTTCCCGCTCTTCATCAGGCTGTCAAACACCGGCTTTGCCATGCTCGCGGGCACCGCAAACCCGACTCCCTGATATCCGCCGCTCTGGGAGATAATCGCTGTGTTGATGCCGATTAGTTCTCCGTTCGTATTGACCAACGCGCCGCCTGAATTGCCCGGATTGATGGCGGCATCCGTCTGGATGAAGTCTTCATACTGAGTGATGCCCATCCGCCCACGGCCCAACGCGCTGACGATGCCCAGCGTGACCGTGGAATTCAGCCCAAAGGGATTGCCGACGGCCAGAACGTATTCTCCGACCTGAAGCTTTGAAGAATCCCCCCAACCGGTATGCGGCAGATTGCTGCCTTCAATCTTGACCACCGCTAAATCCGTTTTCGGATCGGTGCCGACGACCTTGCCCTTGAACTCGCGCTTGTCAGGAAGCGTCACGGTCAGCTCACCGCCTCCATCAACCACATGGTTGTTTGTGAGGATGTAGCCATCGGGAGAAACAATCACGCCCGAGCCCATGCCACTGCCACGATGCTCACGAGGGTCCATGGGCCCCTGAGGTCCCTGCGGTCCGAAAGGACCCTTGTGTCCGAACGGGCCTTGCGGTCCAAAAGGATTAAAAAACTCTTCCGGCATCCTCTTCGAGGGTCCCCGAGAGTCCTTGGTTCTCACAGCCTTTGAAGTGATATTCACAACCGCGGGTGTCACCGCTTTCGCCACGCCGGTAAAGCCGGGAACTTGGGCTTTCGTATCTGCTGCCGTCGCCGGTGCGGTGATTGGGGTTGACGCGGCCGATGCCGGTTGATGGTTATAGCTGACATATTCGCCGCCCAGGAAGAGAGCGCCGCCTAGAACAACCAGGGCCGCGATCTTCCCGAGATAATGATGCCAAAATGCCCTCATACACTCCTCCTTGTTGATTACTGTATTGCAGCTGTCACTATAGTGAATGGTTTGGATCGCTCTACAAGGTAGCAAGTTAGAATGAGAAGAGGATTAGGACAAGATTAGAACTGGCTAACCTGGCCTATCTGTTCCGGGACTATGAATCCCTGAAGATTCGCTGGAGCAGAGGCAGAACCACTGTAAATCGAGAGCCTTTGCCTGGCTCGCTCTCGACCTCAATGTGTCCTTGATGTGCTTCCGCAATCCACTTGCAGATGGCGAGTCCGAGGCCTGTGCCTTTAGGAGAGTGCGCACGGGCCTCATCAGCGCGATAAAACCTATCGAAGATACGTCCCTGCGCTTCCGGTGAGATCCCGATGCCTTCATCGCTGACAGTGAGATGAACGGCACTCCCCTCGCGCGTCAACGCCATCTTCACTTGCCCTCCAGCCCGCGAGTACCTCACGGCATTTTCCACGATGTTCAGGACCAGCTCCCGCAGTCGAAGTTCATCTCCCAAAACTGTGGCGGGTTGAATCTTCTCGATGAGCACTTCGATGCCGTGTTCTTGGCCAAGGACGGCAGCCTGTCGTTGGATATCTTCGACAAGCGTATCAAGCCTGACCGGTTGACGCTCCATGGTGACCTCGCCGAGGTCAGCACGCGACAAGAACAAGAGGTCTTCAACAATGCGTGCCATCCGATCGATCTCCTCGAGATTGCTCTCTAAAACTAAGCCGATACTCCTCGGACGATCGGGGGCGGCGCAGTGCCAGTTCGGTTTCTCCCTTCATGACCGTCAAAGGCGTCCGCAATTCATGAGAGGCGTCGGCGCTGAACTGTTGAACCTGGCGAAAGGAGGTTTCGAGGCGCGCGATCATCTCGTTGAAGGTGATCGCGAGCCGTCCGATCTCATCTGTCGACCGCGAGACTACCAGGCGTTGGGTCAAATCGCCGGCCGCGATGCGCCGTGCGGCCTCCGTGATGGCTTCTACCGGCCGCAGTGCCCTGCCTGCCAGAAACCACCCGCCCGCAAGCGCGATGGCGAGCGCCAGAGGCCCCGTCAGCAAGAGCGTGAGAATTAATCGCTGCCGTATGGCTTCCACCTGGCGCAACGACGTGCCGATCTGTAGGATGTGGGTCAGCGAGCCTCCGTATTGGATGGGAACAGACAAGAGACGCACAGGGGGTTCTTTTTCAAAGCGCGCGGATTCGAACACAGGCCGGCCCGCCAAGGCCGCCGTGAGCGCCGTTCGACTCAGGGGAATGGAAAGCCGGCGCACGTTCGGAGATTGAATCGTGATCATTCCCGCCGGGCTGAAAATCTGAAAAAACTTGTCGATCACCGCGAGTTCCGGAAACTCATCCATGAGATTATCGAATTGGAAGAACGGCCCGACCCGTCGTTCCTCGAGCGCTTTCACCGCGACGCCCGCCGTTTCCTCAAGAGAGCGGTCCACCTGCTCTTTTAAGTTTCGTGCTATCACCATGTAAAGGGTGCCGGCGAAGACGGCCAGGATGACCCCGAGCGCAATCCCGTACCACAACGTTAACCTGACTTTCAGGGATAGTCCGCTGGCCGCCTTTTGTGCTTGGCCTGGGGAATTCATTCGGCTTTCAGGACGTACCCGGTTCCTCGCACCGTGTGGATCAGCTTGTGATCCCGCCCTCGATCGATCTTGTTTCGCAGGTAGTTCACGTAGACATCGATCACATTCGTGAAGGTATCGAAATCAAGGTTCCAGACGTGCTCCGCGATCATCGGCCTTGTCAACACCCTGCCGGCATTGCGCATGAGGTATTCGAGGAGGGCATACTCTTTGCTCGTCAACTCAATGCGTTTCCCGCCTCGAGTCACCTCTCGGGTAGCAGGATTGAGGATCAGGTCCTCTACTTGGAGGATGCCCACCGTCTCGCCGAAACCACGCCGGAGCAGGACGCGCACCCGCGCCAGCAGTTCTTCAATGGCGAACGGCTTTGTCAGGTAATCGTCGGCGCCCGCATCCAGGCCCTTCACCTTCTGATCGACCTGCGAACGCGCGGTGAGGATTAGAACCGGGGCCGTGATCTGCTCTTTGCGGATCGCTCTGAGTATCTCCAGGCCGGAGAGACCCGGTAACATGAGATCGAGAATGATGAGATCGTAGCGGCCGTCCTTGGCCTCCCGGGCCAGGTCCAGTCCCTCTGTTCCGTCGGCGCGGACATCCACGGCATAGCTTTCCTCTTCCAGTGCCCGGCGGATGAAAGAGGCTACCTTCGTCTCGTCCTCGACAAGTAAGATTCGCATCGCTACTTAGTCTTTCCCCCGAGTAAGGCGAAGGGTCACCGGAGATGCTTCGCTCCCTGAATGATCAGCAAGACTGAGAAATTATACCAGTTCGGGGATGTGCAGGTTTTCAGTGATACATGTACAGCGGCCTGTCGTCCTCAATGAGACGCGACTGGCTTTCTATCCCCGCCAGAAGGTGCTTAGGAAGGACAAACTGCGCCGCGCATAGTGCCCCGCTAAGGTACCGTAACTCGCCGGTAATACGGCTCGCGATCCGACGTTCGTATTCAGCAGCCGTATAGGGCTCGGTGAGTTGCTCCTTAGAGGCGATTTGAAATCCCCATGGCAGGCCGAAACATGGCACCCCGGCCGTGTAGGGCCAGGTGGTCGGGAATGTTGTTTTCAACGTCCGGTGGATCGATCCGAAGTTGAGGAGGTCATGGGCCGCGATCGTGTCCCGGCCTGTAAGGCGATGACGCCGTCGTCCGCCAGCCGACTGCTGACCAGACGGTAGAATTCGCGGGTGTAGAGGCGATAGCATGGACCTTCCTCAATAGGATCCGACAGGTCGATGATGATGGCGTCAAAAACTTCATCATGTGTTTCAAGCCAGCGGCGCCCGTCTTCGATGATGATCTCGGCCTTCGGATCATCAAACGCCCCGGCGTGAAACGCCGGCAAGAGCCGTCGGGAGACGTCGATGACCTCCTGATCGACATCCACCATGACCGCGCGCCTTACAGATCGATGCCGTAACACTTCGCGCAGAGTCGCGCCTTCGCCTCCGCCGATGATCATCACGGCGGCAGGGTCCGGATGGGTGAGCAACGCAGGATGGACCAGGGCCTCGTGGTAGATGAATTCGTCGGTCTCCGTCGACTGGACTTTGCCATCCAGCACAAGGGACCGGCCGTAGTCACCGAACTCGATGACTTCAATGTGCTGGAAGGGGGTGTCCTTGGAGAAAAGGACCGATTTGACGCTGTGGAGATGTCCTTCGTCCGGCCCTAAGACTTCAAGAAACCACTTGGAGTTCTTTGGGGCGGCCATAGGCGAAAATCCCCTTCTCGTCTTTAGCCACTTTAGTCGCCTTGGACCTCGGCATCATTCCGCGTTTCAACTCGATCAGGGAAGGCTGGCGAGACTGAAATTGCTCCACAAGGTACTGGGCGGCGATCTCTGGGCACAGCGTTTCACCACAGGTGAAAATGTCAACGGCGGCGTATCCATACTCCGGCCAGGTGTGAATGGCCAGATGGGACTCTGCAATCACGACGACACCGCTGATTCCAAAGGGGCTAAAGTGATGTAAATGGGTGCCGATGATGGTGGCCTTTGCCAGCTTCGCCCCCGCAACCAAAATCTCTTCCACTCTCTTCAGGTCGTTGAGGAGTTTCGCGTTGCACCCATTGAGTTCAAGTAGCAGATGCCTACCTAGTGCGTGCAATCCGGTTACCCCCTTTGGTGAGAGTGGTGATGAGAGTGGCCAATTTTTTGTCTATCGAACCTCCTACTCGGGTATTTCTACCGAGATCACCCCGAAAAGGTTGTGTGAATATATCCGAACCCCTCAAATTGTCAATAAGATTTTTGGAGCTAGCTCAGCACTTGCCTCCTTGACGGCTCTCTCGTGGAACCGATAACATCCGCATTGTCGACTCCATGATCCACGTCGAACATCTCACTAAACGCTACGGGCCTAAAACCGCAATCGACGACGTGACCTTCTCCGTCGAAAAGGGAGAAGTGCTGGCATTTCTCGGTCCCAACGGCGCCGGGAAAACCACCACCATGCGCATTCTCACCGGTTCCTTGCCGGCGACCTCGGGAGTGGCGCGTGTGGCAGGATACGACTGCTTTGATCAACCGATGGAAGTGAAGCGGGTGATCGGCTATCTCCCGGAGAGCCCCCCGCTGTATACGGAAATGACGGTCACCGAGTATCTTATCTTCGTCGCTCGCATCAAGGGGGTTCCGGTGGCACAGATCCCCTCGGCGCTGGATCAGGTGATGCAACGACTATCCCTCGGTGAAGTACGCGGCCGACTGATCGCTAATCTCTCCAGAGGCTTCAAACAACGCGTGGGGCTGGCTCAAGCCCTGGTCCATAACCCGGCCGTTCTGATCCTCGATGAACCGACGACCGGTCTGGATCCCAAGCAGATCATTGAGATTCGCGAATTGATCCGAGAACTCGCCGGATCCCACACCATCATCCTGAGCACACACATCCTGCCCGAGGCGACCGCGGTGGCCGATCGGGTCGTGATCATTCACGAAGGGCGGATTGTCGCGGAGGATTCCCAAGAGCGATTGTCCGCGAGGCTACGCCGCTCAGAAAAGGTCAGCATAACGCTGAAAGCGCCGCCGTCCGACGTTCCGGAGCAGCTATTGTCACTGCCCGGCGTCCTCTCGGCTCATCCCGATGGCGCGAACCGTTTTCTCATCGAAGTCGAGCTAGGCCGGGACCTACGTGAAGATCTGGCGCGCTTTGTGGTTGAGCGCCAGTGGGGCCTGCTGGAACTGAAGCTGGTCACAATTACGTTAGAAGATGTGTTCCTGCGGCTGACTCAAGAAGAGCCTTGTGAGGCCACGCCTGAGGAGGTCCACCAGTGAGCCCTGTCGGAGCGGTTGTACGCAAAGAGCTTAGGACATATTTTGTATCTCCGATCGCATACGTCGTCGCGGGTGTCTTCCTGCTGTTGTTGGGCTTGCTGCTCTTTCTGCCGATCCTCGCCATCAGCAATCAGAGCCTTCAGATGTTGCGAATGCAAGGGAACCTTCCGGACGTGAATCTGAACCAGCTCGTGTTACGACCGGCTTTTGCGAACATGGCCGTCGTGATGTTGCTGGTGGTGCCGATCCTGACAATGCGGCTGCTGGCTGAGGAGAAGAAACTTAAAACGATGGAGTTACTGCTTACTTCACCGCTGACGATTACAGACATCGTCATCGGGAAGTTTATCGCGGCATTCCTGGTCTTCGCGGGCATGCTGGCATTGACGGCTCTGGGAACGGTAGCTCTGGGCGCGATCGTCGAGCTTCGATGGCCGCCGATCGCCACGGCATACCTGGGTGTTCTCCTCCTTGGAGGCGTATTTTTGAGCGTTGGCCTCTTGGCGTCCGGGCTGACCGAGAATCAGGTCATTGCAGTGGTTGTGAGCTTTGGTCTGCTACTGGTTATTTGGCTGTTTGATTGGGCAGGGCAATTACTCGGCGACTCGCCGTTAGGGAAACTCATGTCATACCTCTCGCCGATCGGCCATTTTGACAACCTGGTAAAGGGTCTCATAAACAGCAAAGACCTGGTGTATTTCGCCACAGCCATCATACTCAGCTTATTTCTGACGCATCGCGTCCTTGAATCGCAACGATGGCGGTGATGTCTCGTCGTTTCAGTCTTGCATTAGGCATACTAGGGGCGACTTTGGCGGTCGCGGGCGTTGTGGTCTACGTCCGAGCGCCTCACCAAACCGTCCTGATCGCGGTCCTCGAAGCCGTCGCCGTCGCATCACTCACTATTTTCCTGATCACGCACTTTGATCTGTTCCGGCAATTCTCCCGGCGCCCGGTCCGCCTGGGATTTAACAGCGTCCTCATGGTCCTGCTTGTGGGCGTCATTCTCGGGATCCTGAATTTCCTCGCCGCACGTCATGAGTATCCGGTGGGATTTCTCGGAAACCAAGCGATTCACGCTGGCGCCGCAGACGGCCCGCGCCCTTCGTGATTTGCCTCGCGACGTCAAGATCACGGTGTTCACCAATGAGAAGGGCCAGTACGCAATCTATAAGGATCTTCTTGAAAACTATCAGGCGCGAAGTCAAAAGGTGGCAGTTGAATTCGTCGACCCTGATAAAAAGCCCGGCCTCGCGCGCCGCTATGGGATCACGCGCCTCGACACGGCCGTGCTGGAAAGCGGGAAACAAGAGACGCGCGTCATGGCGCCGACGGAGCAGGAACTGACCAACGCTCTGTCGCGTGTGGCGCGGGACGATAAAAAATCAATCTACTTCTTGGCAGGCCATGCCGAGCATCAACTGGACGATACCTCGGAAGCCGGGTACGCCTTTCTCAAAAAGGCTCTCGAGCAGCAAGGGTATTCCGTACAGTCGCTCTCGCTGTATGAGTCCAAGACCGTGCCGCCCGAGACGAGTCTCCTGATTCTCGGAGGCCCGCGACGGCCCGTCACCGCGCAGGAGCAGGCGATGATCTCGGATTACGTCACAAAGGGGGGCCGGCTTCTTGCCATGGTGGACCCCCAATCAAAAGCCGGTGTCGAAAGCCTGCTGGCCACATGGGGACTCAACTTAGATCCCCGCATTGTCCTCGATGAGCAAAAGATCTTAAACGGCGATTTGACCATGCCGGTCGTGAGTAACTATGGGACACACGAGATGACCCAGGACCTGCGTGGTCTGCTGACCGTGTTTCCGGACGTTCGTCCGCTCGTATGGGACGACAGCAAAAAAAGCGACTGGGAATTTCACCCTCTGGCGAAATCCAGCGCGCGCAGTTGGGCGAGTCCCGAAGATAAAGGGGAAGTCCACTTTGATCCCACGAAGGATACCCAAGGTCCCTTCACCCTGGCTGCTTTGGTGACGGGACGGAAAGACCCGTCCGATAACGCCCGCCGTCCGGCGATCGTGGCTATTGGCGATTCCGACCTGGCCTCCAACGCTTTTCTAAACCTCGCTCCCGGCAACAACGACTTTATTCTCCACGTGGTGGCATGGCTCGCCGAGGAAAAAGGCCTGATCACGATTGCGCCGAAGGACACTGGGTTTGCGACGTTTTTGGTGACGCCTTCGCAGGCCGCCGCGCTCTTGGCTTTGCAGGTGTTGGCCCTGCCGACCGCTTGTCTCATTATGGGTATTGTCGTATGGCGCTACCGGCGCAGGCTCTAACCCCACTCAGATCATCCACGGTTTGTTCGGCCACATGTGACAATCTCGATCCATTGCGCACCCTCAACTGACCAATGTCGCGCCCAATTCTTATCCTCTTCATGCTTGCTCTGGGACTGGGACTGTTCGTCTGGCTCATCGAGATGCCCGCGGAAAACAAGCGGGCGCAAGTCGAGACGGAATCGCAGCAACTCATGTCGTTTAAGGAGAGCGATGTCCAGGGCCTGACAATCCATTCCCCAGCGGGGGATATTGCGCTCACCCGTAATCCAGCCACTCCGCCGGATAGCTGGACCATCACACAGCCAAGGACCATGGACGCCGACCGTCAAGCCGTCGAAGACTTTTTACGCACATTGATTCTGGCCAAAGTGTCTCGCGTTGTCGACGATACCGGGAAGGACCTGTCGGATTATGGCCTCGCCCTGCCCGCCATGTCCGTCTCAGTGCGCCTGCCCTCCGGAAACCAGACCGTGCTGTTCGGCGACTCCGGTCCATTATCATCCACGTTATATGCCAAGCGCGAAGGCGAACAAAAAGTTCTGCTCACGTCCCTCGCGGGGCGAGAGGTACTGACAAAGAGTCTGCAGGATTTTAGGCGGAAGCGGGTCTTTGAATTCGATCGCTCTCGCGTGTCGCGGTTGAAAATCACGCATCCGGAGCAGACTGTTGTGCTTTATAAAGAAGGCCGCGGAGAGAAGGCTGTATGGACCATCAAAGCCCCCGTTCAAGCCCCCGCCGACCAACCGGAAGTTCGAAGCCTGCTGTTCGCCTTGGAGGACCTTAAAGCCCAGGGCTTCGTCGACGATCCTCAAGAACGGCGCGCGACGAAAACAGCACTTAAGACGCCGCTGGTCGCGATTACTGTGCATGAAGACTCTTCGGAGGCGGGCACACCTGGCGCTGACCGGACCATCAATCTCTTCTTGAGTCCCACGAACATGACGAGCGGCTATGCGGAGACGTCATCCGAGGAGCCGATCTATCTGGTGCCCACTGCGGCCGCAAAGGATCTAGCCAAAGATCTGTTCGCACTTCGAAATAAGCAATTGCTCGCGTCCAACGCCGAACAGGTCAAGACCCTGGTGATCAAAAAAGAAGGCGAGGAGTACTCTCTCACGCATGAGGGAGCCGAATGGCTGATCGACGGGGACCCTCGCGCCAAAGCCGACGCAGGAAAGGTGAATATGCTCTTGAGCCGTGCCTTCCAGTTGCAGGCTGAACGGATTGTGACGGACAAGCCGGGGGATTTGAAGGATATGGGCTGGCGCTCCCGGTGGCGGAACTCACTGCCTCCGATGCTCAGGGCAAGGTATTGGGCCGGCTCATGGTGGGCCGCGTGGAAAACAATCTTGCGTTCGCCCAGGGGTCGGCCCTCTCCGGCGTGTTTCAGATCCGACCTGACATCCTGCGGGAGATCCCCAAGAGAAGCGAATTAGCCAAGCCTGCAGCGCCGTAAGGCCGCCCGACCCTACTAAAGAAGGTTTCGTCCACGCAGTCGTTCATTTATAGTTTTTAGTGATGGACGACTGCGGTGCCACTTTCATTTCGAACACGACTGACCCTCTTCCTGGTGGCATTCGCCCTGGTATTGACCACGGCCCTCGAGTGGGTGGCGTATCGCACATCCCGCGATATTATCAAAGGTGAAGCGACCCACGCGGTGGGCGTTGCCGCCAACGCGCGCGAACAAGCCTTGCTTCAGCTACTCCGCCGACAGGTGGAGCGCGCCGAGAATTTTCTTAGGATTGCCCGGCTGAGCTGCCTGGACGATGGCCCCGCAAAGGCCGCCTGCTTCGCGGGACTCCTGGAGGATTTTAAACTCACGGAGGGGGCTATCGCGGCGCGCATGGAGCATCGCACGGGGAAGCCAGTGGCCGTGGGCAATGAGGCCTCAATCTTCGCCGGCACCCAATTGGCTGAAAATCAGTTGGCCGCGTTTATCGCCGATGAGAAGGGCGCCTCGTATACTATAGACGTCGAGTCCGAAAACTACGAAGCGGCCGTGGCCTTGCGCTTCCCCATCACCGCGGTCATCTCGATCTTCAGTGACCGATATGGGCAAGGCCAATCCGGGCAAACTTTTCTCACTGACCCCCGCGGCGTCTTTATCACCCCTGTGAAAGCGTCGGGTCGGCCCGGACAAAGTCATCCGATGACGACCCCACTGAAAACATGCCTCGCCGGCAATGACGGTGAAGCGCTCGAGCGTGACTATCGGGATGTCGACGTGGTGCATGGTTTCGGCATGTGGAGGAGATCGGCGGCGGGTGCATTATGGCGCATCTCGACCAATCCGAGGCCTTTGCGCCCGCACAAGCTTTGCGCACTCAGGTCATCGTGATGTCTGCCGTTTTCGCCGGGTTTGCGATGGTCCTCTCTTTCGCCTTTGCGCAATCTCTGGGACGGCCTCTCGTCCGCCTTACCGCCCGCGCCCGCGCTCTGCAGGCGGGGGATTTTTCAAGCCCCGTGCCAATGGAAGGTCCTATGGAAGTGCGCACGTTCGCCGAGGCGTTCGCCTCGATGGCCCAATCGCTCAATGTATCGCGGACGGCATTATTGGAGCGCGAACGAGACCTTCGCATGTTAAATGAGGATCTAGAGCGCAGAGTCGAAGAACGGACCCGCGAGTTGGCCCGGTCCAACGCAGAACTGGAACGATTCGCATACGTCGCCTCCCACGACTTGAAAGAGCCATTGAGGATGGTCATGAGCTTCACAAAATTGCTCTCAAAACGCTATAGGGACCGGCTTGATTCGGACGCCCAGCAATTCATCGACTTTGCCGTCGATGGGGCCGAACGGATGGAGCAATTGATTCATGACCTGCTGGCCTACTCCCGAGTGGATAGAGCTGACACACAATTCGAAGCGGTGGACTGTCAGGCGGCGCTCACGACCGCACTGATCAATGTCAAAACGGCTATCGAGGAGAGCGGGGCAATCGTCACCCATGACCTACTACCGGTCGTCACGGGGGATCGCACGCAACTGACTCAACTATTCCAAAATGTGATCGCCAATGCAGTGAAGTACCACAGCGAAAAGCCTCCCATCGTGCACGTTGCATGCGTGTCCAGGTCAACGCCGGATAATAAGCGGGAGTTGCTTTTTTCGGTGAGGGACAACGGTATTGGCATCGCTCCGCAATACGCCGACCGCATCTTTGTAATTTTTCAGCGTTTGCACAGTCCGGACGAGTATCCGGGCACAGGCGTCGGGCTTGCAATCTGCAAAAAAATTGTGGAACGCCATGGCGGACGCATCTGGGTTGAGTCCCAATTAGGTGGAGGCGCGACGTTTTATTTCACGCTTCCAACCACTCAGCTGAAATAGTGTCCCTACTTAAGGAGAGTGTCACTGGGAGGTGCCCTCCGACTATGATAGCGGCGTTGGCTGTCCATGCGAATAGTGACACGAGACAGCAAAACACACGACCAAAGGACAAGGAGACAAGCGATGAACGATATACGAGGAATTTTAGACTATACCGGCCGATGTCTGTTCTTCAGCCTGGCAATATCACACTTGGTTGCGCTGAAAATCCCGGGGTCCGGGACTCTGCGGGAACGACACCGAGTTCCAAAATGGAACAGACGTCCTCCCAGGCGGAAGATGCGCGCTTTACGACTGTGGAGGAACAGGGCGCAAAACTCTGGAAACCCACCGGGCCGGGGCGCGTTGACAGCACGAGCAACACAGTCACCATCAATGCGAAGGACCGCGGTACACAGCCTCTGCGCTTGAAGGTGGTCAATAGTCTGAACGCCGACCATGGATTCGCCATCGATAGCATGAAGGTCAAGGAGGTCCTGAAACCAGGTGAGGAGAGGACTATTTCGGTTCCCTTGGAAAACATCGAACCGTCCACCACGCGCCATCGGGTGTATTGCCAACTCCATGAAAAACATGTTCCTGCCACTCTGATCATCAGTAAGGATCAGTCTTCAACAGCGGAAGCCGGAACCGTGGACCCCGGGGCTCATGGCAGAAGCCCTTCAGATTCCAGCCGCCCCGCTCAGTCGCGCCAGGATGAACGTCCTTCAGATTCCAGCCGTCCTGCTCAGTCGCGCCAGGACGCTGGCTCGATGGGGTCAGGGTCGCAATCCGGTGAGACCTCTGCTACCGTCAGCGGCGAGACCGAGGGGCAGCGAATGATCCGTGAGCAGAGCCAGCGTCAAAGAGAAATCGAAAGCACCTCTCGCGCGGACAAAGCACCAAGCAGCATTGATCCTCAAGCGTGCGAGGGATTTCCGGGTTTCGACCGCGGGTGTCCGGGAAGCTCTAAGTAAGACACGACCATATTTCAAGCGGGGGCCCGGGACAATCAGAATGTTCCGGGCCTTCACCCTCTGGCTACCAATTTCACCGCCGAAGCCTGTCAACCAGCTCTATTCCTAAGACCGGTCAAAGCCCCGCTAGACATTTTCAATGATATCGTCGTGTTTTTGTCTATAGTGGTCGGTCGTTGAATTTGATAGCGTCCTTCCATCGCGAACGGGAGGACGACGAGATGGAATGTGGTAAATGCCAAGGGCTCATGGTTGCAGAACGCGTCACCGACGGTCTGACACATCTCAATGAGTGGCGTTGTTTGAATTGTGGCTGTATTCTTGATCCGGTCATCGCTCAGCATAAAAATCAAAGCCATCAACGATCGCAAGTCGCTGCAGCCGCATAGGAGGTCATGATGTTGAAATGGGCCGCAATTTTTTTCGTGATCTCGATGATCGCCGCACTTTTTGGCTTTACGGACGCGGCGGCCGGCGCCGCCCAAGTGGCCAAAGTGCTCTTTTACATTTGCCTGGCGATCTTCGCTGTATTTTTAGTCCTGGGACTCACTGTCGCGCAAAAGGTACGCGGATTATTTCCGCGATAACCGCGCCTAAGTCAGCTTCCGGCGCTAGAGCCCTGCGGAACTCGGGCTCCAGGTCCTTGACTTGGAGCCCGTTACGTCTCGGGCGACGCGAGGCCCATCCAGACCTTCTACTACTGGCATCGCCACGCCCACCAGTCCGCCGCCTTCGCCCCGTTTCAAAGTCAGCACATAACTCGTGAGGTCGTTCACCTCCTGATCATTTAAGGGAAACTTCGGCATAATGGATCCCGGAGAAACTGACTGCGGGTCGCGAAAATGCCGGACATGCCAGGCTCGGTCCGGGCGCGTATCCCCTACATAAGAGAGGTCCGGACAGATCGCTCCGCCCTCGCCATGGATCCGGTGACAGGTCGCGCACGCAAAGCGCGCGTAGAGGGCCTGCCCGCGCGCTACGGCGGGATCCGATCGTCGCACGGCATACAGATCCCGCAATGAGATCCCCAGCAGGGTAAATACAACGGCCAAGAACGCCGCGCCCAGCGCGAGCGCGGCAGGCCGAGCCGCCGGGTGCCGTGTGGGGCTGCGATCAATGAAGGGCCAGAGCAACAGCCCCAGAAAAAACACAGCGGGCAGCACCCATGTCACCAGCGGTTCGAGCGGGCCATGCACGTACTTCAGAAGCTGATAGTAGAACAGGAAATACCATTCCGGGACCGGAACAAAGGTCGTGTCGGACGGATTGGCTTTGTCGGCCAGGGGGAAAGGAATAGTGAGCGCCAGGACAACCAGGATGACGAAGATCCCGAATATGACGACGGCATCCATATAGACCTGGCGCGGGTAAAAGGTCTCAGTGCCCAACGATGCTCGCTGTTCGCTCCACGGCCCGGCAGGCCCGACCCGGCGGAGAATAAACAGATGCAGCAGGATTCCGGCTCCGATCAAAGCAGGCAGGAAAAGCACGTGCACCGCAAAGAACCGGGAGAGCGTCAAGGCGCCCAACGACTCACCGCCACGAAGAACTTTGACGAAGAAATCGCCGATCATCGGGACGGTGCCGACCATGTTGATCCCGATCTGCGTCGCCCAATACGCGTTTTGATCCCATGGCAAGAGATAGCCGGTGAAGGCGAATGTCAGCGTGATAAGAAGCAGCACCACTCCCACCATCCACATCACTTCTCGTGGCCGTTTGTAGGCTCCATAGAGAAACGTCTGCAGCATGTGTAAACCAATCGCGACGACCATCGCGGAAGCGCCCCAATGGTGGAGCGCTCGCACGAACCGCCCGAACATCACCTCTTTTTCGATGAATTGAATACTGTCGTAGGCGTGGTCCGGGGTGGGCGCATAATAAATTGCCAAAAACATCCCGGTGAGCGCCTGCAACAGGAAGAGAAACAGCGTGGCCGAACCGAACACGTATATCCAGCTGGCGCCGCCGGGGATCGGCTCATCGAGCAGAGTGCGTTGAAGGCGTTTGAGCTTTAATCGGCTATCGAGCCATTGATAGAGTCGGGAAGCCATCGATCATCGTTCCACTTTGGTGGGCAGGCCGGCCTTGTATTCCTCATAGATCACGAGCAATCGGCCGTTCTCCACTTTGGCCGGCAAAGTGTCCAACGGTCGGGGGGCCGGGCCTGCGAGAACTTCGCCGGTGACACCGTATACGCTGCCGTGACACGGGCATTTGAACCGTCGCTCTCCGCCGTCCCACCGGTAGCCGCACCCCAGGTGGGGACAGAGCGGCGAGAAGACCGTAATCCGGCCGTCGGGGACCTTCACGGCCCATACCGCTTTCGTGGCTTTCGTCTCTATGTACCCGTCCTGAATCGTCATCACATGCTCGAGTTGCTTCGGTTTTTGGGGGATCAGGTCATTGGCATTCCCGACGTCCACCCAGCGTTTCGTCCGGCGCTTGAGACCCGGGGAGATAACGAACCCGAGCAAGGGGATTGCCAGACTCAGGCCAATAACGCCGGCCACGGCAGCCGTGACCCACACGAAAAATTTTCGGCGCGGACCGACCGGGGTATAAAAACCTTCGGGTGGTGAAAAGCCGCTCTCTTCAGCCATGTGGCATGCTCCGCTCGTTTGTGTACTCTGAGCTCCAACGCCAAGGATTTGGGCTAGGATGTGCCAAGACGCATCCCTGTTCCATTACACCCGGCCCACCCCGGCGCTGCCTTTCACCCTCCCAGCCCTGGAGTTTGCCAAGACAAACTCCTTTGCCCCTGGACAGCGTCTTTTCCCATGGCCTGGGATGCGCATTACACCCACCCGTCCCTGGCCTCGCCGAGACGAGGCCCTTGCCCACGGGACGCATCCCTTTTCCCCTGGAATGCGGTGGAGCATCTCATACGGTTTCGGATTCAGTCAACGACGTGGATCTAGAGGGAGGCCAAGTCGAGAAGCTCGCGGACTTCCTCGTCTGTCGTCTGTGAGAAGTCCTCGTACCACTCTCCGACCCCGTGGAAGGGGTCCGGCGTAAGGCCGCACACGATTCTATCCACTTCCAGCTTGAGCTCCTCGCAGGTGCTGGCCGCGGCGACAGGGACCGCCACCACGATTTTCGCCGGGCGCTGCTGGCGCAGCGCCGCCACCGCCGCCCGCATTGTAGAGCCGGTAGCAAGGCCGTCATCGACGAGGATAACCGTCCGGCCCTGGACGGCGGGCGCTGGTCGTGCGTCTCGATACATCTGGTTCCGACGCTCGAGTTCCTTCTGTTCCGCCGCGGCAACCGCCGCAATGACCCGTTCTGAGATGCCAAGATGCCGTACCACTTCGGCATTCAAAATCCGGATCCCGCCCGGTGCAATCGCCCCCATTGCCAGTTCTTCCTGACCGGGCACTCCCAATTTCCGCACGACGAAGACGTCGAGCGGGACCCTCAGCGCCTTGGCCAGCTCATAGCCAACGGGCACGCCCCCGCGTGGCAGGGCCAACACCAGCACGTCGGACCGATTCGCGTATTCTTCGAGGCTTGCGGCCAACTGCTGACCCGCTTGTCTTCGATTCTGAAACAGCGCGCTCATGCCGCTCGAAGGTCCTTTCACTTCCTGGCGATGAGTGAATTTGTGACCCCTGTCTTACACCAAGTCACATGGATTGACACAGCTAAATTCATGCTTACATCTATAGATGCCTCAGATGCACGTATGTGATCCTCATCGGAGGCCATCTGATCCAAGGCGCAATGCGAAAGGAATATAAGGAATATTATGAGCGATCATGCTGATAATGCTATCACAACCCTGCCTGTGCTTCCTGTGAAGCGAACTGTCTTGTTTCCCGGCGTGCGGGTGCCGCTGACCGTGGGACGGGACCGTTCGGTCGCGGCAGTGGAGTTTGCGTTGAAAACCGAGGACAAGACCATCTTGATCGTGGCCCAACGCGATCCGGACACCGCGGAGCCGACGCTTGAAGAGTTGCATCACATCGGTACAAAAGCGGTCATCAAGCAAACGGGACGATCGGCCGATGGTCAACTGCATGCGGTGGTCGAAGGGGTTGATCGATTTGTGGTGCTCAAGGCCGAACAAACGGCGCCGTTTCTCAAGGTTCGGGCGCGGCTGCTTCCCGCTCCTTCCGATTCAGGACCGGAAATCAGCGCGCTTCATCGCGCCATCAGCGATCTCGTCGATCAACTTCCATCGTTGATTCAGCTGGCAGGCATCGGGGAAGTCGCCGAGACCCTGAGGGCTGAGCGCGATCCGGTGGCATTTGCCTATCGGGTGGCGTCCCTGCTCAACCTCACCGGAGGTGCCGAGCAGACGTTGCTCGAGGCGCAGACAGGCGCCGATTTACTGCGCAAGGTCTTCGCGGCGCTCTCGCATGAGATACAAATTCTCACGCTGCGAAACAAAATCGCCAGCGACGCTCAGGCAGAGATGGGGAAGACTCAACGCGAATACATTCTGCGGCAGCAATTAAAAGCGATCCAGCAGGAGTTGGGGGAGGGGGAGGATGACGAGGGCGGCGTCGCCGAGATCAAAACCCGGATCGAAAAAGCTGAACTGCCCGATCACGTCCGAAAGGAAGCTGATCGTGAAGTGGCGCGGCTCGCAAAGATTCCGGCGGCCTCTCCGGAGCACCAAGTCATCCGAAGCTATCTTGAGCTGTTGCTTGAACTGCCCTGGACCAAAGTCTCCGCGGACAGCCTGGAGCTGGCCCGGGTACGTCAGGTCTTGGATGAAGATCATTATGGGATTCAGGACGTCAAAGAGCGGATCGTGGAGCACTTGGCGATTTTGAAGTTGAACCCCGAGCGCAAAGGCCCCGATCCTCTGCCTGGTCGGGCCTCCAGGGGTGGGAAAGACCAGTTTGGGGCAATCGATCGCGCGGGCTCTGGGGCGGCGTTTTGAACGGATCAGCCTCGGCGGCGTCCATGACGAGGCCGAGCTCAGAGGGCACCGGCGCACCTATGTTGGAGCGATGCCGGGCCGGATCATTCAAGCGATCCGCCGGTCCGGCGTGAAGAATCCTGTGCTGATGCTGGATGAGGTGGATAAGATGGGCCGTGACTTCCGTGGCGACCCGGCGGCGGCGCTGTTGGAGGTGCTCGACCCGGCGCAGAACAACACCTTCACGGATCATTACCTGGATCTGGCATTCGACCTCTCACAGGTCTTCTTCATTACGACCGCGAATACTCTGGACCCGGTGTCGGAACCTCTTCTGGACCGGATGGAAGTGATCCGGCTGCCGGGCTATAGCGAGCAAGAGAAACGCGAGATTGCGAAGCGCTATCTATGGCCCCGCCGCCTGAAGGAAGCTGGATTGAGCATGGAGCAGATTCAGCTGCCCGATGAGGTGCTCACGGAAATCATCTGCCGGTACACGCGGGAAGCGGGCGTCCGCCAGCTCGAGCAGATGCTGGGGCGTCTCACGCGTAAGATTGCCGTGCAATTGGCGGATCGGCCTGCGGTTGATGAACCAAGCGCGACTCCCGAGCTGATTATCATTGACCGGCAGCGTCTGGATGAGTGGCTCGGTACGGAGCGCTTCATGCCGGAAGAGGCGCGCAAGCAACTTCCCTCCCGGAGTGGCCACAGGGCTGGCCTGGACGGCGACAGGCGGCGATGTACTCTACGTCGAGACGACGCTGTTGCCAGGAGGGCACGATTTGACGCTCACCGGGCAGTTGGGCGAAGTGATGCAGGAGTCGGCGCGCGCGGCCCGTAGCTATCTCTGGTCTCACGCGGAAGCGATGGGTCTGGATATCTCCCGCTTCAAACGAAACGGGGTCCACATTCATGTGCCCGCCGGGGCAATTCCGAAGGATGGGCCCTCGGCGGGCATCACGATGGCCACGGCCCTTGCCTCGGCCTATCATAACGTGTCGGTCCGAAGCGATACCGCAATGACCGGTGAGATCAGTCTGAGCGGACTCGTGTTACCGGTGGGGGGAATCAAGGAAAAGATCCTCGCGGCGCGCAGGGCCGGCATTCAAGCGAGTGATTATGCCGAAGGCCAACCAGAAAGACCTGAAAGAAGTGCCGGAGCAGGTTCGAAACGAGATGAGTTTTATTTTCGTGGAGACTATCGAGGAGGTCCTACCGGCCGCCTTTGATCAAAAGCAGGATAGGGACCTTCATCCTGCTTTGACGGCACTTAACAAACTAGGTCAGCCCCAGGGGCTTGTACAGGGTCTAGGACTCTGCACAAGCCCCTACCGGCCTCAAGCACTTCTGGCTATCCCCTTCTCCACGAGGAAGGGTTGGATCTGAAATCCGACAATGAGTGAATCATTGCCTCTCATTTTTGCGAGCCTGGACCGCTTCTGCGCGCTGCCTAGAGTGGAGTGCCAGAACTGATCATCATTGACCCACACGAGATATCCTGTCTTTTTCATACACGCCCCCCCTCCTTGAGGACTGAAGTCGGCTTCAGGTCAGGAGTTATTCTTTAGGGTTAGCCTATCCTCATTAAGGGTAGAAGTCTATCTAGGCCAATCACGTATAGACATTCCGGCCGCTTTTTAAGTACTTCGGCCTAAAAACCCCAACGCCGAGCACCATTCCCTGAAACTCTCGCACACCTTGGTCCTTGAGCCCGTCCGAAGGCGAACATTCCCCGGATACAATCGAAACATAGCGCAGACTTGCACTTTAAAAGTTTGATGCTGTCGTTCGTCAGTCTATGGTACACTCTCTCCTCATTGGCCCCGTAGCTCAGTTGGATAGAGCAGCGGTTTCCTAAACCGTTTGTCGTGAGTTCAATTCTCGCCGGGGCCACCAAATTCAAGGCCGGGACTCACGGCTAGCGCGGTACTGTGAGTCTTGAGGTTCCCCCCACTTTACCGCTTCGTGATCGAGTCAGCGTAAGCATCCGGGATTTGCGCAGTATGCACGACCACTTTGTCTCCTATTTGAAGCGGGCTATCGGTGCTCGTGCCGGTATCCGCGTAGACTCGTACTTCTCTTCCGTTAGCATCTTCAATAACGTAGTATCCCTTACTGATGGAAACGACTTTACCCTCTACCATCCTCGGGCTGCCTAGTTTGTTGATGGACGTCGCATATGGCACGGCATCCGCAGGAATGGTCGCTGTGCGCGCCACAATCTTGTCCCCAGGAGACAGATTCCCGTCTATCTTGGTCGTTTTATCCGTGTAAAGGCGGACCTGCTTCCCTGTGATATCTTTTACAACATAGTAATTACCCTCAAAGCGCAGGACTTCGCCTTCCAATGTTTGGGGCTTGGGCAGACCTTCCACACTCTGAGGGCTGTAGGTTTGGTGGCGTGGTGTCTGCGCCCGCAGCCTGGCTGAGCGGGCTTACTCCGAGCAATGATGCAAAAGCAATAAATGCGACCTTGTTATTCATAAGCGCACCTCCATTGCGTTTGAATTAACCTTATTTCACGCATCGAATCATTGCCACTAAAAGCAGTCAGTGTACTGGGTTCGAATTAGAACGCACTCCGTCGGGCAAGACATACACGGAAATGCTCAAAACTCATTAATTTACCTAGAGTATTGTCTGTAGTGACGCAGTATGGTACAACAGAGGATCATCAAGGTTAAAACCCGATCAAGGAAGGCCCCAGCCATGGGAGTGAAAACAGTGCGGTTGGTCTTGGCGGCTGCCATGGGAATGCTGATCGTCCTCATTGCCAACAATTGGTACCGGTGGATGCCCCATAACAAGATCTTGCTCACCGCAGGCGCCTTATCTTTTGCTCTGGCCATCGGCCTAGGGGCGTACCGAATGAAATTTCTAGAGGAAAAATTCGGCGTGCTGGAAATTCCTGCCATTTGGGAAGGCGAGTTGATTCAGGGGATCTCATGGGACGTGGTCGCCTATGCGAGCATATTTGCCGCCGTCGTCCTTGGGGGCGTGATCGCTTTTGCCTTCACCCCCATACTGCCCTTATCGTTGATTCCGCTCACATACATCCTTTGCATCGGATGCATGGTTCTACTTCGATGGATGATGTCGACCCTCATGCTCCGGTTCATTACGTAACTAACCCGCGAGTCGAGCGAAACCGCTTTCCGGGCTGTCTACGATGCCCGGAAAGCAGACCGTTACTCAAACCTTGCCGGCACCCCGTTTAACTTCATACTCTGTGAACCATTTGTCGGCCCACTTATTGACTTCTTCTTTACTATCTCCATACCGCTGTTGGATTGTGCCCGTGAATTTGTCGTAGTCCCCCTCGATCTGCATAAGATCATCATCAGTGAGCTTGCCCCACTGCTTTTTTAACTCGCCTTTAAACTGCGTCCAGGCGCCTTTAAATTGATCTCGATTCATCTGCAACCCTCCTTTGTAGAAAATCGTCGTCATAGGCAGACAACTACCGTACCAAAGCAGCAAGAGAGGGCACTAGACAAAACAAAAGCCGGCCATGGGAAAATGTCGGGACTAAAAGGGAGGAAGATATGAAATTTTTTGTTACAGGTATAATCCTTGGAAGTCTTTTCACCGCGGGCGTTACACTGGGATTCGATAGCAAACTGTGGCGGTTTGGCTCAGAGGCACGTCCCGAAGAAAAGCTGGATCAGATCCAGCATCAGCATCGCGCAATACTGGAACAGCAGGATCGTTTGGAGCGACTCTTACAACAAAATTGCCTGGCCAGACACGCGCCACCTACCTGACCAAACCAGGTTGGGCGGTGCTAGGGGCAAAGGGATGCGTCTTGGCGCATCCCAGGGCTGGGGCGGGTGCAATGGGCAAAGGGATGCGTCTTGGCGCGCATCCCAGGCCACGGGAGAAAAGAACTCGTCTGGCGAGCTCAGGGTGGGCTGGGTGTATGTAATGGGGGGTGCCAGGGGAAAAGGAAATCTGTCCGGTGGGCACCCGTTGCCTTCACTTGCAAGGGGTCGAAATGATCCAGGACAAGGGAAAAGGACGCGTCTAGGCGCGTCGGGGGCTGGGTGGGTGAAGTGGCGGGTGGATTGGCGAGCTCGGGGCCACGGAACAGATTCGTCCCGACGTGTCAGGGGAAAGGGAATGTCGTGCTTGGTACGAAAGGGCTCGTACCCGCCAGAAACCTTACTTACACGTACAGCCTATATTCTCGGCACAGCCTCTGCAGCAATACTTCTTCCCGTCTTTAGGGTTGGTAAACCCATTTCCTGCGAATGCCTTCCAGTCTTTTTGGGCATGTTGCATTTGGGGCAGGTCTCGTCGGCCATGGGAAATCCTCCTTTTAACTACTAACATTCTAACATCGCAAGTCCAGCCTGTATGAGAAAGTTGGACTCTCTGAAGTAGGGCACTTCAAACGGCTTCCACACGCGGATATTCTCGTTTAAAATGATCGTCCAGTTCATTCGTTTTAAAGGACGCTGTGCCAACACCGATCCACTAATCTTTTGATGGCCCTAAGCTTGGCTGGATGGTTCGTCGGCTGCGCCGGAAGTCCTCCGCACCTTCCTTCACCGACCCCAGTCAGAACTTCGCTCGTTTTGCCATCAAGCTCGACCGGCTCAATGACGTTGCCTTACCTTTATTAATCGAGGCTGCGGACCTCTGTAAAACCCATGTGCATGCCTCCTACGGCTTCGAATTGCATGATAAAAGCCAGTATAAAAAGTTGTTCAAGGGGAGTATCTGGATGCGGCCATCCAACATTACGGACTACAACAGGGCGTCGCAGTTCGATACGTTCACCCAAAGCTTCCAGCCGGAGCCGGGGGCCTACACACCCAAGAGATGGTCATCAGCATGGAGGGCGAACCACTAGTCGATAAGACCGCGCAAGACGCGGATGAAATCCTGCATCGCCTGGAGCGCCGCAAGGAAGGGCCTCTTCATCTGGTCGTCAAAGGCGCGGAGGGCGTGCGGGAGTTAGACCTTTACTCGCTGCCGTCCTGCAATTATCCCGTCGTGCTGGTGGAAAGTGGCGTGGTGAATGCATTCGCCGACGGCGTCAAGATCATCGTCACCACCGGCATGCTCGATTTTTGTGCGAATGAGACTGAACTCGCCCTCGTCATTGGCCATGAAATTGCTCATAATGCCCTCGGCCATGCGGACAACGTGCGCCTTCGCAGAGTGTTAGACGCGTTGTACACTGCACAAACCGGTTATCGCGCCGAACTCGCGGCAACTGCCACACAGCTCTCGTTCTCCAAGGATTTTGAAACTGCGGCAGATTACGTCGGATTGTACATTGCCGCCCGCGCCGGCCATGATATACGTTGTCTGGGGGCGTTCTGGATGCGCCTGGCGCGCCAGCGCCCGTCCATGAATACCCCTGCATTCGCCATTACTCATCCTGGTTTTCCCGAACGGTTCACGTCATTTCAGACGACGCTGCAGGAAATCGAAGAGAAAAAACGGCGTGGGGACCCCTAGTCCGGTGATACCTTCGGCGCTGCTCAAAAGAACCGAAGTTCAACCGTAGATCCGCACCCATTCGTGCCCTTGTTTGCGGTATTTGTCCCTGACCGCCTCCCATGCCTTTCGATGTGCGATTTCTTCCAGTGAGATTCCCGTCCGGTGATCTTTTGCCCGGACGGACGTGTTCCAAGCCTGATTGTAGGCGGTCAGGTATACCTCCATGGCGCCAGTTGGCAAATTCTTTTTCATCGCACTCGGCAACTCTTCAATGTGGTTGTATGGCATACTCGCTCCTTTCAGTTGCGGATTTCGCCCACAATTCAGGGAGCACAAATACCAAAACAACCCGGATCCGACAAGGTACAAAAATCGCGATGTACTTGGAAACTGTCGATGGTTAGATATTTTGAAGTTCGCCGTCGGCATTTGTCTAATGTCTATGCGTGACGCTTGTTAGGTTTACGTTAGGAAAAATACATAACAGCGCGGGTAAATTCGATAAGAGGATGATAATAAAAGGAGGCTTCAATGAAAATCGCACTTGGGCTGGCGGCATTCGCCCTCGTATTAACGTCAGGCGCGCAGGCGCGTGCGGCAGACATCATTATCGACCGGGATCGACAAGTCGAGCAGCAGCGGTCAACGTTATTGCCGGGTGCAACAGCTCCCGGTGGAATACCATTGAGGGTGATGTGGTTCGTGTCGACGCAGACTCTTACATTATCCGGGACTCAAGTGGACGCGATCTGCGTGTTTATTTTGACCGGAGCACAGTTCGGGACAATATTGCCGTCGGTGACCGTGTGATTGCCCGTTTCGATCGGCCGTCGGCACCGTATGCGTCCAATATTACGCGCCGTCCTGGCGACTTGACTCCAGCGCCAGCCGCAGCCTTTCCGCGGCCGCAAACCATTGAAGGGGAGGTTTTACGAATCAACACTGACAGCTATGTCATTCGCGATCTCTCCGGCCGGGAGATCCGTCTGCATATCGACGGCACGACGAAATTGGACGGCAATCTGACTCCAGGCGACAAGATCGTCGCTCGCGTGGTCGCCCCCCCGTCCACCTTACCGTACGCTGAAACGCTCTATAAGCTCAATAGCGCACAGATTCTAGAAGGCCAAGTCGTCGCCATCGAAGGCAATAACTATGTCGTCCGCGACAGGAACGGCGTCGAGCACCGGGTCTATACTGACAGCGGGACAGCTGGAGGGACTAACGTCGTCATCGGTGACCGCGTCGTGATCGTCCGAGGCACCGCGCCGACGGCCCACGCAGATTCAATCACGAAAAGGTAGGCGGCATCGTCTTTACAGACTTCACAACCTTTTCTGAAAGAGCGGGTGGCCCAACGGCCTCCCGCTCTTTCTTTTTAAACGGCTTTGCTCCTCCCCTTTGAGAGCCGCCAGGCAGTGGGCCTTTGCGCGCTGTTTTCATCCATGCCGATGGCATGCGCGTTCACGGACCAGACGGTGAAGCTCCCGACCATACAGTTTCTGATCGGACGATCGCCCCATCCCTGTAGGGCAACTGTGGTCGTGCCGCTTATCGTAGATCTGCGGGAAGCAACGGATCACATCGGAGTCAAAAAAAACCTCTTCGGCATGGACACGAAGGTCTTTCCGGATCGTAATGTCGCTGTATGGTTGCGCGAGCGATTGAAGACTGAATTGCGGGCGGCCGGAGTCAATACCATTCGAAAACGCGGCAATGAGTCGGCAGCGGTGGTTCAGCTTTTCTTAATGAGGTTGTTTTCAGAGCCCGTGTTTCGCTGGGGGGACGATGATGATTATGAAACCACCCTTGCGGTGCGCCTCAAAGTAACTTCTGGAGCGGGTGAAATCACCGACCGAGAGTACGCCGTGACCGGAGTGGCCAGAGGACAGCGTCCGAAGGAGAAGAACTATACACCCTCGATGGAACATGCCACCGCCGAATTGATGAAGCGACTGGTGCCGGAGATCATTTCGAACACTTTGGAGGCTGCGGCGGCCGGCGCCGTAATGTGCGCGACTGCCCCTGAAGAGAGAACACGTTAGTGGGGCGGTTCTTCGCCCGGACTCTGAATCCTCGCAGTCATCTCTGTCAGCGAGGAAAAGAGCCCGTTCAGCTCCGAGCCTTTTTTTAGCAGACCCTCGGCCGTGGAACGTAATTCATTCTCAAGACGGTCCCGCTCCTTGGCCAGATCCGAGAGCTTGCCGAGCATAAGCTGGGAATTCGTCAGCCCGTCTTGCAGGTCTTCGCAGGTGGCCTGCCCTCGCTTGGTCGCGGCCGGCAAAACCTCCAATTTCTTCAGAAGCTGCTCCAACTGTGCTTCGCGCGCAAGAAGTTCCGCTTCAGCGCTCAAGCGTTTCTCTTCACTCATCCGCCAACGGGCGTGGAGATTTTGAATGCCGCGGATCCAAGTCATGGCATCGCCAGGCGCGAGCAGCGGAGGATCGGGCGGGGCTTGCCCTCGATCGAGCGCTTCGATTGCATGCTGAAGCCAATCAATAAAAATTGTTACGTGATGCAGATTGACGCTCAGCGGAGACGGAGACGAAGGGGATAACGTCTCTGACTTCACTGGCTCAGCTGAGACTGAGTCGCGTGAGGAGTCGCCCATTCGCGGCCTTCGGCTGGGTGCCGATGGCCGAGAAGGACGGCCACACAGTGCCTACAAAATGGTTGTTCATTGGATGTGCAGGTGCATTTGGTAAGCAAGCTTCCGCCCTTGAGCTGGATCGTCTGCTCATATAAGCCGAAAGGACCGGTGACTTCCGACAGGATCTGATCTTCGTCCGCCTCAAGGATCTGAACGCAATTCGCGGACTGGTATTCCTTTCCGAGTTGAAAGACCTGAGCGCCAACGACGGACTGAATCATTTCAGGTTGGATTTGGCTTAGTTTCTGGGCAGTACACGGAAGTTTATTGCGCATGTTGAAATTCCTCTGGAATAAGCGAATTGGGTGTGAAAGATCGTATCCATACGTGACGCCACGTGCATCCCCTACAAAAGAATAGGCCGACGACTCAAGGTGGTATGTTTAAGGTATCTACCCCATACCGGAATCATTCGTACGTCCTGTCTCTACGATCTGACGACTGGTGGATTATCCGCAGCCCTGGTTGCTTATCACCAGCCCACACGGCGTGTATCGAATTCATAGAGCCAGCTTGGACGCGTTACACAAGACAAGTCCTCGTCCTTCATAGTGACTTCTTTTCTGATTCGTCTTGGCAAAGTTTATGCACTATCTCACATCAAGGGCGTGGCGAAATCCGTAATGAACAGCGGTAAAAATGAGGGAGGACTAGTATGTTAGGAGCGGCAGAATTCACGATGTTCGGGAATATCCTCATGGGGATCATGGCGATAGCAGGAGTGTGCTCGTTGCTCTACGCGTTTGGAGCTTCGTTGAGTAACCCCTCCTCGGCAGTGGAGCTGATCCGACTCGAAGAAGAGACTCCGCGCGAGGGCAGAAAGGCGGCATAGCAAAAACAGTATCCGCGCCGTCACGTTCTGAAGGCGGCGCGGGGCCCTTTCGGACACGTAGTTCCTTCGTCGCTATGCTCGGCGACTGCGCAAATGCCCATGCTCTCCAGGACTGTGGTATAATCGCCCGCCGATTCTAAAGAATCCTGCATGAGAAAGTCTCCCGGGCATGCTGAAGGCGATCCTCTTCGACTTTGACGGCGTACTGGCTGACACCGAACCCCTTCACTTTCGTACCTTTCAGGAGGTGCTCGCCGAAGAAGGACTTCATCTCAACGAGCAGGATTATTATGCAAAGTATGTCGGCTTTGACGATAAAGGGTGCTTTCAGGCCGTCTACTCAGACAACGGCCGGCCCTTCACGGCAGAGACAATCGAGCGCCTGGTCGATCGAAAAGCAGGAATGCTGTTAACTCAGTTGAAGACGAATCACATTGTGTATCCCGGCATTCCCCAGTTTGTAACCACGATCGCGCCCAGATATCGTCTCGCAGTGGTTTCCGGCGCTCTGCGGCATGAAATCGAATACAGTTTGGGCGTCGCGGGCATCAGGGACCTGTTCGAGCAAATTACGGCGGCACAGGACGTCCGGCATGGCAAGCCGGATCCCGAAGGCTATCTGCATGCGCTCTATCAACTCAACCGAGTGACACCCCTAACGGCGCCGGAATGCCTCGTCATTGAGGATACCGTACAAGGCGTTCATGCAGCGCATGCCGCCGGCATGCGCTGCTTAGCCATTTCAAATACGCTTTCACCGAACGAATTGGCGCAGGCGGAGGCGGTGACTTCAACGCTGAAGGGTGACGATATCGCCTCCCTCGAGCGACGCTTTTGGAATTGAGAAAGCTGATGAGCATCCGCCCGGCTGGTCCATGGCCACCACTCCTTGGTCAGCTGTTCCAACCGTGATTGCGCCATTATGCTGATTTTGAGAGGCTTCCAACCTTCAGCATGACGGCGCACAAGGCACAGCAGTACTGTACTGCCCTGACGAAGCGAAGCGGCAGTAACTTCTACTATTCATTCCTCTTTCTGCCTAAGATACGTCGGGAAGCCATGTATGCGGTCTATGCGTTCTGCCGGGAAGTTGACAGTGTGGTGGACGAACCGTCTCCGGGATCGGATCCCCGTGAAGCTCTTGCTCGTCGCCGTGCCGAGTTGGCAGCAATGTACCAGACAGGGGAGTCACGAGCGGACGGCACCTTTTCTCCTGTTATGGCCTGTCTGGCCGCCCATGTCCGGCGATTCGATATTCCCCAAAGTTACTTCGAAGATGTCATTGCCGGAGTAGAAATGGATCTCTCGGTCGATCGATACCGGACTTTCGATGAGCTTTCGACGTACTGTTACCGGGTGGCATCCTCAGTCGGTCTCATTTGTCTTAGGATCTTCGGGGCCCTGAAACCAGAGTCAGAGGCGTATGCGATCAACCTCGGACTCGCGTTTCAATTAACCAACATCCTCCGCGACGTGAAGTCCGACGGACATCGAGGCAGGATTTACCTTCCGCTGGAAGACCTGGCGCGGTTTCAGGTCACTGAGCAAGAAATTCTGAACCAGGTAGACAGCGTAAGATTCAGGGAACTCATGGCATTCGAATGCACGCGCGCGCGGGAGTTTTATCACCGTGCAGAAGCTGCCTTGGCTGCAACTGAGCGGCCGGTGCTCCTGCCCGCTGAAATCATGCGCGCGATTTATCAGGGCATCCTAGAGCGGATTGAGGCGCGTCAGTTTCAGGTGTTCGGGGAGCGCATCACCATTGCCCCATGGCATCGTCTTGCGATGGCGGTACAAGTATGGCTCGCAAACCGCACCCCGCGACACGACTAATCATAAAAAAAGGGCAGGCGCCTATTGCCAGACACCTGCCCCGCGGTGGTCATTTTCATGCGTCGTTACTACTTGCCGTCGAAACTCCGCTCATAGAGAATCGTGTACCACGCTTCCTCTTCGGTGATCGCTGTGCCAATCAACGGGACCATACCTGTTCCTGCACTGCCGTTCTTAATGACCCAGAACATTTCTCCATCAGTGCGGGCCTTATGGAATTTGGGGTTTGTGAAATTCCGTGGCGACGGGTTTAGGATCTGTCCGGCCGGGCCGTCACCCTTGCCGCTGACGCCGTGACAATTAAAACAGGTGCCTTTGCCCTCGAAAATCGCCTTCCCTTTTGCAATATTTTCCGGGGTCTTGGCGATTGGGTTCTTCATGGCCTTGGCGGCGGCCCGTTGATCACCGGGGACCCGCGGAACCGAGATATCCTTCTCTTCGGCGTACGCCGCGGCCCCAACGAAGGCACACAGAGAGAATGCTATCGCTCCTGATCTCAAATAGCCCATCACCGCCTCCTTTTTTGTTATAAAAAATATCCCGACGACCCTAAAGAAACGCGAACAACCTGCCGATACAGCTTTACGGCGAAAAAGCGGCACACTATATCGTGCGCCCTATGGAGTGTCAAGACTGCAGAGCTTATGCCAAAGTATAAATAGCTGAGATTCTGAGGAAGTCTGCTACTCTAACACCAACAGATACGCTTCGCTGCCGGACCTCAGGTACCCCGGGCCGCATTCGGGGTGCGGGTATACTACTAGGCGACCTTGCTTTGACCGCGTTTATCCTTTAAAGTACTTACCCAACACGGGAGGAACCATGCGCCTGCTTCTCATCGCAGTAGCCATAACAGCGGTACTGTCGGGACTGGCGCCTGCAGGGTACGCGTTGTCTCCGGAGTATCAACTGGATGCGGAGCTGTCCTCCACGGATTCCACGATCGCTTATGCCATAACTCAGAACGAAGGATTTACACCTCCCTTCGAACATGTGGAGCTCCGGCTCTCGTCGGGCTCATCGCTGCCGTCCTTGGACGTCGATCCGCTGGAAGAGAAGGTGAGCATCGCATTACCGGCAACTCCCTTGCTTGTGGACCCCATGGGCACCCTCGACCTCCAGGTGCCCATGGTTCGGACGGCGAAGATCGATCGCCATGTGCAATTTTTCAGTTACCAGATTCGGGACCGTTTTGAGCAATGGCTGAGCCGCCTTGAGCGTTACCGCCCGAGCGTGCAGAGCATCTTTTCAGAGTTCAAACTGCCCCTGGATCTGATCTTTCTGTCGCTTGTCGAGAGTGGCTTCAACACCAATGCGGTCTCCCGGGCCAAGGCCGTCGGTCCGTGGCAATTCATGAAGCCTACGGCCAAGTTCTATGGCCTGCGCGTCGACAGTTGGGTGGATGAGCGACGGGATCCGGTCAAATCCACGGTAGCGGCCGCGCAGTATCTTCGGGATCTCTATCACCTCTTCGGCTCTTGGCCACTAGCCATGGCGGCATATAATGCCGGTGAAGGCAAAGTGGGCCGTTCCATGGCTCGGCTCAAAGACAAAGACAGCGATTTTTGGGCCCTGGTGGATACAAAGCTGTTAAGAGCGGAAACCCGCGAGTATGTTCCGCGCTTCGTGGCAGCGGCGCAGATCGCTAAGGACCCGGCTCGATTCGGATTCAACATTGCCCCTCAGCCCCCCGTGGAATACGAAGAGGTGATAATCACGCGGCCTGTCCATTTGAAGGCCGCGGCCCGAGCCGCCGGCGTTTCCTTGGAGGAAATGAAAAACCTGAATCCGGAGCTTCGGCGAGAGATGACGCCGCCTGATCCCCTGTATGTTCTCAAGGTGCCCGTTGGGAAGAAGTCCACCATGATGGCGAACCTTCCAGTTTACCGAACGCTCTACCCTGCCGTTTATCTTGAACCCAAGCGAAAACTATTCGCGGGGGCGGGAAAAGATAAGCTCGGATTGTCTCGCCTGGCCGCACGCGCTCAGCATCACAAGTCCCCCGATTGGCTGCTCAAGGGCAAATCCGGACGGGGTAAGTCTCCAGTCGTGGCACAAGCTCCACAATAACCGCATAGCGAAGCGCCGACAACGCTCAACATAGCGCATCCGTCATTCACTTATTAGGTGGCACACCCTGCGTGGCCGGCATCTGCTCAGCCGGCGCCACAGGGGAGGGCGGGGCTTTTTTCGCATCGAGCGTCTTGATACGGATCGTGGCCTCTTCGGTATAGGGCGAATGCGGGTGGTCCTTAATGAGCTCTTGGTAGTACGCCAGGGCCCCCTCCGGACGCTGTAACGCCTCATGGATCCTGGCCAGCTCATACAGGGCATGATCCTTGTTAGGCGCGTTCGACATTTTGGTGATCATTTGAAACGTCTTCTGGGCTTCATCCAGCTTCCCTTGAGAGAGCTGCGCATAGGCCAATCGCTGGTACACCAGGGGAATCAGCGATTTATGATCGCCATAGCGATTATTAAAATCCTGGTAGGCTTTTGTCGCCCCCTCCCAGTCCTTTAAATCACTCAAGACATTCCCAAGCATATAGGCCGCCTGCGGTGCGGCGGAAGTGCGGGGATACTCCGCGAGCACCTTCCGAAAGGTCTCCGCTGCCTGTTGCATTTGCTCAGGGCGAGGCGGGGGCGCGGTGGGGGATGCCTGAGAGAGCATCGCCATGCCCTGATGCAATAGTTCCTCCGCGGCTGCGTTTTCATGTTGCCGCAGCCAAAGATATCCGCCTATGGCGATCGCGACGATCACTGCAGCGGCGATCCCGGCCATCATCCACGTGAGATTTTCCCGAGCCGCGTCGGCCACGTGGCCCATGGACCCCGCTGATGTGCGCGACATTCGCGACCGGGGGTTTTTCCTTCCTGATTTTGAACATTCTAAACTCCTTCGACCATCACGCCTCGGACCTTATACTCACGCCTCCGAGAAATTGTCAAACAGCCAATCGTGCGTTTGACAGGATGGCAACAAGGCAGTATACGTTGCCTGTATGTACTCCACCCGCCTGGATGTTCTCTCGCGCCGTTCACTCCTCCGACGGCTCCGTACGATCGATTGCGCCCCGCGCGCAGAGGTGCAGTTCGATGGACGTAGGATTCTTCTGTTCTCTTCCAATAATTATTTGGACCTCGCGGCCCACCCCAAAGTCATGGAAGCAGCCAGCGCCGCCATCCGGCGTTACGGCGTCGGAGCCGGCGCGTCTCGTCTGATTTCCGGCACGCTGGCGCCCCATACCGAGCTTGAAGAGCGGCTCGCGGCATTTAAGCGCACCGAAGCGGCGCTCGTATTCAGTACCGGCTACCACGCCAACCTCGGCTTGATTCAAACGCTCGCCGAAGACGCCTCCACAATCTACGCCGACCGCCTGTCCCACGCGAGCTTGATTGACGCCTGCCGGTTCTGCAAAGCGCAACTCCGGATTTTCCGCCATCGGGAGGCGTCGCAACTTCGCGCCCTGCTGAAGAGCAAGCGCAAGGAGGCTGCGGTCATTCTTACAGACGGCGTCTTCAGTATGGATGGTGATCTGGCGCCGCTTCCTGCCCTGCTCAATGTCGCTGAGTCCACCGGCGCCCAACTCGTCGTCGACGATGCCCACGGGACCGGGGTCATGGGCCCGGAGGGCCGCGGCACGGTGGAACACTTCGGGCTGAAGAGTGCGGCGCTTATCCAGATGGGGACATTGAGCAAGGCCTTGGGAGCATTCGGCGGCTTTGTGACCGGCTCCCGAGACCTGATCACGTACCTCGTCAACCGCGCCCGGTCTTTTATCTACACGACAGCGCTACCCCCAGCCATGGCAGCTGCGGCATCGGCAGCCCTGGAAATCATCATATGCGAACCTGAGCGCCGCGCGCGGCTTTGGTTCCTGCGCGAGCGGTTGGATCAAGGGCTAAAGACAATGGGCTGCGGGACCCTCGGCAGCGAATCTCCGATCATGCCTATTCTCGTCGGAGATGTCGCGGCGGCGCTGCGCTTGTCGGATCACCTGCTCGCTCAGGGTATATATGCTCCGGCGATTCGTCCTCCGACGGTACCCTCATCCAGCAGCAGAATCCGGATCACCGTGACGGCAGGCCACACTCCCGCTCACATCGATCACCTTCTGGAAGCGTTGTCCATGCTGAGGGCAACCGACGGCGGAATTATGGGAGCGACTGACTAACCCTACTGCGATTGCGAGACGCGAGGGGCGTAAGACGCGTTCACCATCCCTTTGATTGTATAGCTTTCCAACTGCTTCACTGAGATATGTGACCGCGCCACGGGTTTCGAGTACGGGCGGGGCCTCAATAATCTCTTCATACTTCACAAGCCCGACACCCCGAACAAACCAGCTTGAGATTCGATCTTGGCTGACGGCCAGATGCCGGTTCTTCGACATCGTAACGGAGAGGGTCATGACCGCATCAATACGCAAGGCCTCCGGGAATGCGCCGGCTCCCACAATCACCGGTTCATAGCCGACGACCCGCGCGTCCGCCACAACATCCCCGCGTTCGGGGTGTCCGTCCCCGTCAAGGTCCGCCTGCATGTCGACGTTCGTCTTGTTGAGTTGCCGAAACGTCGCCCCTAGCACCAGCGGAAAGTTCAGGATGCGGTAGGGCACTAATTGCTGCTCGAACGGCGTTGTCGGCCGACTGCCGTGGTACACGATGCCGGTGTCATCGCGTCGAAAGTAGCCGTCGGTGGGACCCTTGTTTCCCTGATTCGTTTCGCGAAAAATTTTCACCATGACGCCGTTCATGTTCGAGGTGCCGATCGTCGTCACTTCATTCTTGAAAGTGACCTGCGCAATATGCTCAATCTTTTCCGTATGCGTGTAGCCGACATACTCCCAGACACTTCCGAGACCGTCTGGGAAATATTCCTCGGTGTTCTCCAGCGCTCGAGGCGACGGGTGGCTGTCAGCGGCTTGCGAAAAGGCATTGCCGGCCATTGCCCACAACGGCGATCAAGCCTATCGTAAGGGATATCCACCGGAAAGAATGCCGCAATAGTCTCTCCATTTTGCAGAGCAGGCGGAATTGTAAGGTATCATAAGGACCTACTCCCATCAAGTCTGCTATAATTTGCCGCCCCAGAATGCCTCCTATCGCGAGAAGCGGTCATGCACAGCAAGCCACCGGACAAGCCCGTGGTTCTTGTAACCGGCTCTTCAAGAGGGCTCGGTCGTGCGATTGCGGCAGGGTTTGGGAGTAACGGGTACCGGGTCGCAGCGAATTACCGGATGGACACCGTCGGGGCGCTGGAGACCACGCGGACGATCGAATCCCAGGGAGGCGAAGCCTTTGCGCACCAGGCGGATGTCCGGGACGCGAAAGCAGTTCACGCCATGGTCTCTACAATTATGGATCGCTGGGGGCGCCTGGATGTTTTGGTGTGTAATGCGGGGGTCACAACACACGACCTCGTGGTTCGGCTGTCCGAGGAATCGTGGAATTCAGTCCTAGGGACGATCTTAACAGGGACCTTTCATTGTCTTCAGGCTGCCGGCATGGTGATGAAACAACAGGGTGGAGGAGCAATGGTTCTCATAGGGTCGCTCGCGAGTATCCAGGGTCGATCGGGACAAGCACCCTACGCCGCCGCGAAAGCCGGTATGCTCGGGCTCATGCATACCGCTGCACGGGAATGGGGCCGACACGGTATCCGAATTAACATGATTCTTCCGGGGTGGCACGCCACCGCCTTGACACAATTCCAGGAGGATTCCACCCCCCCGCCCTTTGCTCCGGTGTTGGAAGCTGGCACCAAGATGGAGGCAGTAGCCCAGTTTGTGTGCGCTTTGGCGAATATGCCCGATGTCTCCGGACAGACGTTCAGCCTGGACAGCCGAATTCTGCCACTGTGAGCGCGCGCACCCCACGAGGACTGTTTGTGACCGGGACCGATACCGGAGTGGGAAAGACGATTGCGACCGGTGTCGTCGCAATCTCTCTTCGCGCCCACGGCGTTAACGCAGGTGTGATGAAGCCCGTGGAGACCGGAATCGAGGCGCGTCCTGACGGATTCTGACTGGCTTGGATCGGTTGTGCCTAGCGAGGATCCGCGGGAGATGATGACTCCCTATCGTCTGCGGGCGGCTGCTGCGCCCGCGGTTGCTGCGATGGCAGAAAATCTTTCCATTGAGCTTCCCACAATTGTCGCAGCGTTTAAAGCGCTGGCCTCCCGGCATGAGTGTATCGTCGTCGAGGGCGTGGGAGGGGCCATGGTCCCTCTGCGCCATGACCTTCTTGTCGCCGACCTCATGCTTCAACTGGGACTCCCGGTCCTCATCGTCGCCCGTGTAGGACTCGGCAGCATCAACCATACGTTGCTCACAGTAGAGTGCCTCGAACGCCGTGGAATCCCCATACTTGGGATTCTCTTTAATAACCCGATCCCGCCGCCGCACGATCATAGTCATGACACCGTCCCGACGATTTTGCGATGGACTGGCCTTCGGTGCTTTGGGGAATTGCCTCACGCGGATGGCCTGCCGGAGACGTGGAACCGGCAGCATGCGCGGCTCATGTCGCACGTGGATATCCAAGGATTATTGGAAGCTCTTGAGTTCCGCGCAGTGGCGTGATCTTTAACGGCTCAGCAGCAGCCCTTAACGGGGATGAATCAAGTTGACTGTCACGGGTCGGTAGCGTACAACCTGCATCGTAACCCAAGGAGCATGAATGCAGCGTCGGGTGGTGATTACAGGGCTAGGGGTGGTGTCGCCGATCGGGATCGGCGTCGGCCATTTTTGGAGGGCTGCATTGGAAGGGCGATCCGGCATCACGGCCCTGCGGCCTTTGGCGGACTTTCCTCTGGAGTCCTATCGGTGTCAGATCGCCGGGCAGGTCCGTGATTTTCAAGCCTCTCAATTCCTCGAGGCCGGGATTGCGGAACGAGTGGATCGTTATGCTCAGTTCGCAATGATCGCATCAAGGGAAGCCTTCCGTGATGCCTCGCTTGCCATGGAGCATGAAGCACCACATCGGGTTGGTGTGATTGTCGGCGCTGGAATGGGCGGGATGGTGATGGGCGAACGAGAGATCACGAAGCTCTATCGTTCACACCGGCCGGAACGGGTGCATCCGAATTTCATTCCGACGATTACGCTCAACTCCGCCTCAGGCCTGCTGGCGATTCAGCATGGCGCGAAAGGCCCGAACCTTACAATTTCGACGGCATGCTCCTCGGGCGCGCATGCCATCGGCCAAGCGCTCTCGACCATTCGCTCCGGGAAAGCAGATGTCATGATGGCCGTGGGCGCGGATGCAAGCCTGACGCCCTTGGTGTTCGCAGGCTTCTGCACCTTGCGGGCGCTGTCGACAAAATTCAACAAAACGCCGAGCCTCGCCTCGCGTCCATTTGATCGATTGCGGGATGGGTTCGTGATGGGAGAAGGCGCAGGGGCCCTCGATTTTAGAATCGCTCTCCCATGCCAAGCAGACGAAAGGCGAAAATCTATGCGGAACTCGCCGGATACGGCGCAACCAGTGAGTCCTTCCACGTCGTCATCCCCCGGGAGGATGGCGCCGACATGGCGACGACGATGGCATTGGCTCTTGACGATGCCGGGATTTCACCTGCACAGGTAGACTACATCAATGCCCATGCGACCTCTACCATGGTCGGCGACGCAGCTGAGGTGAGAGGGATTCGGCGACTCTTGAAAGGCCGCGCCGAGCATGTCGTCGTCAACGCGACAAAATCGTTAATCGGTCATACCCTCGGAGCCGCAGGCGCAATCGGCGCCATTGCGTCAGTCTTGGCTCTTCACAACAGCATTATTCATCCGACCATTAACTATGAGCAACCCGATGCCGAGTGCGCGCTACCCGGGATCTCCGCGAAAGTCCAGGAGCGTCGAGCGAAAGTGGCGTTGCTGAACGCCTTCGGTTTCGGAAGCAATAACGCAGCCCTGGTGTTTAAGAAATGGCGGTGAGGAAGTCACCGGAAAAACGACCGGCGCAGTCGGCCGCCGCCAAGCAAGTCATGGCGGCCTTAAGCGAATATCTCAAAAAGGACGAACGCAAGTTGGCGGCCACCCTCTCTTTGCGAGAGGACTTGGGCCTTGATTCTCTCGCCATCATCGAATTACTGTACAGGATCGAAGAGGTGTTCAATCTTTCAATTCCGGATGAGGACCTTGAAAAGCTTCAAACTGTCGGCGACGTGATTGCGTACATCGAAAATGGAATGGGATCGAAACGTCCCACGGCGGCCTCGGCGAAGACCACGAAAACAAAGAAACGAAAGTAAGTTACTCCCCGGCGTCCTTCTGCTCTTCTCCAAGCAATTCTTTCACCTTCGCCCCGATATCCTTGGACGTGATCAGCGCCTCTCCGACAAGAATGGCCCGAACACCAGCTTCTGCAAGCCGCCGCACGTCAGCCGCAGTGACGATTCCGCTCTCACTGACAATTAACTTGTCGTCCGGGATGCGCTTCGCCAATCGGAATGTCACCTCCAGGGACGTCTCAAACGTGGTCAGGTCACGATTGTTGATCCCGATTAACCGCGTCTCCGGCAGACGCTCGAGCAAGAGATCCAGCTCCCGCTCGTGGTGAACTTCGATAAGGACATCGAGCCCGAATTCCTGACGCGCCAGGTGATAAAAGTCGATCAACTGTGGACGCTCCAGCGCGGCAACGATCAGGAGGACAGCATCCGCACGATGGGCCCGCGCCTCATAGAACTGCAACTCGTCCACCATGAATTCTTTATTGAGAGCAGGCAATGGAATGGCTTCCCGAATCCGTTGGAGAAAATCGAGGCTGCCTTGAAAAAATGCCATGTCCGTCAGGACGGACAGGGCGCTCGCGCCGGATTGGTGATACGCCCTGGCAATGGCCAGGGCATCAAAATCTTCTCGAAGGAGTCCTTTGCTGGGGGAGGCCTTTTTGACCTCCGCAATAAGCCGGGGCGTCTCCCCTCTGGGAATCGAGGCACGAGCGCTGGGACCGATAAGCACCGGAGGCGCCAGGCCCGCGAGGGCCGTGTAAAATCCGATCGGCGGCGGCGTCTGCCGGATCCTGGTTTTTAGTTCCGCCAGGTAGGAGGCTTTCTTTTTGTCTTTGATCTCCTGCTTCTTGTGTTCGAGGATTCTATCCAGAAACATGGAAGCTCAACCCTTGGTCCATTTGATCAGGGTCTCGAGCTTCTCCATGGCCTTCCCGGAACGAATGACGGCGCGTGCCTTCTCCACCCCCTCCTGCAAGGTCTCTGCTTTGCCGGCGGCCACGAAGGCAGGCGCGGCATTGACAAGGACGAGATGCTGGCGGGGGCCCTCCCGTCCTTCCAGAATATCGCGCGTGATGCGGGCATTTTCCTCGGCATCCCCGCCGCTCAAATCTTTTAAGCGGCACCGCTCGACTCCGAAATCGCCGGGTTCGACAAAGTAAGTGGTGATACGGCTGCCCTTAGCCTCGGTAATGCGAGTGCGGGTTGTGAGTGTGATCTCATCCAAGCCGTCCATGCCATGAACCACGTAACAATGCCGTGCCCCGAGATTCATCAGAACTTTCGCGAGGGTGTCAGTCAGTGACTCTTCATACACGCCAAGAATCTGGATGCTCGCGCCGGCTGGGTTCGTCAGTGGCCCGAGCAGGTTGAAGATCGTGCGGATCCCGATCTCCTGTCTTACTGTCGCCGCGTGCTTCATCGCCGTGTGAAACATCGGCGCGAACAGAAATCCCAGTCCTATTTCATTAATGCATTCTTCAACGCGCTCGGGCGGGAGATCGACGCGCACGCCCAAAGCCGTGAGAACGTCCGCGCTGCCGCACCGGGACGTGACCGCCCGATTACCGTGCTTTGCGACCGTGAGGCCGCCGCCGGCCAGTACCAACGCCACCGTCGTCGAGACATTGAATGTGCCCGCGCCATCCCCGCCTGTCCCGCAGGTGTCTACGACGACTGCTGTCGTCGGGTGGATCCGCATGGCCTTTGCTCGCATGGCTCGTGCGGAGCCCGTGATCTCATCAACCGTCTCACCCTTGATGCGAAGCGCCGTGACATACGCTGCGATTTGCGAAGCTGTGGTCTTACCCTCCATGATCTCGTGCATGACCACTTCCGCCTCGCCATCAGTCAAGGACTGCCGCTCGACGAGTCTCGGCAATGGCCTGCTGGATCATGCCGACCGAATCACAGGGTCAGAAAGTTGCGCAGAAGATCCTTGCCTGGGCGAGTCAAAATGGATTCGGGATGGAACTGGACGCCTTCGACAGTGAGGGTACGGTGGCGAAGGCCCATGATTTCTCCCTCCTCCGTTTCCGCGGTGACCTCCAGGCAGGAGGGAAGAGTCTCTCGGCGCACAATCAGCGAATGGTATCGCGTGGCTTCAAACGGATTGGGCAGATCACGAAAGATGGTGCGCTGATCGTGGCGGATCATGGAGGTCTTTCCATGCATGAGCCGGGGCGCCCGCACCACGTCGCCACCGAATGCCTCGCCGATACTTTGATGGCCAAGACAGACACCGAGAATCGGAATGAGTCCCGCCAGCCGCTTGATTGTTTCGACCGAGATGCCGGCTTGCTTAGGCGTGCATGGCCCCGGGGAGATCACGATGCGTTCAGGCTTCATGGCAACAATCTCATCAACCGTGATCGCATCATTTCTGACAACCCGGAGCTCCTGACCCAACTCGCCTAGGTACTGGACCAGGTTATAGGTGAAGGAGTCGTAATTATCGATGACCAACAGCACAGGCTACTCCAAACCTCCTTCGGCCATTTCAATCGCCCGCATCATCGCCTGGGCCTTGTTGCATGTCTCCTGGTATTCCGCCTCGGGGTCGGAATCGGCCACAATCCCCGCGCCCGCCTGGATATAGGCTTGACGTCCCTTGATCACAACGGTGCGGATGTTGATGCAGGTATCCATATTGCCGGAAAACCCAAAGTAGCCCACCGCCCCGGCGTAAGGTCCGCGGCGCGACGGCTCCAACTCCTCGATGATCTCCATCGCGCGGATCTTCGGCGCCCCCGACACAGTCCCTGCAGGAAAACAGGCGCGCAGGACATCGTAGGCATCCTTCCCCGCTTGAAGCCGCCCCTCCACTTGCGACACGAGGTGCATCACATGGGAGTACTGCTCCACCACCATGAAATCTTTCACGCGCACGGAGCCCGGGACAGCCACGCGGCCCACGTCGTTGCGGCCGAGATCGACCAGCATGACATGTTCGGCGCGCTCTTTGGCGTTTGTCAGCAATTCCTCCCGTAGTAGCCCATCCTCCTCCTCGCTCTTCCCGCGGCGGCGCGTGCCGGCAATCGGACGCAGGTGGACGACGTCCGTCCTCACAACGGACCAAGACTTCAGGTGACGCCCCGACCAGCTCGACGTCCGGAAATCTCAGGTAGAACATGTACGGCGACGGATTGACGACTCGGAGAGCCCGGTAAATATCGAACGGCTTGGCGGCGAGCCGGGCCTGCCAACGCTGAGAGAGCACGCCCTGAAAAATATCGCCGGCCTTGATGTACTCCTTCGTCTGCACCACCATTTTCTCGAAGTCGGCCTTGCTCATGTTGGAGGTAAATATAAGCGGCGTGCGGCGCCGGGCGCGTGCCGAGGCGCCGATGCGTGTCGTCCGCAGGCGGGCGATGATCCTGTCGATCCGTCGGATGGCCGCGTCATATGCTTTCTTCATCCCGCCAGCTCCGATCCGAGCATTCGCGACGACCTTGATGGTGTGGGCCACGTTATCGAAAATCAATAAGGCATCGGTCACGAGGAAGCTGACATCGGGGAGTCCGAGAAGATCCTTGCCGATCGACGGCAGCCGTTCAAACTGCCGGACGATATCATAGCTTAAATAGCCTACGGCTCCCCCGTAGAAGCGCGGGAGGCCGGCCACCGGCACCGGCCGGTATTCGGCCATGATTTCGCGGAGTTCCGAGAGAACATCTCTCGTGACTGGAATTCCACGGCGGCGTCGCCCATCGGAAAGCACGAGCTGTGTCGAATTGCCTTGCAGCATCATGGGCGATCCGCTGCCCAAAAACGAATACCGGCCCCATTTCTCTCCGCCTTCGACACTCTCGAACAGATACGCACACGGCCCCTCGTCGATCTTCGCAAAGGCTGAAACGGGAGTTTCGAAATCGGCCAGCACTTCGCGAAAGACCGGAACGAGATTCCCCTCTTTCGCCAGCGCGCAAAACTGCTTGAAGTCCGGTGTGTAAGAGGCAGCGTGCATGACGGTCACGGTACCACAGCCCATTTCGGCGAGTCAACGGAAGCTGATTACGTAGTTTAACGTAGTCGAGAGGAAAACGCGACGTGAACTGCCAGGCGAAAAATGAAAGACGATGACGCCGGACTTAGCGCTCGTAGAAGTCGCGATCAGGCGTCTCGTCGAACTCGGGCTCGCGATCCCGGGTCCTCGCGCCACCCTCGCCTTCGAAATGCTCTTCCATGTCGGCGACGCGCCCCCAAAGCGATTCGATCTTTTCATCGAGCCGGGCCAGACGATCGGCCAGAATTTTGTCCTGATCGCGGCGCGTTGATCCCTCCTGCCCGCCGACGCCAGGACGCTTGCGTAGCTCTGCTTTCAGGTTCTCAACGTCGGAGGTCAGGCGTCGGACTTGAGCTGTCAGGTCATCGGAACCCTTCGCCGCCTGTGGCTCCGGCCGGGTAGATTTTTGTACTTTGGTATCCCGTCCATGCTTGGCTGGGCTCGCGGTCTTGTTCGACGCTGCAGGCCGCTTGGATCGGACCGGCTTATTCTGTGCAGGCATGGCCGTCTTTCCTCCCCTCTGTGGACGCTACGCCCGAATCCATCCCTGATCGGCAAAGCTGACATACCGGCGATCGCCGATGATGACGTGATCCAAAACCCGTATCCCGACGAGCTCTCCGACGGACACCAGCCTCTCCGTTAACGCGCGGTCTTCTGGGCTCGCGTCGGGATCGCCGCTCGGATGATTGTGCACGAAAATCACCGCCGCCGCCGACTCTCTCACTGCAGGGCCAAAGGCTTCCCGAGGATGCACGACGCTGAGTGTCAGACTTCCCTCGGAAACAGTGAGATCCTTGATGATGGTATTCTTCCCATCCAGCAGAATCACTTTGAAGATTTCGCGACGCAGTCCCCGCATCAAAGGGTAATAATGGCGGAAGATGTCGTGGCTTGAGCCGATGCGCCGCCCCGTTGTCAATGGGGCGGCGATCGCGCGCTTGCCGATCTCCAGCGCAGCCTTGATGGCAGCCGCTTTCGCGGGTCCAATGCCTCGAATCGCGCAAAGCTCCCGAACCCCCTGACGCTCCAGCCCGTGCAAACCGCCTTCTTGAGTCAGAAGCGCCACCCCTAGGTCAAATGCCGAATCGCCGGCGCGACCCGACCCTAGCACAATTGCAAGAAGCTGGCCGTCCGTCAAGGTGTCTGCTCCATAGCGAAGCAGTCGCTCGCGCGGTCGCTCCTCCTCGGGCCAGGCTTCGATTCTCATGATGGTTCCCGGATCTGGTCTCTATGTAATCCTTTACACGGTCAATGGACTTTTTTGACACAGTAACGGGCTCCGAAGATAAAGCTATGACGCTCAAAATCAGCATAATGTCACGAAATTATTGAGATTGATATTTCCGGCACTCCCATTGCTCCCATGACATGGCCGTATGGCTGCTTGTGTCTGGAGGTAATCCCCATGGATTGTCCTAAATGCAAGGGTTTGATGGTGAATGAGCGGTTCTCTGATTACTTCCTGGTCTGTTATGCCTGGAAATGCGTAAATTGCGGCACGGTGGTCGACCCAGTCATCCAGAAGAACCAGCGCAGGCCCCCACCATCGACGATTTCGGGCGTCACGGAGTAGCCATTCCTCCAAGTGCTCCCATAGCTGCCTTTTCTGTTCTTAAGCGCCCTACGGCCTTATCGGGCGACACTTTACGAGCGTCGCGCTCTATAGTCAATCAGATTTTCGATTGTCAGAATGGCCGAAAAGCAGCTACAGTTTACCATGCGCATAATCGGAGGCGCCTCACGTGGCCGACGACTGGATGGCCCTTCACGGGGGACTAGACCGACCACTGGTCGCGTAAAAGCCGCACTATTCAATATCCTCTCCGAGCGGATTTTCGGCGCTCGCTTTCTCGATCTCTTCGCCGGGACAGGTGCAATCGGAATCGAAGCATTGAGCCGCGGCGCCGGCCGGGTGACGTTCGTGGAAGCCGACGCCGACTGCGTTCGGGTCGTTAAATCGAACTTGCGGCGTTCCGGGTATGGACATCTCGCCGAAGTCCGATCCATGACGGCCACCCGTTTTCTGAAACAACCTGTGCGGGAACCCTACGACATCGCTTTTATTGATCCACCGTACCATGGCAACGAGGCGGGCGATGTCTTGCCATTATTAGGTCGCAATGCTATTATCGCGATCAATGGAGTAGTCATCATCGAGCATTTTCATAAGGCCCCACCCCCGGTTCAGATCGATCGCCTCATTCTCACAAAATCCTACCGTTACGGCGATACTTTCCTCTCGATCTATAAACCTGGGACCTTGCAGGACCTTGTATGAAGATCGGCGTCTATCCCGGAACATTCGACCCGATTACCAACGGTCACGTCGATCTTATCAATCGCAGTCTGCGGCTGTTTGATAAGGTGTACGTCGGCGTGGCGCTGAACCCGCAAAAACACCCGCTGTTCGATTTAGATGAACGGGTCCAAATGGTGCGGGCGGTCACAAAGGAACTGCCACGCGTTGAAGTCGAACCGTTCGAGGGACTACTCGTCCAGTACGTACGGGAGCGGGGAGCGCAGGCAATCATTCGCGGGCTTCGGGCAGTATCCGACTTTGAATTCGAACTTCAGGTCGCGCTGATGAACCGGAATTTGGATCAGAGTTCAGAGACGGTGTTCCTGATGCCAAGCCAGGAATACATTTATCTCACGTCCACCATTATCAAAGAAGTCGCCCGTCACGGGGGAGATCTGGGAGGCCTCCTCCACCCCGAGATCGCGCTCCGGTTGGTCGCCAAATTCGAGAGTTGTACGAAATGAAGCTTGCCAAGCGTGTGAGCCAGATCTCTGCGTCCCCCACATTGAGCATTACGGCGGAGGCCAAGGCCATGGCCGCACGCGGCATAGACGTTATTGATTTTGCCTCAGGAGAGCCTGACTTTGATACTCCTCTTGCGGTCCAGGAGGCCGGAATTGCGGCGATTCGGAACGGCTTCACGAAATACACAGCGACTGGCGGCATCGATGAATTAAAGCAGGCCGTCGTCGAGAAACTGCAGCGAGATCAGCACCTCTCCTACGCCAAATCTCAAATCCTGATCTCCTGCGGCGCCAAGCACTCACTCTATAACCTTGCGCAGGCTCTGTTCGAGCCTGGTGATGAGGTCGATTATCCCGGCCCCCTACTGGGTGTCGTACCCGGATCAGGTGCTGCTGAATGATGCGACTCCCGTCTTCGTGCCCACGAGCGAGGAAAGTGGCTTTCAACTCCGCCCTGAAATCCTTGAACAGCACCTGTCCCCTCGTACCAAGGCCCTGGTGGTGAACACCCCGGGCAATCCGACGGGTGCAGTCTATACGCGTCGGACCCTAGAAGCCATTGCCGAGATCGCATTGCGACACGGGATTCTGATCATCTCGGATGAGATCTATGAGAAAATCATTTATGACGGCATCGAACACGTCAGCATCGCATCCCTCGGCGCCGACGTTCAGGCGCAGACGGTCGTCGTCAACGGCGTCTCCAAAGCCTATTCGATGACGGGTTGGCGCATCGGGTACGCGGCGGGTCCCCAAGCCCTCATTGATGCGATGGGCGTCGTGCAGAGCCAGAGCACGTCGAACCCAAACTCCATCGCTCAAAAGGCGGCCGTCGCGGCGCTTCAGAGTACAGACAGCTGTATTAGCGCGATGGTCGCGGAATTCGATGAGCGGCGGCGTTTTATCGTGGAACGATTAAATAAAATCCCGGGCATGCAATGTCCGATGCCGAACGGAGCCTTTTACGTCTTTCCGTCCGTGGCCCGACTGATTGGTCGGCGTACTTCCGATAGTCCCATTACCTCATCGGCCACCTTCGCGTCCTATCTATTAAAGGAAGCCAGGGTGGCGACTGTCCCGGGAGAGGCCTTCGGCGCCCCGGGGCACCTGAGATTCTCCTACGCGACGGGACATGAAAAAGATCGAGGAAGGGATTACCCGTATTGAATCGGCCGTGGCGCGACTTTTGTAGATCTCACCAGGCTTGACAAGCGCAAAATGATGGTTACTTTAATTAGTGAGGAGTACTGGTATGCCGGTCTATGAATATGGCTGCGAGGCGGGTCATCGCTTCGAAGTGAAGCAAAAATTCAGCGATTCCCCGATTACAACCTGTCAGGTATGCTGCTCTTCCGGTCACGAAGTTGATCTCCGCATCCGGCATTAGCTTCAAAGGATCCGGCTGGTACGTCACGGACTATTCCAACAAGATGAAGAACCCTGAGGCGCAGGCGAGCTCTTCCGAAAAATCTTCCGACAAGTCTTCCGAGACGTCTTCCGAGAAATCCTCTGAGAAGTCTCAGGAAAAATCAGGTGCACCCCAAACTTCGACTCCCGCTACCCCTGGATCTTCCTCGCCCTCCAAACCGGACTCCTCTTCTTCCCCGAAATCAAACGGCGGCGCTTCGCCGAGCCCGGCACCGTCATCGCCAACGCCCTCGGGATCCTAAGTTATTTTTTCCGCTTGGGGGGAGACACAGCTTTAGGTTGGACCGCCTTGGCCTTGGCCTCGGCTTCCGCCACCGATACTTTGAGCTGTCCGACCTGCGTCTGCAAAGCGGCATTTTCTTGTTCCATTTTTGAGGCTTGCGCTCTGACTTCGTCGAGCGCCTTGCTGAGTTCCGTCACCTTCGCCTGCATCTGAGCCTTCTCAGCCTCGAGCACCTTGAGCTGCGCCTCTTGCTGCCCGATGCGTTCCTGTAATGTCGGCGGCCACCAGTCGCAGCCCGTTGTGCCGGCTAGGAGTCCGACCAGTACCACCACTCCTGCGGCCTGACGCGATGTTCTCGTCATCCGTTCATCCTCCCTGTTGGTTCTGCTCCTCAGTGACTTCGAGCGGCATTCGGCTCGCCGCGCCGCGGCCTACCTGAAATTTCTCTAAACGATACTGCATCGTCTTGTAGGAGAGACCAAGCATCTTCGCGGCCTTTGCGATAACACCGTTGCTTCGAGCCATCGCCTTTTCCAGTAGTTGCCGTTCAAACTCCTCCATGGAAAACCCTTCGTTGGGAAGCTCGAAGTCGGTACGGTCGAGCAGCGTCGGCCGCGAGCGCAGTTCGGGAGGGAAATCTTCCACATCAATCCGATCGCCCTCGCATAACAGCACGGCCCGCTCGACTACGGATTCGAGCTCCCGCACATTTCCAGGCCAGGGATGTTCCATGAGCACACGCAGAGCCGGAGGGGTCACGCCTTTGATGGCTTTTCCGGTTGCTGTCCCGTATTTTTTCAGGAAGTGCTCGACGAGCTCCGGGATGTCCGTGGCTCGGTCTCGCAGCGGAGGCAAAAGAATTGAGACTACATTCAGACGGTAGAACAGATCCTCGCGAAACGTCCCCTGCTTGATTGCCGCCGCAAGTTTGCGGTTCGTTGCAGCGACGACACGAACATCAACTTTGATATCATCGCGTCCCCCGATACGCCGGATCTCTTTCTCCTGTAACACGCGCAGCAGCTTGGCTTGAAGCGCGAGGCTTAGGTCTCCGATCTCGTCGAGAAATAACGTGCCCTGATCGACCGCTTCAAAGAGCCCAATGTGCCGCCCCTGAGCCCCGGTGAAGGCACCCTTTTCGTATCCGAAGAGCTCGCTTTCGATCAGGGTTTCAGGGATGGCTGCGCAATTCAAAGCGCGGAAGGGCCGCTCCTTGCGGTTCGACTCGGCGTGTAACGCGCGCGCCACCAATTCCTTGCCCGTGCCGCTCTCCCCGGTAATCAGCACCGTCGTTTGGCTCGGCGCGACCTTTCGCACCACGCGAAACACCTCTTTCATCAACGGATGATGGCCCAGGAGATGGTCGATCTTAAACTTGTCATGCAACTGCTGGCGAAGTTGCCGGTTCTCCTTGACCAGGCGGAGCTTCTCAAATACACGACCAACCGTGATCAACAGCTCTTCGCGGTCCAAGGGTTTCTCAAGATAGTCGAACGCGCCTTTTTTCATGGCTTCGACCGCGGATCCGACTGTTCCATGCGCGGTGATCAGCACCACCAGCGCTTCCGGGTCGAGCTTCATCAAATCGTCGAGGAGAGCTAATCCGTCCCGCTCGGGCATCGACAGATCCGTCAGAACGACATCGACGGGGTGGTTGCGGTAAAACGCCAAGGCTTGCGACACATTGGATGAGGACTCGACCGTGTATCCTTCGCCCTCAAGAATGACGGTTAAGATATCCCGCTGGGATTTCTCATCATCCACGACCAGGATCTGCCCTTCCGTCATACCGCCACCTCGGTCACCTCATTGATCGGAAAACCGATCACAACGGTCGTGCCTTCCAGCGCGCGACTGGTGACGCTGATCTGGCCCCCGTGTTCCTCCACGATCTTCTTCGTAATCGCCAACCCCAGCCCGATCCCGAGCTTCTTGGTTGTAAAATAGGGATTGAAGATTTTCCCAAGCTCTTCTTCCCCGATACCACTGCCGGTGTCTGAGACCGACACTTCGATCGTTCCGACCATTGCACCCGCCCACCCCGGGTCGGCCGGGACCGACCCTTGGCCCGGCGCACCCGCCCACCCCGGGTCGGCCGAGACCGACCCCTTGCCCGGCGCACCCGCCCACCCCGGGTCGGCCGATTTGACCCACCCGCCCCGGCCTGCCGGGTCGGCCGAGACCGACCCCTTGCCCGGCGCACCCGCCCACCCCGGGTCGGCCATTTCACCCACCCGCCCCGAGCCTGCCGGGACAGGCTCTTTTTCCCGTGTGCCCGACCCTTGGCCCGCGTCGGCTGAACCCGATTCTTGGCTGGCGGTCACTTGACCCTCTCGGTTCGTGCGGTCGATAGGCCGTGCGCACGACAAGGCGCCCGCCGGAGGGCATGGCTTGAATGGCATTCAGCACGACATTCATGAGACACGTCTTGACCTGAGCCGAATCCGCATGCAGGCGCGGTATCGTGGGCGGCGCGTCCAGGCCCACGTCGACGCCCTGCTCAAACGCCTTCTGCTGCGCCAAGCCAATGACATCGCGGATAAGCAGATTGAGATCCACATCCGTTTTGTTTAACGCCAACGGTTTTCCGACGGTCAGAAAATTTTCGACCATGCTGTTGAGGCGATGAATCTCGTCCTTAATGTTCGAGATGAGCGCCTGTGTTTCCTGCACGGCTGGGTCACGATTCGCGCTTAGACGGCTGCGGATGTGGTCTATGCTGAGGCTGATGAAGTTCAAGGGATTTCGGATTTCATGAGCGATACCGGAAGCAAGTTTTCCAACGGCCGACAGTCGCTCCGCCTCGCGCAGGCGCTCTTCCAGTTCACGGTGCTGGCGAAGCTTCTCCACCATTTCATTGAAGCTTTGGGTCAACTCGGCAATCTCATCACCGCCCTCCACCTCGATGGTTTTCGTTAAATCGCCCGCTGCTACGCGCTTGGCGGCTTCCACAACACCGTGCAGCGGCTGGATGTATTTTCTAGCCAGGTAGAGGGAGGCGCCAATGCCAAGAGCAAAGATCAATAAGGTCACGGTCACGCGCTTGATCAATGTCTCTCGGTTGATTTGCGCCAGGTCGTCAAGCGTGAAGGTGACATGGATGTAGCCCAACACGTCCGTCCCATCCACCAGCGGCGCGGTGACGTTGTATTCCCGATGGCCGTCTTTGATCACGGTGCTTTCCATTTTTCGGCCGGCCTGGGGCGGCGGGGAACTGGCGACTACTTCCTTCTCCACGTCGAGCAGTTTGATTTCCTTGACGCCTTTTTTCACCATGCGGCCCGAGGAGCTTCTGCAGTTGTCCGGCATCGGGTTCGCCTGAAAGCTGTTCCAGGCTGACTGCCGTCGCATTCGAGAGATCGTTAATGCTCTCCTCGACATCAGCAATCAACGCCTGTTGCGACATATGAGAGAGAATTACGGAGGCGGTGAGCGATAGCGCCAGCAGGGTCAGCATCATGATCATGAGTTTCGTCGTCAGCCCGATACGATGGAAGATGTGATTATTCACCGCGCGCAGCTTGCTCAGGATCATTTATGCCGCCAGTGATCCAACGATGGAGAGCACCACGCCGCGGGGCACCGCTCCTTCTCGGATCAGTCGTATGGGCAGTACGGTCGTGTCGACCACCGTACTGGGAAGTCCGCCGGCTGTCGGGCCGCCGTCCAGAATCAGGTCTACGTCGGCCCCCAAGGCCGCATGGACATCCTGCGCGGTGGTAGGCGCTGCCGCCCCGGTTCGGTTGGCGCTCGTACCCGTCAGCGGGCCCCCTACGGCTTCCAACAATTGCTGGAGCGAATCAGCGGCGGCGAGTCGGATGCCAATCGTTCCCGTGTGCGCACCAACCACGGGAGGGACGCTCGGGCAAGCTCGAAACACGATCGTAAGAGGACCGGGCCAACAGGCATTCATAAGTAATTTCGCACTCGGGGTAATATCCGCAACCAAGCCTTCGAGCTCCTTCGGATGCCGAATGAGTACCAGAATCGGGCTTGTGCCGCGACCTTTGAGCGTAAAGATGCGACCAACGGCCGCCGCATTAAACGGCGATGCTCCCAAGGCGTAGAAAGTATCCGTAGGGAAAGCAATGACCCCCCCTGCATGTACCAGGCTTGCCGCCCGGACCAGCATCTCCTGCGTGAGCGGCCACACCGTAGTATTCACTATCCGGCTTCCACCTCTCGAGAGGACTCTTCCACTGCCGCGGCCATCGTTTTTTTATGCTGTCGCAGACGATCAGCCACGGCTGAATCTTTTCGCGCAAGGATCTGTGCGGCAAGGATCGCCGCATTTTTTGCGCCGGCCTTGCCGATTGCCATTGTCGCAACCGGGACGCCCGCCGGCATCTGCACTGTGGCCAAAAGGGCATCGATGCCTTTAAGCGCCGACCCCTCCAGCGGTACGCCGATCACCGGCAGAATAGAATTGGCTGCCATGACCCCCGCCAGATGGGCGGCGCCGCCTGCCCCGACAATCAGCACCTCAAGCCCTCGTTCTTCGGCCGTCGCCGCAAGCTTGTGCGCCCGCTGCGGGGACCTGTGCGCCGAGGCCACCGACATCTCGCAGGCGATGCCGAGTTCGCGAAGCGCTGTACGAGCCTCTCCCATAGTCGGCGCATCGGAGGCGCTACCCATATAAATACCGACCCGCGGCTTTTTCTCGTCGCCCGTCGTTCTCGTCATATCCGGTCTCTCGTGTGGTGTGTATTATAGCATTTAAGCAAAAGCCCGCGATCCGATATCGGTGCGATATTGCATTCCTTCGAACCGAATCGTTTTTACGGCGGCGTAGGCTCTGGCGCGCGCCAAGCCAAAGTCATCCCCGACGCCGGTCACCCCAAGCACCCGTCCGCCGGCCGTCACAATGGTTTCCGGGGCCGCAGCGCCTTTTGCGGTCCCGGCGTGAAAAATCAGAAGTCCGTGATCATTGTCCTGTTTCTTCAGCCCCTCAATCGTCACGCCCTTCTGAATCTCTCCCGGATAGCCTTTCGCGGTCAGCACCACGCAGACCGCAACCTGGGAGTGCCACTCGATGGTGGCTTGATCCAGACGGTGCTCCGTGACCGCTATCATCAACTCCACGAGATCGCTCTTGAGCAGCGGTAACACCACCTGCGTTTCCGGGTCGCCCAAGCGAGCGTTGAATTCGAGCACTCTGGGCTCTCCGCCACTGACCATCAGACCGGCATAAAGAACACCTTGAAACGGGGATCCTAATTGTGAAAGCCCTTCCACCGCGGGTTCCAGGATGCATCGACGCACCTGGTCCAAAAGCTTTCCGGTTCCGATGGGCGCCGGAGCATAGGCCCCCATCCCGCCGGTATTCGGACCCGTATCTCCATCACCCAGACGCTTGTGATCCTGGGCCGGGATCATGGGAATGACAGTCTTCCCATCGGTGAACGCCATGACCGTCATCTCCTCGCCATCTACATACTGTTCGATGACCACACGCGCGCCGGCTTCCCCAAATGCCTTGCCCTCCAGCATGGCGGTCACGGCATCGCGGGCCTCGTCACGGGTCTGCGCGATCACGACGCCCTTGCCTTGCGCTAATCCATCCGCCTTCACCACGATGGGAACATCCCGACGCTCCAGGTAATTCAACGCACCGGCAACGGCTGTGAAGCTCCTGGCTTCGGCGGTGGGGATACGCAGCCGGACCATGAGATCCTTGGAAAACGTCTTGCTTGACTCAATTCGAGCCGCCGCCTTGTGTGGGCCAAAGATCCGAAGCCTACGCAGCCTGAACGAATCCACGATGCCGGCGGCCAGCGACGCTTCCGGTCCCACAACCGTCAAATCAACACGATGCTGCTCGGCAAAGGCTTGCAGACCAGTGACATCATCGGCCGCCAGAGGGACGCATTCTGCAATGGCGCCGATTCCGGCGTTGCCGGGAGCGCAATATAGCTTTCGTGACAGCGGGGCTGTGGGCAATCTTCCAAGCTAAGGCGTGTTCCCGCCCGCCGCTTCCAACGATGAGAATTTTCATGAATCTGCGTATTTGACGGTAAGAGCCGGCGCCTAAGTGGGCTAGTGGCGAAAATGGCGCATGCCGGTCAGTACCATCGCCATGTTGTGCTCGTCCACCGCCTGCACGATTTCCTGATCGCGGATCGATCCCCCTGGTTGAATCACGGCGGTAATGCCGGCTTGCGCGGCAGCATCGATCCCATCCCTGAACGGAAAAAACGCATCGGAAGCCATGATGCAGCCCGCGAGGGAGGAGGCTGCCTTCAGCGTAGCCAGCTTGACGGAGTCGACGCGGCTCATCTGGCCCGCTCCGATCCCGATCGTGCGATCGGCGCGCGCGAACACGATGGCATTCGATTTCACATGCTTGCACACCTTCCAGCCGAACGCGAAGGCCTCGTATTCTTCGTCGGTGGGCGGGCGTTTCGAGACCACCTTGAGCGCCCGAATGTCCGGAATGACGCCAAGGTCCCGGTCCTGGAGGATCAGTCCCCCAACAATCTTTTTCATGTCCATGAGCATCGAGTCCGCTACGGCGTTCATCGTGTAGAGGTCCGACTTCGATCAGTCGCAAGTCCTTTTTTCTTTTCAGCTCGGCCAACGCGTCCGGGTCGAATCCCGGGGCTACGAGAACTTCGAGAAACGTGCCCGTGAGATCTTTCGCGGTCGCCAGATCGATCTTCGCGTTGAAGGCCACCACACCGCCGAAGGCCGAAATTGGATCGGTCTCGCGTGCCCGCACATAGGCCTCGCTGGGCGTCTCGCCGATGGCCGCGCCGCACGGATTGTTGTGCTTCACGATGACGGCGGCTATTTTCGCCGCCCCCGGTGGTGACGTCACGGTCGCGGCGTCTGCCCCCTCGCGGGGCGGGACGGTGACATCAGACGCAGCAAACTCTTTCACCAGCTCCAGGGCTGCGTTTGCGTCCAGGAAATTGTTATACGACATCTCCTTGCCATGAAGCTGCCGTCCCCGTGCGATCCCGACCTCGTCACTAGCGAGCTCTCGGTAGAAGGCGCCCTGCTGGTGAGGATTCTCCCCATAGCGAAGGATGTTCACTTTCTCAAACTGCAGCGACAGCAGCGACGGGAATTTCACCGACGCTCCGGCAGCCTGCGCTTCCAGGTAGCCGCTGATCCTTGCGTCGTACTGAGCCGTGTGCTGAAAGACTTTACACGCAAGCTCCACACGCATGGGGAGTGGCACACCACCGTCGCGTAACGCATCCAAGACCCTGGGGTAATCGGCCGGGTCCACCACGACAGTGACATCGACATGATTTTTTGCCGCTGACCGCAGCATGGACGGGCCACCGATATCGATGTTCTCGACCGCCTCTTCGAACGTGCAGCCGGGCTTGCTGATGGTCGCCGCAAAGGGATAGAGGTTCACGGCCACCAGATCGATGGGAGCAATCCCCTGGTTTGCCATTTCGGCTACGTGCCGAGGATCCTGACGGCGGCCCAAAAGCCCCCCGTGAATCTTGGGATGCAATGTCTTCACGCGGCCGTCGAGGATTTCCGGCGAGCCGGTATACGCGGCCACGTCAGTGATCTTGAGACCCTTCTCCCGCAGGGCCTTGCCGGTACCGCCTGTAGAAAGAATCTCATATCCGAGCTCTATCAAGGCGTTCGCAAACTCAAAAATGCCAGACTTATCCGAAACGCTGATAAGCGCTCGTTTCACAACCACTGTCTCCTGATAATGGGGTTAAAGTTTGCCCGCTTCGCGGAGTGTTTCACGGAAAACGCGGTAGAACCGGTCATTCTCTGAGGTGGCTTCCTGCACAATGGCTTTGAGATTGCCCAGCTCCCCCTCGGCGACGAGAAAAGTGACACTTTTGCAGAAGGCCGCGATTGGGTCCAGTGTCCGGTACAGCTTGCCGATCAGCCCCACATACATGAAGCGCCGTATCGACATCGGCATCGGCTGAAGGTTCTTTAATATGCTGTTATCTTCCGCCGAACCGCCGTACTCGTCATGAAGGATTACAAGACCATATGCCCCCTGCCAAAGCCGATCGATCGCTTCTTTGGGGTCGTTCACTATATGCACAGTATACCCCAGCTCTGCAAGAGCCGTTTTGACTCTCATCTGTCCATGAAGCTGGTCCACGCAGACCATTGAGAGGCGTCGGATCTCGGTATCCCCGTTGGCGGACCCGGCGCCGCCGTCCTCGGGTGCAGGAAACTTCGAGACCTCCAAAGCACTGTTCGGCGAGCGCTTGGCTGTGACCGGAATCTTTTGATGGCATTTCGGACAGGCGACGGTGACCGAGCCCGCTTTGGGAATCTTCCCATCAGGGATGGAGAGCTTTGCTGAGCAGGTCGTACAGATTAAGATCATTGCAGGTTAGTGTCTCACCGGCCTGGCATAGCCCTTGTCCATGCTGAGTCCGTCGATGTCGGTCGTCATCTCGCCGCGCGCATGCTTAATCTGATCGATGCCTCGGTGGACGACCGATTTTTGAGTGGCGTACAAGAGCGCGTCCTCCTCGGTGATAGAAGCCGCGTTATAGGCGCGAATGAGCGCCTGATCAAAGGTCTGCATGCCGAACGGCGCCCCCGCTTCCTGGATCTCATAAATCGTCTTGCCCTCGGACTCCCCGAGTTGAATCACTTCTTTCAACCGCAGATTGGTCATGAGAATGTCGTGGACCGCAACCCGACCGCCTCCCACTTTGGGGAGGAGCCGCTGCCCGACGATCCATTTCATGGCATCCGCTAGGCGGAGACGGATATGGCGCTCTTCCTCGGCGGGGAACATACCGATGATGCGGTTGATGGTGCGCGCGGCATCAATCGTATGCAAGGTACTGAATACCAAATGGCCGGTTTCTGAAGCTCTGAGCGCCAATTCCAATGTCTCGCGGTCACGCATTTCCCCGACGAGGATGACCTTTGGCGCGGCGCGTAGAGCGGCACGCAGCCCGTTTGAGAATGTGTCGAAGTCGCTGCCAAGCTGCCGCTGATTAAATGTGGCTTTCTGCTTATGGTGCACAAATTCGACCGGGTCTTCCAGCGTAATAATGTGCACCGGCTTGGTCTGATTGATCTCGTTCAGCAGGGCCGCAAGCGTCGTGGTTTTGCCGACACCGGTCGGCCCGGTCACTAGAATCAAACCGTTTTTCTCGTCGGCCGTTTTTTTGAGAACCTCCGGCAGCTTGAGCTCGTCGATGGTTGGAATTTTGTTTTCCAGCTTTCTCATCGCAATCGAGTAATGGCCCTGCTGCTGGAAGATGTTCACACGCAGGCGGGTTTGACGGGGCATCACGTAGGACTGGTCGCATGATCCTTCTAGCACCAGAGTCTTATAGAGCCGGCGGTCGTTATTGATGAGATTGAGCGCGAAGACCTCTGTTTGAAAAGGCGTGAGTTTCTCGATGGCCGGTTCTAACGAGACGGGCAGGAGTTCGCCATTGGTCTCTACCTGCAGCGGATAGTCCACTGTCAGATTGAGATCCGAGACATTCTGGTGCGAATCAACCATCGTCGCCAGCATGATATCTACTTCGTGCTTTCTCATGGCGTCCTTTCCGGTGGCCGTTCAGAGCCTGTCGCCGAAACTTACCCGGCCATGTCATCCGGCGGCGTCTTGAGAAACTGGGCGAACTTGCCTTTATCGATGCACTTGTCGTAGGCCTCTTCGGCACTGATCCATTTTTTCTGCAGCACCTCCATGATCGCGTCATCGAGGGTCTGCATCCCGTACTTCTTCCCGACTTGAATGATCGATGGGATTTGGAAGGTTTTGTTCTCTCGAATCAAATTGGAGATCGCGGGATTGCACACCATGACTTCCAACGCGGAGCACCGGCCCTTCATATCGATTCGCTTGAATAGGTTCTGTGCCACCACAAGCTTCAGACTCGTGGAAAGCGTATTACGCACCTGGTTCTGCTGTTCGTGAGGAAACACCTCGATCACACGGTCGACCGTCTTCGCCGCGCTGGTCGTGTGCAGCGTGGCAAAGACCAGATGGCCGGTCGCGGCCGCCTCAAGAGCCAAGCTGATGGTTTCGAGATCCCGCATTTCCCCCACCAAAATGATATCAGGGTCCTCACGCAGCGCTCCTCGAAGACCGGTTCCAAATGACTTCGTATGGGTACCGATCTCGCGATGGTTGACGACGCACCCATGGCTCTGATGGACAAACTCGATCGGGTCTTCCAGGGTAATGATGTGATCCTTCCGATGCTTATTGGCATGATCCAGCATGGCGGCGAGCGTGGTGGATTTTCCGCTCCCGGTCGGGCCCGTGACCAGGACCAGACCTTTATGGAGCATGCTGGCCCTCGTGAGAATCGCCGGCAGCCCAAGGTCGTGCGCCGTTGAGATCTTTGTCGGGATCTGTCGGAAGGCCGCCCCCACCCCGTATTTCTGATTAAAAAAGTTCGCGCGGTAGCGTGCGACACCGGGGATTTCGTAGCCGAAATCGACGTCTCCCGTTTCCTCAAAGACCTTGATCTTTGGTTCGGGCGCGATTTCGTAGAGCATTTTCTTTAGTTCGTCGTTCTCGAGCACCTGGTATTTGATGCGTTCGAGATCACCGTGCACCCGGAGAATCGGGACCTGCCCCGAGACCAAATGCAAGTCGGAAGCTCCTTGCTCGTTCATGAGCTTGAAGAATGCGTCGATCTTGGCCATGCTGACGCCTTTCGGACTGGATCACACTGCACAAAACTCCATCTCAAAGCTACCATAACCCTTTAGTCAGGTCAATGAAAACCCTTATTTGAATCACCTATGGTGCCATCTGGCGCGCCTAAACGGGAAGCGCGGCACTGGTTTACGGAGCACGCCGGGTGCCCGTTTCCTCTGGACCGAGCAGGGTGAACTGGAGGCGCCGGTCACCATCAGACACAGGAGAGCAGCGTTCGCCACCACGAGGCTTCACTCGTCGAAAGGCATCGGCACCCGTTGCACTCGGTATGACAACGGGTCTCATGAGCAGCGTTTATTGACTTCGTGCACGTCTCACACTAAAATGGGCCGGCTCTCATCGAGACGCCGACCCGACGAAGGACACCGCGTGGCGTCAGAATTCGTCCACCTGCACGTACACACTCAATACAGCTTGCTCGACGGGGCCAATCAGATCGAGGCCTTGGTGCAGGCGGTCAAGAGTTTCGGCATGCCGGCCGTGGCGGTCACGGACCACGGCAACCTCTTTGGGGCGCTCGACTTCTACCAGAAGGCGACCGCAGCGGGGATCAAGCCGATTATCGGCTGCGAAGCCTACCTGGCGCCCAAGAGTCGATTTGATCGGGAAGGCCAATTTGCACACAACGATTACTATCATTTGACGCTGCTCGCCGCGAATCGGACCGGCTATCAAAACCTCTTAAAGCTGGCGAGCACCGCCTATCTCGATGGTTTTTACTATAAGCCGCGGATCGATAAGGAGGTGCTGCGCCAGTACGGAGAAGGCCTCATCGGGCTGTCGGGGTGCCTCAGCGGTGAAGTGCCCTTCTTGATCGGACGGGACCGTATGGAAGATGCCCTTCGCACGGCGGTCGAGTATCGAGAGCTCTTTGGAGAGGGAAATTACTTTCTCGAGGTCCAGGAGAATGCCGTCCCGGAGCAACAGGTCGCGAATCGAGGCTTACGGGAGATTCATGATCGGCTGGGAATTCCCCTGGTGGCGACCAATGACTGCCATTACCTGAAGAAAGAGGACGCGAAGGTTCATGATATTCTGCTGTGCCTGCAGACCGGCAAGACCGTCAGTGACCCAAACCGCATGCGCTTCAACACCGATCAGCTATACGTCAAGTCTCAGGAGGAAATGCTCGCGGCGTTTCACGAATGGCCCCAGGCCGTCTACAATACGACCCGCGTCGCGGAGATGTGCGAGCTGTCCTTCACCTTTGGGACTGCCCACCTGCCCCAGTACCGAGTGCCGGAGGGCGAAACCCGGGAGACCTATCTTGACAAGCTTGCCCTCCAGGGACTCGCAGACCGTCTTCGGGAGCGCCCGTCGTCCATTCCTGCAGCACAGTACCAACAACGGCTTCGTGACGAACTGACCATCATCACCTCGATGGGATTCGCGGGGTACTTTTTGATTGTGTGGGATATCATTAATTTTGCCCGGGGCCGCCGCATCCCCGTGGGGCCCGGGCGTGGATCAGCTGCGGGCAGCCTGGTCGCGTACGCTCTGCGCATCACGGATCTTGACCCACTGGTCTATGGGCTGCTGTTTGAGCGTTTTCTAAATCCCGAGCGCGTGTCACTGCCGGATATCGACATGGACTTCTGCATGGACCGGCGTCAGGAAGTGATCAACTACGTGGTGGACAAGTATGGCAAAGATTATGTTTGCCAAATCATTACCTTCGGGACGATGAAAGCCAAGGCCGCCATTCGAGACGTGGGACGGGTGCTGGAAATGCCGTATGCGGATGTCGACCGTATCGCGAAGCTGGTTCCCGACCAACTGAACATCACCCTGAGTGAGGCGTTGGAAGCCGAACCGCGTCTGAAAGAAATCGTGGAGAGCGATCCGAAGGTCCGAACCGTGTTTGAAACCGCGCGCGCCCTGGAAAACTCGCCACGCCATGCCTCGACACATGCGGCAGGCGTCGTGATCTCACATGAGCCTCTGACCAGCCACATTCCGTTGTTTAAAGGCGCAAAGGACACTGACGAAGTCGTATCCCAGTTCCCCATGGGGGATGTGGAGAGGATCGGCCTCGTGAAGTTTGATTTCCTGGGGCTCAAGACTCTGACCATGATTTCGCACGCCGAGCGCCTCATCAATGCCCGCCGCGGCGCGGGCGATGTCTTCTCCATCGGCACGATACCCCTCGACGCCCCCGCGCCGTTCGCGATGCTGTCCACGGGCAAGACCGCAGGGGTGTTCCAGTTGGAGAGTCCGGGCATGCGCGATCTCCTGACGGGCCTTCGCCCTGACCGCTTCGAGGAGATCATCGCCATCATCGCCCTCTATCGGCCCGGTCCGATGGATCTGATTCCCGACTTTATCAAGCGCAAACAGGGAAAGATTCCCATCACCTACGAAGTGCCGGCCCTCGAAGAGTTTCTGACCGAGACATACGGCGTGATCGTGTATCAGGAGCAGGTCATGGCGATCGCCAATAGGGTCGCGGGCCTCTCGCTTGGTCAAGCTGATATTCTGCGGCGCGCGATGGGCAAGAAGAAACCGGAGGAGATGGACAAGCTGCGCGCAAAGTTTCTCGAAGGCGCGAAATCACGAGGCATCTCGGACAAGAAAGCCGAAAAACTATTCGATTTGATTCAAAAGTTCGCGGGATACGGCTTCAACAAATCGCATGCGGCGGCGTACGCCATGGTCACCTATCAGACCGCCTATCTCAAGGCCCATTATCCCCATGAATTCATGGCCGCCTTGCTGACGAGCGAGATGGGAAATACCGACAAGGTGGTCCGTTATATTAATGAATGTCGCGACCTCGGGATACAGGTGCTCCCTCCGGACGTCAACGAAAGTGAAAAGGATTTTGCAGTGTCAGCGGAGGCGATTCGGTTCGGATTGGCCGCTATCAAGAACGTCGGCGAGGGACCGATCGAAACCATTCTCCAGGCGCGGAGAGCCGGCGGTCCGTTCATCTCATTTAGTGACTTTTGCCACCGAGTGGACATGCGGAAACTCACGAAGCGCGCGGTGGAATGTCTCATAAAAGTAGGGGCCTTTGATTCCACGGGCGCACGGCGGGCCCAGCTCGCGGAGGTGCTCGACCGAACCGTCGATCAGGGGCTGGCGGCTCAACGCGCCGTATCGCAAGGGCAGACCAGCATCTTTGCCGCCCTCGACTCTGACGAGACAACGGGTCACCCGTTCCCGATTCAGGACGGCGTGCCTACAGTGCCGGAGTGGAAGGAAGATCAGCTTTTGGCGTATGAGAAAGAGCTGATCGGATTCTATATTACGAGCCATCCGCTCTCGCGGTACGCCGAGGCCACCGCCCGCTATTCGAACTGCCGCTGCGATTGCCTGAATGAAGTGGCGGATGCCAAAGAAGTAAAACTCTGCGGCATCATCGGGACGATCAAGCGCACGGTGACGAAAAAGGGTGATCAGATGGCCTATTTCACGCTTGAGGACTTCCATGGCACGGCTGAAATCATAGTCTTTCCCGATCTCTACCAGACGGCCGCATCGCTCATTACCCCTGAATCAGTGGTGCAGGTCACGGGGACCTTGGATCGCGGCGAAAAGGCTACGAGGATCAAGGCCACCAAGCTTCTCTCGCTGGCAAATTTAATGGTCAGCGGGTATTCGAAGGTGACGATTCAAGTCTCCTCCGATGCGGCGTCCCCTCATACCTTCCTCAAATTACGTGAGCTGCTCCACCGGCATCCGGGGGCCTGCCCGGTGTATCTGGCGTTGACCATTCATGAGCACTCCGAGTCAATCATCGCCGTCGGCCCAGAGCTCCGGGTACTGCCCAACACCCGGTTGGTCGGCGATATCGAAGGCCTGATCGGCAAAGGCGCTGTGTCACTTCAATAGGAGCACCGTGCGCGAATATCTCGACTTCGAAAAACCTATCGCGGAGATTGAAGAAAAGCTCGAAAAGCTCGGCGCATCCACGGGCGCTCGTGGGGCCAGGCAAGACGACGTCAATAAACTTCGGATAAAACTGCACCAGCTCCAAACCGAGATCTATGCGGGCTTGTCCCCCTGGCAGCGAACTCAGGTCGCTCGCCATCTACAGCGTCCCTCTACCCTGGATTACATCGGCAAGCTGTGCGACAGCTTCATCGAGCTCCACGGTGATCGCGCCTTTGCCGACGATCACGCGATTGTGGGAGGACTTGCCCGGTTCAACGGCCGCCCGGTGGTCGTGATCGGGCATCAGAAGGGCAAGACGCTGAAGGAACGTATGTTTCGAAACTTCGGCATGCCGAATCCTGAAGGATACCGAAAAGCGTTACGGCTGATGCGGCTGGCGGAGAAGTTTGGAAAGCCGCTGCTCACGTTTATCGACACCCCCGGCGCCTATCCGGGCATCGGAGCGGAAGAGCGCGGACAATCGGAAGCGATCGCGCGTAATCTGCTCGTCATGGGCTCACTGCGGGTGCCGATTATCGCCGTGGTGATCGGCGAAGGTGGCAGCGGAGGAGCCCTGGCGATCGGGGTTGCGGACCGTCTGCTGATGTTGCAGCACGCGGTCTATTCCGTGATCTCGCCGGAGGGCTGCGCCGCCATTTTGTGGAATGACCAGAGCAAGGCCGCTGACGCAGCTGAGGCGCTCAAGATGACTTCCGAGGATCTTCTCAAACTCGGCATCGCCGACCAGGTAATCCCCGAGCCGCTCGGCGGCGCTCATCGGGACCCGTCGCTGAGTTGCGACACGGTAAAAAAGGTGATCGAGACGCATTTGAGTCAGCTGCTGGAATTTTCAACCGACGACCTCTTAAAGCGCCGCTATGAAAAATACCGCCGCATCGGCGTTCTAGCCGAGAACTCATGACCCACGTGCGCCCGGAGGCGCACCCGAACGCTCCTACACAAATAGAATGGCCGGTTGAGCGAAGCGCCACGCGTGCCGTCGGTCAGTCCGACGGTGTCTTGTCGGATCTGAACTTCGGCGAAGTGTTTCCCTTCGTCTGCAAACCTTTGGCCAAGGACTACCTTTCGCGGTACATTGGCCCTCTCCTGGCCTCCCAATTCGGGGGGCTCCCCCGCGCCCATTCGCTTGCCCGGGAAATCAATCCCATGGCGTTTGTCGCGGGCCGGCCGTACATGGATCTCTGCGCCTACATCACGCTGCCCGGGGTGGCAAGGCATCTGAGATCACTGGAATCGGCCGATCAGATAAAAGGCGCCGCCGTCGCCGCGGTCGCAAAGGCCGGCCGGCTCCGGGCGCTCCCCCTCCCGCTGACATCCCGCTGGCTGTTGTCTGTGGCCTATGCGCTCTCATCCGCCCGATCAGCGGCATGGCTTCTCCGAAGGGAAAGACCGGTCAAATTGGTGCAGGCTTATCGGGACCGCGCCGAGCAACTGCGAGCCATCGTGCGGCAACCCCTTGGCCATAAACCCTCAGTCATCCTGCTGCAAGACCTCGATGAACATGCTTACACGACCGGCGACGTCACGACCGACGCCCTGCGGCATTTGAGCGTGGCGTTCGTTCTCCATGGCGCGCTCCAGCAGCTCCTGGGAGACCGAGTGCCGAGCGCCCTTATTCACGATCTAGGACAGGGCATTCCGAATAACTTTACGACGGAAGTCTCTCTAGATCTCTGGCAACTCTCCGTCGAGGCCCGCCCACTGGCCGGCATCTTTTCAGAGACGCCGCCGGATCAGCTTCCCGGCCGTTTGAAAATGACGGAACAAGGACGCAGGTGGTGGGCTCGATTCGAGGAGGTCCTGAATCAGCACGGACATCGAGGCGAAGTGGAATTGGATATTACGGCGCCCCGTTGGCGGGAGGAGCCCCGATTCTTATTACAGACTATTGCCAACTATTTGCGCCACGCGGAAGATCAACCGAGTCCCGCCGAGATGTTAAGGAACGGAATGGGTCGGCGGGAAGCGGCCGCGAGTGCGATTCGAGACATGCTTCCCATTCCCACACGCTTGCTGTTCAACTGGCTGTACAGGCGCTACGTGCTGTGGATGCCGTTCCGCGAGGCGGGAAAATATACCTGGTTACTGTGGCTGGAGTTCTCTCGAAATGTGTATCGGGAACTGGGGCGCCGGCTGGTCGCCGACGGACAGCTCCACAGCATCGATGATGTCTTCTGGCTTCGTCTCGATGAGCTTTCACGGTGGGCTACGTCCGGCACGACCACCTGGTCCGCCGCGATTCTAAAGGAACGTAAAGAACAATGGGCCCAGTGGAGGGCGCTCAGGCCTCCCCCTCTTCTGATTGGGAACCGCGGAGCACTGGAGGGCGGATCAGTGACACCTGCACACTCTCAACGATCGATGCTTCGCGGAACCCCCGCGTCCTCCGGCAAGGCCGAGGGAGTCGCCAGAGTCATGACCGACCCTGGCGAAGCCGAGATCCGACAAGGTGAGATACTCGTGACGCGCTACACTGACCCCGCGTGGACGCCCTTGTTTTTTACAGCCGGCGCGCTCATTACCGAAGTCGGCGGGGTACTGAGCCATGGTGCAGTGGTCGCACGCGAGGTCGGGCTACCGGCGATTGTCGGCGTCACAGACGCGACGACATTCATACGTAACGGTCAGCGGCTTCGAGTCAATGCCACCGAAGGAACGGTCGAGCTATTAGAGGAAGACTGACGCGTCTACCTGCTTTGCGAATGGTCTTACCGGTGCGAGGTCCTGGCCGGAACCGGACGAGCAGGTCTGTATCCAGAAGGCCGTCCCGGCCTGCCGTTTGACTCACGAGGGCCGGATGGCCTGAAGGTCGCCACGGCAGCCTCCGGACTCCCGACTGCAAGAGGAACCCGTTGCCCCAATAGTTTCTCAATCGCCCGCAGACCGCCATGATCATCAGTGGTCACAAAACTAGTGGCCCGGCCGAGCGCTTTCATACGCGCCGTCCGTCCAATGCGATGGACATAGTCTTCCGGCGAATTCGGCATGTCGAAATTGACGACGTGCCCGATGTTCGCGACGTCGATGCCGCGCGCCGCTATATCGGTGGCGACCAGAACCCGGTGTATGCCGCGTTTGAAACCTTCCAGCGCCGCCCGTCTCTGCGGAAGACTGCGGTCGCCATGGATGACGGCGACCTTATGGCCTGCGCTGCCCAGGGCTCTCATGAGACGATCGGCGCGATGCTTGGTCCGGGTGAAGACCAGGACGGACTCCTGATCCTGTCCTAATAGGTGGATCAATAGCTTGGTCTTGTCGTCATGGGTGGTATGATGCAACGCCTGCGTGACGCCCCCCGCCGCACTGGCCGGCTTGTCCGCCATGATGCGGACGGGATCTTTGACGCTCGCCCGCGCAAGGTCTTTAAGATCCGCCGGCATCGTGGCCGAGAACAATAAGGTTTGCCTCTCTTCAGGCAATGCCTGCAAGATCTGGTTGATCTGGGGGGCGAAGCCCATGTCCAGCATGCGGTCCGCCTCGTCCAACACCAGGATCTTGATCGAGGTCAGGCTGATTGTGCCGTTCCACATATGGTCCAGCAGACGCCCCGGCGTCGCGACAATGATCTCCGGGCGCTGACGCAGCCCGCGAACTTGCGCGTTCATGTCGGCGCCTCCCACAACGGTCGTAGCGAACACGCGGCGGCTGCGACCGAACTTATCGATTGCCTCCTGGGTCTGAATTGCCAACTCGCGCGTCGGCGCCAAGATGAGCGCCAGCGGATGTCCTTTCGGCATGGCGGCGAGTCGCTCGATCATAGGAATCACGAATGCTGCTGTCTTACCGGTTCCGGTTTGCGCGCAGCCGAGGACGTCCCGACCTAGAAGCGCGGGGGGAATGGCACCCATCTGGATGGGCGTAGGTTCGGTGAATCCTGCCTTGGTGAGGTCTCGCAAGATCGCGTCAGACAAACCAAGGGAGTGAAAACTGTTAGTGACAGTCGTGTGCACAGAAAAATCCTTTCGTTTAGGATCGCATTGTCACGGGGTCAGAGAACGAGGCAGGATCAGGAAGGAGTCCGCTCCGAACAGGACCTGTCGCGATGCGATCGCGGGTCCGAGTGTTAGTGGTCGTCACCGGCCGGACCGTCACCGATGACAATGAGGCTTGACTATACAGGTAAATACCGTGGTTGTCAAATGTCCTTCCCGTTATACTGAGGGACCGTACAGGAGAGATTTCATGCAGTTTCTGTGGATGACGCTCATTGTCGCCTTCCGAGTGCTCGGGCGGCACCGCCTGCGGTCAGCGCTGACGATGCTAGGTATGGTCATCGGGGTTGCCGCGGTCATTGCCATGGTAAGTATCGGAGAAGGCGCCAAAGCGGCGGTGCAGGCTCAGTTGGCGACATTCGGGACGAATGTCATTATCGTGCTGCCCGGGGCCAGCAGCGTAGCCTCACAGATTGCAGGCTGGCCGACGATTGTTCCGATGAGTGTGATAGCAGGCGCCTTCGCCTTCTTGGGAATCGTGGGTGTCTTCTTTGGGTTGTATCCTGCCAACAAGGCCTCCTTGCTGAATCCCATGAAAGCCATTCGTCAGGAGTGAGCGACGGTGGCCTAGAAGCCTTCGGAGCGATGGCATCGAAAGCAATCCTGTCGCCTGGGATGCCGGGAGGACAGCGGGTACACTCCGGTGGGAGTATGACAGGCTACACACTGCTTTTCGGACTTGATCTGCCGGTGGGCGAAGTCCCCTGGCACTCGCGGATTGTTATCGCGGGGGGTGGGAAGCAACGTGAGGAAGAAAATGACGGCGAGCGCCAATCCTATGAAGACGAAATCGGACTTCCTAGGCCGAAATTTCATTAACGTGGCCTTTCGACAAGTTCAGGGCGAACGGTTTTAGAATCCCCCGGCACCTGACGCGTTGCTGCCGCGTCCGCTTTCCCCGTTCGTGCTGAGCATGTCGAAGCACCGCCAGCAATTTCTGCGTTCCTCGCTGCCGTCAAGACCGATACGCCTGTGCCAACAATTCCGCAATGTGGCGAACTTCGACTTCGCCCCGCAGCCCGTTTTTCAACTGAATCATACAGGCGGGACAGGAGGTCGCCACGATCTCAGCGCCGCTGTCTCGAATGGCCTCGCGTTTTCGCTCGAAAATCCTCTGGGACGTCTCATAGTCTTTTACAAGAAAGGTGCCGGCGCCTCCCGCGCACCGTTCGGCGTCTCTCATCTCGACGAATTGAAGGCCCGGAATCCGCCGGAGAAGCTCCCGGGGCTGAGCGCTCACCCCTGCCGCTCTCAAATGGCAAGACGAATGGTAGGTCACCTTCTTGGGGATCTCGCGAGAAGGCCCGTTCTTCAGGCCCCTGCCGGAGAGAAATTCCGAAATATGCCGGACTTTACCGGCGATCGACTCCGCCTCGAGACGGTCCCGGCCGGAAAACCATTTCGGGTAATCCTTCAACGCCAAGGTGCAGGACGCGCAGCCCGTCACGACAGTCTCGAAGCGCGCAAGCGACTCAATATTGAACCGGGCGTATGTTTTGACGCGCTCGACATGGCCGTAGGTTTCAATCGGGGTGCCGGAGCAACGCTGGCGAGGCAAAACGGGTTCGACACCATTGCGGCGCAAAACTTCGATGACCGCGTCCCCCACGCCGTCCTGAAAGTAGTTCGCCGCGCACCCGTGGAAATAGGCAACCGGCCCATCGTGTCCCTGCTCCTCAGTCAGGTCGGCATGGCGCTCCCGCAGCAGGCGATAGGCCAAGCGTGGCAACACCATGTCAGCCGGCAGCCGGGCTGTTTCGGCGAGTTGGCGCAGGATCGGCCTCACCGCCCGCTCGAGCAGACGCCGCGGCAGAGGCCGGTCCCATAGCCTCTGCGTCCGGGCCAGCAGCTTGAGCAGCGGCTCAAAGAGCCAGGGTTGGCCCTGGAGGGCAAAGATCATCCCCGCGAGCATGTTGGGGTGTTCCGCCCGCTTCTGCATAATAAGCTCGGAGACGTCCACCCCCGCCGGACAGATCGTCCGGCAGGACTTGCAATTGACACAGGCGTCCACCACCCGCTTTGAATTCAAATAGTCGTATCCCGGAGACGTGACGATCTCAAACCATCCGCGCGAACTCATGTCTTCGGATTGAAACACATCATAGACGGGGCAGACGGAGTTGCACTTGGCGCAGGTGGCGCAAGGCTTGGAGAGCCGAACATAGTCGATATGCTCGGTAAAGGCCGTTCTGCTGATCTTGACGCCGGGATTAAAGATGTTCTTCGGATCAAAAGCTGTCTTCACCTGCTCAAACAAGCGGTAGAGTTCCTCGCCGAAGAATCGCGGCACAAACTCTGCGCGCACACGCCCATCTCCGTGCTCACCGCAGATCGATCCACCAAAACGCGAAATGATGGTGCTGTGGATCTCGTGGTAACCCGCCACCATACGCTCGAAATCCTTCGGATCGTTGAGATCGAGCAGGGGGACAATGTGGGCGTTTCCGTTTCCGATGTGCCCGAAGATGGCGACATTCACGTCCTGGCCCTTGAAGAACTCCGAGAGGTATCTCACCAGCTCGGCAATCCGGTCGGCCGCCACGACCACGTCGTCCACATAATTGATCGGTTTCTTCTTGCCATCATAGCGGTACAGGGTAGGGTACAGGGCGTTACGTGCCTTCCACAGTTGATCTTGATGCTCTCTTTCAACGGCAATCGTGGGGTCCTGGCACAATCGATATTTGCGGCAGACCGCCTTGACGGCTTCCAACATCGCCGCAATAGGCGTTTCGCCGGCATCGAATTCAGCAAGCAAGGTTGCTGCGGCGTCAGCCGGCACGGCGTGGGCGGCGCGGCCGATGAGATTGAGGGTATTCGCATCCATGACCTCGAGCGCCATCGGGGCTAAAGGCAGCAGGTCGAAGACCGCCGCGCCGACGTCATCGAGGTACTGAAAATGGATCAGCGCCGTCGCGGTCACCTTGGGCCGCTTGACCAGCTTCACCGTGGCCTCGGTGATCACACCAAGTGTGCCTTCGCTTCCGACAAACAACTTCGGAAGATCGACGATTCCCTGGTCGAGACCGTCCGCCAGGCCGAAGAGATTGTAGCCGGTGCTGTTCTTCGTCACCGTGGGCTTTTTACTATGGATGAGGCCGGCGTTCTGTCGAACAAGGGCGATCGTCTGGGTCAGCCCCTGGTGACTCGCAAGCAGGCGCTCGGTCATCGGATCGCCATCAGCCAGAGCCTCGGCGGTGAGACATGTGCCATTGTCGAGATGAAGGCGGATCGCATGGACATTGTCTTTGACGGAGCCGTAACGCAAGCGTATGCGGTCCCGCCGAATTGTTTGACAGCATCCCTCCAAGCTTGCACATGTCGCGGCTGGAGGGATCCGGACCGAACATCAGGCCGTGGGGCTCGAGCTTTTTGTTGAATTCGGTGAGATTCAGCCCTGGCTGGATACGGGCCCAGCATTCTTCAACATTTAGCTCGAGGAGCTGTCTCATGCCGCCGCAGTCGAGAATGATCCCCGCCCCGACGGCCGAGCCCGTGAGGTTTGTTCCGGCCGCGCGCGGGGTAATCGGCACCCCGGTCTCCAAGGCATAGGCCACGGTTGCGGCAATGTCATCCTCGGTCTGTGCCAGCACGACCGCCTGGGGCGCAATCTTATAGATGCTGGCGTCGACCGAGTAGGCCGTAATTGTCGGAAAGTCGTCTTTGACCTTGTCGGCGCCCAACCTGCGGCGAAGGTCCGAGCCGACACTGCTGGATCGATCCGGAAGGATCAGCGCGGGGGAAAAGGAGGAAGCTGTCTTGGCAGGTTCCAGGGTGGGCGGGTGCATCGGGTCAAGGGTCGGTCTCGGCCGACCCGGGGTGGGCGGGTGCACGGGGATTCACTCATGAAGGCTTCTGCGGAAGCGGGTCATGCTCAAATTGTACGAGAGACGTACGCCTGCGGCAAGCGGACTCAGGAGGCCCGGCGCTGGGACGGGTGGGCGTGATCCTCCAAGGCGAGCTCGACGATGCGTTCTTCGGAGAGTCCAAGACCATGGTAATGCACGTAATGGCGATCCATCGCCTCTGGATACCCGTGAGAGGGCAATGCCTCCTCCCGAAGTTGCTTCACGCGATCAAGGATACGTTTCACCGAATCGGGGGTGATCTCGACGCCATATTGCCTGAGAGTGTCACCGTGCTTGCTGAGGACCGCTTCGACGGCGGCCGCCCCGCTGTGCTTGCCGAAGACAAACCGCTGCTCCCCGCCGACCGATTCTTCGGAGATGAATTGATAGATAGCCGGGTGGATCGCGATAGCCGCAGTGTGAATGCCGGATTCGTGTTTGAAGACGCCTTCCCCGACAACCGGCTCATGAGGCTGGAGTGGGACCCCGGAATAGAGCTCAACCTTGCGACGCAGATCGGTCAACAGTTCGTATCGGAACCCAGGGATGACGACGCCATAAAGCATTTTCAAGACCATGACCAGTTCGTGAAGCGGGGTATTGCCGGCGCGCTCCCCGATCCCGTTCGCCGTAACCCCTGCATACAGGGCGCCGTGATGCAAGGCCCGGACCGTATTAATGGCGCCCAGACCAAAGTCGTTATGGAAATGCGCAGTCAGAGGAACCTTGCCCAGGACTTTCACCAGCCTGGGAATATAATGATCCACCGCCTCCGGCGTGAAGACCCCGCAGGTGTCCGAAAAGCACATACGGGTTCCCCCGGCCGCAACGCACGCCGTGGCCCAGACTTCTCCATAGGCCAGGTCGGAGCGCGAGGCGTCTTCGGCCGCAAATTCGACACGCGAGAAACCCTGGTCACGGGCGTATCCGATGGCGCCCGTAATAAGACGAATATTTTGCTCCCGATAAAATTCGAGCGGGCGATCCAGCCACTGATCTTCAGCCTGCCCCGCCTGACGAAGGAGGGTTCTGCCGAGCTTGTATTTGAGATGCAGGTCGGACAGGGTGGACAGCAGGAGAACACTCACATCATCAGGCTTCGCGCCAATCGCCGTAACCGTGCTCACGACGGCATCGATATCCTCCTTGACGCTGCGGCACATTGCGAGGATCTCGATATCCCCACGGATCTTCCCCTGACGTTGCGCTGTCACAATGAGCTGCAGCGCGCGTCGGTCCGACTCCGAGACGGCCGGAAAGGCGGGGTCGATCACATGGACCCCGATCTCCGACAGCAGACAGGCCAGTTCGAGTTTCTGCTCCGGGGAAAACGCCACCCCAGGCATCTGTTCACCGTCGCGCAGCGTATCGTCATAGATGCGGATCTGGGCGGGATCCGGAAACTGCACATGCTGCGTAAATTGAGTAGGTGGAACGGCGAGGCGCTCTAGCGGCTCTCGAAGATTCATGGGTCGGAATTGTACATGAACCGCCGCAGTTGCGCCAGTTCCGCCGGACGGGCTTAGAAGAGCAGTTTTATGTTGGAAACGAATTCGTTCAGAGTCGACTTGAGAGGGTTGGAAGAGCTGGCCAACTTGGCTGCGCGGGCGGCAGTTTCCTTGTCGCGGTAAAAGACCCCTGCTGACTCGGCAAAGCGCTTCATGACGTCGACTTCGTCGAGACGAAGGTAGCGGGCATAGGTCCTGACGTAGGATTTTGCCACGGTCTCGGGAGGAAGTTTTGCATAGTTTTCGCCCTCTATGGCTTCAAGGTGTCCGGGGCCAATACGGGTGTAAAGGGTGATATCGCGAAGACCGTACCCTTTCTCTATTCTCATCCGTTTGAGATACTGCCCCAACGACTCTTCCATGAAGTTTCCCTTCTGTGTTGCTCGGCTGATTCCCTATCAATTCAGGGATGTCACCCTTAATATCGGCGGTACGCTCTGAAACTTGAATCGGCACGGTACATTTCCAGGGCACCCGGATTCCTTTGGATGACCGGCATGACAGTTTGGGACAGCGGTGGCCTTTGTTGCCGCGGTCCTGCCTGCAATCGCTTTGCGGACCGGGAGTCTGAGCCCCCTTATTCCGCCGGCGATCTCAGTCCCTTGTGCAGCTTGACCGGCTGCCGCTTCCTGCGCAGCCGGAGATTGAGCATTTCCACCGCCACGGAAAAGGCCATGGCGAAATAGATGTAGCCCTTCGGAATCTGCATTTCGAGTCCTTCGCCGATGAGGGCCATGCCGACCAGGAGCAGGAACGAGAGCGCTAGCATCTTGATGGTCGGATGGGTGTCGACGAAGTCGCCGATCGGGCGGGCGGCGAACATCATGACGCCCACCGCGATGACGATGGCGAGCACCATCACGGAAATTTGGCTGACCATTCCGACCGCTGTAATCACTGAGTCCAGCGAGAACACAATGTCGATGATGGCGATCTGGATCAAGGTGCCGAAGAAATCGGCATGCTTGGGCGTCCCGGGGTCGTGCCCGCCCGCGCCCTCGAGAGAGTTGTGGATCTCCATGACCGATTTGGCAAGCAAAAACAGTCCGCCGCCGATCAGGATCACATCGCGGCCGGAGATTTCATGGGCGAAGACGGAGAACAGCGTGCCAGTCAGACGCATCATCCAGGCGAGCGACAACAGCAAGGCTATGCGGGTCAACATCGCGAGGCCCAGGCCGATCACCCGCGCCCGTTGGCGCTTCGCCGGCGGCAAACGGCTGACGAGAATGGAGATGAAAATAATATTGTCCACCCCGAGCACGATTTCGAGTGCGGTAAGGCTGAGCAGCGCTATCCAGACTTCAGGCAGAGCTAACCAATCCATGAGTACTCCTTCAGCAAGGCTGTTCAATTGCCGATACTAGATGAACCCTGGCGCCCTATCCGACGGTCGTGCTGAGCAGGTATGTTTCCATTTCTTTTCGCTGCTGGTCATAGGTCCGTTGCAACCGCTCGATTTCGCTCTGCAGCTTCTCGATATGGCTCTCCTGATCGTTGAGCTTGCCGAGTAAGCGCGTATAGTATTGGCTGTTTTGCGTCACCGTATTCAGATTGTCCCGGATTCGCTTTTGCTCCTGGGTGATTTCTGCCAATTCCCTTCGCTTCTGTTCGATCTGCCGCTGGGTGTCCAGCACTGCGCTCTTGAGCCCGATGGTCTTGATCAGGGCCTCTCGCACGTCCGACGGGATCTCCCCGCTTCGCGTGTAGAATTCCAGTTGGCCGAGATCGGCGGGTAGGATCGCAATCGTTTCCGCTTGTACCGTCTCCTCTTTGACAGTCAGTCTCCGAGCCTTCCCGGCCGGAATCTGATCACGAAAACGGTACAGCGAATCCGTGGTCTCCATAGGTTTGGGTGTCTCGACCAGCTTCCACCCCGCTTGGATGGGATGTTCGATAATCACGTCTTTGGCTTTCTGCGATTTGTTCTCTATGAAATACTCTTGCGTGACACCATGCTTCCGAGTGAGATGTAACACTCCTTTGACCAGCCGTCCGGTCTGAATATTGTTGTCCTGCACACGATGCGTCGCGTTCACCTGCATCTCCAAGTCGATCCCATAGCTGATGAACCGCTCCTGGCCGGGGGCAAGACTGTCGATCTGCGCATCACCGGCATAGCCATGGTCATCCAAAACCGTTATGGGTCCCTGCAAGAGATGTTTGCCGGTCGTATTCTTGATCCGCGCTCCATAAAGCGGATTCCTCGGCAACACAGTTTGATTGTAAATACTCACACGCTCCGCTGCGACTTCCTCGGTCACGATCGGCAGCATAGCCGCACGCTGGCGGGGGAGCGAGACATTCGCAATGGTGTATTGAAAGAGCTCGCCGATCTTGCCGGCCGCGGCAACCGACGCGATCCCGGAGGTTGGATCGATGCCGCGTGCGGGAAGACTTCCCGGTTTGGATTCCGAGAGGACGCCTTCAGCGCCGGCCTGATCGCGTCTGAGCTGGTTCTGTCTCGTCGACGGGCTCGGCGCTTTCTTGAGCGCATCCTTTTCGCGCTCCTGTTTATTCTCGGCGAACTGTTCGGCGGCGCGATCCTTATCCAGTCCGGCATCGTAGGTCTGGGGCCGCAGACTGGCAAAAAGCTCAGGCTGGACGATCGGCCGTGGAAGGTACAGGGGCTGATATAACTCCTCGATGAAGGAAATTGGGCGCCCGCTGACCAGGGAGAGATTCACGTGCTTCCAGTCACTGTCCGTCTGGTTCTCGAGAATCGCCCACCCCTGTAACTTCGCTTTTTCCTCTTTGCCGGGCAGAATCAAACGATAACTGGTTTTCCAGATCGGAGTTTCGACGACATAGCCAAGCCTGACCTGGCGCTCGCCCTGTCCTCGAAAACTGATCGAGACGGTTTTCTTGTCCTGATCTCTGGCCTGAGACAGAGCCATCAACGCTTTGTTTAACTCGTCCTGGAGTTGCTCGTCTTCCAGTTCGATTTTCTGCACATCATCCAGGGACACAGCTCGAATGCTGCCCCCGGCGATAAGATTCACGACCGGGACCTCAATGACACGGCCTTTGTCATCGACGGCTTTGGGCTTGCGCTCAACTCCGAGGATCATTCCCGTGATCCGCTCGGCCTGTGCTGTCACCGTCAGCTTCGCCCCGCGGAGTTGGGTTAGTAAGTCGGCCAGTGGCGGATTGCCGGTGATATTGACCTGAAAGCTCCGTAGTGTCTTGGATAGCGGATCTTGAGAGGGAAACACCACTGCGGTGACCGTCCCCACGCGATCCTCAAGAACCAAGGACTTGAGAATATCGTTGATCTGATTGGTTTTGAATCTAAGCTCGGTCGTCACATCCCCTGCGATGGTCCCTGCGTGCTCGAAATAACCGACGCCGCTGCTGAACAGTACGACATTTCGGACCGGGATGTCCGGCGCGGGAGCCTGAGGGGATGAGGCGCCCGCGGCGAGCGCCGTAGATATGGCGCCGGCGGCGACGGTTGAAACTATCACGAAAAAGAGAACAATCCGACGCAGCTGTTTCATATTTATCCTTTCGGCCAAGGTGAATTGTGTGACCCTCTTGACCAGTAAGATGCGGTGAACATGCAGATCCTTTCACCGTCAGACGCAAAAATCGAGACCTCGTCGCAACTATTTTGCGATTCTATGTGATTCAAGCATCTCAACAAACATTTTCGACGCCGCCGCGGCGGTCATGAGATCCCTACGAGCGGGTCGCTTCCGGTACCTCTGGCACAGCTTGCGCCCGTCCCATTCTTGACGTCATCGGAATAACACCCTAAACTTGGCCCGTCACCTGCGGGCGGATCATATGGAATGGTGGTATTGGTTATTGCTGGGATTGATTCTGTTGGGCGTGGAGCTTGTCGCGCCCAGCGGTTTTTATCTCATGTTTCTGGGGCTGGCTGCGCTATGCGTCGGAACGCTGGTCGCGCTGGGCATGGCGAAGGCGATCTGGTTGCAGTGGGTACTGTTTTCGGGTCTCTCGGTCGTCGCCCTCCTGTTTTTTCGCGGGCCATTGCTCGCGCGGTTCAAATACAAAGAACGTCCTCACGCCATAGTGGACCCCTTGGTGGGAGAGATCGCCATCCCTCTTGGAAGATGTCGCGCCGGGTTCTACAGGCAAAGCCGAACTCCATGGAACGGCCTGGACGGTCCTCAACAGCGGCGACAGCATTCTGACAAAGGGACAGCGCACCCGTGTGGTTCGCGTCGACGGGCTCACCCTCTGGATCGCTCAAGACACGTAAAAGGAGACGAACAATGCCTGAAGGCTGGGTGATGTCAGGGGGGGTGATGGCCGCGCTGGTCCTGGCGCTGCTCGTCGTGATCGTCATCGCAAAAACCGCCGTGGTCGTGCCCCAGCAAAGCGCCTATGTTGTCGAACGGCTGGGTCGCTATTCCTCGACGCTGAGCGCCGGCTTCCATCTGCTCGTGCCGTTTCTGGACGCGATCCGTTACCGGCATTCGCTCAAGGAAGACGCGATGGATATCCCCGAGCAGATATGCATCACGCGCGACAACGTGCAGGTCTCGGTCGACGGCATCCTCTATCTCAAGGTCTTAAATCCCGAGCGCGCCTCGTATGGCATTGGCGACTACCGTTTCGCGATTACCCAGTTGGCGCAAACGACACTGAGAAGCGAGATCGGCAAGATCGAGCTGGACCGGACGTTCGAGATGCGCACCAATATCAACACCCAGGTCGTTAATGAGCTCGACAAGGCATCGGAGCCGTGGGGCGTGAAGGTCCTGCGCTATGAGATCAGAAACATCACACCCCCCAAAGATATCCTGGCCGCCATGGAAAAGCAGATGCGGGCGGAGCGCGAGAAGAGAGCCGTCATCCTGACGTCGGAAGGCGATCGGGATGCCGCCATCAATGAGGCCGAAGGTCAAAAGCAGAAGGTGATCAAAGCCTCTGAGGCGAAGAAGCAGCAGCAAATTAACGAGGCGGAAGGCGCGGCCTCCGCGATCCTCGCAATTGCAGACGCCACGGCACAGGGGATCCGAAAGGTCGCCGAGTCGATCCAAGTGCAGGGCGGCTACGAAGCAGTGCAGCTGCGCGTCGCCGAACAGTACATTGGAAAATTCGGCGAACTCGCGAAGGCCAGCAACACGCTTGGTCCTTCCTGCCACCGTCTCGGATGTCGGCTCAATGATCGCTCTCGCCATGAACGTCATCGGTCGGAAACCAGAACCGCCTGCCACCAGTCGGCCGGCTTAGATCTATTTCATGACCGCGGCGAGAAAGTGCTCAATAGCATACGTGCTCAGCTGGCCGCACGGGCCACTGAAGTTCAGATCGCAGCTGTGCGTAGCCCAGGGCATCGTCAGCAGATACTGCTTACGGCCATAGGATGCCAACCGGACCGCAAGACGCTCGCTTTGCTCCTCCGCTACCAATTCATCCCGCCCGCCATGAATCAGGAGCGTTGGAGGCGTTGTACTCCCCACGAAGTAAAATGGGGAGGCCTCCAAGTAAGGTTGTGGCATGTTATCGGGATCGGATCCAAGATAGGCTTTCAACAGCGCCACGCGAATCAAGCACCGCGGGATTGGCGGGAAAAGTGTAGCTGAAGCGCAGATCAGGTGGCCCGTAAAATGAGATGACGCCGCGAACCGCGGAATTTCCGGCCACATAGCCCGCCAGCATTGCCAATTGCGCGCCGGCGGACCGTCCCAGGAGCACAAGACGATCTCCATCGATCCCGAGATCGGCCGCATGCGTCTTTAAATAGACAATCGCGTGTTTGACATCTTCAAACGCGGCTGGAAATTTGTGCTTCGGCGCCAGACGATAGTTCATCGCCGCGACGAGATAGCCCCGCCCGGCAAGAAAGCGATTGAGCGCCGCGAATTCACCCTTATCACCAGTCTGCCAGCTTCCACCGTGAATGACGAGAACGACAGGCCGCAGCTTGGAACTCGAAGCGATCGAGGATGGCTTGTAAAGATCCAGCGCCAGATCCACGCCTTCCGCCTTGTTGTAGATGACGCTCGTCGGCTGGATCGCGGGTGTCGCTACTCCCATAAACAAATCGGTGAGGGCAAGGGGTGTCGCTCTGGGAGCGGCGTCACCCGACCTGGGGAGCTCAGCCTTGCCGAATGACCGCTCAAGACCCGAAGGCAACTCCTTGGCGGACAGAACTGCCTGCATGACCGGTGTCAGCGTGAGAAATGCGGCGATGAGGCAAAGCAGCGCCCCTATGAGGCCGATCCACGAAGGCTGCGCGCGATCGGAAAATCCAAAGCCGCCCAGGACAAGGAGGGCCAATGCGAGCACTGTGAGCCAATGTCCCCACTCAGTGACGGCCAGCGCAACCATCCACAACAGATGGGTCGGCGCGGGGATGAACACCAACAGAGCCGCGAGGACAAGCCCGGCGCCCAGAACCAAACGCAAGAGGAGAAAAAACTTGGACGTTAAGAAATCCAACTCTAGACCCCTCTCGTAGAGTCAGATAGAAATCCCAGACAGCCCAGTCGGGATACGTAGACGCGGGCGATGACTCGCAGATCAAAGGAGGAAAAGACACCATGAAGTTCAGCCGACCCCTCTGGATTGCGCTTTTCATCATGACCGGCCTCATCGGCGGCTGCAGTACGACGGACACCCCTGGAGCCAGGACCGCGGATACTGCCAAACCCAAGACCGGGATGACGCAACAGGCGTCGCTGTACCAGCGGTTGGGCGAAAAGCCGGCCATCACGGCCGTGGTGGACGAGTTTGTAGCGCGGGTTGCTGCCGATAGCCGCATCAACAGCCGATTCGCCAACTACCAACATCCCTAGACTTAAAATGAATCTGGTCGATCAAATCTGCGCGGCATCCGGTGGTCCGTGTACCTATAAAGGCCGCGATATGAAGACTACGCATGCGGGCATGAGAATCACGAACGCCGACTTTGATGCGTTGGTAGGCGATTTGGTCGCGGCGTTGAATAAGTTTAAAGTCCCTGAGCGTGAGAAAAATGAGTTGCTTTCGGTGCTAGGCCCGATGCGTAAGGATATCGTAGAAACCCAATAGCCCGCCGAAAAAGGGGACAGGCTACTTTTTCAGTTCTTGATGCCGCAGCCAAAACACGCCTTCGTTCCGAAAAAGTTGCCTGTCCCCTCGTGGCTGCCTTCCCCTGGGGCCCCTGTTATCCGTGGACCTCTTCGCCGGCCATCGCATCCTGAGCTTCCGCATCCATCGTCGTTCCAGACTCCGAGAGAACGAACTGCTCCGCTTCGCCCAAGTCCTTAATATCGCGAAGCGCCGGCAGGTCGGCCAGGTCTTTGAGCCCGAATGCTTGCAAAAATTGTTTGCTGGTGCCGTACATGAGCGGCCGTCCCGGAATGTCCTTGCGCCCGACAATCCGAATCAAACGACGATCCAGCAGCGTCCGCAGGACACCGGCGGTATCCACTCCGCGAATTTGTTCAATCTCCGCTCTGACGAGCGGTTGTTTGTAGGCAATGATCGCGAGGGTCTCCATTGCACTTCGGGACACCTTGGCGCCTGCTTTGGCTTTCTCCAGCCGCTTGATCCAGACGGAACAGTCGGCCCGTGTCGCCATCTGATAGCCACCAGCGACCTCGACAATCTGAAGGCCCCGGCCATCCGCGGCATAGTCTGCCTGCAACGCCCGCATCGCCTCGTGAACTTCCGCCCGAGAGGCTCCTTCCAATACGCCGATCATCCGATCAAGGGAAAGGGGTTCTCCGGACACAAACAATAGCGCTTCCAGAATACCCTTCAACCCACTTCCACCGCAGGACGGGGATGCACCGGCGGCGTGTGCCGTAACCCCATTTCCACCGCCATTGCCATGCCCATTCGGACCCTCGTGATCAACAAGCTCGGCACTTTCTGATTCAATGTTCATAGCTGATCCTTTGCTAGCGCGTCCTCCTCCGACTCCGGCAAAAATGCCCGAGACAGAAGGATCGCTCCGAATGCCTCTGCTTGAAAGACACACACGAGCTTCAGACGAATGAGTTCCAACAATCCCAAGAACGTGACGATCAGCACGACCGGCCCATCGGTAGGAGCAAATAACCTCTCGAAGGCTACCGCCGCAGACTCCTCAAGCCGCTCCAAAATATAGTTCATGCGATCCTTGACGGTCAGGTGATCGGCGGTGACTTCCAACAAGGTCCTCGATGGCGCACGCCGAATGACGTCCTGGAGCGCATCCATCAAATCAAACAGCGTAAGCTCGAGAGGCGTCTCCTCGACATCCTCCGGTTTAGGCGCCGGCAGCGGCGTACGGCTATATACCTCTTGCCATAATCGCGCGCGATCCTGCAGATCGTGAGCAGCTTCTTTGAACTGTTTGTATTGCAAGAGTTGCCGCACGAGATCAGCGCGCGGATCCTGGCCTTCCTCCTCCTCGGCGTCCGGCTCGCCCGGCAGCAACATCTTCGACTTGATGAGGATCAATGTCGCCGCAAGCACAAGAAATTCCCCAGCCACTTCCAGGTTCAGCGACTTCATCACATTGAGATGCTCGAGATATTGTCGAGTGATCAGCGCCATCGGGATATCATAGATGTTGATCTCATTTTTCTTAATCAGATGCAGCAGAAGATCCAGGGGACCTTCAAACTGATCGAGACGGATCTGGTAAGACGCTTCGACGCTTTCAGTATCTCCTTTCAACTGCACAGGCATCTCCACTCTACCCCTAGCTTACTTGAAAGCCTTCTACCAGGTTTAGTAGGTAAATACAAGAACCAAGTCAACCTATGGTGGTTACCCGTTTTTTAGGATGATAATGAAGGCGACAAAAAAGATCAGCAGGGCCGCGCCGACGATCGCAAGAAAAACTAGGACTGTCAAACCCGACGGAAGACCGCGGCGTAGCAAACGTCGCCCGGGTGAAATTCGGCTCCTCCTGGTAAAAGACTTTCGAGAAATCGGCCCTCCCCCGAAAGACTGCATCCGCAAAACTCACGTCACCTCGGAAAGTCGCACGGCGGAAATAGCTATCGGCATTGAACACTGTGTGGATAAAGAAGACCGCTTTCTCAAAAAGCGCTTCGGAAAAATCGGAAATGCCGTCCAGTCGACTCCCGGAAAAGCCGACGCCCATCTTGAAATAGGCGCGGGAAAAGCTGGATTCTTGTTTAAACCAGACCGAGAGAAAATTGGTGAGACCGTTGAATCCCGCGCGAAGGAAAGTGACCGGCTCTTCAAAGATGGTTTGATAAAAGCGGGTGTTGCTGGAAAAGGCGGTCTTCTCGAACGTCACGTGCTTGGCAAAGAAGCAGCTCAGAAAAAATGCATTCCCGAGGTACACAGCATTGGAGCTGTCAACAGCCTGCAAGAACACGGTGCGTGAAAGGTCGACTTCCTTCCTAAAGGTCGTCCCCTTGAATGATACCACTCCTTGAATGACAACCCTGTCCCCCAAGACACGGTGTTCTGTCATATCCGGCTTAAACTGCGTGTCAATCAATCCATCCACTACCGAGTCTTCGATAATGAGGGGACCTCGAATCATTCTCAGTTCTGCGACCCCAGACTGGTTGAGCTGCGCCACGACAGACTCCGGAAGCACATTTGAGGTCACCGGCACAGACTTGAGCTGAGTCAACAAGAGATCCCCACGAACCACTGCATTCTTAAGCGATACCCCTCTTCCTGCGTTCATGGCGTCAAGAATCTCCGTGGCGTCAACCGCGTGTTGCGTCGGGTCGAGTTTCAGGCAGTCGGAGGTCCAGTGGCGGATGAACATGCCGGATGACCCGACAGGTTCACGCTCGACGGTACAGGCGGTCGCCGCGAAAAGAGGGATTACCAGGCCTATGCCGAAGGTCAGCATGGACAATAAGATGCGGTCGGCTCTCAAGATGCCACATGAAAGCGCTTTCGGCATGACGGAGGCTATATCAACACACAGGCGCCGTCCTAGTATAGGAGAAAAGTCGCCGAGATCATAGGGGGCTCTGGAGACTAACGGGTAGGGGTGACGACGATTTCGACCCGCCGATTGTGGGCGCGCGCATCGTCATTGGTGTTTGGCGTGAGTGGTCGCGTGCCGGCCAAACCCGTTGCGGAGAGCCGCCACGGTTCCACGCCGTCCAGTTCCTTGAGGTACGTGGCGACGCCGATGGCCCGCGCATAGGACAGTTCAAAGTTTGTGAGGAACCGGGGCGGCGGTTCTGAGCGAATACGAACATCATCTGTATGACCTTCCACACGAATATACGTGGTGGACGGAGTGCGCAGCGCATCCGAAATTCGCTTCAACACCTTCAGCCCCTGCGGTCGTATCTCCGCGGAGCCGGAGTCGTAGAGTATCCGCTCGGCCAGCACAACCTTGACCGCATGCCGATCCCCCCGTACCGAACCGCTGCCTTCGGTTATCTCTTCTTTCAGACTTCCCTGGAGGTCATGAAGCGTGGTTTTCATTTGCTGATCCTTGGTGGTTAAGGACATCCTGGTAGCCAGGAGCTCACGGTCAAGGTTCGCGTTTTCCTCCTCTTTCGTTCTAAGTTCCGCTTGGATGGCTTCCAGCCGGCGAGTCAGCAAGTCTACTTTTTCCTGTGTGCTGAGCTCCCCGTCGGCCGCCGGCTTGGCGCCTTCACTAAACTTCATCTCCGCCAGTTCCTTCTGCAGCTGCGTCAACTCGCTGCGGGCCGCGAGACTGCGCCCCTGGGCCTTTTCGTAGGCCTCACGAAGCGCTTCGTAATAGTCAAGAGAGACACATCCCAGCAGTACTGGAAACAGACAGGCCCATAGTAGCGGTCGACACATCATCGGCGTTTCAGGCGGAGTTTTACCATTTATCGTTCCATCTTAGGGTGTTTCTCTTACCAAATCAAGTTTCTAGTGGTGTTGCCAGGAAGGATACGGCGTGAGTACACTATGGATTGCGGAAAACGTCTCGTCAAATGCGAAAGGATATATGGTACTCACATTTATCTCGGATCCTCTCGATGAAGAGCATGCAAGCGGGCATTTCTATCATGTGTGTCAAGGAGTCCTTCAGAAAGAGGAAGTCCTCCCCCCTGCCGACGGGGAACCGATCGCGTGTACAGGATGCGGGGTAGAGTTGGAACTCGAGGATTTTAAAGAGGCTCATTTAAAAGGCGCGGTGTGACTTCTTTCCCTATTACACCCGCCAAGCATTCCACACGAACCCGCCCTGGAGTTATCTCGACCCCTTGCAAATGAAGGCAAGGGGTGCCCCGGACAAACTCCCTCTTCCCCTAGGCTGCTCGCTACTACACCCAGCCCATCCCAGAACTCGCCAAGACGAGTTCGTCTCGCCCCTCTCACCCGCCCGACCCTGGAGTTTGCCAAGACAAACTCCTTTACCCCTAGGCCTGAGGATTGTTTGAGGCGCCGGGGGCAGTTTCTTTTTTCTTTATTTGGGCTACCGGTAGTTAATGAACTGTAGATCGACGCCGAAATCCTTCCCCTTCAAGAACCCAATGACCAACTGGAGGTCATCGCGACTTTTGCTCAAGACCCGGACCTGATCGCCCTGGATCTGCGCCTGGGCTTTGAACTTAGCGTCCCTGATCTCCTTCGCGATCTCCTTCGCCTTTTCGCTTGAGAGGCCGTTCTGAATTTTTGCTACCTGCCGGACCGTGCCTCCGAGTGCCGGCTCGACGTTGCCAAAGGAAAACGCCTTGACGGACACACTTCGCTTGATCAGCTTCGCCCTCAGAATATCCACAACGCTTTTGATTTTGTAGTCATCATCGGAAACGATCACGAGTTCGCCTTCCTTCTCTTTGAGCGTCAGCTCGGTTTTCGTGCCTTTGAAGTCGAATCGCTGCGAGATTTCCTTTATGGCCTGGTCCACGGCATTCTTGACTTCCTGCATATCCACTTTCGACACGACATCGAACGAATTCTGTTCCGCCATGGGACGTTTGCTCCTTTGCGTTTCTCAAGATACCAAAAAAAGTCAGCAACACGGTCCGGCCGGAATCTTGATGCTGCCGTCGTCGCGTGCCGTTTCACTTGTGGTGAACGGTTTCTTTTGGATCAAGAATCCGTACCACTTTCCGACCGAGTCCATCAAGACGACGACAGCTAGGACCGCGACAAGGCCAACCAAGCCGGCGTCGAGATAGTACGAGAATCCTTCGCTACCGACCGAGTCCTGAGCCTTTCCCGCGAAGAACAGAAACAACTCGTAAGATCCCGCCAGGGTAATCACTCCGACGAACACCATGGGGGCGGCGGTCACCCACAGATACCGGGCCTTGCCCATCTTGATCAGCACGGTGGTGCCGACACACAGCGCAAGCATCCCTAGGAGCTGATTCGCCGCGCCGAACATGGGCCAGATCGTGGAGATAGTCCCCGTCGACAGCAGATACCCCCAGCCGCCCACCACGGCGAGGCTTGCGCCGATGACGCCCGGCTTCCAATTGAGGTCTTTGAGCGGCGGATAGACCATTCCTCCCATCTCTTGCGTCAGATAGCGGGCAACTCGAGTGCCGGCATCGATGGTGGTCAGGATAAAGAGTGCTTCGAATAAGAGCGCGAACTGGTACCAATAAGCCATCAATCCTGCCATCCCCGGCAACGCCGAGAGAATCTTGGCCATCCCCACAGCCAAAGACACCGCCCCGCCAGGGCGACCTATGATCTCCTGCTCGACCAACTGCGAGAGCTCTTGAATCTGCGCAATGGGATACCCCAGCGCGGCCAATGCCTCGGACGATAAGGTGGTGTTTATCGCAAAGTAGTCCCCCGGCAACAAAATCGAGGCAGCAATTAAGGCTATCACGCCCACGAAACTCTCCATGAGCATCGCGCCGTATCCGACCATTGCGTGGGATTCCCGGTCAATCATCTTCGGAGTAGTCCCGGACGCCACCAAGGCATGAAATCCAGAGATCGCTCCGCAAGCGATGGTGATGAAGACGAAGGGAAAGATCGGTCCCGGAATAATCGGTCCCCCGCCGGCGATGAACGCAGTCACTCGCGGCAATTCAATCGTAGGCGCGATGATAATCACGCCGCACGCCAGAAGCAGGACAACGCCCACCTTCATGAAACTCGACAGATAATCCCGTGGGACCAACAGCATCCATCCCGGCAACACGGAAGCGAAGAACCCATAGCCCGCGAGCAGCCAGACGAGGGTGTCGCGCTCAAAATCAAACCAGGATGCGACTGAGGAATGCATGATGCCGCGGCCTGCGACGATTGCGGCCACGAGCAGCGCGACCCCAATGGCGGACATCTCACCGACACGCCCGGGCCGCCAATATTGAAGATACCACCCCATTGCGACGGCAATCGGAATCGTCAAGCCCAGGGTAAACGTTCCCCACGGATTATGGGAAAGTGCATTGACGACAGCAACCCCCAGGCCGGCCAACGCGACGATCACAATAAAGAGGACGGCGATCGCAGTCGCGGTGCCCGTGATCGATCCAATCTCGTCACGCGCGATCTGGGGAAGCGACCGACCATGGCGCCGCATGGAGGCCACAAGAATCACAAAGTCTTGCACCGCCCCGGCAAGAACAGCGCCAATGACCAGCCACAAGAATCCAGGAAGGAAGCCGAACTGCGCCGCGAGGACGGGACCAAGCAACGGTCCGGCGCCCGCGATCGCGGCAAAATGATGGCCGAACAGCACCCACCGGTTGGTCGGTGTGAAGTTGGCGCCGTCCGGAGACCAGGTGCGCCGGGGTCAGCCGGCGGTCATCTAATTGCAACACTTTTCGCGCGAGGAACCGACCATAAAAGCGGTAGGCCAAGGCATAGAAACAAGCGGACGCGACGACCAGCCACAGGCCGTTGACTTTTTCTTCGGGTCGCAGGACTCCGGTCACCACTCCAAAGGCAATCGCGCAGAGCACAGCCAGCAGTAACCATCCCACCCTGGCCACAAATAAGGGGCGCTTTCTGGCGCTGTCCCGGTTCAAAGACCCGTCGCCTCCTCCTGGACGATCTTTGTCAACTCAAGAAGTCGATCCGCCCAGATCCACGGAGACCCCTCGTCTTCATGCTTGAGAAAGACGAAACAGTCCTGACCGGTTTCGGCCGCTTCCTGAATCCACCGCGCCCATTCACGCAATCTCGCATCATCGTAGGCGCTTCGCCGCAACCGGGCGTAACGAAAGTCCCCTGTGTCGCGGCACTCAGCGGGAACCTCATCTGTCTCTGCGGCCACCCATGCGATCCGATGCCGTCGCAGCACTTCTTCGACCTCCGCAACATTCCAAGAAGGATGTCGAAACTCCATGGCCCATCGGAGACCTTCAGGAAGCCCCGATAGGAACGCTTCAAGGCGCCCGTCGTCCCGAGGAAGGTTGGGCGGCAACTGCAAAAGAATCGGGCCGAGACGCCCGGCTGCCGCCAGCGACGCGAGCCGCTCGACCATGAAACGGACGGATTCAATCGCCTCGGGTTTGAGGCGCCGCAAATGCGTGATCTGACGATGCGCTTTCGTCGCGAAGAGAAAGCCTTCTGGCGTGTGCGCGATCCAGGCGCCAACCATTCCCTCGGATGGCATCCGGTACCACGTCCCGTCCAGTTCGACGCTATCGTACCGTCGCGCGTAGTAGCTGAGGAACTCGGTTGGTTTTAAATCTTCGGGATAGAACCGGCCCACGCCTTGCCAAGGTCTGTAGGAATACCCGGACAGCCCAATGCGAGTCTCTGCCATGTTCTTCAGCCGGGCGGCCGACCGCAAGGATCGGGTTGATAGACGCGGCGGTTCTCAATCGCGAGCGCTGCAAGCCCAAACACGATCCATACGATCTCTCTGACGCGTCGCACGATCGCAAAGGCCACCGCAACTCCCTCGGAATAGCCGAACGCCACGAGCAGAACCAGGGTGCCTGCCTCCTGCCCGCCAACACTGCCTGGAATGAAGGCGGTGCCTCCCTTCACAAAAACCAATAGCGCGGCGACGGAAAAGGCCGTCAACACATCGATTGGCTGCGCCAGGAAGTACAGGATAAAATAAACCTCCACGGATTCAACCACCCAGCCTAAGAAGAAAAGAACAAAGGCCCAGGCGAACCCTCTTTTATCCTGAGAATAAAAACGGCTGATCGCCTCATCCAGTGCCAGGAGCTTATGCTCCCGCTTCCTGAGCCATTTGACCCTTATGCCCGAAGCCTCGAGTAGTCGGAGTACTCCCACGAAAAGACCTCGGCGTTGAAGCGCCAGGAATAGGGCAGCACCGAATCCCAACATGCCCAAACCGACGCAGGCGGCCAAGACAACTTCGCTCGATCGGTTCAGAATCGCAAGCCCCAGCCCAATCCCCATCAGGATGAAAAGGACCTGCGCGAGCGTCATGACTGTCTTCGAGGTCACAACGGAGGCAAGACCGTCCACGAGCGGGACATTGTAGCGGCTCAGGAGGTACGCCTTCATGGGCTCTCCTCCGAGATATGCGGCCGGCGTGGTGAAATTCACGGCTTCACCGGCCATGCGGATCAGGAAGAGACGATCAAATGGAATTTTCTTGGCATGACGGCCCAACGTGACCCGCCATCCGAGAGCCTCCAGCAGGTACATCGCGACCGACGGCAAGAGCACCCACACAATACCGGTTCCGAGCTTTTGTAGTTCTGCTACCAGAGTCGGAATGCCGATGTGGAAAAGCAGCCACGTTAAAACCGCGGCTCCAAGAAGCAGCAGAACGGCCGTCAGCCGCGTCATCAGCCTCGCCCGGGAAGGGGCGAACGGAGCTGCCAGGCGAGATACGGCCAGAAAATGTTGGATCCGATTGCGGCCAGAGCCAGGAACCATGGAAGATGGCCGATGAGCGCGAATGCGAGGATGAGGACGGAGAAGTCTCTGCTCACGAGACGATTAAAGATCACATCGATCCTGTGACGTTGAGATTCATTCATGTGTTTGCGTTTTCGACCGACGCTTTGCACAATTTGGAAAGCCGCGAGATTACCGATGATCGCCATCGCACCCAACACCAGGGCCCAGTCACCCCATGCTGTGTGAGAAGCGCCCCAGGCAATTCCAGCAAAAAGCGCGATGTGGACGAGATTGTCGAGAATGATATCCAGTTGTGCACCAAACGGTGATTCCAGAAATTTGAGCCGAGCAACCTCACCGTCACAGCAGTCGAGGATGGCGGAAAGCTGAAACAACAGGGCGCCAAGAATTCCCGTAAGGTAACTGCCGACTGCGAACGCGCCGGCGGCAAGGAGGCCGACCGCCGTCGCCAAGACGGTTATGGCATTCGGGGACAATGACGTCTGCAACAGCCATCGTGTCAACCAGGAAGAACATTTACGGTTGAAATAGCGATCGACAAAGCCGTCGTGCGGGCCCTTCAGCGTTCTCAACAATGTCCATTCGGCGCTGGCAATTGACTCGCTGTCGGCGGTGGACCGGGCACTAGTCGTTCGGACTTCTTCATACCAGTCATCCGCCAGCGGAAGCACCTTCACCAGGCCGTGACGCACCCCTCGATCAAGCGCCGACTGCAAGGGGTACGGATGATCCTCCGTACCTGCCCAGCCGGCGGTCATGAAGCCTTCGGGAATCGCGACGACATCAACCGTCAACCCTGAAGACATCTCGGGGACGGACCGTACAGGGGCTTCCACCATCAGGGCGCCATCTAGGTTTGACGGACGATTGAGATGCAGCCCCGCCTCCCCCATCTGTCCGTTCAACGGCTTGCGCATCACAACGACGGCAGTCCCAGGTTGGGCGTGTTCCCTCATGCGGCCAATGAGGGCGGCCGAAAAGATTGCCCCGGTACCGGCCACGATGTAGCCGTTCCCGATGATGCTTGAGAGGATCTCCCACGTGCGGTGATCGCTGGGAGGAAATTCTCGGACAGGAAGCCATCGCACTTCGGCCGTCACGCGCCGATCTCCCTGCAGTTGTTCACGCAGGGCATGGGTGAGGTCCCCTGCAAGGATCATGAAATGAGTGATGCCGGCTCGCTGGAGGGTGAGGAAGGTCCGCTGAAATAAAGACAGCCCTCCGACCATCGTCAGCGGACTGGGCAACCCGTGCTCCGCCGGATGTTCAAAGACCGCGGCGGTAGTCAGAATTAACGCACGATCCATGGATCATATGCCGGTCTACATGTCGCAGTTAAGCTCATGCGCCGGTGTTCACCTCAGGCTTGGCCTCTATTGTCGCCCCTTCGGGAGTCTTCCCGGCCGCCTGTAAGGCCTCGGCTGCAGCCGCTTCGGCTTCAGCTCGCTCACGCTCCTCTCGGTCTTTACGATCCTGTTGCAAGCGGTCCATCTCCGCGGCCCTTTCGACTCCATAGTTTCTGGGCTTCAGGAAGGACCGCTTCGAATGCCTTCAGGAAGCCCTCGATCTGAGCGTCACTGAGCGCTCCCATATTTGCCACACGAAAGACGCTCTCTGCAAGCTGAGCCTGACCCGCATAGATCACATACCCACGCTCCCGCAATAGATCGTGCAGGTGATCGTAGTAGACGCCCTCCGGGAGCTTAAATGCGGTCAATGTGCCTGACCACAGGGGCTCGCGAAGATAAAACTTTATCCGCATTGCCCGCATGTAGTTGCGAATCGTGCGGGCCGCGTTTCGATAGCGGGCAATCCGCTTTGCCACGCCCTCTTCCAGCAGCTCATCCAGGGCTTCGTTAAACGCATAATACAGCTGTACCGCAGGCGTAAAAGGAATGGAGCCTTCCTCCTGTGCCTTGTAGTAGATCGGCAGGTGCAGATACACGGAGCGCCGCTCATAGTTGACCATCTGTTCCATAAGATCCCGTCTGACAATGACGAAGCCGACGCCAGGAAAGCCCTGGATACACTTGCCTGACGAGCCGGCGATCAACCCGATATTATAGGCATTAAAATCGATCTCCTCGCCGCCCAGACTGCTCACGCCGTCGACCAGAAGATAGCGACCCATCTTTTTTGCGACCGCGCCGATTTCTTTGACCGGGTTGAGCATGCCGGTGGAGGTCTCATGATGAACAACGGCGATCGCCTGGATCGCCGCATTTTGGCGCAGCGCCACTGCCACGGGTGCAACATCGAAGCGCTGGTCCCACTCCCCGGACAGGTCGGCGGTCTGGATTTTGTGCGCGGCGGCCATCTGCGAGATTCGGTGAGAATAGACGCCGTTCTTGATCACCATGAGACGACGGCCCGGCGCAATGCTCGACGTCACGACAGCCTCTACGGCGGCGGTTCCTGATCCCGTGATAAGCAGCGCGACATATTCCGAGGTGTAATTCGCGGCGAAGGCGCGGAGCAGTTTCTCGCGAATACCGTCCAACAAGTCGGTGAACTCAGATTCGCGATGACAGATATCGGGCCGCATTAACGCTTGGCGCACACGCTCAGAGACATTCACCGGCCCGGGGTTGAGTAAGATCACGATATCCCTCCCACAGCGGCTTTTCGAAACCGCTCTGTGATCGCGGGGGGCTCGATGCCAACCCGTCCCACGTCGTCCGCCAATTCCGACACTTTTACGAGCAAAAAGCTCGGCCCATCCTCTTTCAACATCACACCTGCCTCGTAGATAAGATCCTCCAACTCTCGCACGCGCTGCGACGTTCCGATAGCCGGCGGCTTTGGCCACCTGGTCCAAACGGAACAACTTGTGAAATCGTCGGCTGGTTGCCAGTGCTTCCATAGACTTCGTTATCGAACACGATATGGACCAAATTCTTGGGTCTCAACGCTCCGATTGTTGCGAGCGTCCCCATACCCATCAGGACATTGCCGTCGCCGTCAAAGATGAGGACTTTCCGTCGAGGTTGCGCCAACGCCACACCAAGGCCGATCGCCGGCGCAACACCCATCGAGCCGATCATATAAAAATTCTCCGGCCGATCTCGGATGGCATATGCCTCACGTGAAGCAAATCCGTTGCAGACGACCACTAGCTCGTCGCTGAGCAATTCCAGCACGGCACCGATCGCCCGGCTTCGGCTGGTCAGCACCCCCTCTTCCGGCCTCACGCCACGACACCCTTCACAATCAGCAACGCCACCGGTATCCGTTGTTGATTAAAGACCTGCGCCGCCCAATTCAGATCCTCCTTGCAGCGCTCCGCCGACAGGGTGCGATGGGGAATACGGACAAGGTCCAACAGCTTAGTTAACACTTGGCCCATGACAAGATGCTCAGGTGCGTCTTTCCCATCATGCCCGCGCCAGGAGATCATCAAGAGGCAGGGCTGCAGATAGATGAGATTGAGCGAGATGAGAGCGTTCAGTGACGTCCCGAGCCCCGAATTCTGCATCAAGACCACGGGAGCCCTACCACCCATAAATGCTCCCGCCGCCATGGCCACGGCTTCATCTTCGCGGACGGCCGGGACATACCGCCTCCGTTCAACTAGCGCCGCAATTATTCCGCTGAGCGTTGAGTCGGGCACGCCCGTGAAGAAGTCGAAGCCGACATCTTCCAAATCCGCGACAACGGTTTTTGCTGGAATTGGCATAAGACGAGCTGGTGATTATAGCCAAGGCAGGAGCACGATCTCAAGGCGCGTCTAGAATGCCCTCATGACCTTCCGGAGACACGAGTGCTGAGGGGGAGATGTTAGGACCTTCTTAAGGCTTGAGGAAATGCTCTGCGCCCCGACGTCGGCCGGTATGCCGTTGTGAGCGGCTTCTCCACAACAGCAGGCCTGCCAAGCCTGACGCCATCAGAACCAACGTGGTCGGCTCCGGGTTAACAATCGTCGACGAGCTAACATTCGTAAATGAAACCACGAGATCATTGTAGTCCTGGTCGCCGCCGCCGAAGAGGTCTTCGAACCCTACGAGGCTCTGGTTCAGACCAACCGCGGTGTCCACAGTCGCGTGTGCGCTATTGTCTAGATTTCGAGATGCGGCCCCGTTAAAGAAGGTATCAGCCGTATACAGCACGTGAATCCCGAGGATTAACTCGGTTCCCGCTGCGAAAGTTCCGAGGCTTATTGAGGTTCCGGGAGAGCTCGCGTGGTTGTTGAAAATCACCGCCAGAGTGTTACCGGGAGTCTGAAGAAATAGTTCGCTCGTGTAGGCCGCACTGCTGCCCACAAAAGTTGCTATTACCTCGCCTGTGTTGGCCACAAAGGTAGATCCACCTACGACCGGAACTGCCCACGTCAGAACCGGCGTAATAAGCACAGCCAATACGGCAGCAAGCACACATGATGACCTTCTGGCTTTCATGCATTGTTCTCCATCGCATTGTCCTCCATTGGAGTGAATTCCGGTTTACGCCGCCGTTGCTGTATTCTTAGCATGTTTAATGCCAGGACATAAGTAATTGAAAAGGAATGCTCTTTTTATGTCGAAAAAAATCGATAGTCCAATAATGTCAAAATTCCTGACGCTACTTTCGTGGGTAGGATAATATGTAAAAACACAAAGTATTGCAGTTTTTTCAAGTAAATCCTGGCTGTTGGAGTGTAACCTTTGCGAACGCGAAAAAGATTTCACTGGTGGCGAAGTATATCCTCTGTCGGATTTCTTGCAACGCTTCTTTAGAGTGGTGAGCTTACTGGGGAGGGGAGTTGTGCGTACGAGTTCCTATGAAAGCAGTGCCTGCTACCGGGTCTGCCGATGATTTCGCTCGAATAGACTTTCTCGGTCCACATGCTATAAGCGCGATTCGGATCCATAGATCAATGACTGTTTCCACTTTTGAGGCCGGAATTCCCTCAATATAGGGATTGAGTGTGCGCTTGGGTTTTCGTGAAGATAATTAGGCTGATTTCTCGATATTCTTCCACTGATCACCAATAGGAGGCGTTGAATGAAAACAGGGGAGACGATTATGCTGACCGGTGCCTTATTTATCGCAGCCGCCCTCATGGCGGCGCCTACGCAACTCTTCGCTGCGACCACCGCCGAAAAGGCTGGAGAAAAGGCTGAAAAGGCGGCGGATCGAGCTGAAAAAGCCGCAGATCGGGCTGAAGATGCTTCCAAGGCGACCCCCAAGGATGACAAGACCAGCACCACCAAGGAACCGATCACTGACTCCTGGCTGACCGCGAAAACCAAGATCGCTCTCGTCGCGGATGCCCGTGTCAAAGGAAGACAGATCAATGTAGAGACGAAAAAGGGCGTTGTCATGCTCCGAGGCAAGGTTGATACCGACGAGGCGAAGACTGCCGCGGAAGAAACCGCCAAGGGAATTGACGGTGTCAAGAGTGTGAAGAATGAACTTCAAGTCGTCGCCCCTGCAAAACGCGAGGCCGTTGAGGAGAAGGATGATATCATCACGGACCGCGTCAAGCGTGAGATCAACAAGGACGCTAAATTGAAAAAGGCGAATATCGATGTGAAGACCAACGCGGGAGTCGTCTCCCTGAGCGGTGAAGTCCCGGACATTACCACCAGCGCCAAAGCCTCGTGGACCGCATGGAAAGTCGTGGGCGTGAAATCCGTGAAAAATGACCTCAGCATCAAGAACAAGAACTAGCGGGTTGAAAGGACTTCTCATGCGATCAAAAAGTTTTTTTTCAACATGCACGAAAGGTGCGCTTGCGCTCAGCGTTGCGATTATGGCGGCGGGGTGCGCGATCGAAACCTCGCCGGGCTCGTCAAAAGGGCCGGAGTCACGGCCGACGGCAGGGCCGGCGGGGGCGCCTACCCCTCGCCAATTGGACCCTCAGCAGCAAGAGCGGTTAAAGGCTGTGATGATCCCGCTGCTTCAAAAAATGAATAAGCCAATCCCCCCGAATCAAGTCCGCATTGGTCTGCTGGATGATCCGAATATCAATGCAGCCAATGCGGGCGGCGGAGAATTCTATGTGACGACCGGACTCCTACAGAAAGCCAATGATGAGCAACTCGCAGGGGTCATGGCTCATGAGGTCGCCCATGCGGATCTGGGCCATGTGACGAAGCTGCAAACTATTGGGGCGGGCGTGAACATTGCCACGGTTTTACTTGATGCGTTGGGCGTGCCGGGCGCCGGGCTTGTACCGGTAGCCGGCGATCTCCTTGTGGCTCGGCCCTATAGCCGGGACGCGGAGTACGCTGCGGACCGTCACGGCGTCGAATTACTACAACGGACCGGCCGGGACGGCAAACAGATCATGGCGAACACATTAGGATGGCTCATGCAGACTGCAGGATCAGGGGGAGGGGGATTCTTCGCCACGCATCCCGGCACCGAAGATCGCATACAGAAAATTCAGTCGTTGTGATCAACAGAAGAGTTTGGGCCGTGAGAAGACGCCGCATGCCGATAGTGGCGGTTGCCGCAATCGCCATCATGATTATGACAGGTCTCGTCGGTTGCCAATCAACCGGCGGGAAAGGTCAAACCATTCAGGGACCCCAAGAGACCCGGGTGGCCCCGACAGTCGGAACCGCCGTCATCGGTGGTCCTGTCCGAGCGAAATCCGCCGTCAGAGGTAAATTGTCGGGAGCGCTTGCCGGCGGGACGATAGGGAACTACCTGGAGCGCCAGGATCGCGACGGAGCTGCCGCAGCCGTGGCTATCGGCTATCTCCCCGAACAAGGCGAAATGCTCACGGTTGACACCGTAGAGGCCTCACCTACAACTGCGCGTCACGGCGACATCGTGAATCTCACTTCAACGTACACAGTTCTCACCCCCAACAATCGGCCGATGACGATTCGTGAGACACGTGAAGTACGCCTCAACGGCTCTCTCGTCGCGAATCCGTTCATAGATGTCCAGCGAAGCAACGGGACCTTCACCAGCATTCTGCCGATCACGTTACCCCAGAACGCAAAGCCCGGGACGTATGAAGTGACGACGACGGTATCAAAGGACCAGCACACATCCCGGTCCATGACAAACTTCACTGTCCAGTAAGAATCCCGCTACATCGCGTCGTCATCCGGTGTCCAGGCATCGGTCGCCTTGACAGCATTCTCAATGAAACGCTATCCTCCGCTCTCCTCAGTGGCCTGCGTGTCGGACAACGATAACTTCCGGATCAGATCAAGATGTCCAGAGAGATGGAAATCAACATCCGCCCCATCTTCTCGACGCCGCTTCTGGTGTTCACGATCCCCGATTACGAGCGCATTAATACAGAGCTTCAGGCCAAAATCCTTGAGCGGGAGGCCGGCCGGCCGCCCGCTGCCGACCATGAGGTCATTGGGTGGTCTTCGCCTCATGACATGTCGATGATGGAATGGGCCGGCAAGATCATGGAAGATTTACTCTCCCCGGTCATCGAAGTCGCGACGCAAGCGACCGAGTTCTCCGAGCGGGCTCCCGCGTTGACGGGCGCAAAGCCACGGTGGCAAGTCGTTGAGACCTGGGCAAATGTACAACGGCGCGGCGGCATTAACGCTGTGCACCCCCACCCGGGAACCTTCTGGTCCGGGCGTCTACTATGTAGACGTGGGGGATATCTCTCAAGATAGCCGCTGCGGAGGCGAGCTTCAGCTCTTTGATCCTCGAGGTTGCCTACCGACGATGCTGGCGCCGTTTCTCCGCTATACGGTGCCCGAGCTTCATGATGCCGGAAAAAGCATTTCCTTCACCCCTGGTGCAGGCAAATGCGTTCTGTTCCCAGGATGGCTCTCGCATTCTGTCGGTCTCTATACAGGCGACCGGCCCCGCATTAGCGTAGCGTTCAACCTCGACCCGATCATCGAAGAGTTTCCCGACTGGCGTTTTACGAAATCGAAGCCTTCTTGAACAATTCCCCTCACCGGACGAACGTGATGGATATGACACGATGCCCATACGTCCACTAGCCTTTGCCAACGCCCTGGCGTTGACCACTGCCCTTCTAGCCGTCCTCCTGATAATTCTACGAGTCTTCGCGCCGGCCATGTTCGTATTTGTGTTTAATGCGCAGTTCTTTGGAGCGGATGTCGCCATGTTGCTCCCCACGCAATCCCACACTATCACGTTGGTCGCTGAATTTCTGACCTTCGTCGCTGGAGCCTGGGGCTTCGGCTTGGTCGGCGCCGTCCTGTACAATCGCCTCATCAGGTAGTCTACGTGCTACGCAGTGTCTAAATTCCCCAGCCGCCGCTTACATGGATGTTGGTGCCGTTCACATAGCGCGCCTCATCGCTCAGGAGGAAGCGCACCACCCCGACCGCATCCTTCATCTCTCCGATGTAGCCAGCCGGAATTTTCTTGACCATACCCGCCAGCTCCGCCTCGGGAGCGCTGCCGGAATTGATGAAGCCCGGTGAAATAGCATTCGCCGTCACGCCGTATGGAGCCAGTGTCTTGGCGAGGGTGCGGGTCAGGATCAGAACACCGACCTTCGCGATGTAATGCGCGGTGAGGTCGGGCTGGGCAATCATTTGGTCGGCATTGGCCATGGAAAAATTAATGATACGTCCTCGTTTGCGTGCCTTCATACCGGGAGCTATGGCCCTCGTCATATAAAATACCGAATCAAGATTATTCGCGAACATGTCCCGCCATCCGCCGGCAGTCTCCTCCCAAATGTTCACTCGATGGTAAGGCCCTGCGCCATTGATGAGACAGTCCACGGCTCCAAATTCCATTTCCACCCTTCTGGCAAACGACGCGGCCTCTTCGGGGATGGAAACATCACAGCGCTCGGCAAGTACGCGGATTCCCGACCGTTTGAGCAGCCGGGCTGTATCCTCGGCGTCCTGCTCGGAGGAGCGATAGCAGAAAGCAATCTGCCAGCCGGCTGCGGCAAGGTCGAGTCCGATTGCGCGGGCGATTCCCCTCGCGCCGCCGGTGATCAACGCAATCTTGGGTCCATTCTCGAGCATCGCGAGCCGTTATATCATTCCACCGTGACGCTTACAATTGCCTCAAAGCCCGATCGTCAGGCCCGCAGTGGGTGTCATACAAGCTAAAATTGCAACCAACGTTAATTCATAGTATAACTTAGGTAAGACTATGGCATTACAGCGTGCAATGATACTCCCCGGTCGTCGCAGATAATTCTGCTCATCCAGGACTCAATTTTGAATGCCAACCTCCGAACTGACCCTCGTTAAACAGAAACTCACGTGGGTCTCGTTAACCTATTGCGGTATCGCAATACTTCTCGTGTGCGCAGCGTTGGCGTATATAGAAATGGCTGCGACTGACGCTACCCTAGCCGAACATCTGTCCAAGATGGGGCAGATGGTCGCGGCTCAGCACCGTGGCGCCCTGTCCCTAAAAACGGTTCCCCCGAAAGGCGCGCTCTCCGACATGCTCTCTGCCGTCCCAGCGATTGCTTCGGTTGCCATTTACTCCGAAGACGGTAGTGTGTTCACCAGCTATATTCGAGACCAAAGAGAGGCTTCTGTGTCTATGCCGCCCCCGGTGGACGGACTGCAGAAGGGGGCACGCTCTCTGTCTCTGACAGAACCGATTTGGCTGCAAGGCAAGCGCCTTGGCACTATCTATATCAGCTCCGACCTTGCCCCCGCGCAAGACCGCCTCAAGAAATTTCTGCCCATCATTGTGGCAGTTGTTTTGACGGCCTTCCTCGGAATCTATCTCTTATTTTCCCGGCTTCTGCAGAAGATCTTCGATCCGATCCTGCAATTGGCGCAAACAATGAGGGCGGTGTCCAATGACAGGGACTACTCTGTGCGTGTATCCGAGCGATCCAATGATGAACTAGGTGAACTTGCCGGCGAATTTAATGAGATGCTGGCGCAAATTCAGAACTCCAATACGGCATCTGAGGTAGCCCGCATCGAGATGGAAAACTGCATGCGGGAGCGGACCTCCAAACTGCAAGAGGAGATTGCCGAGCGCACCAGATTGGAGCAGCAACTCCTACAGGCGCAAAAGATGGAAGCCCTAGGGCAACTCGCCGGCGGGATTGCGCATGACTTCAACAATCTTTTGACCGTGATCATGGGCAACCTGTCGCTGGCGCGCCTTCAGTCGGGGCAAGATGGAAAAGTTGCCGCATTGCTACAGGCCGCCGAGCAGGGCACCCATCGCGCCAGTGATCTCACCCGTCAGTTGCTGGCCGTGGGACGCCGGACATTCAACCTTCCGAAAGCCTTTGATCTGCATGAAGTCGTCATGGAAGTCGTACAAATTCTGAAACGCACAATCGATCCGCGTATTGTGATTCAAACGCCCACGGCCGAGGTGGTATGGCTGGTCCATGCCGATTCGGGCCAGATGTTCCAGGCCTTGATGAACCTGTGCGTCAATGCTCGGGACGCCATGCCCAACGGAGGCCGGCTGCAGATTGCGCTACAGAACGTGACAAGGAAAATGCATGGCAAGGAAAACCCTGCGCTGGACCCTGCGCCCGGCTGTTTTGTCCGTCTCATTGTGTCCGATACGGGGATGGGGATGGAACCAGAGACCTGTAGGCGCATCTTTGAGCCGTTCTTCACTACCAAGGAAGTCGGCAAAGGAATGGGGCTCGGTCTCGCAATGGTGTACGGAATCGTCACTCAAAACAAGGGGACCATCACGGTTGAAAGCAAACCGAACGAGGGAAGTCGCTTCACGATCGAGCTCCCACGGCACATCGAGAGCGCAGGCGCTCAGGCACATTCCGCGTCGCTCCCGCCCGAACAATGTGAGCCGAAAACTGGGGAAGGAAGCGGTGAGACCGTTCTCGTCGTCGAGGACGAAGATCAGATTCGAAAGCTGGCCAGACAGGTCCTGGAACAACTCGGCTACGCGGTGCTGGAAGCCGAGGACGGGGTCCGAGGGCTCATCGTGTACCAAGCCGAACAAAAACGGATCGCCGCAGTGATTCTTGATCTGACGATGCCGAAAAAATCGGGGTTGGAAGTCCTGGCCACCATGCGTCGACTCAATCCGACAGTTCGCGTGATTCTCTCGAGCGGTTATTCAGCCGCTGCTCAAAAGTTGGACCTGGCCAAGTTAGGGGTGATGGCCTTTCTTCAAAAACCCTACGTTCCGAACGATCTGGCCCGAACGCTGAGAACTGTCTTGGATCAAACTCCCTGAGGCACCTTTTTGCGGTCTAGACGTTCTTCGACAAACTCTCGAAGATCTTTTTCTGATTTGTCCTTGATCGTAAGAAACTCCAAGCCGTGCCGGATTCCCTGGCTGTACCGCACGACGGCCGTTTCGATTTCTACGGGCGGCTTTCCATTGGGCATTTTCAGTGTCACTTGGAGGACATCGCCTCGTTTCAACTCCTGATCGCTTTCCATGGCACAGCCGCGCAGAGACAGATCAACGAGGCGCCCTCTGCCTTCCATGTCCTTCACCTTGAAAGTGAGTGAAAACTCTGCTTTGACTCTGGAGTATTCGCGCTTGTCCCCTTCGGGGCTATACACTTGCCCAACCTGCCGGACAAAGAAACGCTTACCACAACTTTGACAGCGAAAGGGATAGATTTCAAAGCGGCTCAAAAGACCCTCGATGAGGCCCCATTGGCGAGAAATACGCACGAAAACGGCTTTGCATCGCTTACACCGTGGAGTTTCGATGGCTATCTACCCCCAGTTGATTATACTAGAAACATCATAATACTTAAGTGCCAATCTTGCAACTGGTTAATAACGCCTCGGCAAACGACCCTTGTTCAGTTGCCATTTCCCGGACCACGAGCCCGGCTGCCGGAGCGCGACGGGCGTTCTTTCAAAGAGTTTGCGTGGGTGACGATTTAGAACAGGCCGACAACATCTCCGGTGACTGGATCCAAGTCGATCTGCGAAGCCGCCGGCCTGGTTGGCATCCCCGGCATCAATTGCATACCTGCGCAGACGGCGGTCAGAAATCCTGCGCCCGCCAGAGTACGAAGCTCCTGGATCTTGACGGTAAAGCCATGGGGTCGCCCCTTCAGCGCCGGGTCGGCTGATAGCGAGAACGGGGTCTTGGCCATGCAAATCGGAAAAGCTCCAAATCCGAGTCGCGTGGCGGTCAGGATATCTGCCTGCGCCTTTGAGCCATACTCGACCCCGCTGGCGCCGTACATGAAACGCGCAATGGTCTCAATCTTCTCCTCGATGGACACGTTCAGGTCGTAGAGTAAGCGACAGGTGCAAGGTTGCGCACACACAGCCAATACGGCACTAGCGAGTTCTTCCGCTCCCGCTCCACCGTCGCGATATGGCGAGGATACCACGGCGGCTGCTGCTCCCATCTCCACGCCTTTTTCCTTGAGGATCTGTAATTCCTCTTGGGTATCGTCGGGAAAGACGTTCACGGCTACCACGGCCGGCACGCCAAAGGCCCGAATGTTCGATAGATGCTGCTCTAAATTGGCAAGCCCACTCATTAAGGCTTCCGCGTTCGGACGGACTACAGATGCAGGAAGCGGCTGGCCGGGTTTTAATGTCGCGCCTCCGCCGTGCAACTTCAGCGCGCGCAGGGATGCGACGATCACGGCGGCCGCTGGTCTGAACCCGGAAACTCGGCATTTGATATCGAAGAACTTCTCTGCACCGAGTTCGCTGCCAAATCCCGCCTCGGTCACCACGTAGTCAGCCAAGCGCAAAGCCATGGCATCGGCCAAAATCGAGCAATTACCATGAGCTATATTGCCGAAAGGGCCGGCGTGGATAATCGCGGGGGTACCTTCCGCGGTTTGAAGCAAATTCGGACACAAGGCGTCCTTCAGCAGAACCGCCATTGCCCCGCTACTGGCAAGTTGATCGGCCGTCACAGGATGCTCATCTTTGGTCATGCCGATCACGATCCGTCCCAGACGCTTCCGGAGGTCATGAAGATCGGTCGCCAGCGCCAGAATCGCCATGACCTCGGAAGCCTCGGTAATGACAAACTGCGTGCGGCGCCCGCTTAAAAGGATCACTTCGCGAAGATCCCTGTCATTGAGCGCAAGCGCCCGTGGCCAGCTGACTCTCTCTGGGTCAATATTGAGGGAATTTCCGTGAAAGATGTGATTATCGATGCAGGCGGCAAGGAGATTATGCGCTGCGGCCACCGCATGGGCATCCCCCGTGAGATGCAAATTGATGTCCTCCAGGGGAAGGACCTTCGAACGACCACCGCCGGACGCGCCCCCTTTGATCCCAAAGACCGGCCCCAGCGCCGGCTGGCGCAAGGTGACGATTGCCTTCTTTCCCAACCGGCACAACCCCATTGCCAGGCCAATGGAGGTCACGGTTTTGCCCTCACCGAAGGGTGTCGGATTGATCGCGGTCACCAGGATATACTTTGCCAGTTGACGCGATGCCAGCCGATGGAGCAATGACAAATCGATCTTCGCTTTGTATCGCCCGTAGGGGATCAACTCAGCTTGGGTAAGACCCAACTCGGCGGCGATTTCGGCAATCGGGCGCATCGCGCTCATGCTATGGCCACCGCTCGACCTGGATGGCGGACATTTGACATCCTCTCGAGCGCTGGGTACAAAGTGAGATGGAGGAAGTGCATGCCCTGCGCGAACTGCGGAAGTACCACACTGACTATCACACTGGACGGAGCGGCGAGGGAGATCTGTCCCTCATGCGATATTCCTGAACGGAGTTGCACCTGGTGTCGGCTTCCGATGACGAAGAAGCTGGTAGGCAATGCGCAGTTTGTCCACTATATCTGCCCAAAGTGCGTATTTCAGCACACCTCGAAGTATCGACCGCCCTCGCCGACTAGTGCGCCGAAGACCTGATCATTATCAGCACCAGGGCGGCAGCCATGCCGGCCGAAAATGGGATTACCGAATACTTCATCACACTTTTCCTGAGAGTCCTCGCCGTCCAATCGGGGTGCGACGTCTCTAGTTCACGATACACGAATTCATACCCGAGGATGAGATTGCTCAGGAACAGAACAAACATCCGTAGAGTACGGCCCCAGGTATACTCTGCAGTTAGAAGAAATTCCAGGATGAAGAAGCCGCCCACCACGTGGTACAGCGGGACGAACACGCAGAGGAAACAGTCCCCCATGCGACGCCAGACCGCCGTGTCCTCGAGGACTTTCATGAAGCGGGGGCCACAGGCTGAACTGATGCGGCTTCAGGCTGTGGGGCCGTCGCTGCTGCTGGCACAGGGCCAGCGTGCTGGTCAGATCGCTCTGATATCGGGGGCGGTCCAGGCATTCTTTGCCCTTCGCGCACCCGTCCAGCTTTGCAGTCCCCGCAGATCCGCGGGCGATGCTTGAAAAATTTGGGACCACTCAGACAGTTATAATGCACCACCTCTGAGCAGACAGCACACCGCGCCCACCCACCGGTCAGGAAGGTGATATTCCGATAAAGGCCCTTCTGACATACCGGGCAGAACGCGGGTTGGATCTCCAATGTCAGCGCCTCTGTACCTTGTTCCCACATCCATCGTAAGCTCATAGATCGATCAGTTTACACAACGACTACCATGGTCGCAAGCCGGTCGTCCTATGCCTGCGATTGCAATGGGTCGACCAGGCGAGGGGAGGGCGGGTGTTATGGAAAGGAGCCCGTCTTGGCAGCGCCAGGGAGAGCGGGTGCAATGGCACCCTATGCTCTTCACTTGCAAGGGGTCGAAGATCAAAGAAAAAGAGAAACTACCCCGGCGGCTTTGAATAATCATCAGGCCTTCGGGTCGAGCAAGCTTTGCTTGGAGGGCGGGTGTTATGGAAAGGAGCCCGTCCATGGGAGAAGAGCCTGCTTCAGGCTCCGGCCACGGAAAGCGGCTGTCTAGGCAGCCGTGGGGCGGGCGGGTGTTATGAGGGTGCAATGGCGGGCGAGTAAAGGGCCGGATGCTTATGGAGAAGGGGGGAAACCCCCTCGATTCGGGCTCAGCATGCAAAACAGGCAAGAGTGGAGCGTGAAGCGTCAAGATAAAATACAATAGTCGATGAGGTAAGCATGCGTCCTCTCTTCTGCGCGATTCTGACCACTGGCTTCTGGGTCACCGCTTCAACAGTCTGCGCCATCGAGGTTCAGCCACAGGCCGCAGAAATTGCGATGGCTCTCGAGCGCGGAAGCCTCGCAGCGGCCGCGCGCACCCCGCCTGAGCGCCTGTACACATGGTTTGGCACGGAACAAGGCGATCGCGCGCCACATGGATTTCTCATGACGAAGCTCGATGCTCTCGCCGTCTTGTCGGCCCATTTCAGCCTACGCAGTCTTAGCCCCTCACCGTCAGATCAAGCGCAGGTTTTGGCCGATCCTCATCTCCTGGTCAGCGCGATCTTGTTCGGCGAGCGACCGGATTTTGCGGTGGACGCTTATATGCTGATGCAGCAGGGATCACGCAAGATCATTCCTGCGAAGGTTCGGTTTGATGCTACCGCCACTCAGTCAAGCGCCTGGCCATCGTCTCCTGCATACCGCGCTAAGGTCGTCGCCTTCTTCGCTTATGTCGATTTCGACCCCCGCGCCAAGAGCCGCATTTCGGTCTTTCCTAGGGGTGGAGGGGAAATCGCCTTCGACCTCGATTTCGCAGCCATCCCATAGCTCTCTTGTTTGACACCTCACCAGCCCCTTGTTAAGCTGCCGCCCGCTTATGGACTTTTCAGCCTATCTGGAGGAAAAGCGTCGGGTCGTGGACGGCTATCTCGACACAGTGGTTCCCTGCCGACAGTGCTCCTCCCGAGACACTTCACCAAGCCATGCGCTATAGTTTGTTCGCGGGCGGCAAGCGGGTCCGCCCAATTCTGACTATCGCTACCTACGAATCGTTTCACCAGCCCTCACCGGCGGTTCTCCCGTGCGCCGCCGCTTTGGAGTTAGTTCATACATACTCCCTGATCCACGACGACCTGCCGGCAATGGACAATGATGATTACCGCCGTGGGCGGCTCACAAACCATAAGGTGTTTGGAGAAGCCATGGCGATTCTCGCCGGTGATGCCCTGCTCACAATGGCTTTCGATCTCATCAGCAGAGATTCAATGCACGGCGTGGACCCTGGTGCGCAGATTCGGGTGGTTCAGGAACTGGCGATCGGGGCGGGTGATACAGGCATGGTGGCGGGGCAGGTGGCAGATCTTGAAGCCGAGGGAAAAGATATCGACCTGGCGACGCTGGAAGGTGTTCATCGGAGGAAGACCGGTAAGTTGATTAGAGCCGCCGTGCGAATTGGTGGGATCCTAGCCGGCGCTTCGCCCGCGTCCCTGAAAAATTTCACCGCCTACGCCGAGGACATCGGTCTCGCCTTTCAAATTGCCGATGATGTCCTTAATGTCGTTGGCTCGCGGGAGGAATTAGGTAAAGATGCAAATACCGATGCCTCACGGGGGAAAAAGACGTATCCCGCCTTCTTCGGCGTAGAGGGGTCGCGCAAACTCGCCGAAGAACGAGTGGCGTCTGCCATCCGACACCTTGAGGACTTTGACTCCAAGGCCGATCCTCTGCGCGAGCTTGCTCGGTACATCACCGCGAGGAAAAACTAACGGCGTGAAAGGGGATCAAGCAAAACATGAAGGTACTGGTGACGGGATCGACAGGGTTCATTGGAGCCGCTGTGACCCGCAGCTTGCTCGCACATGGCATGGAGGTACGAGTCCTCATTCGACCGACCAGCGATCTCGGAAACCTGCAAGGATTAGCAGTCGAACAATGGCCCGGGGATCTTCGCGACCCTGCGTCGCTTCGCCGGGCGCTTTCTGGGTGCCGTCAACTCTATCATGTTGCGGCGCACTATGCGCTGTGGGCCCCTGATCCCCAGGTTTTCTACGATAGCAATGTGAGCGGAACCCGACATCTCATGGAGGCGGCCGGCGAGGCCGGCATTGAGCGCATTGTCTATACCAGCACCATCGGGGCTATTGGCCTGCCCGCAGGGGGCGGCTTGGGCACCGAAACAATGCCCGTCACCCTCCTCCAGATGACAGGCCACTACAAGCGCTCCAAGTTCATGGCGGAGCAGGAGGTGCTGAAGCTGGCACAGGATGGCCTCCCGGTCGTCATCGTCAATCCCAGCGCCCCGGTCGGGCCCCGCGATATTAAGCCGACTCCGACAGGTCAGATCATCGTCGATTTTATGAAGCGCCGCATGAAGGCCTATATCGACACCGGCATGAATCTTGTGGATGTGGAAGATGTAGCGGCTGGCCACCTTATGGCCATGGAAAAAGGACGCATCGGCGAGCGATACATCTTGGGCAATAAGAATCTCTCACTCTATGAGGTTTTCAAGATATTAAGTCATCTGACCGGCATCCCGGCGCCGCGCGTGAGGCTTCCTCGCGCGAGCATCCTGCCCTTGGCGTACGCGAATCAATGGCTTTCGGATTACGTCACCCATCGCCCCCCGCGTATCCCTCTGGAAGGCGTAAGGATGGCCAAGTATATGATGCACTATGATTGCGCCAAAGCGATTCGAGAACTCGGCTTGCCTCAGACACCCGTCGAGTCGGCGCTGGAGAACGCCGTCCGTTGGTTTAAGGATCACAAGTATGCATAGAGTGTTGGTCCTCCCTGAACGCAAGAGGGGTATTGTTGTGCGTTATCCTGGCGCTGGCGCTTCCCGCGCGTGCTGCTGATGCGCCCTCCGCTCCTGCATCGTCCTTCTGCGCGGCCTCTCCTATCCCCGATCCGGCTTCGGATCCGCTGAATGCATGGGGCAATAACCCGACCCGGCTCGCAATGCTACAAAGGGTCCGGCAAGTTGCTGAAGAGAACGGCATGAGCAGTCTCCTGGGGTTGGAAATCGGAGTTACTGGCACTCAAAGTATCTACAACAGCACGTGGTTGCTAGAGACGCCCTCTGGCGTTACATCCTTCACCGTAGAAACCCCTGATGCGCAGCGGGGCTGCCGGTGTCCAGCGAGCGGACCGTGGAGAAAGCGGCCTATGCCCTTCTGTGGACCGAACTGGAAGACCTTCGCGTGTGGGAGACTCCCTCGGACACCAGGACTATTGCTCGCCAGACGGACACACCTGTTTTTACTGCCACCTTCTGCCGCCAGGGACGCTTACATCGGATCCGCATTGAAAATCCGCCGCTTCCCACTTGGGGAAAAGATGACAGCTTCGATCAAGCCCGCCGGCGGCACGATAAGAAAGCGCGCGAATTTATGCTACGGCCGCGAGATCGCGCCATCGAAGTGTTGCGGCTGATCCAGGCGTTCTAATCATGTGATGGACTTTCTGGGTTTGCTGGGCAAGACGCTGGTTCTGCGCCCTTACGTATTTCTCTTTCTCGCGGTGGCCATCGCGGTGTCGCGCTCTCTCATGGGCGGCATCCGGACCCTTGCTTTTTTCCTCATCACCTGGGTCGTAGCCTTTATCTCCGAGTTCTCGTCTACCCGGACCGGCCTCCCATTTGGCTGGTATGCCTATAACGGCGCGACACAGGGCCAGGAGCTGTATTTAAGTAACGTCCCGTTCATGGACTCTCTTTCATTCACCTTCCTGCTGTTCGCCAGCTATTGCCTGAGCCTGTTATTTGTCTCGCCAAGTCCGCGCCAGGATTCGGTGATGTATATACCCTACACGCGCCGACCGGCGGATGGCCTGGCCGGTCGTGGCTCTGTCGGTCCTTTTTTTCGCCTTCATCGACGTCATCATCGACCCGGTAGCCCTTCGCGGGGACCGCTGGTTCCTGGGCAAGATTTATGATTATCCGCATCCCGGCGTTCACTTCGGTGTGCCACTCACGAATTATCTCGGCTGGGCTGTCGTCGGCCTGATTGCTTTGAGCCTATTCCGCCTGCTCGACCGCCGCTTGCCAGAATCTTCACCGGGCGCCAACAAGGCCCGTCCGCTTCTATTGGGGGCGGCCCTCTACTATGCCGTACTCACCTTCAACCTGGCCGTGACCTTCTGGATCGGAGAGGCGCTTTTAGCCTGGTGCGGAATTTTGATCTACCTCCCAGTCACCGCATTGCTGTTGATAAAGCTCACAAGCCGGCCCGCTCTCAGGGTCTAGATCCGCAGTCCCTCCGTACTCCTCTTAAGAATTTTCCCGTGGCATCCGTAAAGAAGCTTAAGGAAATAAAGTGGACAAATCAAGCACATCGACCCCGAATCAAGAACATCAGGCCATGGCGGACGAGCATGTCAGCCCGGGTTTTCTTATATTGTCCAGTTCATTGAAATTGCTGTTCAGAGATCAACAATCCTGGAAGCTCTGCGCGCTGATCAACAAAATCGAGCAAGGAAAAGCAGCAACGGGTGTCATCCCGCACGCCGTGCTCCAGATCTGTGCCCAGGTGGCCCAGATGCTGAAGTCAGCTCCGACCTCGAAGGATCTGGACGACCTCCAAGTCAAACATCTGATCGCAGATGCCCACAGCCAGATTCTGGTATTAGCCATTGGTCTCCCGGACGCAAAAGACCATACTCGCTCGGAGATCCTCGTGCTCCTCGAGGAGGTCAGTCGTCCGCTGGAACCGCTACTCCGCAGCGCGAAACGGCGATTTCAGTTTACGGAGCGCGAAGTGGGTGTCGTCCAACATCTCCTTAAAGGGATGACAAACAAGCAGATCGCGAACGAGATGGGGGTGACGGAGCAGACAGTCAAAGAGCATATCAAGAACGTCATGAAGAAGACGAAAACGCCGACCAGAACCGCGATCTTGCTGGCGATCAGCGGCGTGATCGGCACACCCGCTTCCTCCGATCCTAAATAAGTCCACGCCGTTACACCCGCCCACCCTGAAACCTGCCAAGACAGGTTTCTTCTCCCCTGGTACACCCGCTCGCCAAGCCGAGCTAGCTCGACCCGAAGGGCCTGATGATTACTTGAGGCCGCCGGGGATGTTTCTCTACTCTCGCACACCCCTGAATCACATACCACCCACCACACCCCGGCCCGCAGGGACGGGGCCTTGGCCCCGTGGGACAGATTCCTTTTCCCCTTATTTCACCCAGCCCGCCCTGGAGTACTCGACCCCTTGCACGGAATGGCGAGGGGTGCCCCGGACAAACTCATTTGCCCCTTATTGCACCCACCATCTCACCCGCCCAAACCCGCGGCCGCCGAGACGGCCGCTTTTCTCCTGGCCTGGAATCTGCCAGAACAGATTTCTCTTCCCCAATTTCACCCGCCCGCCCTGGAGTCATTTCGACCCCTTGCAAGCGAAGAGCAAGGGGTGCCCCGGGCAGACTCCCTCGCCCATTACACCCACCCTCCCTGGAGTGTGCCAAGACAAACTCCTTTTCCCCTCGCCGAAGTATTGTCCTTACCGCGAAAGGGCACTGGCGCCTGCGCCTCCAAGGCCTTAGAGTCCTCCCCATGTCTCTCTCAAGCGAAGTCTTGCTGCTAGACGCAAAGAAAGCAATTCTCGAATATCACCTTCAGCAGTATCAGCTGGCTGTTCCACAGATGACCTCGGACGAGCGCCTCCTTCACCTGCAACGAGCACTGCATTCGGCCGCCGGGCTTGTTCAAGATTCATTAAACTTATTGGGACGGATTCGTCAGGATGGCTTGGACAGCGATTGAGATCATACAACCCAAATGATTAAATTGGGCATTGAGTCCGGCACTATCGTTCTGCAGGGCGCCTTCTAGCTTACCTCTCGACTGTATCGAACCCGTTGCCGTGATCGAGTTTGGCGTGGTATCGTTGACTATGATTCGTCACGGGGCCTGCTGATGCGTAGCACCTTGCTCAAACTTATTATTGCCGCTGCGCTCGTCCCAATCATGTGGGTACTCACTGGCGCACTGCACTTCCCACGCGTCTTTCAGATCATGTTTGTCATCTATATCCTGCTGGGTCTGAGCGTGTTCCTTCTTCTCGATGCCCCCCCAATGCCAAAGATCGGAGGATGGAAGGCGATCGTCGCTTTGGTTGCATTCTATGCCGTGATATCCTACGTGTTTGTGTTGGGGGCGTCGATCCTGCCTCAATATGATCCCAACGTCGAGAAGGAAAAGATCGACAAGATCGTTAAGCCCAAGGCAGAAACACCGGAGCAACGTCGAGCACGGCTGGAAGCGCTGCTGAAAAAGGCCGAAGACCTGCAAATCAAGACCGATACGCTTTTCACCGCGCTCAATAAATTCTCGCCCGCGCCCGCCTCTTCAACCATTTCCGTTCAGCCGTCCGCGGCTTCTGGATCTGTAGACATTATCACGCGCGGTATGGAGGTCTATGACCTTCACGAGTGCTACAACTGTCACAAGATCGGCGGTAAAGGCTCCGTGAAAAAGCGCGGGCCAGTTCTCGATAACATCGGGAGTTACCTGACGCCTGACGACATCAAAAAGAAGGTCTTTGATCCGGGCTACTTATATGCCGAAGGCTTCGAAAAGGAGCACAAGAAAAAGCAGATGCCGGATAAATATAAAGAACTGATGACCGATGAGGAGGTCTCAGCTTTGGCCGCCTACGTGGCGTCGCTGAAGAATCCGGCCGTTGAAACGCCGAAGCCGGTCTTCGTGAAAAGCAACGTCACGCATGGTTTTATCGTGTACGGGTATGTCAAAGACAAAAGTGGGAAGCCGGTCCCGGGGGTTACTGTCCTCGCCAAGCCTCTTAAAGCCGATCGTGAAGCCCATGATGGAAAAACGAATAACGAGGGCTACTACGAAATCTTCCTCCATATCCACAATGAAGACGTCGGGACAAAGATTGAGGTCAGCGCGAAGGATGCGAAGAAAGAAATTACTGCCAATTACAATCCCGAGGACAAAGTCACGAAGCGCCAGGCTGCCGTAGACCTGGCTCTTTAGTCCAAGACCTACCTTTCTCCTTCTGCGACGAGTCCTCCGCTTCCAGCCAGCAGAGCAGGACGGATCTGAATACTGCTGCTGCGAAGAAACAGCAGCCGGCGGCTATTGAGGCTTCGCCGGATTGCGCCTTTGCCTTCCCCGCCAGACCGCTAATCCAGCCAGCCCCGTGCCTAATAACAGTAGTGTCGCTGGTTCCGGCACGGCTTGGGGTTCGCTATAAAGAAAGTCGTCCATCACGACGACATCAACGGGGTTTCCATTCTGATCATTCGGACCTAAAGCGGTATTGCCGGTCACGATACGCACCCTAGCAATACCTTCGCCAGCATTGAATAGGACTCCCAAGAATGAGAGGCCGTTGTTCGCCGTAGGCACCGAAAAAAGTCCAAGGGAGTTGTTATTGGCATCGAAATACTGAAGCGACGTCGTGTTGGCAAGATCCACGTCAGTGAACACCGCGCCGAATCCGGCCACCGTCGCAGGCAAGACACCACCGGTGCCTGGAAGAGAGAAGGTGCCCTCGGTGATGTTGCTGCCTATCGGGGTGAACAGCCGAAGTGGGCTGAAGGTCACAAAGGTGGTCGCATATGTCGCATTAATATCCGCAAGGCTCCCCTGCAGTGCGCCGCCGGGTATGATATCCACTGCGCCGGCAATGGGGGTCGTAATAGGGGTCTGCGTCAAGCCAGTGCCGGGGGTCGTGAACGTCGCTCCGCGGGTGTTCTGAAAAACAGTGAATGGTGTGACTGCGGCAGTGCCGGCTGTGGCCCCCCCGCCGTCCCAGTTGATCTCGCGACGACCGCTGGCCAGAGGGCCGGCAGCGTTGAGGTTGTCCGGGTTACCCAGAGCGGCGCGGAACAGGTTGACCGTGTCCAGAATCGAGGTCGGATCCGCACCTGAGTCGGAAAAGATAACCGGAGCCGCATTGGCAAGACCCGGTATCATTACGAGGACTGCGAACATCGTTAAAAGTCGACTCTGGCTCTTCACTGTGTTACCTCCTCCATCCCTGAGTTCGGACATGGTTCAAGCCCCTACCTCGGCTGGCGTCTAGTGACAGATCGCTAGATTGCGCCTTTTGCTTTAGGCAGACCCCTAATCCAATAGCCCCGTTATCGGTCAGACGCACAAGAATCGTAGGCAAAGCTACTCCTTCCTTGGAGATCTCATCCCCTCGGAAATGAGCAATTTACGTGCTATCTCGAAAAGCCTTTAACACCCGTAGGTTTCACTGGGTCCTGAATTACAACTGTTAAGACTTCCGACATGAGGGACCTGCGGCCTCGATCGAAATTTAGAGGGATTCAAATCGTAACTATTTTAAAAGACAGAAGAATCTCTCTCACCCAACATATATTGAGACAAACCGATCCCCGTAAGACCCCTGTAAGATTTTCCGGCCAGTACCCGTTTGGGCATTGCTGCTTTTGAAATCCAACAATTTTCACCCGAACCGGCAATTTACAGGCGAACCTAGAATCGTGACATTGGCATACGCTCTTGCAGTCTATCTTTGGGAGGTTACACATGTGGGCTTCTTCTATACTTCTCGCCGGATCGCTGTTGGTCGGATCAAAGATGGCTGTTCTTATTTCAATGCCACAAGCCTGTTTTGTCTTTGGCGAAGTCCTGTGGTCCCCTAATCAGGCAACGGCCATGCTCTCGTCAAACTGCCCTATCCAGATTGGCCGCCAGGGCGGGGTTATTGTAATGAAGGGTACGCGCCGGATGGTGAATGTTGCGATTCCAAAAGATCCCGGCCTCCATGAGTTTGTCTATCGGTGGGGCGAGAGTTTCGCGCGGTTCGACGATGAAAAGGTGCGGGTGGCGTTTGGGCCTCTGCCCGTGGAACAGGCCCCTTCGTCTGGCGCGACTCCGCAAGAGGAGCCTGCCGTCGAACATCATGTGGGAAATCGAAACTAGTGTTACTGTGCACCGGTTGAACCAAACCCGCGCGTCCCTCTGGTGGTAGGCGACAAACTATCGACCTCTTCCAGTGCCGGCGTGACGATCGACAGAATAATGAGCTGGGCAATGCGGTCCCCTTCCTCGACAATAAACTCCAGCCCGGAAAAGTTTTTAAGTTCGACTTTGAGCTCCCCGCGATAGTCAGAATCGATCCACCCTGCCCCGACCTCAATATTGTGCTTCACTGACAGGCCGGAGCGTGAGCCGACGCGCCCCACATGCCTTTCGGGGATGTCCAAGGCCACACCGGTCGGTACGAGAGCGCGGCCTATGTTGACTCGTCCCTCAAGCATCTGCGCCGCCGGAATCACGGTTCGCTCGGCGGCAAAAAGATCATACCCGGCCGCGCCTTCCGAAGCACGACGGGGTAATTGGGCATGAGAAGAAAGCCGGGTGATTTTCACGGACGCGTGAGTGTCACGATTCCCTGCCGTGTCGAGACAACAGCGATGTTGGTGCGCCCGATAAACAGACCGCTGCATACGACGCCGGGCATCTTTTCGAGGTCTTCTTCCAGACGGCCCGGAGCCTCAATGTTGGGAAATGTCAGATCCAAGATATAATGCCCCGCCTCGGTGATGAACAGCTCGCCGTTCTTCAGCCTGGGTGAAACCGCAAAGCCATAGCGCTCTATTTGTTTCGCAACTGTGCGCCATCCGAAAGGCACGACTTCAATCGGCAACGGAAAGGCGCCACCAAGGACTGGCACACGTTTGCTTTCATCGATCACCACCACAAATCGTGCAGACGCCGCGGCTACGATCTTTTCCTTTAAGAGCGCGCCCCCCCCGCCTTTTATCAGGTTCAACTCTGGATCCATCTGATCCGCGCCATCAATCGTGACGTCGATCGCCCACTCCGCGTCATCCGCGAGGAGGAGTATCCCGGCATCCCTCGCCAGTCGCGCCGTTTCAAACGATGTCGCCACGCCCCGAATTTTCAAGCCTTCACGAACCATAAGCGCAAGCTTGGCCATGACAAACCGCATCGTTGAGCCTGTGCCCAACCCCACAGTCTGACCATCGACAATATACTTGACCGCCTCCTCGGCAGCGGCCTTTTTCAAACTCTCCTGATCCATGTCCTTAAGCTTGATAGGCAAAACTCTTGTCGGTGAGCACCTTCTATCAACCGCTCAGGTTTGAATGCAACCTGCCATTTGCCGGCGCAAGCCATAGTAGCGATGCAATTTTGCATGGGACGCAGCGGCTGCATCCTATAGAATTTCCAGAAGGCGCGCAACTTGAACTCTGATCATACCCAAAGGTTCCGGGAAATCTCCCCACCCTGAAAACGTCTCTTTCCCGTGGAAAACATTGCTACTCTTGACAGGCGTTGTTAGAATGGCCGCGTCAAACGGAAGGCCGCGCCTTTGCACATCCCGACTCCCCTACTCAAGACTTTTAACAACTCGCTCGCCGAACTCGGCTCCGAACTCGTCTTAATTGCTCTCAAAGAAGATGGGTTTGGACCATTTCTTCCACAGGCATCACGCGGCTTCTCTCCGAGGGAAATCCAAGCCATTGTTCGGGCGTTGTCCTATCCAGAAGTTAAACTTGACGGGGCGGGCGAAAACGGCCGGACGGGACCGTCGAAAATCCGCATGCGGATGACCTCACCTTCACATCGTTCCCTTTTGGGCGTGCCGTTGCGATTGCAGCGCAACATCTGTGGAGCGCTTGTCATTGGGCGCAAGGATATTACCTCCTTTAGTGAAAAGGAGCAGCGGCATGCCGAAAGCACCGCCGGAGAACTGGAGGTCGCGCTTGCCAAATCGGGGATCCTTGGCAAAGTTCCTTCGCCCATGGTCTCGTCGGCCGCCACGCCCGCGGCTGTTCGTTCTGACACCCTCTCAGCGGCCGAGAGTCCGTTGGATGCATCTGCGATAGAAGCCATGTTGACGGAGGCTCAAATCGTCATTCCTTATGATCGCGCGCTTCTCACTCGTTACGAAAATAATGCCCAATTGCTCGTAGGCTTCCTGTCGCACACGCCGGGGCATTTTGAGTGGAGGCAGGGTCAAATTTTCACGCTGGACGGTTCCGCTGCAGGCTGGGTCATCCGCCATAAAAAGTCTAGACTTGACCGCGACCTGGCATCCACGCAAGGTCGATTCCTGGACTATAAGGAGCTCTACCAGGACAAGTTTAAAACCGCGCTGGTGATCCCGTTACGAAGGGGCCATGATTTCGTGGGCACGATCACATTCGGGTCCAAAACAACAGACATGTACAATCTCGACATGGCTCGGGCCGCATCAGGTATTCTGGAGCGTCTCGCGCGCTTTCTTCCGGCCATGGGACCTCCCGTCCCTATCCCTGAGCCGAGCCAAAGAGTCGAGAAGGTGGGAGGGGCTCCTGCAGTCACCGCAAATCCCGCCGTGACCTACCCGCAGGAGTCCCGCGAGGCGCGAGAAATGATGTTGCGTCAGGAACGCCAAGCGGCTATCCGTGAGCTCACTGTTTTCCTAGAACAAGAGATACGACAGACTCTCACAAAGACCCGCGTGGAACTCGAGGACATTTTGGCCGACAAAACGCTTGGAGACACCGTGCCAATCGGCTCGCTGACGCGCGTGGATCAGGCGTGCCGGGATCTGACCGGCATCGAAACAACCCTCAATGAGATCCTTGATAACGCCAAACCCTTACACCTTCATCCACGTGTCATCCGGATTCCGGAGGTCATCGAGAGCGCCCTCAGTATCGTCGCCAGCGATATGGACCAACACCAAATTACGGTCACCCGACAGTTTGCCGATCCCTTGCCGACGATAAAAGCGGATGAGAGCAAACTTCAACAGGTCTTTCTCAGCATCTTGAAGAACGCCCTGCAGGCCATGACGCCCGGAGGCCATATCCACATCGAAGCGGTTCCGTATCGAGGCGTGCGCAGCCGACATGAAGTGGCGATCACTATTGAGAACGATGGGGCGCCGATTCCCACTGAGCATATCGGAAAGATCTTTGAGCCGGGATTCACCACAAAGGCGGCGGGCACCGGGTTGGGACTTTCCTCGGTCAAAAAGATCATCGAAGAGCATCGCGGACAGATTTCGATAGCGAGCGGACCCGGACAAGGGACGACTGTGATTATTCGCCTTCCCGCGCAGGGTGCTTCGAGAGTTATGGGCCGTGGACGACGCCGCCCCAGGAGGCGGTAGGCTCCCTTGACAGCTTACAGCAAGTGCGGTATCGTCGTTTGCGTTTTCCCCGAATAAGAATCGGTCTCTTATATATGGAGGGTCGTATGAAACTTTCACTTTTTGCATTGGCTCTGGTGTTAAGCTTTGTGTTCATGGCGTCAACTAGCTTCGCCAATCCGGCAATGATGAAGAAACATCCAGGCTATCCGGACGAGACCGGAAAAGCGTCCACGGCCGTCGGGGAGGCAGCAAGTCTGAAGGCCGCTGAAGAACCCGCGAATGTCGCTATTAAAAAACAAAATAATGATGCCCGCGGGGGCGTCAGCGACCACGACCAGCTGAAGCGTAACGAAAACTCGCGTCTACCGGACGTCGTTGGGCCTGGACACGTCACGACGAAGGGCGTGAGCGAGAACTACATCAAAGAAGGCACCAAGGTTAACGCGAATCCCAAATAGGCATTTCTGAACGTCTTCACAGGGGAAGGCCACCGTCGTGGTCTTCCCCTTCGTCCTTCTCACCCCGCTGCCCATTCCTATATCCCTGCGTCATTTTGCTGCTATCCGAGACGCTTGATCCCATAGTCGGGTTTTTTTAAGTTGCCGCCGGACACTCATTCTGATTCAGGCCGTATCCGCATGGCGCCGCCGACACAGTCGAAAGTCCTTGGCCTCTTCACAAGTTGGCGCATGCTGGTGGTCCTCTTGCTGGGATTCTCGTCAGGTCTTCCGCTCGCGTTAACGGCCACGACTCTCCAGGCTTGGATGAAATCCGAGAACGCGGATCTCACGGTGATCGGATTGTTTTCGTTGGTTGCCCTGCCGTACGGGCTAAAAGTCCTATGGGCCCCTGCGATGGATCGCTTTATACCTCCATTCCTGGGCCGCCGCCGAGGCTGGATGTTACTGTCACAAATCGCCTTGGTGTTTACGATCGCAGCGATGGCGTTTAGCAACCCCGTGCGTTTTCCTGCCGTCATGGCGCTTCTGGCTTTTCTGGTCGCATTCTTCAGCGCGAGTCAAGACATCGTCGTGGACGCTTACCGTACGGATTTGGCCAAGCCGGAAGAAATCGGCCCCGCGGCGGCGTTGTACATTACCGGTTATCGCATCGGTATGTTGACGTCAGGGGCGGTGGCCCTGATCTTGTCAGACCATTTGTCCTGGCAAATGGTCTATCTACTCATGGCTGCAGCGATGACCATAGGCATCGTTGCGTCGGTGTTTGCGCCTGAACCTCCCGAACCCGCCAAACTCCCACGAACTCTTAAGGAGGCAGTGGTGCTGCCTTTTGTCGAGTACTTCCGACGACAAGGCGCGCTGGAGGTGCTGGCCTTCATTATTCTTTACAAGATCGATGTCGTTATAGCGATGGCGATGACAACCCCTTTTCTGATGGACCTTGGTTTCACCAAAACCGATATCGGCGCCGTCACGAAGGGCTTTGGCCTCGTCGCGACAATACTGGGGACCTTGGCAGGGGGTGCCCTGATGGTCAAACTTGGCCTTAAGCGCTCTCTTTGGGCCTTCGGCCTAAGTCAGGGGATCTCGGGCTTTTCATTTATGTGGCTCGCGCATGTGGGGCACGACTATCCGACGATGGTCGCAGCAATCACGATTGAAAGCTTCTGCAGCGGCATGGGAACGGCGGCATTCACTGCCTTTCTGATGAGCATTTGTGACAAACGCTTTACCGCTACTCAGTACGCGCTCTTTACCAGTGTCATGGGATTGAGCCGGGTCATCGGCAGCGCCCCCACCGGATATATCGCAAAGGTGTTGGGATGGGAGCAATATTTCCTGTTGAGCGTGCTCGCCATGGTGCCCGGCCTTTTATTATTGACGCGGTACTCCACATGGAAGTTTACTTCCGCTACGAAATAGGAGTGTACCAGAGAAAACCGCCGCGCCTTGATTCCGGGTCATGCCGTGGTATACTCAACGCAGGATGAGACGTTTTACGATTACCGGTATTATTGAAGGGAACGGGCAGCCCCATCCCACGTTCACGCGCGACGCCGCGTATCCGGTTCTTGAGGTCCTCTGGCAGCCTTCTGGTAACCTTCCCGGGTTCCTGGTCGCGGATGATCAGGGCCGCTTCCATTTCATTCGAATGGATCATTGCCGCCTCAGTAAAATCGAGGCCCTGTAATCTTATGTCAGACGTCTCGCCTGAGCAGGTGGGGCGCGAGCTGTCCGACTTGGCCTTCGGAATCATCGAGCAAAACTGGCTGCAGGAGCATATCGGAAAGATCATTGATCTGAAGACCGTTCAGGACCTCGACGCCGCGGAATGGGAACTGACCTACTTTATCCTGTTTGCTATCACCAACGGCTGCGGGACTGTCGCGGCCCAGGACCCCACGCGAACGACCGCGATCTTGAAGGCCTTTCATCGTATCGTTCTGCAACACATCGCGGATCAGGCGGGCCCGGAGATCGCGGGCGCGCATCAAAACAATCTACCGGCGCGCTACCGGTTATATAACGACGCGGTCCGCGGAGAAGACAAAAACAGCTCATATAGGCTTTTGGGCGAGGCGGCAGCAATTCAGATTTTAGGTAAGGATATCGAGGACTCTCAGACTTCGGATAACTTTCGCGAAACGATGAAAGTGATTTTTGGGGAAGTCCGAGATACCGCGATCAAGACGATGCAGTGAGCATCACGAAAGGACGCGTGGGATGGATTTTGATATCGGTTCCAATTCGTATCAAAACGCGGAGAGCAGCATCGAAATCGACGGGATGAGGCAGTTGTCGTTCGATTATATCCGTCGTTACAACGAGATCATGGTCAAGGGCATGGTGTTTGATCAACACGGGACCCTGACGGCAAGATTTTCCGAAAACACACTTTCACTGAATATTCGCGGCGAGTACGAGATGGTCTCTGAGGCCTCGGTCGTCAAGCTCCTTCATAAGGCGAAGCAGGAGGTCCTGCTGGAGGTGAAATTTCTGGATAAAGAGCGTGTGCAGATCCAGAAAGCCAGGTTATATACCGGCAAAGGCAGGCCTTTTGAAGTCACATCGGCAATGTGGCGGATCGGCGACCAAAGCCACAGCGCCGAGGTGATCGACTGCGCCGGCGAGCCCGTCAAGTTAATCTAGCTTCGGGTCCTGCCATCGCCATTTTACTGTTTCTTCCATAGCTCAAACCTCATAATACCGAGAGGCTCCTCCGCAAGGTCCCCTAGGAACCACTCGCACAACCAACCCTTCGTCCTGAGCTTGTCGAAGGACGGTGCGCCAAGGCCCCTGTGCGACCCCACCCGTTCGCACTGATTTCCACATTTGCCTCAAACTCAGGCGAAAAAATCCTACCTTTGGGTGTCCCCTGAAGAGAAAGGGGGAGGAGCGTTCTGCGAGCAACGAAAGCCTACGAAGGCGTTCCTGGTCTCAGGAAGCAGCTTTGTCGTGCGGCTCGCGGAAAGCAGATATACCGGCATGTCTGACCACGAGCCACCTCGCGTGACCTTGTACTGCCCGCGCAGGGGTCCTGGAGGATTTCCGGGGGGACTTTCTCGGTAGTACTCTCCGTCGTACCAATCTTGCACCCATTCCGCCACGTTGCCGGCTTGATCAAGGGTGCCATAGGGGCCTTGTCCCTTGGCGTAACTGCCTACAGGCTTGAGAGATAATAAAAATAAGAAATTGTCCACGTTGCCGGCTTGATCGAGGGTGCCATAAGGGCCTTGTCCCTTGGTGTAACTGCCTACAGGCTTGAGCAGGTCATACGAAAACTGTGTCCCTTGACCGAAGAGCGCCAAAGAGGCGCTCGGCCGCAGGTCGCCCCAGGGAAACTTTCGTTCGTCCTCGTCACGTGCAGCGCGCTCCCATTGAGCCTCGGTGGGCAACCGCCGCCCGGCAATTTGACAATACGCATCGGCGTCGCCCCAACTGACTCCGATGACCGGATGATCGGCGTGCTCGGGAAACTTTACCTTATCCCAGTTGACCGGTTTCTCCCAGCCTGAGGCTGCTAAAAACCGGGCGTACCGCTCGGTGGTCACCTCGAATTTGTCGATGTAAAAGGCATCCAGATACACCCTGTGCCGGGGCTGCTCGTCGTCCAGGCCTTCCCCTTCCGGCAGCCCCATCCAGAATTCGCCAGCAGGGACGAAAACCATGGGGGCTCCGTCTCTTGCCGTGATCTCCTTGGGGTGATCACCAACGGCCTGCACAGAATCCCACAACCCGCATAGTAGGACCAGAATGAGACACCCATAACGCAAGAGGAAGAGGAATTTCCACGGGGTACCCCTTGCCTTCCCGTACAAGAGGCACGGGCAAAGGCCCCCGTCCTGGCGGGGCCAGGGTGTGGCGGGTGAAATGAGTACTCCAGGGCCGGGCGGGTGTAAAGAGGAAAGAGATGCGTCTTGGCTCCGTACATTCATGAGATCAGTTTAGCATGGCGCGGCCTTGACTTCATTCCCCGCACGTCCCTATAGTAAGTACTTTCATGCAGCCTTGTGTGCCCCACGCAGTTTAATGCCAGTGGCTTGGTTAGGTAGGTGCCAAGTCTTCCCGGCCCATATCTTGCTGGCGTTGCTGATCATCGCTCCCTGGATGGTCGAAGCGCAGACATCGTCGTCCAAGAAGCTCGAGACGCCCGCTCCTGCCCGTTCCGTCACGCCTCAGATACCGCCGCGGCAAAAAGCGCAACTTGATGCTGCACGGTCTCTCTTAGACTCCGGAAGACCTCAGGAGGCAGTGGAGGCCCTTCAGTCCTTCATCGCGACATATCCGGACAGCCGTTTGATGCCGGAGACCTATCGCCTGCTTGGCCAAGCTTTGGGCAGCATGCAAAAATGGGAACAGGCGAACGTCTACTTCCGGCGTCTGCTTGAAGAGTATCCCGACTCCGAGTTGCGCACGGAAGCTCGAGTGGGATTGGCAACAGGCCTGATCAAATTAGGTCAGTTGGAGAACGCTCTCCCGCTGTTACGGCAAGCGAACACGGAAGCCACGACCCCTGCGCTTAAACTGGGAATTTTACGACGCCTTGAAGAGGCGTATTTGACGAAACCCGATTATCCTCTGGCTGTCGAAGCGGCGCTTGATTCACGCCCCCTCGTTTCCGCGGAGGAAGGCCGGGCCATTGAAGACCGGGTTCTCAGCCTTCTCAATTCGAAACTCGGTGAGACAGACCTCCGGCGGCTTGCCGAGCGGTTTCCCGAAGCTTTCCCCGGCGACATGGCAATGCTCCGACTCCTGGAGCAGTATTCCGCAGCCGGCGAGGATTATAAAGTCACTCGTACCGCACGCGAGTTTTTCAAACGCTTTCCAAAGCACGAGCAGGTTGGGGCTGTCACGAGCGTTCTCACGACCCAGCGAAAGAAACTCAAGAGCTATGAGTTTCTGTTGGGAGCCGTTCTCCCACTCTCGGGTCCCCTCAGCCAGTACGGACAAGAGGTACTGAACGGCATCAGGATCGGTATGGAGCAGATCTCTGAATACGCTCCCCGCCCGACGATCGGGCTCGTTGTTAAGGACACCGAGGACGATCAAAAACAATTAATAATAGAATTGGACGACCTCTTGGAAGATTATCGGCCGGTTGCCGTGCTTGGCCCTCTCCTCACCAAGAATCTGAAAATAGTCGCCCCCGCCGCTGATGCGCGGGACATCGTCTTCTTCACGCCTACCGCGACCTATTCAGAAGTCCAGCGGCTTGGTCGTTCTTTGTTTAACGCCGGCGTGAATCATCGGGAGCTTGTTCAAGACGTAGCCGAACAGGCGATTGTCCGCTCAGGGTGGAAACGGCTCTGCATCCTCGCCCCTCAGGACGCCTATGGAAATGAGATGCTGCGGGTCTTCGTCGACGAGATCACACGTCTCGGAGGGGAGTTGATTGCAAGCGACACCTACAACGCGAAGGATAATGATTTCGGCCCGGCGATTAAGCGCCTCAAAGCCGCCGACCTCAATAAATATGGCAAGTTGACAACAAGCGCGAAGAAGGGCAAGTCGGCTAAAAACTATACGCCTGGATTTGACGCTATTTTCGTGCCCGGGGATGTCGAGAAAGTCGCGCTGCTTGCGGGCCAGTTACATTTTCATGGCATGGCCGTCCCGATTCTCGGCACAAACGCCCTCAATTCCCCGGAACTGCTCCGGATCGGCGGCCGATCAGTCGAAGGCGCGCTGTTTGCCGATAGTTTTTTCGTGGACAGCCCGAATCCAGTCGTGCGAAACTTCGTGGATCGCTACCGGGCGCGATTTCATGAGGCCCCTACCGCATTTGCCGCGCAAGCCTACGAGGCCACTCAACTCATTCTGGAGGCTATACTGAAGGGGGCCAGGACTGGGAAAGCCATCCGCGAGCGCCTGCAAGCAATTAGAAATGTCCAAGGGCTTTCCGGACCGCTCAGCATGAACCCCATGGGCTATCTCGAGCGGCGCTATGCGCTGATCCAAGTCAAGGGAGGGCGCTTGATGTCGCTGACCGATTCCCGATGACGCAGGTCGGCTCCATACTTCACACGATCTCCTATATGGCCCTTCCACTGCTCCTGGCCATGGTGCTCCACGAATACGCCCATGGACGGGTGGCCGCATACTATGGCGATAATACCGCGCAACAGGCCGGACGGCTCACGCTTAATCCCCTTGCTCACATCGATCCCTTTGGCACCATCATGCTTCCCCTGCTGTGCCTGATCTTCCCGACTGGTGTCATTTTAGGGTATGCGAAACCGGTCCCGGTCAATCAGTTGAATCTTCGCCATCCACGTCGCGATATGGCAATCGTGTCGGCAGCGGGACCGTTCATGAATCTTGTGCTCGCGATCGTAAGCGCCATGATCGTCGCCGGCATCATGTTACTGGATCCGACCGTAGGGGACGCGATCTCTGAGCGCGGCACGCTGGTCCCGCGGACCGACCTCGCCGGCATGATCTTGATACCGGTGGCATGGATGACCATGTACTCAGTCCTGATTAATATCATGCTGATGTTCTTTAATTTGATCCCGATTCCGCCTCTGGACGGAGGCCGAATTCTGATGAATGTGCTCCCGGAGAAGCACGGCGCAACCTTGAGCCGTCTTGAGCCTTACGGGATGCTGATTATCTTTTTCCTCGTGGTAATGGACCCCTACCTTCACGTGTTTCGCACTCTCATGAGTCCTGTCACTCTTCTGTTTCAAACCTTGCTCGGCCCCGCAACCACCCTCAGCACAGGCCTGCTGTCCGCGTTGGGAGCCTGAGGATTCGCACATGGCGAAGCGCGTACTGAGTGGCATGCAGCCCAGCGGGTGCCTGCATTTGGGGAACCTCTTCGGCGCGTTGGAGAATTTTGTCCGGCTTCAGGCCGAACATGAGTGCTTTTACTTCATCGCCGACTGGCATGCGCTCACGACAAACTTTGAAGACACGTCGAAGATTCAATTTTATACGCGGGAAATGCTCATCGACTGGCTCGCCGCCGGGCTCGATCCAGCGCGCTCGACCCTGTTTATTCAATCTCATGTGCCACAACACGCTGTTCTGTATCTTTTACTCTCAATGATCACCCCCGTTCCGTGGTTGGAACGAAATCCCACCTACAAAGAAAAGCAGGAGAACCTGGACGGCCGCGACCTCTCAACCCATGGCTTCCTGGGTTATCCGGTCCTGCAGGCCGCCGATATCCTGCTCTACAAGGGAGATTTGGTACCGGTCGGGATCGATCAGCTCCCCCATCTCGAATTGACCCGCGAGATTACACGCCGGTTCAACGGGTTGTACAAGGCGATTTTCCCTGAACCCCAGGCTCTCCTCACCGAGATTCCCAAGGTGCCAGGCACAGACGGCCGAAAGATGAGCAAGAGCTATAACAATACGATCAACCTCTCGGATACGGAAGCCGAGGTCCGAGCCAAACTCAAGACGATGGTGACGGACCCGGCCCGTGTCAGGCGCACTGACAAGGGCAACCCCGATGTCTGTCCGGTCTTTACGCTTCACCACTCAGTCTCATCACAAGCTGTGATCGATCAGGTGAACCGGGAGTGCAGGACGGCGGAAATCGGCTGCATCGACTGCAAGAAGCTTGCGGCCGACGCGATTGTCGCTCGGCTGACTCCGATTTGGGAAAAGCGTCACCAACTCGAACAGCAACCCAGGCTCGTGGACGAGGTGATCGCGAGCGGCGTCCAGCGGGCCAGCGCTGTGGCCTCCCAAACCATCCGCGAAGTCAATGATGCGATGAAAATCTAGATGTCATTCTTTGTCATTCGGAGTCCTTCGCTGTCATCCTGAGAAGTGAAGGATCTCACTTTCGAGGCTCAGGACAAGCTCCGCAACCCACCCTGGAATCTGCCAGGACAGATTCCTTTTCCCATGACACCCGCCATTCCACCCTGCCCGCCCCGGCGCTGCCAAGACAGCGCCCTTTTCCCATGGCCTGGGATGCGCCGGGACGCATTCCTTTTCCCCTTACACCCGCCCAGCCCTTAAGGCTGCCGGGGCAGACTTCTCTACCCCTTTACACCTTTCCAGCCCTGGAATCTTATTTCACCCACCCACCCCAAGCCTGCATCGCACCCACCCTTCCCTCGGCATGCCAGAACATGCCGTTCGCCCATGCGACAGGCTTTTGACCCGTGGGACGCATTCCTTTTCCCCTTTGCACCCGCCCACCCTGGAATGCGCCGGGACGCATTCCTTTTCCCCTTTGCACCCCGCCATTGCACCCAGCCCACCCCGGCGCTGCCAAGACAGCGCCTTTTCCCGTGGCCTGGAATGCGCCGGGACGCATTCCTTTTCCCCTGGCTTTCAGGAGATTGACGCAGCCGATTATTTCGAATAGGATACTCCCCTCAATTCACATCAGGTCCACACAAACATGGCTATACGTATCGGCATCAACGGCTTCGGCCGCATCGGTCGGAATGTCCTGCGGGCATCCCTCGGAGATCCCAGCCTGGAATTCGTCGCGATTAATGACCTCACCGACGCCCGCACCCTCGCACACCTTCTGACATACGACTCGATCCATGGGAAACTCTCCGCAACAGTGGAAACGAAGGAAGATCAGTTAGTCGTCAATGGCAGACCGATCAAGATTCTGGCGCAGAAGGACCCTAAGGACTTGCCGTGGCGCGAGCTGGGCGTTGACTATGTCATCGAGTCCACAGGCCGCTTCACGGAACGAGAGGGTGCCGGCCGACATCTCTCCGCCGGCGCGAAGAGAGTGATCATCTCCGCTCCTTCGAAAGATGCGGATGTGACCATCGTCCTCGGCGTGAATGAGGACGCGTACGATCCAAAGGCACACCAGATTGTGTCCAACGCGTCCTGCACGACCAACTGTCTGGCGCCCGTGGCCAAAGTGCTACTGGAGAATTTCGGCATTAAGCATGGGCTCATGACTACGATTCACTCCTATACGAACGATCAAAATTTGCTGGATCTGCCGCATCAGGATTTGCGCCGCGCGCGCGCCGCAGCCCTGTCGATGGTGCCGACGAGTACGGGCGCCGCGAAAGCACTCCACCTCGTCATTCCGCAGCTCAAAGGCAAGCTCGGGGGCATGGCGGTCCGCGTCCCCACCCCCAATGTATCTCTCGTTGATCTGACAGCCGAACTCGAACGCGACGCGACCCCCGATGATGTGAATGCCGCGTTCCGAGCGGCCGCAAAGGGTCCGCTACACGACATCTTGCAGTATTCTGAGGAGCCGCTCGTCTCGATAGACCTGAACGGCAATAGCCACTCCGCCATTCTCGACTCACAGTTGACCACTGGGCTCGATAAACGGATGGTCAAGGTGATTGCCTGGTACGACAATGAGTGGGGCTATTCCTGCCGAGTTCGCGACCTTCTCAAGTTCTTGTCGTCCAAGGGTTGAGGAACCAGCCAGTATGAATCTCAATAAGGTCGTCATCGAGGATCTCGCGCTGAAAGGTAAGCGGGTCATCATTCGTGCCGACTTCAACGTGCCGCTCGATGAGACCGGCCACATTACCGACGACACTCGCATTCGCGGCACCCTCCCGACTATTAACTACGCCGTCGATGAAGAGGCCAAGGTCATACTATGTTCCCACCTGGACCGGCCCAAGGGACGCGATCCGCACTTTAGCTTGGCTCCTGTCGCCCGTCGCCTCCACCGCCTGTTGGGGAAGGATGTCATGTTCGCCGAGGACTGTATCGGGCCCGCCACGGCGAACCTGGTGGCGAAGATGAAACCCGGGGATGTTCTGTTGCTCGAGAACCTACGTTTCCACGAGGGTGAGGAGGCCAACGACGAGGAGTTCGCCAAGGCCTTGGCATCGCTCGGTGACGTCTATATCAACGATGCCTTCGGAGCCGCGCATCGCAACCATGCGTCGGTCACCGGCATCACCAAGTTTTTGCCCGACGCCGGCGCCGGATTCCTGATGCGCAAGGAGATCGAATACCTTGAGGGCGCCGTCGCGAATCCCATGCGCCCCTTCGTCGCGATTCTGGGCGGCGCTAAAGTCTCAGGCAAAATCGGCGTCATCGAGAACCTGGGCAAGAAAGTAGACAAGGTCATCATCGGCGGCGGAATGGCCTTCACATATTTGAAAGCCCTGGGATGGGAAGTCGGCAACTCACTGGTCGAAGATGGGATGCTCAAATTCGCCAAAGAAATCTATGAGCACGCGATCAGCCGGGGAGTAAAGTTTTATCTGCCGGTGGACTTCGTCGTGGCGGCCGGCATGACTCCGGGGGCTGAGACCAAGATCGTTCCGGGTCAAGAGATTCCGAAGGGTTGGTACGGCTTGGACATCGGACCGGCCTCCGTGAAATTATTTACGGAAGCTCTCGGAAATGCGAAGACTATTCTATGGAATGGCCCCATGGGCATCTTCGAGCGAGATGCCTACTCGCGGGGCACCATGGCGGTCGCGCATGCGGTCGCAGATGCCTACGCCCTCACCATCGTCGGAGGCGCCGATACCGCGCTGGCAGTCCATCGGGCCGGCGTCTCGGAGAACATGTCATTCATCTCCACCGGCGGCGGCGCGGCGCTCGAGTTGCTCGAAGGCAAGGAATTGCCCGGCATTGCCGCGCTTCCAAACCGTCACACATAACCCTCTCGCTGCAAGAGCCCCTGCATGCTCCAGCGTCCACGGTTGATCGTCGGGAACTGGAAGATGCACAAGACGATCCCCGAGGCGCAAGACCTCGTCGATCGCCTGATTCAACTTGTCGGTGATGACGTTGGGCAGGGGGTTTCTATTGTCCTTGCTCCACCCTTTACTGCGCTCTCCACCGTCGCCCAGGCGATCAAAGGTCACCCCTATCTGTTAGGTGCGCAGAACCTCCACTGGGAAGACCGCGGAGCGTTTACCGGCGAGATCTCCGGCGGGATGCTCCGGGATGTGGGTTGCCGTTACGTGCTTGTCGGCCACTCGGAGCGGCGCCGGTACTTCGGAGAATCGGATGCCATCGTCCAAAAAAAAGCGGCCGCGGCCCTCCGTCATGAACTGCGGCCGATCCTCTGCGTCGGCGAGACATGGGACCACCGGCAAAGCGGGCGGATGGAACCGGTCCTGTCTCTTCAGTTGGCCGAGGGCCTGGGAGGTATAGAGAAGCAGCAGGCTCACGATGTTGCGATCGCCTATGAGCCCGTATGGGCGATCGGGTCTGGCCGGGCCGCAACCCCTGAGCAGGCGGCCGAGGCTCACCGATATATTAGAATCCAGCTTCTGGCGTTATGGGGTGACGATGCAGCGTGCCGGGTGCCAATCCTGTACGGAGGAAGCGTCGTACCGGAAAACATCGGCGAACTACTCGCGATCGCCGATGTCGACGGAGCCTTGGTGGGAGGAGCTTGCCTCGATCCTGTGCAATTTGCTAAGATTCTTCGCATAGCGACGCACGCCTAGGTTAAGGACACATGTACATCGCCTTGGTAATCTTACATGTTTTAGTCGCCTTCATCATGGTCGGCGTGATCCTGCTGCAGTCAGGAAAAGGCGCCGAGATCGGCGCGGCCTTTGGTGGCTCGAGTCAAACCGTTTTTGGGTCCCGGGGGGCAGGAACCTTCCTCAGTAAGATGACGGCCATCGCTGCCACAATCTTCATGCTGACCTCTCTGAGCCTTGCCATTCTTTCCAAAAGGCAAAATTTCTCCTCAACCATTGGCCTCGATAAGCCAATATCTTCGCCGGTCGCACCGGCTACGTCTCCTCCGGGCGTCCCCGCCCCGGCTCAGCCAATGACAGATCTCCTCCGCCGAAACCGTAGAGCCCTGGATTCGAACTCGATAGGTAGATCGTGGCCGAAGTCGAACTGCCCGACCCCGAAGAACTCGAACACAAGAAAAGCAAGAGCTTTACACGGCGCGTCGCACTGACAACGGCCGTGTACGCGGTCGTTCTGGCTATCGCATCCTTGGGCGGCAATAACGCGACGAAAGAGATGCTGCTGGCGCAGCAACAGGCGAGCGACCTTTGGGCGCACTATCAGGCCAAAAGCATCCGGGAGAACCAGGTGCGTGTGCAGAAACTCAGGCTGGAAGCAGATCTTATCGAGCGGGGCCCCGAGATGAAACCTGCCGGACGACAGAAGCTAGAGGGGCTGCTTCAGGAGTACGCCGATCAGGAACGTCACTTTAATCAGGACAAAAAAGAAATTGAGGAGCGTGCCAAGGATCGGGAGCACGAACGAGACATCTACCGCACGAGAGATCCCTACTTTGACTACGGCGAAGCTCTCCTTCAAATCGCGATTGTGTTAGCGTCGATCGCTATCCTGTCGAGTTCAATCCCCGTGTTTGCGCTTAGCCTGGTTATGGCGGTATGTGGAGTTGCCTTCACACTCAATGGCTTTCTTTTCTTCTTTCAGCTTCCGGCGATGCGTCTGTCGCATTGAGAATTGGGGAACCTAGCTGAGGGAAATCCGAGTCACTCGTGATCAAGCACAGGAAAGGCGGATTGCTTCTCCCGATATTAAGCCAGCCCATGCTCGCGATAGAGAACTAACCGCGAGACATGGGCTGGATGCAGGACCCTCGTCCTAGGTTGTTAGCTTCGACCCATTGAAGAAGAAACAACCCGCCAAGTTTCTAGTCAATCGCAGAGCGCTGTTTTTTGAATCTCCAGGCCGCCAGTGCGGCCAAGCCGCTCCCTAAAAGAACAAGCGATGCGGGTTCCGGGACGACCCCGTCTACCCCGTCTATTGGCGGGCAAGGCGCCTGACCAGGTTGCCCACAGCCAATGACCGTGCCTGCGCCACCGCCGAGAGCGACAGCCACCGGGCTATTGTTCACTGGGCCAGTCACCAGTACGCTCAATCCCCCGAAGTCTCCGGAAAACCAGGTCGTGCCAGGGAGTGGCATTGCTTAGAACGGCGCTTGTCAATCCCGGCAAGGGCCGTCGGCACCCGCCGGCGTGAGTGTCAGTTACCGGAATCGCAACCGCCTCCACACGTCGTTGACCACGATTCCAGGTATAAGGTGGACAGCCATCCAAAGCCTCCCGTGATCCCACGTCTGGCTATGGGCAAAGAGGCCGCCGCCTTGCGCAGGAGTCCCAGCGCCTCCCACAAAATTGTTGATATCGGTCGAATGGCTGTTCATCGCCGCGATTTCGGCCGCAGTGATGCCGCCACCGACTTGACCCGTATTCGTGGGCATGTACAAAATCCCGGTATTCGCCAAGGTGGTCGTGCCGATGTTTGCGAAATAATTGTTAATCCCTGTGGCTCCGGTGATAGTGGTATGCGTCCAACCCAAACCCGGCAATGCCGAAAGATTAAAGCCAGAGTTGAATCGCCTGCCGAAGCGTGACTCCGATTACAGCCGAGGACACACAGCGGTTTGGTTGCGCATTACCCACATTGGGGGCCAAATTTTCAAAACCTTTTTGGATATACAGCCATCCAGTTAGGTTGGCAGGGTTGGCGCCTCCCGTAGCGGAACCGTGATCGTCCGAATCCGTGCCGTCAATGATGACCGGACCAGCAGAGACCGAAGAAACCCACCCGACAAGGGTAAGGCCTAGGAAGAATGTCATCGACGTTCTTAACTTGCCCGTTGTTCGCCTCACCGGTTTACCTCCCTGCTTATGTACTTCAGACGTACCCGTAGACCACCACTAGGTTTAAGTAGTTTTAAGCACAAGAAATGCCACATTGTAAGACCATGAAAAAATGATAGAATTTTGATTTACCGCCTGGAACTGTCAATGTTTGTTGTCAGCACCATCGGCGTGGCGGGATCCGAACGTCCTGTGCGAGGAAGCTTCATTTGACTGATTTCATTTATAATTTCATGACTTAGCAGTGGCTCTCCAGGGCCGCTAAGGTTTTTTGATGCGCCCCTTGGGGTGTTAAATTCCCTGACAGCCCACTGATCGTATATAGAGCGACTCATGATGCATAAGGCAGAAGGAAAAGTCTGATGAAATCTGGGGCGGGTTAAAGGGACGAGAGCCAGGCAGCGTGTTTCTTGTCACGGCCCCGCACAACGTCGAAGAAGGCCATTTGCAGGTCTTTGGTGACCGGACCCGGCGTCCCTGGTCCGATCTTGCGGTCGTCCAATTCTCTGATCGGAGTGAGTTCCGCAGCGGTCCCGGTCATGAAAACCTCATCGGCGATATAGAGCTCATCACGGGTAAATCGCTCCTCCACAACAGTCAGGCCCCGCTCTCGCGCGAGCTCCATGATTGAATTGCGCGTGATTCCTTCCAAGATAGAAGTCAGCGGCGTGGTTTTGAGTACGCCGTTTCTGACCATAAAAATGTTCTCGGCGCTGCCTTCTGACACGTAGCCCTCGGGGTCGAGCAGGATTGCTTCATCGTATCCGGCAGCTTTCACCTCACGCTTCGCCAAAATCGAGTTGACGTAATACCCCGAGATCTTGGCTCTGGTCATGCTGACATTGACATGATGGCGAGTGAAAGACGAGACTTTCGCGCGGATGCCGTGCTTAAACGCTTCCTCGCCCAGGTATGCCCCCCAGGGCCACGCTACTATCGCCACACGGACCGGATTGTCCGGACAATACAGGCCCATATCCCCATCGCCGATAAAGACGAGCGGCCGGATATAACATTCTTCCAACCTATTGATCCGCACCGTTTCACAAATCGCGTCGGCGATTTCTTTCTTGGCGAATGGGATCGACATCAGGGTGATATGGCAGGATGCAAACAAGCGGTCCACATGCTCTTGGAGACGAAAAACGGCGGAGCCATGCTCACCTTTATAGCAGCGTATCCCTTCGAATGCGGCGAGCCCGTAATGGAGGCTATACGTCAGCACATGGATCTGGGCCTCTTTCCAAGGGACGAGTTTTCCATCCAGCCAGATTTTTTCGGATTCTTTGACCGCCATGCGGCCGCGTACTCTCCAGAAATGATGACGGAAAATATAACAGCGCCTCGGCATCAAGTCAAACAACGACACAGCCTTCGTCGCACTATCTTTACTGTAATTTACTGAACAATCTCAGGGCCGCTGGACCCTGTGGGATTCTTTTACAGTCTTCCCTTCCTTGACAACCTGCCCCTGCTATGTTATTAATTTTCCCCAGTTTATACGGAGTCAAAGCCGCCGTCATGTACGCAATCGTTGAAACCGGAGGGAAGCAGTATCGAGCCGACCCGGGGGAGATCCTCCAGGTAGAACACCTCAAAGGTGATGTTGGAACCGTCGTCACCTTTGGGAAGGTTCTGTTCTTCTCGGGAGATAGCGGGAACAAGCTGGGAACGCCCGCGCTCGACAACGCCAGCGTCAGCGGACAGATCGTGGAACAGGGGCGATCTCGGACCGTCACTGTTTTTAAGAAAAAGCGTCGGAAGAATTATCGCCGGACGAAAGGACACCGCCAATCCTTTACAAAGGTTCGGATCACGGATATTTTGGGAGTTTAAAGCTATGGCGCATAAAAAAGGACAAGGGTCGTGTCGAAACGGCCGGGATAGCAACCCGCAGTACCTTGGGGTCAAGGCGTACGGCGGTGAAGTGGTCACGGGTGGCAGCATCATTGTTCGCCAACGCGGGACCAAATTTCACGTTGGATTCAATGTGGGGAAAGGTAAGGACGATACGCTGTTCGCCAAGCTTGCCGGGACGGTGAGATTCGAAGGGCCAAAAGATAGGCGCCGCGTCAGCGTGTATCCACTCGAGAAAACCGCCTAGCGCCGCTTAACCTTCGTCGTCAGCCTGTTTCTCAGAGCCGGCATTTGCCGGCTTTTTTTTGGGGGGAAAAGAAATCTGTCCCACGGGCCCCAGCCTGTCTGGCAGGCTTGGGGCGGGTGGGTGAGCATGATTTCAGGGTTGGGCGGGTGCAATGGCGCTATCCTTCCGTACTGAGCGGCAAATCAAGCGTGAAGGATGCCCCTTTTCCCGGCGCGCTCGCCACGCTCACGCGTCCACCCAACCGGTTGATAATGTCGCGGACAATGTGCAATCCGAGTCCGGTGCCCTTTCCTTGTTCCTTCGTGGTAAAAAACGGGTCAAAAATCTTGCCGTGGAGTTCGGGCGGAATCCCGGGTCCGCTATCGCTGATCGTCGCGCGGATAGAGCCGTTCACGGTGCTCGTCGATGCCTTCAACGTCCCCTCGCCTTGCATTGCCTGAACAGCGTTGGTGACCAGATTCACAAAAACTTGCAGGAGTTCATCGGGATTCCCCCGAATAGGCGGTAGCGGGCTGAAGTCCATCTGGATCTTCACCTCATCCAGGACACATGCCCGTCGCGCCATCTTCATCGCTTCTTCGATGATATGGTTCACATCAATGTCAGATAGATCCCCGGGGAACTCTTATGAGCGTACGCGTTTAAGTCTTTGACAATCGCGGCGATCCGGCGGCTCATCTCCATGATATCGTGAACATACTCTTTGACGACTTCCGGACGAGTCTCATGTTCCAGACGTTCAGACAGACCGGTGATGCCGAACAGCGGATTGTTGATCTCATGGGCGATCCCAGAGGCGAGGACTCCGATCGTGGCAAGCTTCTCAGCCTGGATGAGCTGATCACGCAGATCGCGTTCGTATTGCGCTAACTGCCATACAAGGAGGGCCGAAATCCCTCCCAGGATCTCGGCCCCCGCTGGCTTGTTCTCTGCAATCAGCCGACCCATCGCCGGGTCGCCAGTGACATCTACAATAAGATCGGCGCGTCCATCGGCGATCAGTGTGGCGGCGTCCTGGGACGTCGGTATTCCCAGGTTTCGCGCGAGCGTGAGCGCGGGGGCCTGAGGGTTAATATCTGCAACACCGACGACCTGAACGCCATGACCTGAGGAGAACAGTTCGAGGAGGGCCTTACCGCCCTTCCCTGCTCCAATGATCAGAACACGAATCGTTCCTCGTCCTGCTCTCCACAAGCATCTCGCATTAAAATTGGTCGGACAACGTAAGGCGCTGAGCCATTGCCCCTTTCACGGCACTCAGGAGCTTCTCCCGATCTACCGGCTTGACGAGATAATCGGTGACCCCCTGGGTGAGGAGTTCAGTCGCCATCTTGGTGTCTGGAAAACCAGTCAACACGATAATTGGCACCGAGGGGTATTGCTGCCGAAAAAACGCGATCGCTTCAACGCCATTGATCTTGGGCATACGGATGTCGCAGACAATGACATCCACCATGAGGGGATTGTCATCCGAGCCGATCTTTTTAATCCCCTCGCCGCCATTCTCAGCCTCAACGACCTCGTACCCTGCATCAGTCAACATGCCACGCAGAACTTTTCTGACGATCTCCTCGTCGTCAACAATAAGCACCCTCCCCATTCCCGGCGTATCCTTCGTGTGCAGTCCCCAGGGCATATGGCCTCCTTTTCTGGGCCCTTTATGAGCCCTTGGAATATCAAACTACGACAAATCTAGAAGGAGCAAATTTTAAGCCGCACGTGTTAATAATAAAACTACTAAATTATAGCCTAGTTATGTTTGAGAGGCCACCGGGTGTCAGTGCGGCCGGTGGGAATGCACCACCGGCAGGTCCTTTTAGGCTACGGAGCAGAGAATAAAAGGAGGAGTCAGCCGCTGGAGAGGTAATATTAGAATAAAAAAAAGGGCCGGGCGATCCTGCGACCGCGCCGGCCCCTAGAGGGTCTTCAAAACTTAGGAATCTAGTCTTTCCTCTTCGCGCTCCACTTGCGCCAGCCCGCGAGTCCCGCCAAGCCAGAGCCAAGCAGCAACAAGGTAGCCGGTTCAGGGATTCCAGGAGGAGGTGGTGTATTTGGTCCCGGTGCGACAACCGACCCGATCGTGCCGATTGCCGTGTTGTTTGTATTAGGGTCTGACGGGGTATTCTTTGTAGAACCGCTCGTAAAGTTATGCAGAACCGCAACGTTTCCGATTGTGGTCTTGGCCGAGAAGCCCGTAAGCGTGCTGCCTGGTGTAGGAAGTGTCGATCCAGCTCCATCAGTCCAGAACCAGGTGAGGTTGCTCACAGCCGCCTGGTCAACAGGGGTCGTATTGTTCGGCGTTGCGCCACTAGCGAGGTTCAAAAATGACCATCCAAGTGGCTGGGTGTTCGATCCGGGAACGAACCCGCCGAAATCGTAGATCGTGAAAAAACTGGCAAATGTGGTGCCAAGTCTAGTGCCTCCCGCAGGGTCTTGTATAATCACCTGGGCGGTTGGCGCGGCGCCTGTGTTGATCTTTTGGTCACTGGCCAGACCCACAGTATAAGCGAATGTGAAGGGCGCAACCGCCTCGGGGGGGACCCGGGCACAAGTGACGGCGTGAGTCCGGCGAGAACGTTATTTGAGAATGATACTGAACCAACCAGTACAAGATCCGATTATCAAGTCTTTTAGAATTCCGGTGCTTTTCATGACCCTCCAGAATGGTTGTCAATCGTTGTTGATGGTATTAATAGCAGATTCGGTGCCAGAGTCTAATTAATTGAAAACATATGACATTACAAGTAGCAGTCTCAAAATACGTCCAAATTACAGACACCTCTCATAAGAATCATAACCCCCCGTACACATGGTAAAAGAAGGGAAAATCCCAAAAAAATACTTATTTATCAGCATATTAAGCCATTATGGCCTACCTCGACTCATTTTGCGTCTTCCCAGGTTTCAGCGATTCACGCTGTCAACTTTTTCGTCACTCCCGATTTCATACATCCGTCCGGTGATGAGAAATCGGGATAGGTGCCAGAGGCCATACCACTGTCAAAGCCAATTACCTTGCCCCAGTACGGGTAGAATTTCACTGCGATTGCTAGTTGCCCGGACCGGATATATACTCCTGGTCTGGATCATTCGGTACACTCCGCATGGGGATTTGGCAGGGAATGTTCATTGATCAGGTCAAGATTTATGTGAAAGCTGGCGACGGCGGAAATGGCGTGTGCCGTTTTCGAAGGGAGAAGTACGTCCCACGGGGCGGCCCTGACGGCGGGGATGGGGGGGAAGGCGGCGATGTCATCCTGAAGGCTTCGACACGCCTTTCGACACTCATTGATCTCCAATATCAGCAGCATCACATCGCAAAAAGCGGCGGCGACGGAGAAGGCGGTAATCGCCATGGACGCAATGCGCCCGCGGTAGTGATTCAGGTTCCTATCGGCACCACTGCCAAAGACTCCGAGACCGGGGAACTCTTCTGCGATCTGACCGAAGACGACGAAGAAGCGATTGTCGCCCACGGAGGAAAAGGAGGACGGGGAAACTCCAGATTTGCCTCCCCCACCAATCGCGTTCCGATGCAACACGAAGACGGAACACCCGGCGAGGAGCATTGGCTTTTGTTAGAGTTGAAGCTGTTGGCGGATGTTGGACTGGTGGGATTTCCCAACGCCGGGAAATCCACCCTGATCAGTGCGATCTCGTCCGCCCATCCCAAAATCGCGGACTATCCCTTCACAACGATTATTCCCAACCTCGGCGTCGTCCGCTATAGTGGGGGAACTCGCTCTCGGGGCAGTGGCGAGGGCAACAGTTATGTTGTCGCCGACGTCCCGGGACTTATTGAAGGAGCGCACGAAGGCAAAGGGTTGGGCTTTCAGTTCTTGCGGCACTTGGAGCGAACGTCCTTTCTGCTGTACCTCATCGACATTTCCGAAACCGCCTTGGAGGACCCGGTGCACAGCCTGAAGACCTTGCAGTCGGAGCTTCTATTGTATAACCCAGAGCTCGCGGGGAAGCCCTGTGCGGTTGCCGGCAGCAAATTGGACGCGTCAGGAGATGGCAGAGTGTCAAAAGACTCCAGGCGGAGTGCCGTAAGCAGAAAATCAAGTTATTTGAAATCTCGGCCGTGACAAAGGTAGGTTTACAGCCACTTATAAAATATCTTGGCGAGCAAGTGGCCATGAACAAAACCACTCGATGCGCCACCAGATCCTAAAAGATGCCCGCCGCGTGGTTCTTAAGGTCGGCAGTCGCCTTCTGGCCTCGAAGGGACTGGGCCTGCACACAGATTGGATCGATCGCCTCGCGTCCCAATTAGCCGGTCTGAGCACCAACGACAGAGACATCATTATGGTCTCCTCCGGCGCCATCGTCTGCGGCATCGACAAGCTCGGCCTGCGCGACTATCCAAAGACTCTGCCGCTAAAACAGGCGGCCGCGGCAGTCGGCCAGAGCCGGCTGATGTGGGCCTATGAAAAGGCTTTCGAGAAGGTGGGCCTCAAGGTTGCGCAGATCCTCTTAACCCGCGACGACCTTACCAATCGCCACCGATTCTTGAATTCACGTCATACTTTGAACGCGCTGTTGGAGTTTGGCGTCGTACCGATCATCAATGAAAATGACACAGTGGCCGTGGAGGAGATTCGGTTCGGGGACAATGACAGCCTTGCGGGCATGGTTGCCCACCTCGTCGACGCTGATCTACTGGTCATCCTTTCCGACGTTGCCGGGCTCTTCAGCGAAGATCCACGCGTCAATCCCGACGCGACATTAATCTCGGTAGTCTCAGAGGTCACGGCTGATGTCCAGCGGCTGGCGGGCGACAGCGCCAGTTTCGAAGGCACAGGCGGCATGCGCACTAAAGTTTTGGCCGCAAAGACCGCCGCAAGCTATGGAGTAGCGACTGTGATCCTTGGCGGAGCGCGCATTGAGCAGCTCGCAGCCCTATTCGCCGGCGAGGAAGTCGGGACACTGTTTCTACCTCAGGAGCAGCAACTCACGAGCCGTAAGCACTGGATTGCGCATACGCTCAAGGCGAAAGGTCACCTGGTATTAGACGCGGGCGCCGTGGAAGCTCTCGTGCGGCGCGGCAAGAGCCTCCTGCCCTCGGGCATCACCGCCGTTCGCGGCACCTTTGAGGCCGGCGACAGCGTAGGATGCCTGGATGAATCGGGCCGCGAAATCGCAAAAGGCTTAGTGAACTATTCATCGCCGGCTATCGTTAAGATCATGGGCCTTCACAGCGCCGATATCCCGAAGACGTTGGGATACAAGGATTACGATGAAGTCATTCATCGTGATAATCTGGTGATCGAGTAAATAGGCCCGACGTTCGTCGGGGTACCCGTTGCTCTTTCTTTTGCAAGGGGTCAGGTGTCGAAGGAAGGCGGCCGAAATCTCGAAACGCGAAGAAGCGTCAGGGCATGAACGACAATTAAAGGCTGAAGTGGGGCAAAGAAAGAAGCATTAATTCGTTTGCCCTTCGACTGGGCTCAGCGACTGGCAGGAATGTCAAGCATGCGACCCATACGTCGCAGCACGCCAAGGAGTGTGATGTTTCAACATCGCGTTCAGAATCGTGAGCAGCTTTCGCATACAGGCCGTCAACGCGACTTTGGCTGGCTTCCCGGCTTGGCGCAGACGCCGATAGAATGCCTTGATCACCGGATTGTACCGCGCCGCGACCAGCGCGCTCATGTACAAGGCCACACGGACCGGTGCTCGTCCGCCGCGGACGATCCGTTTGCCCGGAGCATGCCACTATCGCAGTTGAAAGGCGCGACTCCCACCAGCGCTGCGATCTGCTTGCGATTGAGCGTGCCCAACTCCGGCAGACTGGCGAGCAGGGTAGTGGACAGAACGCGCCCAACGCCCGGCGTGCTTTGCAACAGGTCATCTTTCTCCCGCCAGACCGAACTGGCTTGAATCGTGGTGGAAAGATTGTTATCGGTCTCCGCCAACTGGCGTTCGAGCCACGTAATATGGGCCTGAATCCCTTTGCGGACCGGCTTCAGCGCGCTGCTCAGCCGGTTCTTTTCCGCGGTCAGCATGTCGATGAGCTGGCGCCGGCGCGCCAGCACGGCAGCCAACTCCTGGGTGCTGGTTTCTGGCAGAGCCCGCGGGGTGGGTCGGACGCTGTCAGCAAAGCGCGCCAAAATCTGCGCATCCAGGCGGTCCGTCTTGGCCAGTGCCCCGTGGCGCGGGCAAAATCACGGACTTGGCGCGGATTCGCCACCACCAACGGCACGCCGGCCGCCGCCAATGCCCCGACCACCGCCACTTCCAAACCGCCGGTGGCTTCCAGCATGACCAAGTGGGGCTGCAGTTCTCGCATACGCTCGACCAGCGTGGTTATCCCCGGCTCATCGTTCCGCACGGTAAACCCTGGCCCTCCGGACGCATGGCGATGTCCAGTTGGGCTTTGGAGACATCGATTCCAACAAACACAGCGGATTCACTCATAGCGCACCTCCGGCGCGGCCCATCCTTGCGCAATGCGGGCTTCTGAGGCCCATGCGACTGTTCGGGCTCGTTCCAGCAACGAGCATGACGACCACGCTGAGCCACGGTCTTGGTGGACCGAGGGCGAATCGGTCTGTCATGCTCTGGTTGATGATACGCCATATCATTCACCGGTGAGGATCAAGATACAAGAATCAAGATACAAGGGCGAACGGATTAAGGACGACGAACTATAACCATTATGTCTCTGGCTGATTACGTCATCACCAAAGTCTCGCAGGCTAAAGCGGCGGCCCAAGTGCTGGCGACGCTGTCTACCGAGGTGAAGAACACGGCGCTTACGGCTATGGCGGACGCCTTGGAGCGCAGCGAAACCGACCTGCTCTCCGCGAACCGTCGTGATCTGAGTGCTGCAGCGGATCTCACTGCAGCCGCCATCGACCGGCTGACGCTCAACCCCAGGCGTATCAAGGAAATGGCGGCAGGTCTGAGGGAAGTAGCTGCTCTTCCGGACCCTGTCGGCTACGTGCATGGAATCGTGAAACGTCCGAATGGAATGCAAGTTGGCAGAATGCGCGTTCCCATCGGCGTGATCGGGATCATCTATGAATCCCGTCCCAATGTAACGGCGGACGCGGCATCACTCTGTCTGAAATCCGGCAATGCGGTGGTCCTGCGCGGGGGATCCGAGGCAATCCTATCGAATGCTGCCATTGTAAAAGTGATCTCCGAGGCCGGGGCCAAGGCAGGGATCCCGGAAGGCGCGATTACATTTATCGAGAATACGGATCGCCAGGTCTCCGCCTTGCTCCTCAAGCAGGACAAGTTCATTGACCTCGTTATTCCTCGCGGCGGGACGGGTCTTATGGAGTTCGTGACGGCAGAGTCGCGCATTCCGGTGATCAAACACGATAAAGGCGTTTGCCACACCTATGTGGACGCGAGTGCCGATTTGAAGATGGCTGAAGCGATCTGCTTCAACGCCAAGGTGCAGCGACCGGGTACCTGTAACGCGATGGAAACTCTCCTTGTCCATGCAGACATCGCTCCGACATTCCTGCCGCCCCTGATCGCCCGTTATCAGGAAGCGGGCGTTGTGGTGCGGGGATGTCCCCGGACTCAGGTCCTCGCGCCCACCGTGATGCCTGCCACAGATACCGATTGGGGAACTGAGTTCCTGGATCTGATTCTGGCAGTGCGGGTCGTGAAGGATATGACGCAAGCCATGGAGCACATCGCGCAGTTTGGCTCGCAGCATTCAGAGGCGATCATCACCCAAGATGACAGTCTGGCTCAGCGGTTTTTGAGAGAGGTCGACGCCGCAGCCGTCTTCGTCAATGCATCCACTCGTCTGCATGATGGCTATCAGTTCGGTTTGGGCGCGGAGATCGGCATCAGCACGACCCGCATTCATGCCCGGGGAGCCATGGGGCTCGAAGAACTGACCACCAGCAAATTCATCGTCCTGGGATCAGGGCAACTCCGGGAATGAAAGTAGGGCTCTTTGGCGGGGCGTTTAATCCCATCCATCGCTGCCATCTTGTCGTTGCAGAATCCGCTCGTGAACGGCTCGGGCTAGATACCGTCCTGTTCATTCCTACGGGGGATCCTCCACACAAGCCTCCATCGGAATTCATTGCCTCAGCCCACCGCCTGGAGATGCTCAAGCTCGCCATCGCTCCCTATCCGTATTTCCAGGTGTCGGAGATCGAGATGCACAGGCCGAACAAGTCCTATTCCATCGATACCGTTCGCGAACTTCGGCGGCATTACCCTTTGAATACGGAGCTGGTGTTTATTATCGGCCTGGACGCATTTCGTGAACTTCCCTCGTGGAAAGAGCCGGAGGCATTGCTCAGCAGTTGCGACTTTGCCGTCGTGGCCCGGGCGGGCTCGACCTTTGAGTCTCTAAACGAGCTGGCAATTCTGCAGGGAGACAACATAACAGAGCTGAAGAGAGTTGATGCGGGGGAGGTGGATTCGGTAAGACTTCCTTTGAGAAGCGGACGTGCTGTGTGGGCCATTCGGATTCCCCCGTGTAACGTGTCGGCGAAAGACATCAGAACCCGTTTGCGCCACGGCCAGGATCTCGAGAACGCTTTACCCCCTTCTGTTGAAGCGTATTTCCGGCGCATAGCCATTTCTTGAGTCCCTGGATGTGAATGAAGCGGTGTCCTTGAAAGACAATCACCGGTACGATATACTACCAAGCAAATGCACCGCCCCCACCTAATGAGAATCCTCCACGATCAAATATCCCTGAAGACTACAGCCATTCCAAGAGCGCATATAGGAGGGCTTTTACGATAACCAGAGATTCCCGGGCGAAGGCTCGGTTAGCTGCGCTGGCGGCGGAAGAAAAGAAAGCTTCTGACATCGTCATTCTGGACGTTTCCGGCGTATCGTGGATGAACGACGGTTTGGTGATCTGCAGCGCGGAATCAGAGCGGCAGGTCCAAGCCATCAAAGACAATATTGATAAGACCTTCACTGAACAAGGGCATCGACTCTACGGACTCGAAGGGACGGAAGTGGGCGCCTGGGTGCTGATGGATTATGACGATGTAGTGGTCCATATTTTCAAACGAGGCGTGCGAGAAAACTACGGCTTGGACCGGATTTGGAACGATGCCGCGAGGGTGCCGCTGCGAGCGCCATCCAAGCGATCCCCGTTGCAGGCGGCGCCTTCAACCGGCCGCGCGCGCCGTATACCTAAGGAGCGGTCGCTTAAACAATCAGGGTAGCGGATGAAGTTCTTTTTCTGGGTTATCACCCTTATCCTCTCAATCGTTGCGGCGGTGGTCTTTAGCGATCTCAATCCTGAGCGCATTACCCTTCGATTTCCCGCCAACTCCTCAACGACAGTCTCTCCGATCACGCTCGTGCTCGCCTGCGTGATTGTCGGCGCTCTTGCCGTCACCATGCTGGTGGGGCTGCGTGAGATACGGGCGCTGATTCTCAATTGGCGGAGCAGCCGACGTCGGAAGCGGGAAGAAAGAATCGACGCCTACTATGCGGACGGCGTCCTCGCATCGCTGTCCAGGCGAACCACTGAAGCCATCTCCCTACTCCAGAAGCTCCTCGCCCTTGAGCCGGATCACATCCGCGCCCTGATGTTATTGGGAAATATCTTGCGGAGGGAGAAACATTACAACGAGGCCATCCGGCTGCATCGCAAGGCTCGTCAATTGGACGAAGGCAACCTGGAAATACTCTTTACACTTGCGAAGGACCTGCAAGAGGCAAAGCGCTATGAAGAGGCCATCCAAACGGTGGAAGAAGTCCTCAAAATTGACGCGACAAATCCTACAGCGCTCTACCGGCTCCGCGACATTCATATGCGTGCCGGAAGATGGCCCGAAGCACACGCCGCGCAGGAACGGTTGTTAAAGGCCGGCTTGCCGGAACGGGAGATAAAGTCCGAGACACAGATCATGACGGGTATAAAGTACGAAGTTGGCCGCAGCTTTCTGGAGCGTGGCGACCGCGATCAGGCCCGTCGTTACTTCAAAGACGCTATCAAACTGGACAAGGGATTCTTGCCTGCTCGGATTGGGTTCGGCGAGACCTTGATCCACGAAGGCAAGATGCGTCAGGCGGCGGAGTCCTGGGAAAAATCCTATATCAAGACGTGTAATCCAATCTTTCTGCAGCGCTTGGAGGACCTCTATCTCCAGATAGGCGAGCCGGGAGAAATGATCCGGATCTATCAGGAGGCGCTTGTTCGCACGCACATGGACCCTGCGATTAAACTTGCTTTAGGCAGGCTCTATTACCGGCTCGAAATGATCGACGATGCCTTCGAATTGCTCTCTACACTCGAAGGGCTTTTCGACCCGGCCGGCGGCATTCACAAGATGATGGCGAGCCTGTATATTCGGAAGGGCAATACCGAAGCGGCTCTGTTGGAGATCCAGGAAGGCTTGGGCACGCCTCGTCCTGGATGGATAGCATTTCAGTGTACGACCTGCCTCTATCAGACGCAGGAATGGAACGGACGATGCGCGGGGTGCGGCTCTTGGAATACGATCGCGATCAAGCCGCCGGTCGGCGTCACAGACGCTTCACTTGAAAACGTACACATAGCCGGAACCGCGTCCGTGGCCAGCCTGAGAGCGCCGTTCGAAATCGTCTGATTTGTGTCCACCGGAATTTCATAACTTGGCACCGCTTTCCGTTCGCCCTGAGGCAGGCCTGCGCCAAGTCGAAGGGCTTGTCCAAGGGCAAATCTAACTGTAAACTCCCGTCATGCTCGACCGGCTCGATGCTTCGACAGGCTCAGCATGAACGGAATTGTTATCAGCTCGTCAAACATAGGAGTACATGGCTCCGCTTAAATCCGTGGCTCTTATCATTCTTGATGGCTGGGGCGAAAACCGTAATCCCCAAGCGAATGCGATCGCGCACGCGAAACTTCCGTTTTACCGGTCGCTGCTCAAGGACTATCCGCATACGCTTCTCTCCGCGTCCGGGTGAAGATACCGGCCTTCCGGACAACCAAATGGGGAACTCAGAAGTCGGCCATATGAACATCGGCGCCGGCCGCATCGTCTATCAGGATTTAACTCGAATCAATCGGGCGATACGTGATGGCTCTTTCGTCTCCAACCCGGTCTTTCAGGAAGTCCTGCGAAAAACGCGAGCAGCCGGCGGGCGGCTGCACCTGCTCGGTCTCCTCTCCGATGGCGGGGTCCATAGTCACATCACACATCTCTACGAACTCCTGAAGATGGCGAAATCCGCGGAGGTGCCGGTCTTTGTGCACGCGTTTCTCGACGGGAGAGACGTGCCCCCGCAAAGCGGCCTCGGTTACATTCGTGATGCCGAAGCGAAAATGCAGGCCCTCAAAATCGGCGAGATCGCGACCGTGATCGGCCGCTATTACGCCATGGACCGGGATAACCGCTGGGATCGGGTGGCGCGCGCCTACGCCGCGATGGTTGAAGGGGCCGGCGAGCACCACACTACGGCGGAACAGGCTGTCACCCAAAGTTATGCAAGCAAGGTTACAGACGAGTTTGTGCTACCGGCCGTCATTGGGGGGGGACACAATTCCCCGACAAAGAGCATTCACGACGGCGACGGCGTCATCTTTTACAATTTCAGAGCCGACCGGGCCCGGGAACTGACCCGTGCCCTGACAGAGCCCGACTTTGACGACTTTCCCCGAAGCCACGTTCCACATCTCTCAGCTTTCGCCACGATGACGTCCTACAACGATACCTTTCCGCACCCGGTGGCCTTTGCGCCCATGCGGCTCACGAAAAGCCTTCCCGAGATCATCAGCGAGCGAGGTCTGAACCAGCTTCGAATTGCAGAAACGGAGAAATACGCGCACGTTACCTACTTTTTCAACGGCGGGGACGAGACGATCTATCCCGGTGAGGACCGCGTGCTCATTCCTTCTCCTAGAGACGTGCCGACTTATGACCTCAAGCCGCAAATGTCAGCTCACGAAGTGGCTGCAGAAGCCTCGCGGCGCATCAGCGCCGGCAAGTATTCATTGATTGTGCTTGAACTTCGCCAACCCTGACATGGTCGGACATACCGGAATCTTAACCGCGGCGGTGCAGGCAGCAGAGGTGGTGGATGACTGTCTAAAGCTGGTAGTCTCCACGATGCGCGCCATCGGCGGCGCGGTGATCATCACCGCCGACCACGGAAATATCGAGCAAATGGTGGACTATGCGACCGGCGAGCCTCATACGGCACATACGTTGAACCCGGTGCCCTGCCTCATCGTGGATGATCACCCGCATGCGCTACGTCCCTCCGGAATACTGGCGGACATTGCGCCGACCATCCTGCACCTGATGGGCATTCCCCAGCCACCCGAGATGACCGGTGTCTCCCTCATCAAGGAGTGATCCCATGAACCCTGTTTCCTGTGCCACAGTGGACTTTCGCAGCTTGGCCGACAGAGTCATCGCCGGCGACACCCTCACGCGCGAAGAAGCCCGGGCCGTTTTACAGGTCCCGGACGAACGTCTATTGACACTCCTGGATGCCGCCTTCGTCATCCGCCAGCGGTTTTTCGGACGCAAGGTCCGTCTGCAAATGCTACAAAACGCCAAGAGCGGCGCCTGTCAGGAGGACTGCGGCTACTGTTCCCAATCGAAGGTCTCTACAGCAGAAATCGATCAGTACGGCCTGTTGTCAAAGTCGGAAATGGTCCAGGGCGCCCACCAGGCAGCCGCCTCCAAAGCGATACGGTACTGCATTGTTATCAGCGGGCGAGGACCGTTGGACCGAGAGCTCACCGCGATTTCCGAGGCAGTGAGGGAGATCAAGGAGTCGTGTTCCGTTCAAGTGTGTTGCTCGTTGGGGCTGTTATCTGAATCCGACGCCCGAAGGCTCAAAGAGGCCGGAGTAGATCGGATCAACCACAATTTGAACAGCTCTGAGCGCTTTCATCCGGAAATCGTCACCACCCATAGCTATCAGGACAGGCTCACGACGATTCGAAATGCGCGTGCGGCGGGCCTGGAAATCTGCTCCGGCGGGATCGCAGGCATGGGGGAAGCCGACGAGGACCTCATCGATCTAGCGCTTGCCTTGCGAGACGTCGCGCCGCACTCAATCCCGCTAAACTTCCTGCATCCCGTCGAAGGAACGCCAATGGAAGACCGGCACGAGCTCACTCCGCAACGCTGCCTCAAGATTCTGTGCCTTTTCCGATTCCTACATCCACGGACGGAGCTTCGGGTCGCAGGAGGACGAGAGTTCAATCTGCGCTCGCTACAAGCGTTGGCATTATATGCCGCCGATTCACTGTTTGTAGGAGGGTATCTCACGACGCCCGGGATGCCGGCAAACGAGGCCTGGAAGATGATTGAGGACCTCGGATTCGAGGTGGATTTGGTCGGCGCTCCGGTCCCGGCCTGATCCTTTACCCTCCTTTTTTGTCTCGCGCCAACAGCAGCGCGCGAAACATTTGGGCCTCTTTGCGATTCTCGGTCAAAATATCGGCATCGCTGCCCACTTCCTGGGGCTCTCTGGCCAGGAACTCCGTGAGACGATTCACTGTCTTCACACCCCGCGTGAGCTTGTCGTTGATCAATCGTTGAAGAATGGGACGCATGAGTTTGACAAGATGTGCGAGGAAACGATTGTCCAGCCGCGAAAAAACCGTCACCTTCGTATCCACGCTTTCCCGACCGTCGCGCGTCAGGTGTCGCATGATAGGACAGCACCACAATTCCGGCGCCGGTAATCTTGGGAATGACATAGCCCTTCTGGCTTCCCTGCAGATGATATATGCGTCGAACGGGATCCTGGTATAAGAGCGTGACCGTGGCTTCTCCGCCTTGATTGTCTTCTCCCGTAAACATGGTTGGTGAGACCTCAGTAACGACATAGCCGCCGAACCTGTAGTGCCGCACCGCATTGGACGTCAGGGCCGGATGGTCCAAGAGAAAGTCATACAGCGGCTTAGGGATCGGAACCTGCACAGATGGAACCAACTGAAAGGTCGTATAGTCATTGACCACTTCCGCCAGGCGGCAAATCGCGGCGGGCTCCATCTTCTCAAGAGGCAGAACGACGTCGGAACGGTCGAGACTGACCGCACAGGCAAGCAAGGAGGAGGGCCAGATGACGAAGATCGTTACGGGGTATAGAGAGGCCAGGCAACGAGAACCGCAACGTTTCATGAGCAGGCTGCGACGGGAGTGCCCTTTCTTCGAACCTATTCGCCGATCATCTGGATGATCAGGTCTCTGGTGCGCGCACGCGTATCGAAGTCGACCACCACGATTTGCTGCCAGGTTCCGAGGAGCAGTGACTGATCAGCAAATGGCACCGTCACCGAGGCGCCTTGCAAATGGCCCCGGAGGTGGCTGTGAGCGTTATCTTCCCCGGCGTTTAAGGTATTGTGCTGCCAATTGGCGTCCGGAGGGATCAGCCGCTCCCAGATCGTTTTTGTGTCGGCGCGAGTCCCCGGCTCGTCCTCTATGATCATCACCGCCGCCGTCGTGTGCTTGATGAATACGACCGCGATCCCCGCCGCGAGCCCGCTTTTCGCGACGGCATCCTCCACTCGTCTTGGTAATGTTCTCAATCTGCGTTTCGCCTCGCATTTTGAGCCGGAACTCACTGGTCTTTACACTCATGAGTTATTTCTCATTCCAAATTCCCTCAGTCGTTTCGCCGCTTCGCGCGCGCTTCAGGGCCAGGCTTTCTGCCGACTGCCGATGCCAGAGCTTTGAGATACTTTGACTCGGCTGAGGAAAGGGGTTTTCCCCGCGCTTCACGTAGGATGCCGTCAAAAGCGCCTTCTGCCGCCAATCCGCGGACTGCATTGAGCACCCTTTGGCTCAAAATCTTCTCCACACGCAGTTTCTCGAGGTACGCAAACGCTTCGGAGAGTCTCTCCTTGTGCCGTGTGTAATAGTCCTGCCCACGCTTGCGATTACTGTACGCCTCGAATTGCTCACACGCCACCAGCACTTCGGCCAACTCGTGAAGCCATGCCGGCGCACGGTTGAGCTTTTCGGGATAGTAGTAGTACAGCATGACCCGTTGCATCCACGGAACCCACCTGATGCCGAGGGCGGCAAGCTTCGGTTTGACGGCGCGCAATTGACGGGCTAAGCGCCGTGCGTATCCGAGACGCATTTCAACCTGCTCGCATGTCCATTCGTCAATCGGAATGCCGAGCTTGGCGAGTTCATGGCGGTGTTCCTCCAGAAACGCCTCGGTTTCGCGCCCGTAGCGGGTTCTCGGATGAATCGCGCGCCATTCGCGTGGCCTCGTCGGGATGCCCTGTCGGCGGGCCCAGGACCATATCGCCCCGAACAGCTTTTGGTCCAATCCCGCTCGCCCCAGATCGTGCAACAAGACAGGCGATCTCGTAGTCGTAGATTCGTTGCCTCGGAATGACCTAGGCGCCTCGCAACTGCAGAGCACATTCGAGCAGTCCGAAGAGCATGCGGACCGTCATAGCCCAGGATGATGCTGCCGGGTCGCGAGGATGAGGATAATTGTAGAGATCAAGAGCTTCCGGGCCAGGCGGCACGAAAGCCTTTGGACCAGAAGCGTCGTTCGCGGTTCTTTACAGTTGCTGCGCGGAGGCTTTTCCTGCGTCCAGCGTTGATAAAATCGAAGCAATAGGTTGAGACAGCCTGCAGTGTTCATTCAGCCGCGGCGATTGTATCCTAAGATCGGTCATTTGTTTCGTTGGTAGTAGAGCTCCAAGGCGTCTCGATAGCCGGCCTTCTGCCCTTCCTCCCAAGCATTTTCCAAACGCCGCTTCAACCGATCGACATCCTGCTCCCGCTTGGGGTCGGCCGCCCGTTGTTTAAGCAGATTGAACAGCGCGACATGAATGATCTTGCTGCGCCGCACCTCCATGTCTTCGTTGATCCAACCGCGAAAAGCGTCCAGGGCGTGGTCCATGACGATTTGTGGCTTGAAGGCGTCGTAGCCGATCTTCTCTTTCGTCAGACGCCGCACGACTTCGATTTCCTTCCTGAGCTGTGCAATATTATTTAACAAATATCCTTGAATGTCGCCGTGCCCGGCCTCATACAGCTTCTCCAGGACCTCACTGACATAGATTTCTGGGTTGGCCGGCTTTTCTTTGACTCCAAAGGTCCCATGGCCGCCGAATCGCATGCGGTCATAGTCAACCTTCGCGGCCGTGTCGCCGACGACGCCATAGGCTTCGCTGATCTCCTTGAAGCGCGCTTCGGCCTTCTTATCGCCGGGATGATGATCAGGATGGTTTTCTTTCGCCAGACGCCTGAAGGCCGTCTTGATCTCCAGAAGGCTGGCATCCCTCTCAACCCCGAGAACTTGGTAATAATCTTTCATTATCCGGTGACTATAACATTCCCGGCGTATCCAAGCACTCCATCCGCATGACCCATGAACATTGCGAAATTCAAGGCCGAGCAGGTACCATGTCGGCATGAGCGACCAGCTCGACACATCGCAGCCTACGAACCATCTCATCCACGAGACAAGCCCCTATCTCAAGCAGCACGCCCATAATCCTGTCGAGTGGTACCCGTGGGGACACGAAGCGCTAGCTCGCGCCAAATCCGAGAATAAGCCCATTCTCTTATCGATCGGGTATTCCGCCTGTCATTGGTGCCATGTCATGGAACGCGAGTCGTTCGAAAATCCGGACATCGCCAATCTGATGAATCAGCATTTCATCAACATAAAGGTTGATCGCGAAGAACGCCCCGATCTGGACGATATCTATCAGAAATCGGCGCAGGCTTTTATGCGGCGCGGTGGGGGCTGGCCGCTGACTATCTTCCTCACGCCGGATCAGGAGCCGTTCTGGGGCGGCACCTATTTTCCTCCGGTCTCCCGCCACGGCATGCCGGGATTCCCCGAAGTCCTTCTCGGAGTCTCCGAGGCATATCAAAAAGAGCCTGGACAGGTGCGCGAGAACATCCAGAAGGTGAGAACAGGGCTGCGGCGTATCAGTTCCCCGCAGCCCTCAGATGCGTCCCTGAGCGAGGAGTTGTTGGACAACGCCGTCCGCGATCTCAGCACTTTCTATGAGCCCATCAACGGCGGCTTTGGTGATGCGCCCAAGTTTCCCACGTCACCACCTATTCACCTCCTGCTTCGCCAATTCAGCCGCACGAAAGACCAAAAGATGCTGGATATGTCACTCCATTCCCTTTGGAAGATAGCGGCTGGAGGCATCTACGATCATCTCGGAGGGGGCTTTCATCGTTATTCCACCGACGCCCAGTGGCTCGTTCCGCACTTTGAAAAAATGCTGTACGACAACGCTCAACTCGTGCGTCTGTATCTGGACGCATGGCGCTTGAGCCGGGAGCCACGTTTTCGCCAGGTCGTCGATCAGACATTAGAGTATCTCCAGCGTGAAATGATCCATCCGGATGGCGGCTTCTACACGGCGCAGGACGCCGACAGCGAAGGCCATGAGGGAAAGTACTTCGTCTGGACGCCGGCAGAAGTGAAGGCCATCCTCGGACCGGAGGCGGGAGATCTCTTCTGTCGCGTCTATGACATTACCGACCAAGGAAACTTTGAAGGCAAAAATATTCCTAACCTGATCAAAAGCAACGGCCGAATAGAGGTCCAGGACGTTCCAGACGTCGAGCAACAGATGACTGCTGCGCAGGCAAACGCTTCTGAACGCCCGCGAGCAACGTATTAAACCCTTACGCGACGATAAGATTCTGACCAGCTGGAATGGTTTGATGATCTCCGGAGTCCTCGACGCCTATCAAGCGTTGGGGAACCCTGCGTATCTGGCCATGGCAGAAAAAGCGCTCGCCTTTCTTCTGGCGAGCGCCTACAAGAACGGCCGCCTCTTCAGAACCGTCACCGACGGACAGGGCCGCTTGAATGGATACCTGGACGATTACGCGTTCTTGACTGCCGCGCTCATCGATGCATTCGAGGCTACGTCTCGACCGGAATATCTGGAGAAGGCGCGGGAGCTCACGGCCGTTCTGCTCGAGCAATTCTGGGATCCCCAAGCCGGTGGGTGCTTTTTTACGGGCCGCGACCATGAGACCTTGATCCAGCGAATGAAAAGCGGCGAGGATTCCGCGATCCCCTCGGGGAATGCCATTACGACCATGAACTTTCTGCGACTGTTCTCGTATACAGGTGAGCAGATCTATCTTGATCGGGCCGAGCTGACGCTGCGGCTATTTCATGAGCAGATGAGCCGCAACCCGTATGGCACGTCGTCTCTATTGTGCGCCTTGGACTTTTATCTTTCGAAGCCCAAAGACATCGTTTTAGTCGGCTCACGCAGTGACCCCGAGATGGCCGGTCTGCTGAGCCAGATCCATGGTCGATACGTGCCGAACAAGACGATCGTGGTGGTCAACGGAGACACTGTCGAGGGATCGATCGGAGTGCCGGCTGCCGCCAAAGGAAAAACCGCAATTCATGGCAAGCCAACCGCGTATGTCTGCCACAACTTCACCTGCTCGCAGCCGGCCACGGATTGGGAGACCCTGGAGAAATTGCTCTAGAAGCCATCGGACGGTTGCGTATTGGGAATGCCTATTACTCCGTGAACCCATTTAAACGGTTCAGGCACGACCAGGGTCATGATCTCCGAGTAACGGGACGCCGCTTAACGGAATGGGCATTCCGATCGGCCAGGGTAATTGTCCTGGCCGCCTTCTGTACCCCCGGCGGTTTTGCCTGGGGGCGCTCACAGCCGATCAGACAGCCGTTCTTGCCAATCGCAACAGCCCTGACAGTTTGGCCATCGCACAGCATTATGCGGAGCGGCGAGGACTGAAGCCGGACCACATCATCATTCTGGATCTGGGGACTGACGAGACCATCGGCCGCGGGCATTACGAACAGCATCTGATTAAACCGCTCCGCCAGGCACTTGAGGCCCGCAACCTTGCGTCCCACATCAGGTGTCTAGTCACGACGTATGGGATTCCGCTCGCGGTGGTGGCGCCTCAGCCCACCGACGATGAGCGGCGGTGGAGCAAGGACGCGGCACAGCGGCAGGAGAAGGCCCTTGTTCACCTCCAGCTCCTCGAAGGATGGGTGAAACAAATCGCCGCTTCATCAGCGCGAGATCCGTCCGCTCCCGCGACGAGCGGTCCCTCATCAGATGCGTCAAAGGGAACGCCCGCGCTTTTGAAAAGCGTCGCGGACGCCATCCGTGAGGCTGCCGGACGTATAGGGACTATCTCAGATCGAGACAAGGCCCTCCAGCAGCGCGAGGAACTTGCACGTCTGGTCCAACAATTCGGGGGACCCAATGCCCTCCTTCAGGAATTTTACTCAATCGGTTCAACGAACCAGCAACAGGACCGCCAGCGGATCGAACAATACCGCCAGCAGATCGGTACTGCCGAGAGGTTGATCCGGGTTTTAAGCGCGGCGCCATCGGACCTTCATAGGCAAAGCGCATACCGGGTGGCGCAACAAGTGTTCGGCTTGCGAGGCGTTCTCGCGCTGGCCCAGGAGGAATCGGAAAGATTCTCATATCTGAATGGAAACGCAAGTATCGACAGTGAACTCAGTCTCCTCTGGTGGGACCGAGGTGATTATAATGTCGCGGGACGTATGCCGAATCCCATGTTTCAGAGCCGGACAACAACGCAGTCTCTACAGAGCCTGCCGATTGTGATGGTCGCCCGGCTGGATGCTCCAACTCCAGAATTGGCGCGGCGCCTGGTGGATCAGGCCCTCACGGCGGAACAACATGGGCTCGCTGGAAAATTTTACTTGGATGCGGAAGGTCTGAAGCCGGATGCGGGGAGCTATGGATTCTATGATCAAAGCCTCCGAGACTTAGCCGCCCTCGTTCGCCGCGCTACTTCTTATGAGGTCCGGCTCGACGACACTCCGCAGCGCTTCAGCCAGCCGGGGCAGGCTCCGGATGTCGCGCTATATATAGGATGGTACCGGTTGCGGTCTTATGAAAACGCCTTTTCTTTTAATCCGGGCGCCATTGGCTATCACATTGCGTCCGGCGAGGCGGTGAGCCTGCATGATCCAGATGAACCAGGTTGGTGCAAGAACGCCTTGGAGCACGGGATCACCGCGACGTTGGGTTCGATTGGCGAACCATACCTCGACTCCTTCCCTGCCCCCAAGGATTTCGTGGCGTTGCTTCTTAGCGGTCGTTACACGCTCGTGGAAGCGTATTACTTGACGACGAGATATGTGAGTTGGCGTATGGTACTGGTGGGAGATCCCTTATATAATCCTTGGCGAGATAACGGCTACACAAAGGTGGAGGTCCAGCCCCTACCGATTCCGCCGAGCGATCTGAAGTTTCCTGATCCTGTGAAGGCAAGGCAGGAATACCAATCGCAACTGCAGAACGCGCTCGCCCAAGTGGAGCGCCTCATCGAACAAATGGAGAAAGGCAGGCGACCTTAAGGGTAAACGCCAGGACTAACAATTCCGGTTGAGGAGGTTTGAAAATGGCCACACTCGATGACCTGCTCAAGATCAACGGCGTCATCGCCGCAGGCGAATTTACATCTGATGGCAAACTTGTAGATTTCAAGACGAAGACCGACATGTCAAAGGACTTAGGAGTCTTGACCGCGCAGTTCTGCGCGACCGTGACAATGTTATTCAACACGCTGGCCGCCGCCCATTCGAAGCTGAGCGGGATGAACTGGCTGCCCCAGCAGGGATGGATGTACGCCGGCGGAGAGTGGACGGTGGCCGTCGGCGGAACCCGAGGAGTGTTTATCGAAACCGCCAAGGCGGATTTTAATCAACTGTTCAAAGTTCTTGTCGGTAGGTAACAGGCGTCCTACACGAAGCGCAGGCGGTATTGTTGCAGGCTATTTTAGCCCCAGCACGTCTTGCATGTCGTAAAGACCCGCAGGTTGCTTGACGATCCATTCCGCAGCCCGCAGCGCCCCCGCCGCAAAAGTATCGCGACTTGAAGCGCGGTGCGTGACCTCGAGGCGCTCACCCATGCCGCCAAACAGAACCGTGTGGTCGCCTATGATATCGCCCGCACGAATGACCTGCATGCCAATCTCGCCGCGCTTGCGTTCGCCGATCATGCCTCTACGGCCATAGGCGGCGACCTGGTTCAGGTCCTTTCCTGTGGCCTCGGCCAGCACCTGAGCGATCTTCAACGCGGTCCCGCTCGGCGCATCCTTCTTGAGCCGGTGGTGGGCCTCCAGCACCTCCACGTCGTAGTCATCGCCCAACCGTCGCGCCATCTCCGCAATGACTTTCAGCATGAGATTCACGCCGACGCTCATGTTCGGCGCGAACACGCAGGCGATCGCTTTTGCTTTAGTCTTTAGCTCAGAGACTTGCTCGGCAGAAAGACCGGTGGTCCCGATAACCATTGCCTTCTTCTGACCGGCCATAATTTCCATGTGGGCCAAGCGTGGCCTCGGGGGCGGTAAATTCGATCAGCACGTCGGCCTTCTCGGCAAGCACGGTCAAGTCATCGGTGATCGGGATACCCTGCCGATCGGCACCCGCCACTTCTCCCGCATCCCGGCCGATTGCGGGATGGCCCTTCTTTTCTATGGCGCCCGCGAGCTGCAAGGACCTGGATTCTGTAATCAGGCTGATCAGGCGGCCGCCCATCCGTCCGCCAGCACCCGCCACAATAACCTTAATCACTGACTTGCCTCGCTATCGACACTGTTTACGGAACCGTCGTTTCTAATGCTTGAATATCAGACATTGGAGAGTATGGCAAACGCCCACGCTCGTGTGCAAGCAGATGCGCAGTAAGGGTCATCGAAAATTAATTGCTGCCGCGGGCGGCGCCGAAGCCTGACGACTAGCGACTTGGGCTTCGGGAGCAAGGAGTCAGGTTTGGCGACAGGTCCCGTCCCATCCTTTTCCTTGACCTTCTCATATCAGAGGATGATTGCTTGACGGGTGACGCTGACCGGAGGTCTTCACCGCCTTGAGCGCTTCGTGAAGCAGGTGGAGGTGGTCGGCGACAGGACCCGTCAAGCCTAAATCAACCGGAGATCTTTCATGACCTGCGTCAGCTTGTCCAGATTTTCTTGCGACATACCGCAGAGCGGGAGACGAAGTTCTGGCGTGCATTTTCCCATCAGGGCCACCGCATGCTTGACCGGTATGGGATTCGTCTCCAAGAAGAGCGCCTGAAAGAGCGGATAGAGTTTGTAGTGTAGGCGGCGCGCCTCTGTGAGGTTCCCTGCCGTCCAGGCATCGATCATTCCCGCCATGTCGGCGGGGGCGACATTGGCCGTGACGGTGATAACGCCCCGGGCCCCGACGGCCAGCATCGGTAGCGTGAGCGCATCATCGCCGGCTAGAACGGTGAATCGATCGCTGCAGAGATGCACGATATCGCTGACCTGCTGGAGCGACCCTGAGCCTTCCTTGACGCCGACGATGTTCCTGATCTTAGACAAGCCGCGCGACCGTCTGAGGAGTGATGTTGACGGCCGTGCGGCCCGGAATGTTGTACAGAACCTGTGGAAGGTCGACCGCTTCAGCAATCGCGCGATGGTGAAGGAAGAGCCCTTCCTGGGTCGGCTTATTGTAATAAGGTGAGATCAGCAGCGCGCCGTCGGCCCCGACCTCTTTGGCATGCCGTGTCAGCGCGATGGCTTCTTCCGTGGAGTTGGATCCTGTGCCCGCGATGACCGGTACCCGGCGCTTCACGGCCTGGACGGTCACTTCGATCACACGGTTATGTTCGTCGTATGTCAGGGTCGCGGACTCCCCGCTGGTTCCACACGGGACGATCCCGTCGGTACCACTGGCGATCTGCCATTCAATCAGATCGCGAAGGGCGGGTTCATCAACCTTGCCGTTTCGAAACGGGGTGATAATAGCGACAATGGAGCCGGTAAAACTCATGCCACCTCGTACTCCCAAGCGTCAGGGCGCATAAATCCGTCATAGATCGCGCGGGCTTCCCCGGTCAGCGTCACGTCGGTAAAGCGTTCTCCATCACGCCGAAAGGTGACTGTTAACGCCAGACCACTTTTCGGGACGACCGTGACAGGCGATTCCACTTTGTGCACCAGCGCCGCGATGAGAGCGGCCGCGATAGACCCGCTGCCGCAAGCCAGGGTTTCCGCTTCGACGCCGCGCTCATAGGTCCGAAGGTGAACCGTATGACGATCCACGACCTGGGCGAAATTAACATTGGTCCCCTCCGGGTCGAAGACGTCATGAAATCGGGTGGCCCGCCCAATCCCCAGCACATCGGCCTGAACTGTGTTGGGAACGAAATACACGCAATGGGGAACACCAGTGTTGATACTATGGCCTTCGTGCGTCGTGCCGTCGATCGGGATATGAAGGTTCACCTGGGCCGCCGAGGGGTCAGGCACGCGCACCGTGACCCGGTAGCCATGCACCTCTGCTTCCACTATCCCAGCCTTTCCCTCAAACCGCATCGCTTTGGTCGCAATCTTCTTCAGATAGGCAAATCGTGCGGCGCACCGGGCGCCGTTCCCGCAAAAGTCTGCCTCGCCCCCGTCATCATTGAAGAATCGCCAGCGGAAGTCAGCTCCCCGGGACTTTTCAATAAATATCAAGCCATCGGCGCCGACTGAGAGATGATGGCGGCATACGTGCGCGACGAATGCAGCCATGGCCTTTGGCTCGATGATCCGGCGTCGGTTATCGATCACAATGAAGTCATTGCCGGCGCCGGAGAACTTCATGAACGGGATTTTTTTCATGGCGTTACTTTAGAAAGGCGGGGATTGTCTCGCCCCTGACCAGGTCCGCATAGTCTTCCCGCGCCCGAATTACATGGATCTCTTTGTCTCGAACCAGCACCTCAGGAACCCGCGGCCGGGAATTATAGTTCGAGGCCATGCTGAAACCATAGGCGCCGGCACTCATCACGGCGAGGAGGTCGCCGGGATCACCTAGCGCCATCATCCGATCCTTCGCCAGAAAGTCCCCAGACTCGCATACCGGCCCCACGATGTCTATGAGCACCTGCTTTTTGGCCTTCCCCCGGTTCTCCCGCACGGGCTTGATCTCGTGGTAGGCGCCGTACAGGGACGGCCGGATGAGATCGTTCATCGCGGCATCCACGATCAGGAAGGTCTTGTCGGGATTGGCCTTCTGGTACAGGACCTTCGTCAAGAGAACCCCGGCGTTACCGACGATAGAGCGACCCGGCTCAAAGATCAAGACACATTTAAGATCCTTGAGGAGCGGGGAGATCGCACGCGCGAGATCCTCGGGTTGAGGCGGTACCTCGTCCTGGTACGTGATGCCGAGCCCGCCGCCGACGTTCAGATAGCGGATTTCCACCCCGATCCCTTTGAGCTGCTCGACAAGGCCAAGAATTTTTCTCAACGCATCAACATACGGGCTGACAGTCATCAACTGCGAGCCGATGTGCTTGTGCACGCCGACGATCTCGATGTTCTCAAGCGTGGTCGCGAGCTTAAATTCATCCAGCGCCCGCTCCGCGCTGATGCCGAACTTGCTCTTCTTCAGGCCGGTTGAGATGTATGGATGGGTTTTCGGATCGATGTCGGGGTTGATCCTCAGCGCTACCCGCGCATTGGTATGGAGCTCGCCTGCCACCCGATCGATCGCCACGAGCTCGGCCGAAGACTCCACATTGAACATAAGAATTTCGGACCGTAGCGCATAACGAATCTCTTCATCCGTCTTCCCCACCCCCGCGAAAACGATCCGGTGGGGCGTGAGGCCGGCTTGTAATGCACGATACAATTCGCCTCCGGATACAATATCTCCTCCGGCGCCTTCCTCGGCCAGCAGTCGCAAGATAGCAATGTTGGAATTTGCCTTAATCGCGTAAGCCGTGATGTGGGGCACATCTTTAAACGCGGTATCGAACGCGCGAAATTGTCGAATCAGCCGCGCATGGCTGTATACATAACACGGGGTGCCGACGGTATCGGCGATTTTCTGAAACGGGACGGATTCGCAGTAAAACTCTCCGTCCAGGTACCGAAAATCAGGCATTCTGCGGCTCTTCCTCGAAGAGGTCCAGGCCGTGGAAATTTATGTCGTCGGCTGCCAAGCCGAACGCATCCTTGAGCTTTCGATAACGCACTCGCGCGGAGGGAGCGGCTCGCTTAAAAAAGTCGCCGTCCAGCAGGGTATGCAGGGCTTGAGGCGTGGCATGACGTAGATGCTCAAAATTCAGAATGATGTCCAGCTTGGCTTTATTCGCGGCATCCGCGAGACGAGTTTTCAACTCAGCGGCATTCAGATGGTCCAGCGCGCCCTCCAACTCCACCATCAGGGCCGTGAGTTTTTCATGCTTGCGCGTCTTGATGCTGAGGAACTGGTCCACCTGTCCCGAGACCTTCTTGAGGGCCAGCAGCGCGTTGGGGATCGAATTCTCCATCCTCACTGAGGGCAGCTTTGCCTGCAATGTTTTGATCACCGTCGCAACAGGACTCAGTTGGCCTTTCGGGCACGCGCGTTTGATCACGCGTCGGAACTCGCGGTTCATGATCAATCTCGGCGCCAGCCGCTGGCCTGTGTGGGCCAATCGCCGGTAAATGTTCGGTATGGAATAGAACGTGTGGTTCGCCCAGTAAAAGCCGTTCTCCAACTGCTCAGGTGTCATGCGCGTGGGAGTAAACGTGACGTGCTTTCCGTCATAGTGCGCCCAATTGCGGTCGAAGATCCGGCCTGCGGCCTCATAGCGCGTGTACAACGGCGTCCCGGGTAACGGCGTGAGCACATTGAAGTAAGCGAGCTCGCACTTGTTACGGACCAGAAATTCCACTGTGCGCTCAAACACGGACTCATCGTCATTGTCAAACCCGAACACGATCCCCGGGTTCACCATGATGCCATGGTTATGGAATGTCTGAATTTCCTCTTCGAATTTCTTGACCCGATTGAACGGCTTGTGGGTCTCGCCGAGGCTCTCCTCGAAGATCGATTCCATCCCCACGAATACCGACACACACCCGCTTTCCGCTGCGAGCTTGACCATCTCCTCGTCATCCCCGAGAAACAGCGTGGACTGGCACCCCCATTTGAGGCCCAAGGGCTTCAGCGCGGCCCATAGCTCCCGGCAGTACGCGCGGTTGCTATTATGCAGATCGTCCACAAACGCGACGATGCCGCCGTCCTCGATCCCGAAGCGGATCTTGGCGGCCAGCGCGAGGGCATCCAACATCGAGCCCTTTCCCAAGCGTCCCACAAGCTCGCCGCACACGAACTCGCGCACGCGCTTGATCTCCGTGATGACTTCCGCCACCGGCCGCCGGCGCGTGCTCTTTCCGTTAAAGGGCGACACACTGCAGAACTCGCAGTCGAAATGACATCCTCGGGTGGTAAAGGTGCATTGGCGCGTCATGTAAGCCGAGTCGGCCAGGAGCTCAACGCGAGGCCGGCGATAGTTGTCAAGCGCCGGGAAACCATCCATTTTGTAGTGCCGCTGCATCTGGCCCTTTTCAAAATCGCTGACCAGGCGCGGCCACGTATCTTCCGCCTCTCCGGTCACGATCGCATCGCAGTGCTGCAACGCCTCATCGGCGCAATATGTGGGATGCACGCCCCCGAGAACCACCGGGACGCCACGCTTCTTGAACTCGGCAGCGATCTCGTAGGCGCGTGGGGCATAACAGGTCATGATTGAAATGCCGACCATGTCCGCCGGATGCTCAAAGTCGATGTCGCGCACCGCCTCATCCTGGATTTCCACATCCCAATGCTCCGGCGTGTACGCTGCGATAACCGGAAGACTCAATTTCGGAAACCAGATGGCCTTTCTCTCGCTTGGCCCGAGGTGATAAGGGTTGTCCCGTGGATAGGGATCCACCAGCAATAGTTTTCTTCGCTTCGGCTGCGAGAGTTTCACGAGCTGCATTACATCACCTCATCTGGTTCATAAAAATGGCTGCCGCGCTAAAGGCCACCGGCAACCTATTAGTGTACTCTTGTCGCCGCCAAAATGCTCTCCCTCATTGAGGGGGCAACGTCTGACGATCCTTCTCTTGGTTTGGTTGCGTTGAGCGCGGGTCCTCGGGAACCACCGGCGGGCCTTTCTTGCCGCAACCCGCCCCCGAGCAGTAGGAAGCCGAGAATAAAGCTCCCGAGCATTACGCGCGCCGTACACATCGTTGCCCGCAATCTCATGACTGCGTTCTGAATTCCTTCTCCAACGCTGCTAGTCGGGCGCCAACACGTTGGCGCGCAGTTCCGCCGACTTGAGCTTTCCGCTCCAATGCCCCTTCGATGGTGAGCATATCCAGCGCATCCTTTTCAAACGACTTCGAGAAGACACGAAGCTCTTCCAAGCTCACCTCAGTCAAATCCTTGCCGCGGTCCAAACAGTCTCGAACGAGGCGGCCAACGGTTTCATGCGCCGCACGAAACGGAATGCCTTTGAGTACCAAATAGTCCGCAAGCTCCGTCGCCAAGAGAAATCCAGATGACGCCGCTGCCGCCAACACCTGCCGCCGCACCGTCATACCTTCGAGCGTCTTGACCAACATGGGAACGCAGGCCTGGACCGTATCCAACGCGTCGAACACCGACGCCTTATCCTCTTGCAAATCGCGGTTATAGGTCAATGGAAGACCCTTGAGGGTCGTCAGCAGATTGACCAGGTGGCCATAGACCCTTCCTGTCTTGCCTCGGATAAGCTCCGGAACGTCCGGATTCTTTTTCTGCGGCATCATGCTGCTGCCGGTGCAGACCGAGTCAGGCAGTTCGATGAATCCGAATTCCTGTGACGACCAAAGGACCAATTCTTCAGCCAGCCGTGAGGCATGCGCCATGATCAGCGAGAGGGCGGCAACGGTTTCCACGACGAAATCGCGGTCGGAGACCGCGTCCAGACTGTTCTGGCTGATCGCGGGGAAGTGCAGGAGCTGCGCCGTGTATGCCCGGTCTAAGGGATAGTTGGTTCCCGCCAGGGCCCCGGAGCCCAGAGGCATGACATTGATGCGCGGGATCGCGTCACGGAGACGGTCCTTGTCCCTCTCCGCCATTTCGACATAAGCGAGGAGATGGTGCGCGAGGAGGACGGGCTGCGCTCGCTGCAAATGTGTATAACCGGGCATGACGGTTCCCAGTTCCCGGCGGCCGACGGTAACGAGGGTGTGCTGGAGCTTCTTTAAGCCGGCGATGACATCTGTGACGGCGTCGCGCAAATAGAGCCGTAGGTCCAATGCGACCTGATCATTACGGCTCCGGCCCGTGTGAAGCTTTCCACCAACTGCTCCGACGATGGCAGTCAAACGAGACTCGATGGCCATGTGAATGTCTTCCTGCCCGGGAAGAAACTGAAACCGCCCTTCGGTAATCTCGCGTTCCACCTGTTGGAGGCCTTTCATGAGACGGCCGGACTCACGCGAAGTCAAAATCCCGGCGCGCTCGAGTGTCTTGCAGTGGGCGAGGCTGCCTGCAATGTCGTGGCGATACAGCCTCCAATCCACGGCGATGGAGGAAGTGAAGGCCTCCACATCCGGATCCGTTGCGGCACGGAAACGCCCGCCCCAGGGTTTGTGACCCACCTTGCGTGACGGCAATTTTTTCCTGGACTTCATGCCCAGCCGACGCCTTTGGCTCGTTTGCGAGAGGCGCGAATGGCCAGCCTCAGCCCATTGAGGCGAATAAAGCCTTCGGCGTCTTTCTGCCGATAGACGTCATCTTCCTCGAAAGTCGCCATATCAAGCCGGTAGAGCGAGCGAGGAGACTGCCGGCCCACGACCGTGCAGCTCCCCTTATAGAGTCTCACACGCGCCGTCCCTGTGACATCACGTTGGGACTCATCAACCGCCGCCTGCAGCATCTGGCGCTCGGGCGCGTCCCAATATCCATAATAGACCATCTCGGCATATCGGGGAATGAGCGAATCCCTCAGATGAAGGACCTCGCGATCCAGGGTAAGCGATTCGACCGCGCGGTGAGCGGCGTGTAAGATCGTGCCCCCGGGAGTTTCATACACTCCCCGCGATTTCATTCCTACATAGCGGTTTTCCACAATATCAATCCGGCCAATGCCATGCGCCCCGCCTCGCTCATTGAGCTGCTGCCAACAGAGCGGCAGGCGAAAGCCGTTTGCCGTCCAGCGCGACGGGATTGCCCTGCTGGTATTCGATCTCAACATAGAGAGGTTTCGCCGGCGCCTTTTCGGGCGAGACGGTCATCTGAAAGATTTCTTCAGGCGCTTCTACCCAGGGATCTTCGAGAATGCCGCCTTCATAGCTGACGTGAAACGAATTCCGGTCGGTGCTATACGGTTTGGCTTTCGTCGCGGTGACCGGAATATCGTGGCGCTTGGCGTAGTCAATCAAATCTTGGCGCGAGCGAAAGGTCCATTCCCGCCAGGGGGCGATGATTTTGATGGAAGGATTCAAGGCCAGATATGTCAGCTCGAATCTTACCTGATCATTGCCCTTCCCGGTAGCGCCATGGCCGACCGCCTCGATATTTTCGCGCTCCGCGATCTCGATCTGACGCCGTGCGATCAACGGCCGTGCGATGGAGGTGCCGAGCAGATAGCTGCCTTCGTACATCGCATTGGCGCGAAGCATCGGGAAAATATAGTCCCGTGCAAATACCTCGCGCAGGTCCTCTATATAGACCTTGGTGGCCCCGAGCTTCATCGCTTTTGATTTGACCGCCTTCATGTCTTCACCCTGGCCCAAGTCGGCGCAGAAAGCGACGACGTCATACCCGAGTGTCTCTTGCATCCATTTTAAGATGACGGAGGTGTCGAGTCCGCCCGAATAGGCGAGGACAACTCGCTTGTGACGAAGTTTCGCGCCGCGCATAGGTCTACCTATCCCGCAGCAGGCGAATGAGAATCGCTTTCTGAACATGCAGCCGATTCTCGGCTTGATCCAATATGACGGAGTGCGGGCCATCCAATACCGACGTGGTAATCTCCTGACCGCGATGTGCGGGCAAGCAGTGCATGACGATCGCATCCTTTTTCCCCGCCCCTAATAGCCGATCATTCAGCTGGTAGGGGCTCAAGACTTTCATCCGGCGAGCTTGCTCCTTTTCATGGCCCATGCTGATCCAGACATCGGTGTAGAGCACATCCGCGCCTTTCACCGCCACAAATGGGTCGCGCAGAATTTCGATCGACGCGCCTGTGTGACGAGAACGCTCGCGCGCCCAGTCCACAATGGCCCCATCCGGCTCATACCCTGAGGGGCAGGCGACACTGATGGCCATGCCCATGATAGCTGCCCCTTCCAGCAGCGAGTTCGCCACATTGTTGCCATCGCCGACGTACGCGATTTTAATCCCCTTCAGCTTCTGTTTTTTCTCCCGAATGGTAAACAGATCCGACAGCCCCTGGCAGGGATGATGCAGATCGGTAAGACCGTTGATAACGGGTATTGTCGCGTTTTTTGCCCATTCTTCCACGCTATGATGGTCGTAGGAGCGGATGACGAGGCCATCGAGGTAACGCGACAAGACGCGCGCGGTGTCAGCGACACTTTCCCCTCGGCGCATTTGAATGTCCGCGACTGAGAGGAACAGGGACTGCCCGCCAAGCTGATTCATACCGGCCTCAAAAGAGACCCGCGTGCGTGTCGACGGCTTCTCGAAGTAGAGTCCCAGGGTCTTCCCACTCAGCCGTTGCGCCGTAAGCCCCCGCCGTCGCATCGCTTTGAGATCAGCGGCCTCGCGAAAGACAGCAGAGGATCTGTGCGCGGGAGAGATCATGTACCGCCAGTAGATGTTGTTGAAACGAAGTCACCGCCGAGCCTCAAGGACTTCACCAAGAACAATGAGGACACGGTCGATCTCAGCCTGTGTCACGATCAACGGCGGCACAAACCTGAGCATGCGTTCACTGGTGGCATTGCCCAATATGCCACGTTTTCGCAGATCGTGGACAATATCCTTCGCGTTCACCGTGACTTCAACACCAATCATCAATCCAAGGCCTTGCACGTCGGTGATCACGGGACAGCCCGACTGGAGGTCCTTTAAGGCTTTGAGAAAGTGCTCTCCCATGCGCGTGCAATGCCCTAGAATGTCTTGATCTTCAAGAATCACCTCCATGACTGCCAGGGCGGCCATGCACGCGAGAGGGTTGCCGCCGAAAGTGGAGCCATGGCTGCCAGGCGTAAAGGCAGCAGCGACCGGATTGGTCGCGAGGCATGCACCAATCGGTATCCCGCCGCCCAAGGCTTTGGCGAGAGTCATGATGTCCGGTGCAACGCCGTAATGCTCATAGGCAAACAGTTTGCCAGTCCGACCCATGCCGGTTTGGATCTCGTCGAAGATCAGGAGGGCCCCTTGAGCTCCTGGTAATTTCACGGCAAGCCCTTAAGAAGGCAGGCGTGGCGACCCGGATGCCGCCTTCGCCCTGCACAGGCTCGACGATGACGGCTGCGGTCCTTGCCGAGACCGCGGTGCTTAAGGCGTTTTCGTCGTTAAAAGGAGTGTAGCGAAAGCCTTCCGGTAACGGCTCAAACCCTTTGTGAAGTTTCTCCTGTCCGGATGCTGTGAGTGTCCCCAACGTGCGGCCGTGGAAGGAGTTCAGCATCGAGACGATCTCAAACCGATTACCGCCGTCGCGCTCATGCGCCCACTTGCGGGCGAGCTTGATCGCCGCCTCATTAGCTTCCGCACCGCTGTTGCAGAAGAAGACCTTGTCGGCGAATGAATGATCGACCAGCACCTTTGCTAATCGTACTTGTGGTTCGCTGTAAAAGAGGTTGGATATCTGTATGAGGGAATGTGCTTGCTGCTGGATCGCTAATGTCACCTTCGGATGACAATGACCGAGAATGTTAACGGCAAGGCCGGCAAAAAAATCCAAATATTCCCGGCCTTCCACGTCCCATACCCGTGTCCCCTGTCCCCTTCTTATCGCCAGCGGATAGCGCGTATAGGTGTCCATAAGGTACTGGCGGACGTGGTCAAATAGTTCTTCAGTAATCATCTTCGGCGAAAATTCAGGCGGGCTGAAGAATCGGGCGCGGCCTTTTCATCGTTGCTCTTATCACTACGTCTTCGGCGGAGAAGACGGTGGCGAACCGAAAGCCTTCTCAAGCAAAGGCTCAAGCTCACCATTTTTCTCCATGGGATTTAGGATGTCGGTATCCCCGTAGAAGGTTCCATCGATAAAGACTTTTGGCAACGTCGGCCAGTTTGTCATCTTCGTCAAGGCTTCACGCTTGGCGGGGTTTTGCAACACATTGATGAGCTCATAGGGATGGCCATACTTGTCGAAGAACTGCATCGTCTCCATCGTGAAACCGCATTGAGGAGCCGACTTCGTACCTTTTCCGTAGATCAGAATCTTATGCTTTTTAATCTCTTGTTCGATTTCTTCTTGAATAGGATCTGCCATAGTATTCTCCTCTTAAGGGCTTACGCCCCGTCTTTGGTTTCGGCCTTGATTTCCAATGCGTGAATGCGACCGTCCTTCATCGGCTCGGCCAATGCGTCATAGACCAGCCGGTGCCGGTCCAGAAGATTCTTCCCTTTAAATTCGTCCGACACGATGCGAACACTGAAATGATCCATGGTACCTGTCCGGTCCATCACGGAAACGGACGCATCGGGCATGCGTTGCTGAATGTAGCTAGTTAAAGATTCTGCGCTGATCATGACTCCTTTAAGAGAATCTCAGGAAACCACTGATTCCCCGTCGGCGTTAAACAATCACCACGCCCTCGGGAGAAACGAGCTCGTCTTGGCGAGCTCGGGGCGGGTTGGGTGTAATGGCGAGCAAGCTCTGTTTGGTGGAGGGTAGGGGATTTGAACCCCCGACCCCGACGTTGCGAACGTCGTGCTCTCCCAACTGAGCTAACCCCCCACATTACACCCGCCCGCCCTGGCGCTGCCAAGACAGCGCCTTGTCCCATGGGCACCCACCCGCCCCGCCGCTGCCATTGCACCCACCAACCCTGGAGTCTGCCAAGACAGTACTCCTTGGCCCCCTGGACAGCTCGCTTTTCCCGTCGACCCACCCGCCACTAGAGCTATCGACCCTTGCAAGTGAAGAGCAACGGGTACCCCGGCTTTTACCCGGACAGACTTCTTTTCCCCTGTTCGCGTACAAGTGGCTGAGTATACAACAGCTTACACCGAATGTCACTCAGGTCGCCGGGTCAGGGCGGCCGCCATTCTTTGAATGCCGTCATGGGCATAGGTGGATTCGGGACGAGCCTCAAGCGCCCGCTGAAAATACTTGAAGGCTGCTTCATACTCACCTTGGGCCTCGTAACAGGCCGGGATGAGATCCAGCGACTGGTCGTCCACCCCAAACTGTTTCTCGGACTCCTGAAACACCTGAAGGCATTCTCCGTAGAGTTCAAGCTTGTAAAATATCCGTCCGAGGTACAGATATGCGTTCTGGTTCGGCGGCAGGAGATAAATATTCTCCACGGTCCGGTCCAAGACCTCCAACAGGGCTTCCTCTTCCTCTGCGGTGATGCAATCGATCACCTGGCAGAGTTTATCTCCGCAGCGGACCAGTGCCACTGGGTCGTAATTCGTCAATCGAAGAAAGGCGAGGTAATTTCCAAGCTTGAGCGGGGGATCTGCGCGAAGAAAGTCCTCGCAATCGTAGAGGTAATTGATCGGGTTCTCTTCGATGATCCGCCGCCGAAAAGCATAGCGGGCTCGTTCGAACTTAGACCCCTGCTGGTTTGAGAGAATGTTCATGGTGCTGTGCACCGAAAGGGTCTTGTCGGTGGTGGTAAGAGAGTGTCCGCCCTGATCCTGAAAATACCGTCCGATCGCGTGGAAGTTGACCATGCAGGAGATGCCGCCCGTGAGCGAGTAGATCTCTTGGGACTGTCCTTGCACTGATTTGTGTTCGATCGTTGTAAAGCCCTTATCGGACGCGAGGAGCACCAATTTGTTGCCGGAGAGCGACTGGAGGCGTTGGATGCACCGCAGCGCGCCAATCGGGAACAAAATCGTCGCGTTCTCAAGCTCGTGCGTGTAGGAGTCGAGCACGGCGTTCAAGGCGGCATCCGGAAAAGCCTCTCCTTTGAGCTCCCGGTAACTTTCAGCGCGTTTCAATTGGTCGAAGCTCAGGGGGCGGCCAGTGCAGTTGGCATCGCGCGAGAACGTGAAGCGCACCTCCTGAAGCTTTCCCTCGACCAAGCGAAAGACATCATGGGGCAGGCTGTCGAAGAAATAGTTGGCAATCACGAGAATGGGGTTTTTGAGTCCCCCGGCCTGCAAGGTGCGGCCAGACTCTCGTAATGAAATTTCATGGTCCACATCTGGGCGGTACACGGCAAAATCAAGCAGCCCGGACTCCCTGAACGGCCTAAGCTTCTCGTGAGCCTCCCAAAAGGCGACATTCTTTTCGGCAAAATCAGTGAGCACGTACTTGGGAGTCAAGCCATCCGCCGCGGCGAACGAACCTTTGTGCGCCTGTAGTTCTTTCAAGAGATAAAAGGCGAAGGCTCCCGTTCCTGCTCCGAGCTCCAGGATGTAGACAGGCTCATCGGGATCCAGGTGTGGCCCGTAATCAAGGAGAAATGCGACGAGCACCTCGGCGTACGCCCTGGCGATAAAGGGATTGCTCGTGATATAGAACGGCACTTGGTTCCAGGCCGCGATTCCGGATTCCTGGAAGTATTTCACTTGTAGCGGCCACAAGAGACACTCCGAGAGCCGCACCTCAGATTCAAGGATTTCCTGCTTTGGGGGGTTTCCGGTGGCTGACATCGCCGGCTTGGTCAGCGGATCCTGACCTGGCGGCCCGCAACGCTCAGGCGTCCTTCGGCGAAGAGCTGGATCGCCTGCGGATAGATGCGGTGTTCCTCAACTAAAATACGGGCCGCTAAGGTATCCTCCGTATCGCCTTCCAGCAAGGGCACCGCCGCCTGAAGAATGATTGGGCCCGCATCGACGCCTTCGGTCACGAAATGCACGGTGCAACCGGACACTTTGGCGCCCCAGTCGATGGCCTGCTTCTGCGGGGACAATCCCGGAAAGGCAGGTAACAGCGACGGGTGGATATTCATCATTCGATTGGCATAGGCCTCGACCAATGCCAAAGTCACGATCTTCATATATCCCGCGAGCGCCACAAGTTCAACGTTTCGACTCCGCAGCTCTTTCAGAATCAGGCCGTCGTAATCCTCTCGTCCAGCTGCCGCCTTAGGATCTAGAAACACCGCGGGCGAGCCGTGCTTTCTGGCCCGATCGAGGGCCGGTGCGTCGGCCTTGTTGCTGATCACCACGGCGAGGATGGCATCCAGTGTCTCTTTCTCAATCGCGTCAATGATCGCTTGGAGATTGGAGCCGCGGCCCGAGGCCAATACCCCTAGACGGACTCGCCCCTCAGGCATACCGCACTGCTCGCTCACCCGCTTCAACCACCCCGATCCGAAAGGCGTGATCCCCGCATTCCTCCGCACGGCGGATTGTTTCCTGGGCGTCTTCCGGTGGCACAATCACCACCAGACCGATGCCAAGGTTGAAGACCCGCGCCATTTCTTGCGGCTCAATGCCGCCCCGGTGCTGGATCAACTCAAAAATCGGGGGCTCCGCCCATGTCCCTCGATTGATCACAACGCCGCATCCCTCAGGAAGCACGCGAGGGATATTTTCAGTCAGACCTCCGCCCGTTATATGCGCAATGGATCGAACATTGCAGGATTTTGCCAACTGAAGAATCGTCTTGACGTAAATCCTTGTCGGCTTTAAGAGCGCTTCTCCGACGGTCTCCTCGCCTCCGGGCACTTTTTCGTTGAATGCGGCCTGAGCTCTCTCGAGCAAAACCGTCCGCGCCAGCGAGTAACCGTTACTGTGCAATCCCGTCGAAGCAAGGCCGACGAGCACATCTCCGGGTTTAACCCGGCTGCCGTCGATAATTTGATCCCGCTCCACCACCCCTACGGCAAATCCGGCAAGGTCGTATTCCCCTTCTGGGTAAAAGCCGGGCATCTCCGCTGTCTCGCCACCGATCAATGCGCAGCCGGCTTGACGGCACCCTTCGGCAATGCCCGACAGAATCGACTCCGCTTGACCGACGACCAATGTCCCCACAGCTAAATAGTCAAGAAAAAATAGCGGTTCGGCGCCGCAGACTGCCACGTCGTTCACGCACATCGCCACAAGGTCGACACCGATCGTATCGTGGCGTCCCATCTGAGTGGCAATCTTAAGCTTCGTTCCGACACCGTCTGTGCCCGAAACCAGCACCGGCTCTCGATAGCGCGTGGAATCGAAGCGAAACAGGCCCCCAAATCCGCCAATATCCGTCAAAACCTCCGGACGGAAGGTGGATCGCACCAAGGGTCGGATACGACGCACAAATTCATTTCCCGCATCGATATTGACGCCCGCCTTCTTGTAATCCATGGCTGCCATGCGATTTTTGCCTAGTGAAAGCGGCATCTTAACGTGATGGTCGCGGGCGGGTCAACGCGGACAGCGATGTATGTTGTTGAAAGGCATGTGCAAGCTTCGTTGCGCTTTCATGGCATTTGTCTTGCACTGTCTTAAGTTCAGTACAGAACACGCCGAAACCACAAACAAGGACGATCAAGGCCTGGGAGGCATGAACATGCTAACGATGGAAAAAGAAAAACAGAAGAGCAAGCTGCTCACCGTGAAGGAGGTTGCGACCTACCTCGTAGTCACCGAGCGCACCGTGTACCGATTAATTAAAGATCCTGATTTTCCAGCCTTCAAAGTAGGCGGGCAGTGGCGCTTCAAGATTGAGCTCATCGATGGATGGATGAGTCGCGACAGAGGTAGCAATCATGGCGATTCTCAATTCCCCCGGCACAGCGAAGGGTCAATTGCTCCGGCAGGACGGGTCGCCCACTAGCTCCACGAGAGTTTCGATATGCATGGTCTGCGGAAACATGTCATACGCTTGAATTCGAGCTACTCGATAACCGGCTGCGACGGTAGCACGAAGGTCCCGTGCGAGGGTGGCAGGATCGCAGGACACGTACAGAATTCGTGGAGGTCTCAGCCGGATAAGACCGGCCAGGGCTTCTTTACTGAGACCCGTACGTGGAGGATCGAGAATAACCAGGTCGTATTCTCCCGCGACGCTCGCCGCCAACATCGCTTCCGCGGACATCGGTCGAAAGCGGCAGCGCCCTATATGATTCACTTTCGCATTCTCTTTGGCGTCCGCCAACGCCAGCCGATTCCCCTCTACTAACGTGACCAGAGCCCCTTCGCGGGCAATCGGCAGACCGAAGTTACCGATTCCTGCGTAGAGTTCAAGAACCCGCAGCGTGGACGTGTCTAACCGTTCACACGCCCAGCGCCTCACTGTGTCACCCAACGCGGCATTCAACTTCCAGTTCGCTTGCGCGAATGACCCATGGCTGATCCTAAAGGTACAGCCCGCGATGACCTCGGTCAGCGCACTGTCTCCTTCGGTGAAGCGGCGCGTTTCCCGACCGCGACCTGCCAGCAAGGCCTGGCCTTTGATGAGCCCGCCTTCACGGACCTTTCCAAACCAGGCCTCTGCGTCTGTCCGCGTCGCTCGCTCTGCAAGGTAATGAATCACGACCTCCCCGGCTCCCGCTCGAGGCAGCGAGCGATACCTCCTGGAGGCTCATCTTCTTAGAAAACGGCAGGAGCTTATTGAGATGCGCCAACATCGCGTTCAACGAAGGCGTCAGCACCGGACACTCGGCGATGGGGACGAGCCGGGAACTGCCCTCTTCGTGATACGCAAGTGCTGCCTCCGGCGAAGCGGCCTGTAGAACCGCAAAGCGGGCCCGGCTTCTGTACCGGAAATTCTCGGGGGATGGGACGATCGGTGGAATGCACACGTCATGTAAGCCACCCACGCGGGCGAGGGTCTCGGCCAGGATCGCCCGCTTGAGCTCAAGTTGAGCGCCAACCGTGGTGTGCTGTAGTTGACAGCCGCCGCACTGTCCATAGACCGGACATAGAGGCGCGACACGGTCAGCAGATGGCGTAACAATCTCAACCAATTGCCCCTCGGCAAAGCCCTTCCGCGGCCGGTTGACCAGTACACGCACAGACTCCCCGGGTAGAACGCCCGGAACAAAGACCGCAAGCGAGCCCTGGTGAGCCAGCCCTTTGCCTCCATGGACGAGCTTCTCGATCTGTAGCACAGTGCTTTCTGTGTCGGGGAGTTGAGACGGCATCGGACAGTCTAGCATGAAGGGACTGGCCCCTTTTACTCACAATAATACCGGCCGTAATACCAGCTGGGACAATTTAACGGGTCCCGACGTATCCCCTTTTTTCCGTCTTTCTCAAATCGGAGGTTGATCGCTGCTGCGGGCGGCACCGAACACCTGACGTACTGCGACTTGGGCTTCCCGTATCGGAGGTTGCTTCGGCTTGACGGGTGTCGTTGACCTTCTCATATCGTAGGTTGATTGCTGCAGCGGTGTCGCCGTAAGGCTGACGACTAGCGACTTGGGCTTCCCGTAATCGAAGGTTGATCAGTTTGACGGGTGACGCTGACCTTCTCATATCGAAGGTTGATTGTTCAGCGGGTGGCGCCTGGAAGCCTGACGATTAGTGACTAGGGCTGCGGTGAGCAAGGAGTCAGGTTTCGGCGACAGGACCCGTTCAACCCCTACATCAACCGGAGATCTTTCAGTTTTCGGGGCGGACTTCTATGCCGAGGAGCTTGATCTTGCGGTGCAGATGGCTGCGCTCGATCTTGAGGTCATCCGCGGTCTTGGAGACATTCCAGGACCGTTCCCGCAGCTTGCGGGCGATGTATTCGCGCTCAAAGGCAGCGCGTGCCTCCCTGAGAGATGCGTAATCAAAGGCCGAGGGCACCTGCGGTGAGTGCAGGATGGCCTGCCGCACCAGAGGCTCTACATCCGAGGCTTGAATATCCGGTCCGCGGGACATGATCATCGTGCGCTCCACCAAATTTCGCAGTTCACGCACGTTGCCCGGCCAGTCGTGCTTCGAGAGAACCGCCAGTGCGTCCTGCGTGATCTCACGGGGGCGAAGACCCTGCTCCTCTACGTTCATAGTGATGAAGTGGCGGATCAACGCCGGGATGTCCTCGCGGCGCTCACGTAACGGCGGAACATCGAGTTGGAGTACCGCCAACCGGAAATACAAATCCTCTCGAAATGTGCCTTTTCGGATGGCATCAACGAGATTTTTGTTGGATGCCGCAATCACCCTGACATCCACCTTGATCGGCTTTGTTCCTCCCAATCGTTGAAACCGCTGCTCCTGCAATACGCGCAGTACCTTGGCCTGGGTCGCGAGACTCATATCGCCGACCTCATCCAAGAACAAGGTGCCACCGTCTGCCACTTCAAACTGTCCGCGGTGCATCCCCATGGCGCCCGTAAATGACCCCTTTTCGTGTCCGAACAGTTCGCTTTCAATCAGTGTCTCCGGGATCGCCGCGCAATTGACCTCGATGAACGGCCGCTCTGCCCGCGGGCTTTGCAGATGGATCGCGCGGGCCACCAACTCTTTCCCTGTTCCATTTTCGCCCGAAATCAGCACGCGGCTTGGCGCCGGTCCGGCTGTCTCAATCTGCCTGCGCAGCTCGACCATCACTCCGCTTTCCCCGATCATTTTGAGACGGCGGGCCGCCTGTTCCTTGAGGGACCGGTTTTCACGCTCGAGTTTTAACTCGTGCAAGGCATGTCGGATCAGCAGGGTCACCTTTTCCAGCGAGAGCGGTTTCTCAATGTAATCATACGCGCCGAGTTTGATCGCCTTGACGGCCGACTCGATTGAGCCATGACCGGACATAATGACGACCTGGAGACCGGAGACAAGCTCCAGCGCGCGCCGAAGGGTTTCGATCCCATCCATTTCAGGCATCCAGATATCCAGAAAGACCATATCCGGTATTTCGGTCTTGATCAGCTTAAGGGCTTCCTGACCGCTCTTCGCGGAGAAGACATCGTACCCCTCATCCTCCAGGATCCCCGTCAGGGCGTTAACAATGGCCGGCTCATCATCTACGATTAAGATGCGCGTGTTCATGCGGGACTATTTATACGGGCAACTCGATGGTGAAAATCGCGCCTTTCGGGACATTATTGCCGGCGCGGATGCGGCCATCATGATCAGAAATGATGCGGTGAACGATAGCCAGTCCCAGGCCCGTGCCGGTCTTCTTTTTGGAAAAGTACGGCAGGAAGAGGTTGTCGTGGTCTCCGGGTTGGATGCCGACGCCTTCGTCGGCGACCTCAATGATGATCTTTCTGACCTTCGTTTCATGATGCGTGGTCACCCACAACCGACCGTTGTCGTTCATCGCCTGCACGGCGTTATCAAAAAGATTCACAAAGACCCGTTTCATCTGCTCGCGGTCGATCATGATCGGAGGCAGATTGTCACTGAGATTTGTGACGAACTCAATGTCTCGATGCGCAGCGGAGTACAATAGAACGACCTCTCTAAGAGCCGCGTGCAACGACTGGCGTTCCATCACCGGCGTCGGCATCCGCGCAAAATTAGAAAATTCATCCACCATGCGCTTGAGGCTGTTCACCTCATTCACAATCGTCATCGTCGACTGATCGAAGATGTCATTGAAGTCGCTCGCCTTCTCAAAGAACTTCTTTCGCAATCGCTGCGCGGAAAGCTGGATCGGCGTGAGGGGGTTTTTAATTTCGTGCGCAATTCGCTGGGCCACCTCCTGCCAGGCGGCCGCTTTCTGACCTTTGATCAATGCCGAAAGGTCATCGAAGACAATCACCGATCCCAGCTCCCGGCCGATCTCATTGCGTAATCGTGATGCGTTTAACCCTAACACCAGCGCGTTGCCCCGTAGTTCCGCATGCCCTTCCCAGGCAACGGTCTCGCGGGCGCCCGCGCGCAGGCGGTCAACCAATTCCATAAACATCATCAGACCCAGTGGCTTAAACACATCCGTGATCGACAGCCCGCGTATCTCCTCGGCCTTCAGCCCTAGGATGCGCTCTGCAGAGCGGTTGAACGTCGCGATACGGTCCTCTGCATTCACCGATAGGACGCCACTCCCGATATTATCCAAGACCGTCTCGATATACGCGCGGCGGCGGTCTAGTTCGATGTTGGAATGCTGGAGCGAGACATTGGCCTGCTCTAATTCCGCCTTGCTGACCTTCAGATCCTCTGTCATGCGATTGAAGGAATCCACGAGCACGCCGATCTCGTCGCTGGCTTTGGCCGTGATCCGGAATGACAAATCGCCGGCCGCCACCGCCTTCGTGCCTTCCGCGAGTTTCTGGATCGGCACAGTAATGCTTTTGGCGATTTGAAAGCCGAACCAAGTCCCCGAGAGGATAATCACCAGCGCGATCGCCAGAACCAGGGCTATGTACTGTGCCTTCACCGGATTTTTGTACGCCTTGGCGATCTTAAAACTTTTGTATGACTGCGCAACTCTGTCCATCTTGGCCACCAGCGATTCGGGCAGATACGTGTCCACAACGACCACACCATCCACCTCCCCAGGACCCTTGATCGAAGGAATGGTCACAGCCGCTCGGATCAGGTCCCCCAATTGAAACGAAATCACCTCACCGCTGGCGAGGGCTTTCTCCACGATCCGGTTCTCGGGATTATCGAGGATATGGAGGGGAATTTGGGAATCCACTGCGCGGGTCAGGATCTCCTTATTGCCTGAGTACACTTCCACACCACTGACGCCATACTCCATACGCTTGCGCTGCATTGCCAGCGCGAGCGTTTCATGATGGTCCAGGTCCAGCAGGCCATCCGCGTAGATTTCACGACTGATCGCCCGCGCGGCATCGAGGGTCCTGGTGTGATGACCTTGTCGGTGGGCTTGCACCACATCCTGGGAGTCTCTCAGCGCATGTTCCACCTCCAGCCCAAACCAATGATCGATGCTCTGAGAGAGAAGGCCGGCGGCCAGGCCAACAAGCAGCAACGACGGAATAAGAGTAAACCCCACGAAGGCGGCCACCAGCTTCGTACGGAATCCTGATCCGAGGAGTTGGCGGCGTTCGAAAAACGCCTTCACCAGATTGCGAGACAGTAAGAGAATTAACAGAACAAGAAGAATCACATCTACGTTTAAAAGTCCGAGGACCAGGATGTTGCTCGGGACAAAAGGGGTGGCTTGAGTCTTGTCGGAATAGTGGACGGTCAGATAGACCGTCGGGAGCAAAAAGGCCAAAACGATAAGAATCGGGAGCAAGCGATGACCCGGGCGGTCGCCGTCCGCCTTGGGAGGAGCTACACGCGCAGAACGTTGCTTCACACAAGGCATTCTAAACTGGGCTCTCCGGCAGGTCAATGAAACGGTGAATGACAATCAGGCGGGAGCGGACTCCTAAGGCGTCAAGGAGCTCGCTTTCTCAACATACTTGATTCGAAGTGTGTACAACATTTCCTGTAGCAAGGTTTCTTCTTCTGGCGTCAAATTACCCTTGGTCTTGGTCTCTAGAATGCTCAGGACGTCGATGATCTCCTGGGCATGAGCCAGACTCTGAGGAGAGCCTGAGCCTTCCTGTTTGGGACCTTCACCAAGTAGCATGAGAGCGGAAGTTCCCAGTGAATACACGAAAGACACGAAACTTGGCGGCAGCCGTTCCTCGGCGTGAGTCTTTTGCGCTCGTTCAGCCGTGGGTTCTTCCGAAGTCGATGCAGGCGCCTCTGAGGTCTCGCTGCCTCGTCCCCGTCGATCCCTGATGACGAAGCCTTTTTCCTCCTCCGCCATGACACCCGCCCTCCCCGAGGCCGCCGAGACGGCCTCTTTTTCCCGGAGCACCCACCCTCCCCGAAGTCTATTCGACCCCTTGCAACCGAAGGCAAGGGGTGCCCCGGACAGACTTCTTCACCCCTGACACCCGCCCTCCCCTGAAACCTGCCAAGACAGATTTCTTTGCCCCTGACACCCTCCAGACAGAATGTTTCAAACTATCACACGACGAGAAACGACTCAATACGGCATGTTCCCTATTGCCGTAACCTACCATACGTGGCGCCGCGACCGGGGTGTTCATTCACTTAACGGACCGGACGCCCGAACTCCAGACCCTGACGTCGCTGCGACGCATCACGCGGATGATCCGCGCTGTAGATCTGCACTGCCGGTCCGATCTGCGTGCCATCTCCGATCACCACCTCGACCACATCGAGAATAACGCAATTGAAGTTGAGGAAGACATTTGAACCTATACGGATGTTAAAGCCGTAATCGCAATGAAAGGGCGGTCGGATGACACTGCCTTCCCCGACTTCGGCGAGTCGCTCCGCTAAAAGTCGCCGCCGCTCAACGGCCGACATGCCGAGTGATGCGTTATAGCGAACCAGCCAAGCGTGTGTCACTGCCTGATCGGCTTGAAGTCCCGCTTCCCCCGGATGATAAAGCTCACCCGCCTGCATCTTCTGTTTTTCCGTCCGTGACATGCGCTCCGGATTCTCTCTTTTCCCCTGGCTTTCACAATCACGTTTCTTTCTCCTATAATGGCAACGATGTCGGAGCGATTTGACGAAGTCGTAGCGATAATGACGCGCCTGCGCGGGAACGACGGGTGCCCTTGGGATCGCAAACAAACGCGCGAGACATTGAAGCCGTTTCTCATTGAGGAAGCCTACGAGGTGCTCGAGACTATCGATGCACAGGACGACCGCAAACTGAAGGAAGAACTGGGGGATGTTCTACTTCAGATTCTCTTTCACGCTGAAATCGGCCGGGAGCGCAAAACCTTCACCATGGACGACGTTCTTCAAACTCTGGCGGAGAAACTGATCCGTCGCCACCCGCATGTATTCGGTGAAACGTCAACGGACGCTGCTCCCAGCGCCGAGGAAGTCCTCGCTCGCTGGGAAGAGATCAAGAGCCAGGAAAAGGTCGAGGAGTCAGGGACCAAGGCTGCCTCTGCTCTCGATGGCGTACCGAAGGTCCTCCCCGCGCTACTGCGGGCCTATCAATTACAACTACGGGCCGCTCGCGTGGGTTTCGATTGGCCGGAAGGCGAGGCAGGCTATCGGCAGATTCTCGAGAAGATCCATGAGGAGCTGCAGGAAGTGGAGGCCGCTCGCCCCGCAGTCCTGTCCGGGTCTGATCCTTCCTTGCGGCGCCTTGAGGATGAAGTCGGGGATCTGCTGTTTGCCGTCGTCAACCTCGCGCGCCACCTTAAAGTAAACCCTGAAGAAGCGCTCCGCACAACGACGAACCGATTCGCGGCACGATTTAAACATATGGAGGCGGCCGCGAAAGAGCAGGATCGCCAATTGTCAGACCTGACCTTGAAGGAACAAGACACCCTCTGGGAAGCAGCCAAGACAGCCGAGCGCCAAGGTTCTGAACGATGACGAATGACCCCGATACCCATGGGTATCGAGCCCCCGGAGGTCCCGCCCCCGATCAACCGACAGGTGGCCACCCGATCAAGGCGGTCATCGGCGGCATCGTCGTTCTCTGGCTGGTTCTTTGGGTCGTCATTCCCAATCCCAAGGATCAGCCGGTGGACCCCAGAACCGGCATGACCGAGAGAACGCCTGGAATGACCTCAGGTACCTCCAATGTCCCCCATGTCACCTCACGGGCTGCCGCTGTCCTGCCGGAATTTAACGCCGCTGCGGTGTTGGTCCCGCCCGATACGACCAACGAGCAGGTGGCACATCTGCTACAGCGGTTCAAACGTGCCCGAATTGATGAGACACTGGTGCAGTACGTGCCGCCGACGAGCAAGGGTGATCGGCTTGGACCCCATGCGATCGCTGATATATACGTCTTCTCTGAGAGCGAATGGGCCACTCCCGAGGCGCTGCGGGCTCTGGCAAAAGGCCCGCACAGCAAGGATGGTGGGCTTGGTTTCCACGACGTCGTCCGGCATGTCCGAGGATACTACGCCATCAACCTGCATGAGCCGGAGAATCGGGATCGTGGGTCGCTAGGATACGCGGACGAGGACGGCTCGACCTACGGGACTGCCTACACGGAACTATTTTAGAGAGCCGGCTCAAACCGTAAAGCAACCAGCCTATCATTTCAGCGGAGGAAAATGCCTGAGCTAGACTTGAAATTGTGCGTCATAGAGGGCGCGGTAGACACCGCTATGGGCGAGCAATACCTCATGACTCCCTTTCTCGACCAGACAGCCGCTGTCTAGGACAAAGATCCGGTCCACGTTGCGGAGCGTCGAGAGCCGATGCGCGATGATAAAGGTCGTGCGCCCTCGCGTGAGCTCTTCCAATGCTTCCCGTATCTTGACCTCAGTCTCCGTGTCGATGTTGGAGGTCGCCTCGTCGAAGATAATGATCGGGGGATCTTTTAGTAGCACCCGCGCGATCGACAGCCGCTGCTTCTGACCGACGGACAGCTTCACACCGCGTTCCCCGATCCACGTGTCGTATTTCTCCGGCAGTTCGGCAATGAACTCATGCGCGCGGGCGATCCGCGCGACCTCTTCGATCTCGGCCTGGCCGGCGGACAGATTTCCATACGCAATGTTTTCTTTGACGGTGCCGTTAAATAGAAAGGGCTCTTGTTGTACCAGCCCAATCTGTTCACGCAAGTAGGCGAGGGGGTACGCCCTCAAGTCCCTCCCATCAAGAAGAATCGCGCCTCCCGTCACGTCGTAAAACCGCATCAGCAGCTTGATCAGCGTACTTTTGCCCGCGCCCGATGGCCCGACCAAGGCGATCCGTTCGCCGGCTTTTACGTCAAAGTCGATCCCCTTTAGCACCGGAATGTCTGCGCGATAGTGGAAACGCAGGGCCCTGGCGGCGATCTCACCGCCAACCTTGTTGACGGGCCGGAGAAGACCCGGCCGGTCCACTACCTCCGGCTTCGTATCCAAGACTTCAAACACACGTTCCCCGGCGGCGAGCGCGTGCTGCAGCATATGGTTCACGGAATGAATCTGATTGATCGGCACATAAAAGAGGGCAAGGTACCCCAGGAACGCGACCAGTTCCCCGACTGTTAAATTTCCGTTCAGGACTTCATTCGTGCCGTACCACAAGATGATGACGCTGCCCAAGCTGCCGACAAAGATCATGGAGGGTGAGTACATGGACCAGAGTGTCATGACTCGCAGGTTGCTGTCCGCATACGCCTTGCTGCGCTGGTTGAAGCGTCCCTGCTCATAGGATTCACGATTGAACCCGATGATTTCTCGAATGCCGGAGAGCGCGTCCTGCAGATACGCGTTCAATTCGGCGGATCCCTCGCGGACCGCGCGATAAAATCCATGCACCTTTCCGGTGAAGTACGACGCGCAATAGACAAGTACGGGAATCGGTAAAAGTGACAGGGCGGCGAGTTTCCAATTGAGCGAAAAAAGAATGATCGAGATTCCGATCAGGGTGAGCGAAGACATCAACAAGGATTCGAGTCCGTCGATGAAGATCTTCTCGACGTGCTCCACGTCGTTGTTAATGCGGCTCATGATCTCCCCGGTGGAGCGATTCTCAAAGTAGCTGATGGAAAGGTGCTGCAACGCGGCGAAGACCTCGCTTCGCAGATCGTAGATAACCTGCTGCTCAAGCGTATTGTTAAAGCGGATGCGAAGCGAGGCAGCGATATTCTTGCCGGCATGCGCGAGGAGAAGGGCTGCGATCAGCGAAGGCAAGAGAGAAATTTGATTCTTTCCAATGACGTCGTCGATGACGAGCTTGACCAACCACGGCGGCAAGAGCTCCAGCGCGGCGGCGGCGCTGGCGGCCGTAAAGGTGAGTGCCACCAACCCCCAATACGGTCGGATATAGCGGAGAACGCGAAAGAGGGATTTCAAATGACCTCAGCATGCTCGGTGCGCCAGTACCGGTCAAACTCTTCGAGCTGCGTGAGTGTGGACAAATCGGTCATGCGGTCCAGGAACACCCGGCCTTGCAAGTGATCTAATTCATGTTGAATACAAATCGCATAGAGGCCTGACGCATCGAACTCGACGGACCTCCCCGTCCGGTCGAGAAATCTCACCCGGACCCCGATGGCCCGTTTTACTCGCCCCCGCAATCCGTCGACGCTCAAACAACCCTCCCAGCCCTCGGCCGTGACGGGGGAATACCCGACGATCTGGGGGTTGATGAGGATCGTCAAAGGAAATCCGGGATCGCCCTTGCACTCCATCACGACAACCTGCTCAGACTGGAACACCTGAGGCGCTGCAAGACCGATTCCATCGGCGGCGACCATGGTCTCAAGCATATCGTCGATCAGCTGTTGGAAGTGGCGTTGCCCGATCTTATCCGGCGAGACCGCTTGCGCAACTTGCCGAAGCACGGGCGCACCTAACTTTGCAATAGTAAGAACCGCCATTCACGACTCCTTACCGAATTCTACCTGTATTCGATCCATTTATCGTACCATACCGGGTGACTGACGACAATCAGAAGCCGCGGCTTTGCGGCCTCTGAGCGGCCGCGTTGAACTTGTCGCGGTTCGCCTCCCACCATTGTGCCCATTCTTTTGACCAAGCCATCCGCTCCTCCTTGGTCGACTGCAGAAAATCCTGGCGTTCCACCAGCCGTCCGGTAAATCCGTAGAGTGTTCGCAACGCCCCGTCGGCAACACTCGGCGCATCATCTCCTAACATCGTAATGAGCAATTCGATCACCGCGGTATTTTTAATCTGCCGGCTCTCAGAGACCACGACATTGCGGATTGCCTCATCGCGGTCTCTCGCCATGGCCTCCAAAGCGGGTATCGCGTTCTCTGGGTCCAGCCGAATAGCCACGCGCAGCGCCTTTTCCCGAACGGCGGGAATCTCTCCCGGATTCGCCGCAGCGGCATTCAGCGCTGGGAGAGCGGACTTGTCTTTGATCAGATATATCGCTTCAATGGCATTGAGCCGAACCCGTCGGCTCGGATGACTCAAAGCATTCACCAAAACCGGCACGGCGGGGGACCCAAGATGGACAAACTCTCCGACGGCCCAGAATTCCTGGCGACCTTCCAGCAGTGGTATAAGCGCTTCCGCCCGCTCGGTTTCCTTCGTTTTCTCAGTAACTGCGACCTCGGCGGAGAATACCGGTTCGTAGATCCCCCCGAAGCTCAAAAGCATGGCGGTGAGACCCAGCAGGCGCGTACGTTGAAAGAGTCTATGGAGTCCATGATGATTTGGCAGCATAGTTATTTCTTCGGCAGCGAACCGGACTCGAACCCAAACGGGTGGCTCGAGCCTGTGGTTTCATCCATATTGGTATACCGCACTGTATCGAAATACGCAGGGTTCGCACCGCTCGCCCAGAGGCCGATCCTTCCTTTTTGATAGGTGCCGAATTCCCACTTCTCCTCACGACCCGATAGGAACTGCCTATTGTTGAAGATCGCTTCCATGAGGGGACCATGGATAATCAGCCGTAAAGTATGCCACTTGCCTGGATCCGCCGAATCCAGATTGAGGTCCTGAAGGTGCGTGACCTCGCCGTCGATCACCCTATCGAGCCGCAGACGCTTCTCATCCGGACTTATCCAAATCAGGTAGTAGTTGCGCTCGTCAATCGCTCGAAACACCACGCCGGCGCCCTGCTTCTCACCGCCAAGGGAATTTTTCACCCGAACCGTCAAGTCCAGACTTCCGACTTCCAATCCGTCGATAAAGATTATCTGCGCGTTCGCGGCGGGGCCTGATGCTTCCCTTGCCAGCACATTCGGCGGAGTGGGCGCTTTGGGATCTTCAACAACTCGCCACCGCCCCGCCTCACTATTGTTCTTGCCCGGCACAAAATCGGCTGGCAGACTTCCCGGCGGATCGCTGTCGAACCTCCATTCCTGGATCTTGATCTCGGCGGAAAAAGCGGGCTCCGCTAGTACTACAATAGACAGCACAGTCGCACATAGCAATTGCATCCACACAGTTGATTCCCGTTCGTTAAATGTTAGTATACAAGACTTACTTCACCTTCAGCTCGGTCCAGGCGCGGTCATAGAGTTTGATGGCCTCCCCCACGTCCTTGATCCACTCAAGCCGCGCAATGGTGGCCTCGGGGGGGTACATGACGGTATTAGTAGCCAATTCCTTTGGCAAGAATGTGCGTGCCGCCTCATTGGCACTGGCATACTTCACTTTCGTACTGATACGGGCCGCGACTTCCGGCTCGAGTAGATAGTTGATGAATGCCATCGCCTCTGCCTTATGCGTAGAGGTTTTCAGAACACAGAAATTGTCCTGCCAAATAGTGCCGCCTTCTTTTGGAATAATAAATTGAATGGAAGGCTTCTCCGTAGCGGCCCGCAACACAGTCCCACTCCAACCGTGCGCCATCACGACCTCGGCGGAGATCAGCAACTGATCGTAGTTTTCGCTGGTATAGGTCTTGACCAACGGCTTCTGTGCCATCAGGCGAGTCTTGGCCAGGGCCACGTCCGATGGATCAGTGGAGTTCATCGGCAGTCCTTGCAGTCGCAGCGCCATGGCGAACACTTCCCGCTCATCGTTCAGGAGACTGATCTTTCCCTTGAACTCGCCGCTGAAGAGCGCCTGCCAGCTGTCCGGAGGCGCACGCATCAGCTCCGCGTTGTAGCCGATGCCGGTGGTGCCCCAGAGGTACGGAACCGAATACCTATTCTCTGGATCGTAATAAAGTCCCTTGAGATGCTTGTAGACTTGAGCGAGGTTGGGAAGCTTTGACGGATCAATCTCCGCCAGTAAGCCCTGCTTAATCATGATCGACACCATGTAATCGGACGGCACCACAATGTCGTAGCCTGAGGCGCCTCCTTGCATTTTTGCCAACAGTTCCTCATTTGATCCAAAGGTGTCCGTGACAATTTTTATACCGAACTTCTTCTCGAACTCCCTTGCAGCCGTCTCCTCCGTATAATCCGACCACGTAAAAAGATGCAGCGTCACCGGCCTGGCATCCTTCTTATCGCCCGGGGAAGGAGAGCAAGCCACGAGCACCGTGAGGAGCCCAAACAAAATGATCTGCATACATCTGTGCCTGCGATTACTGCTTGGCGCTGCCCTACAAGCCAGTGGCGCCCGTTCAGTTAGTGGATACAAGATTAAAGATTCCCCGCGAATACGCCGAAGAGGGGTATGGACCTCCAGCACGACACCCCTCAGGCCAGTATACGGGAAGACGAGGAAGCGCCCAAGATTCAGCTGGGTCAATTGCTTCTGCAAAACGGGCTAATCAACGAAGTTCAACTTCTTCAGGGACTTCATTATCACAAAACACATGGAGTGCGATTGGGTGAAGCACTTCTCAAACTCGAATTCATCACAGAAAGGGCGCTCAAGACGACGCTCGCCCATCAACTTCAGATCAAGATAATGCCGATTGATTATATCGACCTGATCCCACCAACCCTGACGGGATACATCCCAAAAGAGTTTGCCTGGAAGCATAAAGTGTGCACAATACGGAAAACAAATGAACAATTGGTCATTGTTATGGACGATCCCACTCAGGAGTCCGTGATCGCTTTGATTCAACACTCCACGAAAATGAAAGTCAGCGTCTGCACAGCACCTGAAGCCGTCATCCTTCAAGTATTACACCGCGTCTACGGCCCCCCTGAGCCCGACCTATAAATCATAGATCCCTCCTCTTTTGACCAGTCACTAAATAGTTACTCAGCTGGCTTCAGCAAAAGGGGTCAGGCCCCGGCCCACACACCACGGCGAGGGAATTTGCAAAGTGGGTGACGCAAGCGGAGGCCCTTCTTTGCACCCGCCCACCCCGGACGCTCTTGCACCCACCCGCCCCGAGGCTGCCAAGACAGCCTCTCGTCCCGAGGACGCGTCCCTTTCCACATTGGCCTGGAGCGCTTCGTGAAGCCGGTGGAGGTGCTTGGCGACAGGACCCACGGAGCAGATTCGCGAGACCACCCCTTTTGCTCACTCCTTCCCTAATGTGCGGGGAGTCCCTCTTGCGGGTGACAGCGATCCAAGCTGCGATGCGCGCGCGACTTGCCGGGCACCCGTTGCTCGGCAAATGCAACGGGTCGTGATGGCGGAGCGCCGCAGCAGCTGATCGCTGACAGGACCCGCTCTTATTCTTTGCTCATCTTCTCTGTATCCATGTTGCCAGTGCGACTAGCACCATAGAAACAACCACCAGCACCGCTGAGAGCGCATTCACCTCCGGCGTCACCGCGGTCTTCAGCATACCGTAGACCTTGACCGGCAGGGTCGTCGAGCCGACTCCGGCCAGAAAGAAGCTGATGATGAAATCATCCAGCGACAACGTGAAGGCCATCAGTGCCGCGCCGATGATCCCGGGCATCAACAGCGGCAACGTGATGCGCCGAAAGGCATGCCACCGCGTCGCGCCCAGATCGAGCGCGGCTTCCTCCAAGCGTGGATCGAGTTTGCGCAACCGGGCGCGCACGATCAAGGCCACAACCGGAAAGCTGAAGATGGTATGCGCGATGATGATGGTCAAGAGCGAGAGCGACAGGCCAATCATCACGAAGAATAGAAGCATTGCCACCCCCATCATAATCTCAGGGATGACGATCGGCAGGAGCAATACGCTCTCAAAGGCCGCCTGCCCGCGAAATGAGCGTCCTTCTAAAGCCAGCGCGGTCAGCACACCCAATACAGTTGCCACGGTCGTTGAGACAGTCGCAACGATCAGGCTGTTCAGGGCGGACGAGAGCAGCGCCTCGTTGCTGAAAAGCTTCGCGTACCACTGAAGGGAAAACCCTTGCCACCGCGCTGACAGCCTGGAGTCATTGAATGAAAAAATAATCAAGATCACAATCGGGGTATAAAGAAAGAGCAGATCTGCGAGGCTGGCGGCTGCGAGCCATGGTCGATTTCTCGTCATGCCAAGCTTCTCGCTCCGCTTGTCTTCAGGTAATACCGGACTGCCAAGAGCACGCCTCCCATCAATACGAACGACAGCGCCGACCCGAAGGGCCAGTCTCTTACAATCAGGTACTGCTGTTGGATAAGATTCCCGATCATCAGGGTCCTTGCCCCACCAAGCAGATCGGGAGTGACATACGCGCCGATGGTCGGTATGAAGACCAGCAGACATCCGGCCACAACACCCGGCTTCGCGAGCGGCAGAATCACCCGAGTGAACACCTGGCGGGAGCTCGCATAGAGGTCGCGCGCGGCTTCAATCATTGCGGGGTCCAGTCGCTCGAGAGCTGCATACAGCGGCAGGACCATAAAGGGCAGGTAGCCGTACACGAGCCCGATAATCACGGCGGTATCAGTGAACAGGAGGTTCAGGGGCTGCTCGATCATTCCAATCTCCAGCAAGATGGTATTGAGCAATCCCTCCGTCCGCAGTATGAACATCCACGCATAGGTACGCACCAGGAAATTCGTCCAGAAAGGAATGATAATCAGGAGGAGCAGGAGGGATTGCCATCTCTTCGGCGCCCGCGCGATCAGGTAGGCCAGGGGGAATCCAAGGAGAAGGCACACCACGGTCGTGAGGACGGCAATCCACAGTGACCGCCAGAAGATGCGCAAGTAGAGGGGATCGAGAATACTGGTGTAGTTTGCAAGAGTGGCGGTCCATTCGATGCCTCCATAGGTCCCTCGCGAGGCGAAGCTAACCGCGAGCACCAGGATGAGCGGCACGACAAAAAAGAGAAAAAGGGACGCGGCAGGCGACAAGATCAGCCAAAAACGTTTCCGATCTACTACCCTCACTCCGGGAGCACAATTGCTTCGCCGGCATGCCATTTGACATAGAGGGATTCGCCGGCGTGGAAGCGTTTCGCAACGCCCCCAGCGCTTGGAACGCGAGCTTTCCAGGTCATATTATTGGGAAGGGTCAGCAGATACTGCATCTCGTTTCCTGAATAAATGGCCTTCGCGATGCGCGCGTGTAACTGGTTATGGAGCCGGCCTGAAGGATCGTAGTCACCACTAAGCTGCAAGAGTTCGGGGCGGATAGTCATCCGGACAGGGCGTCCGACAGTGAGACCCGGAAGCGATGGGGCGCGCACCGTGCCGATCCCGTCAACAGCAATCTGGATGGTCTCGGCCTGCACTTCCTGCACGCGCCCGATCAGAGTGTTTGAAATGCCGATGAAGTTTGCAACGAACGCCGACGTCGGTGCGCTATATACTTCCTCCGGGGTGCCAACCTGCAGCAGCCGCCCCTGATGAAGCACCGCGAGGCGATCCGACATTGTCAGAGCTTCCTCCTGGTCATGTGTGACGCAAATAAATGTGATGCCCACCCGTTCTTGGATCGCCTTGAGCTCGACCTCCATCTCTTGTCGCAACTGTTTATCGAGGGCGCCCAGGGGTTCATCGAGCAACAACACCGCCGGACGGTTCACCAGCGCACGCGCCAGCGCCACTCGCTGCTGCTCCCCTCCAGAGAGTTGGCTGGGAAACCGCTCGAGCTTGCCGCCCAGGCGCACCATCGCCAGAGCCTCGGCGACGCGCGGACCGATCTCGGCCGCCGGAATGTTTTTCATTTCCAATCCGAATGCCACGTTTCGCTCCACCGTCAAGTGGGGAAACAGTGCGTAATTCTGAAAGACCAGATTGACCGGTCGACGATTCGGGGGAACCCCGCGCATCGGAGCGCCCTCGATCAAGATGTCGCCGGCATCCGGCTGTTCAAAACCTGCCAGGAGCCGTAACGTCGTCGTTTTACCGGAACCACTGGGCCCCAGCAATGAGAAGAACTCACCGCGTCTGATGGAGACTGAAAGGCTGTCGAGAGCGACCGTCGCCCCGTGGCGTTTTGTGACCTCACGCAGTTCGACGCTATATTCAGTCATATCGAAATGAAACCCGATCACAACTCTGCGTGAAGAATCGAAAAATTCTATGGGTGGTGAGCGGGGATGTCAATGAACATCGCACCCACCCGCCCTGGGATGCGCCGAGACGCATCTCTTTTCCCCTTGCACCCACCCAGCCCATTCCACCCGCCCTTCCCAGGACGTAATCGCACCCGCCCACCCCAGTCTGCCAAGACAGCCTCTTACTCTGCCCCGAGCGCGCCAAGCTCCTTTCCCGTGGCCCCGAGCTCGCCAAGACGAGCTCCTTTCCCGTAGCCTGGAATCATTCGACCCCTTGCAAATGAAGGCAAGGGGTGCCCCGGACAGATTCCTTTTCCCCATTGCACCCGCCCACCCTGGAGTTTGCCAAGACAAACTCCCTTGCCCCTGGCCCCCACCCTTTAGATTTTGCTAAAAATTCTCTGGTCTTGCTACAATGTCGCCCTAATGAGGAATGTCCTTACCATGATTCTGGCCGGCGGGCGCGGTGAGCGGCTTCATCCGCTCACTGACCAGCGGGCTAAACCGGCGGTGCCATTCGGCGGTAAATACCGGATCATCGATTTTACGCTCAGTAACTGCATTAACTCGGGATTGCGGAATGTCACCATCCTCATCCAGTACAAGTCCCACTCGTTGGACCGCCATATCCGGCGAGCCTGGAACATTTTCAGCCCCGAGATGGGCGAGTACATCATCTCTTTACCCCCCCAGCAGCGGATCAGCCAGGACTGGTACAAGGGCACAGCCGATGCCGTATTTCAAAACTGGTTTATCGTCGAGGCAGAGAACCCCGAGTACCTATTGATCCTTGGCGGCGACCATGTATACAAGATGAACTACAAGGACATGTATAGTTTTCTACAGCAAAAGCAGGCCGACGTAGTGGTCGGCGCCATTGAATATCCGCTGGCCGAGGCTTCAAACTTCGGCGTCATTGGCGTGAACAACGACTCGCAAATCACCGGATGGCAAGAAAAACCGAAAAAGCCCAGTCCCATACCCGGCGACCCGAACCACGCGCTCTGCTCAATGGGCATCTATCTCTTCCGCACATCACGTCTGCATGAGCATCTGTTGGCTGACGCCCCGAGGGACAGTTCGCACGACTTCGGCAAGGACATCATCCCCGGCATGATCCAGAAGTCCCGTGTCTTCGCGTACAATTTTCGTGACGAAAATCGCAAGGCGGTAAAGTACTGGCGTGACGTCGGCACTCTGGACGCATACTGGGAAGCCAATATGGATCTAGTCTCCGTTGATCCGCTCTTCAATCTCTATGATCGTAACTGGCCGATCCGGACTGACCAAGGGCAATACCCTCCGGCCAAGTTTGTCTTCGCGGAGGAAGGACAGGGGGGGCGACTGGGCATCGCCCTCGACTCGATGATTACGGGCGGCTGTATCATCAGCGGGGGCCGAGTGCAGAACTCGGTACTGTCCCCTCGAGTCCGGATCAACGAGTACGCGGAGGTCTCTGAATCCGTCGTCATGGAGAACGTGGTGATCGGCGACCGTTGCCGCATCCGGCGCGCCATCATCGATAAGGACGTGGTGATCCCGCCGAAGACTGATATCGGTTACGACCTGGAGTCGGATGCCAAACGATTCACCGTTACGGAATCGGGTATCGTTGTCATCTCCAAAGGCATGAAACTTTCATGACGCCGCAGCTGCCCGAACGGTACGGACGGTGCGAAGTGGCCCTCATGGTGGTCCATCCGTTTCTTCTCTTCTCGTATTGGGAAGCATCTCCGGAGAGTTGCCGGCAGGCCTTCGATACCCTCGGCCCGGAGATGGATGGCGCGCGAGCAATGCTGCGCATGTACGACATCTCACTGATCAATTTCAATGGCAGAAACGCGCATCACGTCTTCGACATTGACGTCGGATTGGAGGCCCGCGGCTGGTACATCCCGCTCTGGACGGCCGAGAAGTCCTATTGCGCCGACTTGGGCTTTCTGGCCCGTACCGGGCGATTTCACACGATTGTTCGTTCGAACGTCATTCACACTCCCAGAGCCGCCCCGTCCTCCCGAACCGACGAGCAGTGGATGCGTGTCCCTTTCACCCGACGGCGTAAGCCTGACCCGCGGTCCCTCGAATACGTTCCGGCACCTCCATATGGCCGCCAATCACCCGCTGGGCACGGTCCGGTACCGGAACGGACCCGTGACGGGCTTGCGGAATCTTTGGGCGAATATCTCGCCGGCGGGGCGCCGACTTCTCGTCAAGGCAACCGGTGACCCCTCAGCCTCTCGGTTATTTGTGCCTCGTGCTGCACTGTCATCTGCCCTACGTGCGTCATCCTGAGCACGAGAGTTTTCTCGAAGAGAACTGGCTGTACGAAGCGATCAGCGATACCTATATCCCCCTCCTCCGGATGATGGATGGCCTGCTCAGGGACGGCGTGGATTTCCGCCTGACGATGACCCTCTCTCCGCCGCTCATCTCGATGCTCCGTGATCCATTGTTGATTTCCCGCTTCGAGCGGCACCTGAACAAGCTCATTGAATTGGCGGAGAAAGAAAGCCACCGCACGCGCTTTCAGCCCGAGTTCCAGCGGCTCGCCGAGATGTACATTCAGCGCTTTCAGCAGACCCGGCATGCTTTTATGCAGGAGTACCGCCACGATCTCGTCGGGGCCTTTGACCGGATACAAGAGCTCGGCAAGTTGGAGATCATCACGTGTGGGGCGACCCATGGATTTTTGCCGCTGCTCAACGTGGTCCCAAGTGCGGTGCGCGGCCAACTGCGCACGGCGGTCGACCATTATGAGGAAACCTTCAGGCGCCCGCCGCACGGCATCTGGCTGCCGGAATGCGGGTACTTTCCCGGGCTCGATGCGACGCTGCGCGATGTAGGCCTGCAGTTCTTCTTCACCGAAGCCCACGGACTGATGTACGCGGACCCCCGACCCCGCTATGGTTTGCACGCGCCGGTCTTTTGCCCGACCGGCGTGGCGGCCTTTGCGCGGGATATGGAGTCCTCAAAACAGGTGTGGAGCGCCGACGAAGGATATCCCGGGGACCCGGCCTACCGGGACTATTACCGGGACGTCGGCTGGGATCTGGATTACGAGTATGTGCGCCCGTATGTCCAAGCAACCGGGCAGCGCATGAACACGGGGATCAAGTACTATCGCATCACCGGTAAGACCGATGAGAAGCAGCCGTATGACCGGGTCTGGGCCCTCGAACGGACGGCCGATCATGCCGCGAACTTCATCTTCAATCGCGAGCGGCAAGCCGAATGGCTCGGTGGCTCTATGGACCGTCCGCCGGTCGTTGTGGCTCCTTATGACGCAGAACTGTTCGGTCACTGGTGGTTCGAAGGACCGGAATTTCTGGATAATCTGTTTCGCAAGCTGCACGGCGGCAGCCACATCATTCAGGCAATCACCCCGGCCGAATACCTGGAACGGCATGATGTGAACCAGGTCTGCACGCCCTGCGGTTCCTCTTGGGGCGCCAATGGCTATCACGAGGTGTGGCTCAACGGCTCAAATGATTGGATCTACAGGCATCTGCATGTGGCTTCACGCCGGATGGAAGAGCTGACAGGACGGTTTTCCGAGGCGGACGGGGCAGTCTTGCGGGGCCTCAAGCAGGCGGGCCGGGAGCTTCTGCTCGCGCAAAGCTCGGATTGGGCGTTCATCATGAAAACCGGCACCATGGTCGAGTACGCCGTCAAGCGCACGAAAGATCACCTCCATCGCTTCACACGTCTGTACGAGCAGCTTCTTTCAGGGAATCTCGAACTCGAATGGCTCAAGGACATCGAAGACAAGGACAACATCTTCCCGAATTTGAATTACCGGAATTTCTCCTGAGAGGGGTAGAGTTGGCAACAGCATTCGTTGAGAAACGATAACGATGGCTATCGAGGTTTGGCCGGCCTTGCCTTTGGAGGCTTGGAAAGATACCTATGCGACGCTGCACATGTGGACACAAATCGTCGGCAAGATTCGGCTCACGCAAACCGCGCCGCTCAATCACTGGTGGAATGTCACGCTCTATGTCACCTCCCACGGACTCACAACATCCCCGATGCCCTATGGAGACCGTCTCTTTGAGATAGACTTCGATTTCATTGATCACAATCTACTGGTCAAAGCCAGTGACGGCTCCTCCAAAATTGTCCGTCTGCAGCCGCGTTCTGTGGCTGAATTTTATCGGGAGCTAATGGACGCCCTGCAATCGCTGGGGTACCCCGTGACCATCTGGAGCAAGCCGGTTGAGGTGCCGGACCGAACTCCCTTTGAACAGGATCACACCCATGCAGCCTATGACCCCGAATACGCCCAGCGCGTCTCGCGCATTCTGCAACAAGCCAGCCGCGTGTTCGCAGAGTTTCGTTCCCGTTATATCGGCAAGGTCAGCCCCGTGCATTTCTTCTGGGGCGCCTTCGATCTGGCGGTCACGCGATTCTCCGGGCGCCCGGCGCCTCAACACCCCGGCGCGCCGAATGTCGCCCGATTTGTGGCAATTGAAGCGTACTCGCACGAAGTGAGCAGTTGTGGTTTTTGGCCGGGCGGCGGCCCGGTGGACCAGCCGGCCTTCTACGCCTATGCCTATCCGGAGCCTGAAGGCTTCAAGGAGTACCCTATCCAGCCGGCTGAGGCGTTCTACCATACAGAGATGAAAGAGTTTTTGCTGCCCTACGACGTCGTGCGGACCGCGAAATCGCCGGATCAAGTGCTCCTCGCTTTTCTGCAAAGCACCTATGAAGCCGCAGCCACCCTGGGCAAGTGGAATCGGGCTTCACTGGAGCGTGCGTGAAACATATTGCATCCACCCACCCTGGGATAAGGGGACAGGCTACTTTTTCAGTTTTCATGCCGCAGCCCCAAAACCCTTCTCCGAAAAAGTTGCCTGTCCCCCTGTATGCCGGTACGAGTCGGCGCTGGCGGCATTCTAACGAACTCCTTATGGAATCCTCATCATAAGCCGCACTCTTCGGCATAATCCCGCTGTGATGGCAAATCTGCATCAACTTGAAATCGTCATCCTGTTGCTATTGGCAGTGCTGATGCTCACGACCGTCGCCCGTAACGTCCTCATCCCCTACCCCATCCTGCTTGTCGTGGGAGGCCTTGTCTTGGGGATGCTGCCCGGCCTTCCGGTCATTCGTCTCGATCCGGATCTGGTATTTCTGGTCTTTCTTCCGCCGATTCTCTGGGCTGCGGCGTACTTTACCTCCTGGCGCGATTTCCGAGCCAACTTGCGACCGATCACCCTCCTCGCCGTCGGACTCGTGCTTGCCACTACCGCCGCCGTCGCCCTGATCGCTCATACGTTGCTTCCCGGATTAGGGTGGGCAGGAGCCATCGTGCTCGGGGCAATCGTATCTCCCCCTGACGCCGTTGCCGCGACGACGATTGCGCGGCGTCTTAATCTGCCGCATCGCGTCGTCACCATCCTGGAGGGCGAGAGTCTGGTGAACGATGCCACGGCGCTCGTGCTCTACCGTGCCGCCATCGCAGCCGCAGTGAGTGGAACGTTTGTCCTCAGTGAAACACTCGTCCAGTTCCTCTTTGCCGGAACCGTCGGTGTGGTCGTTGGCTTGGCCGTGGGAGCGGTCACGCGTTGGGCGCTCTGCTTGACGAATGACACGTCCACGGATATCGGTGTCACTCTTCTTGCGCCCTATGTCGCCTGGGTGCTCGCGGAAGCCGTCCATGCCTCCGGCGTGCTCGCCTGCGTCGCGGGCGGACTCTACATTAGGCAGCACTTCAGCACCATTGCTCCCAACACTCGCCTCCAGGGGCGGGCAGTCTGGGGCTTTGTCGTGTTTCTGTTGAACGCAGTCCTGTTTATCCTGATCGGATTGCAGCTCGGCGGGCTCCGGGGCGCCATTCAATCGTATGGGCTGGGCACCCTCATCTGGCATGGCGCGATCGTCAGCGCCACCGCCATCGGGGTGCGCCTCGCCTGGGTGCCGGTCGCTGCGTACGTTCCGCGTCTGCTGAGCCCCGCTCTGCGGGCGCGGGATCCGCTCCCGCCTTGGTCAACTATCTTTCTGATCGGATGGACAGGTATGCGCGGCATCGTTTCGCTGGCCGCCGCCTTGGCGATCCCGTTCACAATAGCGTCGGGCCCGCCTTTTCCCTTCCGGGATGAAATCATTTTGCTGACGTTCGCGGTGATTCTGTCCACGCTGGTCTTGCAGGGTCTGACGCTTTCCCCGCTTATTCGCTGGCTCAACATTGAAACCGATCAGACCCTGGTCCGCGAAGAGGCTCACGCTCGGGAGCAGGCAGCATCCGCGGCCTTGGGACGCCTCGACCAGCTTGCCACGGAATCATGGCCGGTGCCGGAACATGTGGAGCGGCTGCGCGTCAACTATGCCCAGCGGGCGAAACGATTTGCTTGTCCTGATGCGTCGGATCCCGACTGTTCGCCCGACGCCGCGGCGGCGTATCGGCGCCTGCGGCATGAAGCCCTGGCGGCAGAACGGCAGCGGGTGATCGCATTGCGAGATCAAGATGTAATCAGCGATGAAGTTCTCCACCGCCTTGAGCATGAGATGGATGTCGAGGCACTCCGAATGGGCGTTGGCGAGATCCGCGCGGGTGCCAAAGGGGGGCAATGACGGAACAGGTCACTCCCATTAAGGAATATATCTTCCGGGGGCGATAATATTCTGCGGGTCCCAAGCCTGCTTGAGCTGGGCAACAGCTTTCCAGTAGACCGGCGCCTGCTTTCGAACTTGCTGCATCACCGCTGGGGACCCCCGATAGGGGACATATCCTTGCGCTAATAAGACGTCGAGCAACTTCTCGCCGCACTGCTCCGCTCGGGTCGTTTCCTCCTTGCTGTGCTTATCGAAGCAAATACTCATGATCGCGGAGAGCGCACGCTCCGTCGTGCAGGACAGGGTCATCTGGTATTCGAAGCCGAACTGATGGAAGATGGGCTCAACCAATCTCGTGAACTCCCCCACGGCTTGTCCCGTCATCGGCAGCACAGGGGTGATCCACATGATGCCGGACCCACTGTCGAGAGGATCCTCCGTGGCGTCAGGGTCCTGCCGAGCCCGCCAGTGACTTCCTTTTAACGTCCCGTAAGAGGGCCGTCCTGCGAGCAAGTCCATGCCCTGCCGAACCAGGGCTACATGCCGAGCTAACGAGTGATTAGGAATCAGTAGCCGAACGAACCTGGCAAGCCGGTTCGCCCATCGGAAACGCCTCTCGTCCAAAAAGAAAAGTCGATCAAGCCCGGGCAGGCGTGATAGTTCCCTCTTGATCCTCCGTCGGGCGGCCGAAGTCTCTTGGCGGCTTCCGGACAGAGTGCCACTGGCCCCCCACGAGGGCAACGCGAATTCGCGACATAATCGCTGAAGTAATTCGGGGCGCTGCTTTTCCAAGGCCTGTGTCCCGTCTGCGTCGTTCCAGGGATACCGCGTCAGACCGGCGAGCATGCGGCGTTCATTGAAACAATGAACGGTGCTTCGCACCGTGCCTTGCAAACGTAGCCGCCGCAGCGCGTCCACCAAGCCACCGATCGCCTCAGGGGCTTTCAAGGCGACGAAGAAATATTCAATGGACTCTGGTTTGGGCATCAGCCAGATGGTCATCCGGGTGATGATTCCCAGGTTGGATTGGGTGAGAAGGCCGTCCAGCGAAGGGCCGACACCCCATTTATAAAGATGTTGCGCGCGCGCATTTGGATAGCCGCCAAATCCCGTTGTTATCAGCGAGCCGTCTGGAAGGACCACCTCATAGTTGCAGCTGCAGGCAAAACGATCGCCGTAGGAACTATGGCCAAAGCCGCGTTCGAGCGTGTTGCCGATCAGGCTGGTGTCCGGTCCGGCGCCGGTGCAGTCCATCATGAGAGGGGTCTGAGTTTTTTCAAGATACGTGAACAGTTGACCCTGGGTCACGCCGGGCTCTAGTACGGCATACGCCAACTCAATATTCACTTCCAGGATCCGGTTCATTCTCGAAAGATCGATCAGGAGGCAATCCGGAATAGGGGCGCAGGCATCGCCATATCCCCAATTCTTACCGGTACTGATCGGATACACAGGAAGTGTATTGGCAGCTGACAGGCGGACAATCTGTTGGACCTCTTCACGGCTGGTTGGCTGAATCACAGCCACCGGTCTTGCTCCTTCTTGCGGCAGTGTGGTCCGCGCCCAACGGTCGCGGACGGCCGGCTCCATTGAAAAACGTTCCGGGCCCACAATCCGGACCAGTTCTTCAATCAGGTGGGGCTTAAGATCCATTGTGAAGCAAGAATATACTGGCCCTGGTCAATTCATCTAATTCTATTTACTACCTCCTGCCATAGCGTTGTCCTCCTTTCTATGTTGACTGCATATAATACGCTCGCGGCGCGACCCTTTGACGATCATCCGCGTGCAGCCGTCTGCCGCACACCTCGGGCGCGCATGCGTTCAAATTTTAGTCGCAAACCGTCGAGATACAGGTATACCACCGGCGTCGTGTAGAGCGTCAGCATCTGGCTCACGATCAGGCCTCCGACGATCGCAATGCCCAACGGCCGGCGAAGCTCTGATCCGATTCCTGTGCCGACCGCCAGCGGCAAGGCGCCCAGCAGGGCCGCCATGGTCGTCATCATGATCGGCCGGAATCGAAGTACGCAGGCCTCGTAGATCGCATCGGCCGAGTTCATTCCCATTGTGCGTTCAGCCTCGAGCGCAAAATCGATCATCATGATGGCGTTTTTCTTCACAATGCCGATCAGTAATAAAATGCCGATCAGCGCGATGATGCTCAGCTCTATGTGAAAGAGCATGAGCGCGAGAATTGCGCCTACCCCGGCCGAAGGCAATGTGGACAGGATGGTGATGGGGTGGATATAGCTCTCGTACAGGATGCCGAGCACTATGTACACCGTCACCAGCGCCGCCAGAATCAGGAGCGGTTGATTAGCCAGCGAGGCTTGAAACGCCTGCGCCGTCCCCTGCAAGCTGCCGCGGATGCTGGCGGGCAAGCCGATCTGTTGGGTGGCCGTTTCAATCGCCTTCACCGCCTCGCCGAGCGCAAACCCGGGCACTAAGTTGAACGAGATTGTCACGGCTGGAAACTGCCCCTGATGGTTCACCGATAGCGCGGTCGCAGTTTGTTCGTAATGCGCAAAGGTGCTCAGCGGCACCTGCGTCCCATTGGGAGAACGCACATATATGTCCTGCAATGCGTCCAAGCGTTGCCTAAACCGTGGCTCGACTTCCATCACGACGTGATACTGGTTTAAAGACGTGTAGGTGATCGAGACCTGTCGTTGGCCGAACGCGTCATAGAGCGTGTCGTCAATGAGCTGCGGGCTGATGCCTAACCGGGAGGCCGTGGTGCGGTCAATCGTGAGCGAGGACTGAAGGCCTCTGTCTTGTTGATCGCTGCTGAGGTCGGCCAGTTGCGGTAACGTCCGGAGCTTCTGCTCCACGCGCGGCGACCAGGTATTGAGTTCCGTCAAGTCGTCTCCTTGAAGCGTGTATTCATATTGCGCATTGCTCCGCCTGCCGCCAATACGAACATCCTGGGCCGCCTGGAGAAATGTCGGCGCGCCCGGCACTTTGGCGAGTTTTCCGCGCAGTCTTGCAATCACCTCATCCGCGCTCAGCTTCCGTTCCTCGAGCGGCTTCAGCCCGATGAACATGCGCCCCGTATTGGTGGTGGTTCCCCCTCCGCCTCCGCCGCTAAAGCCCGTGACGGTTTCCACGGCAGGATCCTGCCTGATGATCTCCATCACCTCGGTCAGCTTCTGGCGCATCGCCTGAAAAGAGGTATCCTGCGCTCCCTGAATCGCGCCCATCAGACGTCCGGTATCTTGCTGGGGGAAGAAGCCTTTCGGGACAATGATAAACAGATAGATATTGAGTGCCACAGTGCAAAGTGTCAGGGTCAGCATGAAGCGTGGATGTCCCAAGGCCCAGGACAACGTCGTCTTGTAGCGGGACAACATCCCATTAAAGAACCGCTCACTCCACCTATAAAACAGCCCGTGGCCGCTTGCTTTCTCCGGCTTCAAAAAAATCGCGCACATCATCGGCGTCGTGGTCAACGACAGGACAAGTGAAAGAACGATGGCGACCGACAACGTGACCGCGAACTCGCGGAACAGGCGCCCGACAATCCCACCCATCAACAGGATCGGAATGAACACCGCCACCAGCGAGAGGCTCATCGAGACGACCGTAAAGGCGATCTCCTTCGCCCCGCGCAAAGCGGCCTCCATCGCAGGGACCCCCTTTTCACCGTACCGCCTGATGTTCTCGAGCACGACGATGGCGTCATCCACAACAAAGCCAGTCGCGATGGTCAGCGCCATGAGCGACAGGTTGTCGAGGCTGTACCCACACAAATACATGACCCCGAACGTCCCGATGAGGGAGACTGGTACCGCCACACTGGGGATGATCGTGGCCCGAACATTTCGCAGAAAGGCGAACACCACGAGAATCACCAGCGTGACTGAAACGAGGAGCGTCAGCTCGACGTGATGCAGGGATGCGCGAATCGTGGGGGTCCGATCCAGTGTGATCGACAGCGTGATCGCCGCGGGAATAGATGCTTCCAACTGCGGAAGCACCTCGCGGATACGATCGACGGTCTCGATGATATTCGCCCCCGGCTGGCGGAAGATGATCACGAGGACCGCTGGTTTCCCATTGGCCATTCCCGTGGAGCGCAGATCTTCGACGGAGTCTTCGACCTTGGCGACATCCGACAGCCGCACCGCCGCGCCTTCCCTGTATGAAACGATCAGTGGGACGTAGTCATCAGCCTTGTGGAGCTGGTCATTTGTTTGGATCTCCCACGTTCTGGCCCATCGGCGACCTGGCCTTTCGGGCGGTTCACATTGGTGCTGCTCAGGACCCGCCGCACGTCTCCGAGTCCGATTCCGTACTTGTTCAACGCCATCGGGTTCAGCTCCACGCGGACCGCCGGCAGGGAGCCGCCGCCCACGATCACCTGCCCAACACCCTCAATTTGCGAGAGCTTCTGCTGAAGAATGCTGGAGGCGGCGTCATACATCTGACCGCGGCTCTTGGTATCGGAAGTCAGCGCTAGAATGAATATGGGTGCGTCGGCCGGATTGACCTTGCGATAGGTCGGGTTGTTCGGGAGCGCGATGGGCAGGTAGCTTCGCGCCGCATTGATCGCCGCTTGCACGTCCCGGGCGGCGCCATTAATATCTCGATCTAAATCAAACTGCAGGACGATGCTGGTGGAACCTAAGTAGCTCGTGGAGCTCATTTCGGTCACGCCTGCAATGCGCCCAAACTGGCGTTCAAGGGGGGCCGCTACGGACGTCGCCATGGTTTCCGGGCTGGCGCCCGGCAGGTTGGCCGAGACCGAGATCGTGGGAAAATCCACCTGCGGCAAGGCTGCGACAGGAAGTAAACGAAAGGCGACTGCCCCCACCAGCGCCACTGCAATCGTCAGAAGAGCAGTGCCGACCGGCCGACGTATGAACGGCGCTGAGATATTCACTAACTCTTCACCGCGGGACCTCGGTGGGTGGTAACGCTGCCTGTCCCCATACCGCGGCTCTGCGCTCAGCTACACGCTTTGCCAATCGATCGAATGCAAGATAGACCACCGGCGTCGTATACAGGGTCAACATCTGGCTCAGGATCAATCCCCCGACAATGGCGATGCCGAGAGGCCGGCGCAGCTCCGACCCAACTCCCGTGCTCAGCGCGAGAGGCAGCGCGCCGAGCAACGCAGCCATCGTCGTCATCATGATGGGCCGGAATCGGAGCAAACAGGCTTCATAGATCGCGTCCACGGGACGCTTGCCCTCCTTGCGCTCGGCCTCGAGCGCGAAATCGATCATCATGATGGCGTTTTTCTTGACGATCCCGATCAGCAGAATAATACCGATCAGCCCAATGACGTTGAGCTCCATCCGTGACATCAGAAGCGCGAGGAGCGCCCCTACGCCGGCGGAGGGCAGCGTGGACAGAATCGTCAGAGGATGAATGTAACTCTCGTAGAGGACGCCGAGCACAATATAGACCGTCAATAGGGCCGCCAGGATCAGCAGCGGCTGATTGCCGAGCGAAGCCTGGAAGGCTTGCGCGCTGCCCTGAAAGCTGCCCCGAATGCTGGCCGGCATGTTCTGCTGTTGCGCGGCCGCTTCGACGGCGCGTACAGCTTCTCCGAGGGATGTCCCCGGCGCTAAGTTAAATGAGATTGTCACAGCGGGAAATTGCCCCTGGTGGCTGATCACGAGGGGGGCCGTCGTCTCCACGACCTCCGTGAACGCGCTCAAGGGAACTTGCCCGCCATTTGAGGCGCGGACATAGAGGGCCTGCAATGCTTGAGGACCCTGCTGAAAGTCGGGTTTCACCTCCAGGACGACGCGATACTGGTTCAGTTGAGTGAAAATCGTGGATACGATCCGTTGGCCGAATGCATCGTAAAGGGTGTCATCGACCATCTGTGGCGTGATCCCCAGTCGTGACGCGGTACTGCGATCGATCCGCAGGAAGGACTGCAGGCCTTGATCTTGTTGATCGCTGCCCACGTCGCGCAGTTCCGGCAGCTTTTTCAGACTCTCCACAAACTTTGGGGCCCACGCATTGAGCTCCTTGGGGTCCGGATCTTCGAGGCTGTACTGAAACTGGGTGCGGCTTACGCGGTCTTCCACGGTGAGATCCTGCACAGGCTGTAGATAGAGCAGGATCCCTTCGACTTTTCCCAACTCGAGTTGCAGGCGGTGGATAATCTGGCCGGCACTGATTTTACGTTCCGCCAGCGACTTCAAGTTAATGAGAAAACGGCCGCTGTTCAAGGTGGTGTTGGTGCCATCCACTCCGATGAAGGATGAGACGCTTTCGACCGCCGGATCGTTCAGGATCACCTTCGCGAGGGCCTGCTGCTGGGTCGCCATGGCGGCAAACGAAATCGATTGCGGCGCTTCTGAGATCCCCAAGATGACCCCGGTATCCTGAACCGGGAAGAAGCCTTTGGGGATAATGATGTAAAGCACCACCGTCAGGATCAACGTCGCTATTGCCACCACCAGCGTCGCGGTCTGATGGCCGAGCACCCACCGCAGAGTCGTGCCATAGGCCTCAATTGTTCGATCAAAGGCACGCTGCGAGACGCGGTAGAAACTTCCTTGTTGCTTCTCGGGGATATGCCGAAGCAGTCTCGCGCTCATCATCGGAGTCAACGTCAAGGACACTGCCGCCGAGATGAGAATGGTCACGCCGAGCGTAATGGCGAATTCCCTGAACAACCGTCCTACCACGTCCCCCATAAATAGCAGCGGAATCAGCACGGCGATCAGCGAGATGGTCAAGGACAGGATCGTAAAAGCAATCTGCTTGGAACCTTTGAGCGCGGCCTCCAAGGGGGAGTCGCCCGCTTCAATGTACCGGGAAATGTTTTCGATCATCACGATCGCATCGTCGACCACAAAGCCGGTCGAAATGGTCAGAGCCATGAGGGTCAGATTGTTGAGGCTGAAGCCGAGCAGATACATGGCGCCGAAGGCGCCGACCAGAGACAACGGGACCGCGGCGGCGGGGATGACCGTAGCGGACAGCGTACGAAGAAACAAAAAAATCACCATGACCACCAGGGCGACTGCCAGCATCAACTCAAACTGCACGTCTTTCACAGACCCGCGAATCGTCGTCGTGCGATCGGTCAGCACGGAGACTTCGACAGATGACGGCAACGCACTCTGGAGTTGCGGAAGCAACTTCTTGATGCGATCAGCGACTTCAATGACATTGGCTCCGGGCTGACGCTGGATATTGACGATCACTGCGGGCCTGTCGTTCATCCAGGCCGCCTGCTTTACATTCTCGGCCCCATCAATGACATCGGCGACGTCGGACAACCGGACGGGCGCCCCATTCCGGTACGTCACAACCAAGGGGCGGTAGTCGCCGCTAGCGAGCAACTGATCGTTCGCTCCGATGATCGAGGCCCGTCGCGGCCCATCGAAGCCCCCTTTGGCCTGATTGACATTCGCCGCGGCGATAACCACCCGCAGATCCTCAAGTGTGAGATCATACGCGGCCAAGGCCATTGGGTTGGCCTGGATGCGGACAGCCGGCCTCTGCCCGCCGCTGATGCTGACCAGCCCCACCCCGGAGAGTTGGGAAATCTTTTGCGCGAAGCGGGTATCGGCCAGGTCTTCAACTTGCGGCAGGGGAAGCGTGTCGGACGTCAATGCCAATGTCAGGATCGGCGCATCGGCCGGATTGACCTTGCTGTAGACGGGAGGATTCGGCAGATCGCGCGGCAAGAAAGTGGCGCCGGCGTTGATCGCCGCCTGAACCTGTTGTTCTGCCACATCGAGACTGAGTTCCAGAGTGAACTGCAGGGTGATGACGGAACTTCCGCCGGAACTCGTCGACGTCATCTGTTTTAAACCCGGCATCTGCCCGAACTGACGTTCCAGCGGGGCCGTCACAGAGGACGCCATAACTTCTGGACTCGCTCCCGGGTAAAAGGTGAGGACCTGGATCGTGGGGTAATCGACTTGCGGGAGCGCGGAGACCGGCAACTGGCGGTACGCGACAGCCCCGGCGAGCAGAATAGCCGCCATCAAGAGAACAGTCGCCACCGGCCGCAAAATAAAAATACGCGATGGATTCACAATCGAGTCGCTTTCGGCGTCTGGTCGCTGGGACTGCGAATCTCGACCTTGCTGCCCTCCCGCAGCTTCTCCGTGCCATCCACGACGACGCGCTCATCCGCAGACAGGCCCTTGTCGATAGACGCTTGTTCGCCCTGCATGACCCCAACAGTCACGGGACGCACGCCGACCGATAGGTCGGCGTTCACCACATAGACAAAGGTTCCCTGCGAACCTCGTTGAATCGCTGCGGTTGGAATCAGCGTGGCACCGCGTTTGACGTCCAGGAGCAGGCGGGCATTGACGAACTGGTTGGGGAAGAGTTCATTGTTCTCGTTGGGAAAGATCGCCTTGAGGCGCACAGTGCCCGTATTTGAATCGATCTGGTTATCGACCGTGAGCAATGACCCGGTAGCGAGCTGTTTCTTTTGCTCGCGATCAAATACGTCGACCGGCAGGCGCTCTCCGCTTTTGAGCTTTTCGAGCACCGGAGGCAGACTATCCTCCGCGATCGAGAAGACAACGGTAATAGGCTGAAGCTGCGTGATCACCAGCAGTCCATTGGCATCATTCGCATGCACGATGTTGCCGGCATCGACCAGGCGCAAGCCGATCCGCCCGGTGATCGGCGCCGTCACCCGGGAGTAAGTCAGCTGCAGCTTGGCATTGTCGATCAGGCCCTGATCGGTTTCGAGGACGCCCTCATATTGACGCACCAGTGACTCCTGGGTATCCAGTTGCTGCTTCGCGATCATTTCCTGTTTGTACAGATCCTTGTAGCGCTCGAGGTCAATCCGGGCATTCTTCATCTGAGCCTGATCACGCGCCATTTGCCCCTGGACCTGGGTCAATTGCACCTGGAATGGCCGCGGGTCGATTTCCGCCAGGACCTCCCCTTTCTGGACGATCTGACCTTCGCGAAACAGGACCTTCATCAGTTGCCCGTCCACGCGGCTCTTCACTGTCACCGTGTTGAGCGGCGTCACCGACCCGAGCCCCATGAGATAAATCTCGATGTCACCCGTCTTCGCGCCCACCGCCACCACAGGCACGGCGCGGGCGGTGGATGCGGGTGCCTGCTTGGCCGTGCGCTGCTGCGCCTCCCCTGCCTTCGTGAACAGGACATAGGCGCCGATCGCAAGGAGACAGACCGCCAGCAGCGCCATCCCGCCGCGCTTCAGCAGTACGGCAAAACGCCTGGACTCATGCATGTTTTCTTTCTTAGCCTCAGTCATAAAACCAGGTTACAATCCACGATCGAAAATATCGGCAAGGCCGGAGCGTACCTCGTCATGAGTATAAGTCGGAGCAAGGGGCGGTGAGGTTACAGAAGCCATGTAACCTTCTGCGATATTCTTCCGACTTAAGCTTTGGGGACGTTTTTTGAGTGAGGCGGACCCCCGAGGGACTGAGGGACCTCCGGATGAAGAAATTATCCCTCGAATCCTGGCCGGAGAGGTAGATCTCTTTGAGGAGCTGATTAAACGCTACAAACGACACGTCAGTCGCATCGTGGCGGGCCATGTTCGACGCGACATGGTCGAGGAAGTGGCGCATGAAGCATTTGTCCGGGCCTATACTTCTTTGTCCACCTATTCGTTTCGGGTGCCGTTCGAGCATTGGTTGGCGCGGATCGCGCTGCGGAGTTGTTACGATGCGTGGCGAACGGCGGCGTCCCGCAAGGAAGTATCCTTGGGCGGGTTCGAGGATGAACATCAACAGTCGGCTGAGCGACTCCTGGCGGCGGAATCTGAGGAGCGTTTTGACCAACTCGTACGACAACGGGAGACAGCGGAGCTGTTACAGACAGCGTTGGCGCAGCTCTCACCTGAAAATCGCATGGTCGTCACCCTTGTTCATCTCGAGGGTTGCTCCGTGCGCGAGGCCGCGGAGCGCCTGGGTTGGAGCATGATCAACGTGAAGGTCCGAGCGCACCGGGCTCGTCGACAGCTCCGCAACGTGTTGGAGAAACTATTGGGGGAGACGGCATGACACCATCCGAGGAACGTATTGAGCGGCTCGAGCGGGCACTGGGGCGGGCGCATCAGCTACAGGACCCACCGGAGTTTTCACCGAACTGGTCCTACTCGGTCATGCGCGACGTTCGCCGGCAAGCACGCGCGGCGCGCGCGACGGCCGAGCTTCCCGGGCTTGTCTGGCGCGCCGCGACGGTCGTTGTTTTCGTCTCGGTGGTGGTTGTTGGATCCGTGATGGCCTGGAACGTTGAGGAGCTCGATCAGCCCTTCGCGAGTTTCTTTAGCGAGACGACCGTGGACCCGATCCTGCTATGAGACGCTCATGAGCGACGCCCAGAATAACATACCCGCCAAACGCTGGCGCATATGGAGCGGGATCGCGGTCGTGTTTGTGTGCGGCCTGCTTGTCGGCAATGTCGTGACTACTGCGTATGATGATTACAAGCAACAGCTGAAGTGGCAGCAGGGCCTGTCCGGGCTCAAGCCCCGGGTAATGAAGCATCTCACCCGCGAACTTCATTTGTCTCCTGAACAGCAGCAGGCGATTGAGCCCATCCTTTCCCAAGCGGAGAGAGAACTACTCCGGCTGCGCATAGCGCAACAGCCTCAGGTTGAGACGACCGTGACTCGGACGATGGAGACCCTGAAAGTGAAGCTGCACCCCGAGCAGCAACGAAAGCTGGAAGAGCTCAATAACCAGCTACACCAACGATGGGACTTGGATCGCCGGTATGTCGGTAGCCTGCCACCCGGAGGACACCATGATCTTTATGTCTTCTTTGAGGGGTATTCCTTTGGACGGCCAGGGGAAAAGTGAATACTCACGATCGGAGTAAGGTAACATAGAGGAGATAAGGCGATGAAACTCCCAGCCATCCGCTTTATGTTTCTACTTTACTGCGCGGCAGACTTGCTCCCCGTCTATGCTGAGGATGCCGGTGTGACTCAGGAGGAGACTTCTCAGATTCACAGCTCGGCGACGTTTGCAGAGATTTCCGCCAACCCGGAGGCGTATCAAGGTCAAGAGATCGTGGTAGGCGGCAAGGTCATCGCTGCGCGCCAATACTACGATACGACTCAAATCGAGGTCATGCAATTGCCCCTTGGCGAAGGACAGGAACCTCAGACGAATGAGGCGTTGACTCAGGGCCGATTTTTGGCATTTCAGAAAGCCGGCCTCAATCCTGTCGGGATACCGCCGGGCACGCGAGTCACCGTTGTAGGCGAAGTCGCGGGCTCTGCAGTTCCGGATCCCAGTCAGGCAGCCGTTGCGTATCCTGTCCTCGAGGTAAAGACCTTGACTGTGTGGCGGGCGGCTGGGGCGGCGCCACCGCAGTCAGCACAGGCCGAGGTGCCTCCTGCGGAAGACGCCCCGGTATCCCTATCCCGAACCGCCGGTTGTCATTGACCGCTACTACTACACGCCATACTGGGATCCCGTGATCAGCGTGTGGTCCTGGCGGCCGTTTTGGGTATACCCCTGGTGGGCCAGGCCCGCAATCGTCGTACCGCCGCGGGCTTTCATCCATCCCCATCGGCGCCATTCCATTCCCTTTGGTCCACCGCCGAGAAGACTCGGACCGTTGCCCCCGCAATTTGTCCCGCGAAACGGCCCCGTCTTCCCGGGCCCACGGCATTCAGGTCCGCGCTTACCATGGCGCAGTGAGCCGAATAGAATTGCTCCGCCGCAAGCTATCCCGCCGCAGTTTAATCGGGGGCTGCCGGACGTTTTGCAAGCTACCCCACCGCAACCTATGCCACCGCGTTTTAATCGCCGGCAGCCTGACGCTCCGCGAAGTGTGCTTCCGCAAGCTATTCCACCGCAGTTTAATCGGCGGCTGCCGGACGTTTCGCAAGCTATCCCACAGCAAGCTGTCCCGCCGCGGTTTAATCGTGGGCAGGCTGACGGTCCGCGAGGTATGCCTCCCCAGTTTGGCCGCCGGGCACCAGACGGTTCACAAGCTGTCCCACCCCGATTTAATCGTGGGCAGGCTGACGGCCCGCGCAGTGTGCCTCCGCAGTTTGGCCGTCGGGGATCTGACGGTCCACGCGGTGATTTTAGAGGGAGCACACACAACGGCAATGGCCCGGGTCGGCCGGGACGCGGACCGCGATCAGGCTAACAATATCCTGCCAGACCCAAACCAATATTGATTCTCGCCAGTAAACAAAATGCTATAATCGCTCCCCAATCGTGAGGCGCACGTGGCTGCTGCCATCATCCGCATCGAAGATCTGCTCAAAGGGTATGTCTTTACAACCCAACAGTTCGCGCATCTGACCTGGCTCGCCGTCGCGGGAATCTTTCGCAAGCCCTCATACGTGCAGGAAACCTTCTATTACATGGACCACATTGGGGTCGGCTCGCTGTTCATTTTGGCGCTGACCGGCCTGTTCACCGGCATGGTACTCACGCTGCAAGGAGCGATCCAGCTCCAACCGTTTGGCGCAGTGCCCTATGTCTCTCGGCTGGTCAGTACCTCCGTGGTCCGCGAACTCGGCCCAGTGCTGGCGGCGCTGATGCTCGCCGGCCGCGTCGGCACCGGGATCGCTTCCGAACTAGCCTCCATGCAGGTCACCGAGCAGATCGATGCCTTGCGGGCCGAGGGGACGGATCCGATTAAGAAGCTGGTGACCCCGCGCTTGGTGGCAACGCTGCTGATGGTGCCGGTCCTGACGATCATCACGGACGGGATCGCCATGGCGGGCGGCTATCTGATCGCTCGTCTGTATCTGAGTATCGACTCGTTTTTTTATTGGACCTGGGCGTTCGAGGCCCTTCGCCCGACGGATCTTGTCTATGGCGTGATCAAGCCGCTGGTCTTCGGGTACATCATTTGTATGGTCGGTTGTTATGCGGGGCTGACGACCACGGGTGGAACCGTGGGCGTGGGACGCTCCACCACACAAGCCATGGTGACGTCGTCAATCCTGATCCTGATGTCGGATTTTTTCATGACCAAGCTGTTTATTTATTTGGGCTGACGGTAGATCCTGTGGTGTACCGTGGATCATGAGCGAGGTTGAGGTTGTAGCGCAATGATCGAATTTAAGAACGTTTCGCTGAGCATCGACGACCGCCAGATCTTAAAAAACATCTCGATGAAGGTGTTGCCCGCTAACACGATGGTCATCGTCGGGGGCAGCGGGTCCGGGAAGACCACCACTCTTCGTCTGATCCTGGGCCTCATCCGTCCGGACTCCGGCCAAATCCTCATCGACGGTCAGGACATCACCAGGCTTGAGGAAGAAGAAATGGTCCCCATACGGGCCAAGATGGCTTTGGTATTTCAGGGCTCTGCCCTTTTTGATTCACTAAGCGTCGGCGAGAACGTCGGCTACCGCCTGTGGGAGCAGGGTCTTCTGGACGAAGAAACGATCGAGCTGAAGGTGATGGAGAGCCTTCGGTTTGTGGGCCTTGATGATATTGTCGATCATATGCCGGCCGAACTCAGCGGCGGCATGAAAAAGCGGGTGGCGATCGCCCGGGCGCTGGCCAGCGGCCCGGAAGTCATCCTGTTCGACGAGCCCACGGCCGGATTGGACCCGGTCAACACCTACATTATCAAGGAGCTCATCTGTCGGCTGCACACCAAGGAGCATGTGACACAGATCGTTGTAACCCACGATATCGAGACGGCATATCGCGTGGCCGATCACTTGATTATGATTCAACTCGGCGAGGAAGTCTTTCACGGCACCCTCGACGAGCTGAAGGCTTCTACGGACCAGCGTATCCAGGCCTTCCTGCACCCTGAGGCAATATTGACAACGACTGCCTGTCTTGCGCACAAAGACGAAAATTTTGGGATTGCCCCCGAAAAATTGAAGGAACTACCGAGGTGAGAGACGTCCGGAATCCAGAAGCTGGTCTCAGCTCAAGGTGGGTCTCGTCATCGTGCTGGCCGTTGTCGGCGTCCTCGCGGCCATTCTGAACTTGGATGAAGGCCTCGGCCTGTTTACCAATCGCACTCCCCTGCGCGCCGAGCTCGATGACAGCCAGGGATTGAAGGTCGGCGCCCCTGTTCGCATGAGCGGCGTGGCTGTCGGCAATGTGAAACGGATCACGATTGATGGAGAACGAGGCAAGGTGGACTTGGATTTCACCGTGGCTCGAGAGGTCAGGCCCCTGCTCCGCCAGGATGCGGCCGTCGTGGTTCGCCCCATGGGCCTGTTAGGCGATAAATATCTTGAAGTTCTTCCCGGCAGCCCCCGCCAACCGGTGTTACCCGTCGGCTCGGTGCTATCAGGCCGGGGCGATGCCGACTTGTCGAGTTTCGCCGGCAACGCCGGTGCCACTCTGACGACGGTGAACCAGACCTTACAGGACCTCCAAGCGGTGCTCACCGGGCTTCGAGAGGGAAAGGGGACGGCGGGCAAACTCGTGGCCAGCGCCGATCTCTACAACCACTCGACGGAGCTCATCGAGAAGATCGCGGCGATTTCCGATCAAACGTCCCAACTCCTCACGAAGATCGAACGAGGCGAGGGGACCCTCGGGAAACTCGTCACCGACCGGGCCTTCTATGACCGCGCGAATGCCGCGCTTGATGGACTTCAACAACTTACCGTCGTTCTGAACAATCCGGACGGAAGCCTGGGCCGGCTGGCCCGCGACCCCGCGCTATATCAGCGACTGGACCGGCTGACCGCCAAGGGTGAAGGGCTTATTTCCAAAGTGGAGCGGGGTGATGGCACTTTGGGCAAACTCGTGACCCAGGACAATCTGTATCAGCGCGCCGACAAGGTCTTAACGGAGGTGGAGACCCTGCTGGCGGACGTGAAGAAAAATCCCACCCGGTATTTTAAGTTCTCCGTCTTCTAAACAGTTCGGCTTCATGATGCGCATAGTCCTTCGCGGTCTTCCTCCAAATACCCTTTCCATTTCGTTCCTCCTGTTTGCTATTCCAGCGTGTACTAGTAGCTGTACACAACCTGCCTCTGAAAAATTCAGCCTATCTAGGCGGCTGCCTGCCGACATTTCGGCAGCTGCCCGGATAACGGCATCGCGTATCGGCACCGATACAGCCTCCTCGGATGATCGTCACGCCGATGTAACGTAATCCTAAAATCTTTCATATGCTTAGCACGCTAGCATCGCATGATAACTTCTGGAACAACGCTTGCTTTACCTAGACGCAGGAACACAAACCACACAAAGATGCGTATCTGGGTAAAGGAGCTAATTTATGGAGAAGATAGCGAGTTCCAAAAAGATATTCAGTATGGTCTTCTTTATTTTACTGGTCGCTGTGTCTATGATCTGGACAGCGTCACCCGCTCAGGCGGTCGGACCCTATTTCGAAAACGAGAGTCCAGCGCAAGGACAACTTCAAGGTCCGAATCCCGCTTGGCCGAGACCGGACGAGCCACTGTGGTCGCCGAGCAATCCAACGCTCCAGTCCATACAGACGTTGAAAAAGGGCGATATAATTTTGAAGAGCTCTAAGAAGACAGCCATTCCCGAAACAGTGGCTCCGCACGTGGAAGATGCGAAGGCCGATCAGCATGTCGCTTTGCGCTGAATGGGAAACCCAAGCCGTTTGAGCTGCATCGCAGGCTGTGTGAGCAGCGTTTGAATGTGGAGACGTTGGTTACCGTCAGCATTGCGGACGCCTGCTGAGGCCAGGATGCCGTTTCGAATGAAATGGCTGTGGCTGCTGGCACTGCTCGTTCTCCCCTTCTCGTTGCTGGCCGGTAAATCGTCAAAATCCTGAAACCCCCGAAGCCGTGCTGCGTGCTGTGATTCGGGCTAATGCCGAGAAGGACCTGGCATCCCTGGAAAAGTACATGGCAAAAGACCCGGATCTGGTTGTGTACTCGATAGGCGGCCGGAAATATGTCGGTTGGAAGGAAGTCGCAGAGGCGATGCAGGAGGAATTCGATGCGGCCGAACGGCTGGACATCACCATTACCGACCTTCACGTCTGGCAGCATGGAGATGTCGCGTGGTTTGCGATGGAGCTCAACTACAATCGTCCTGAAGGGAGTGATGAAGGACAGCGACCCATAGTCCTCGCCTTGCGTGATACCGGAGTGCTGGAGCGCCGTAAGGGTGCAATGGTTGTTGGTGAGCTGGCACGAATCCCTTCAGGCGCCCCCCGTGGAACCGGAAACAGAATCGGCCAGAACAGCATCGTCCGTACCGAACGGCATTGATCTAAGCGGGGAATGGGAAGTCGAGGAAGAGGATAGGACCTATCGAGCGCATCTCGATATGCAGGGTCACGGAACCTATACCTGGCAGGGCGGGCGAATCACGACCACAGGATTCGCGGGCAATCGCTGGACCGGGACCTGGCAACAGCCCGGGAACGATCACGATGGGAAATTTGACATTGTGCTATCGGAAGATGGCACCCGCGCGGTAGGACGGTGGTGGTACACTCGAGTCGGCACGCGAACCAAGATCCCGCCGGGCATCGGGGGCAGTTATCGCTGGAGACGCGTGTCGCCGGTTCCGGCGCGCGCCTTGCTCCCCTCTTCCCCTCCTAAGCCGCCGGCGAAGAGGCCAGAAGGCTGAGCCGAACGGACCCATGAACATCGCGATTCTAGGCTTGGGGATCATCGGCAGCGCCTGGGCAAAAAATCTGATCGCGGACGGGCATGAGGTGCGGTGCTGGAACCGGACGCCAAAGGATTTTCCCAACTTCCATGCGTCCATTCATGAGGCCGTGGACGGAGCGGAGGCAATCTTCATAGTCGTCGCCGACCCCGCTGCCGTGCAGTCCGTCCTTGATCAGATACAATCCAAGCTTGGCCCAGGGCGCCTGGTGATCCAGTCAAGCACGATTTCCGCTAAATGGACGCGGCTCTTTGCCGAACAGGTGCAGCAAATGGGCGCGTGGTATGTGGAGGCGCCCTTCACCGGCAGCAAGCCTGCAGCAGAACAGCGCCAGACGGTTTTTTATCTGGGTGGCGATCCGAAGGTGATCGAAAAGGCGCGTCCAATTCTCAACCGCCTGTCGAGGGCCATCCTCCACATTGGGCCGCTGGGTTCCGCTTCATCCCTCAAGCTCGCCATGAACCTGAACATCGCCGGTGTCGCCCAAAGCTTATGCGAGAGTTTGACGTTGTGCCGGGCCGCCGATATTCCGGACGACGTCTATTTCCACGCCCTGGCCCAGAATGTTGCCCGTTCCGGGCTGTCCGAGCTGAAAGAACCCAAGCTCCGCGGGCGAGATTACACCGCACAGTTTTCCATCAAACACATGGCGAAAGACCTTCGCCTGGCGTTGGAAACCGCAGCGGATCTCTTCGTGCCGCTTGAACAAACCGAGCAACTCAAAAAGGCCTACGACCGCGGCATCGCGGCCGGCTGGAAGGACGAGGATTTCATTGGCCTGGTGCGGCTGCTCGACCGAACGAAAATGAACGCGTGATGAAAGCCGCTGAGCTGTTCGTGAAGTGCCTGGAGAATGAAGATGTCGAGTACATATTCGGTGTGCCGGGCGAAGAGAACCTCGACATCATGAATGCGCTGTTTGATAGTTCCATCAAGTTTATCACGACAAGACATGAGCAGGGCGCTGCCTTCATGGCCGACGTGTACGGACGGCTCACCGGGAAGGCCGGTATCTGCCTGGCCACCCTGGGACCCGGCGCGACGAACTTGTTAACCGGTGTCGCAGATGCAAATCTGGATCGTGTGCCTCTCGTCGCCATCACTGGACAGGTATCTCTTGATCGGATGCACAAGGAGTCACACCAGTACGTTGACGTGATGGGGATGTTCAAGCCCGTCACGAAATGGCAGGCACAGGTCTCCAGGGTATCCATCATTCCGGAGGTCGTCCGGAAAGCCTTCAAGGTGGCGCAGACAGAAAAGCCGGGCGCGACCCACGTGGAAGTGTCGGAGGACGTGGCCGCCATGCCGGTCGGCGCCCGTGCCGACGAAACGCCGCTACGCGTCCAGGCCCCTTCCGTCCCTGAACCGCTGACCGCGCAGGTGACGCGGGCGATTCACGCAATCCAAGGAGCCCGCCGGCCCCTGATTCTTGCGGGTAACGGTGTCGTGCGGCGCCAGGCGCACGAGGCTGTGCGGCGGTTTGCCCGGACTCTGAATATTCCTGTCCTGCACACCTTTATGGGCAAGGGCATCGTGCCCGACGGCGATCCCTTGTCGCTCTATACCATTGGCTTGCGGTTGCGCGACTACCCGGCGCTCGCGATGGAGCAGGCGGACGTCGTGATTGCGGTGGGCTACGACTTCGTCGAGTACGCGCCGTGTTACTGGAATCCCAACCGAGACAAGCGTGTCGTGCACGTCGATTTATCGCCGGCCGAAGTGGACGCGCACTATATCGTCGAAGTCGGCGTGCTTGGTGATCTGGCTATTTCTCTGGAGCAGATCGGTGCTGGTCTGTCACCGTTCCCCCCTGATTGGGCCAAGCGAGAGCGCGAGCGTATCCTCGCCGGATTCGAAGCCGAGGGAGCCGGGCCTGCCACATGGCCGATGCGCCCTCAGAATCTCATCGCCCAGCTGCGGGCAGCCCTGGCCCCCGAGGATCTGGTGATCTGCGATGTAGGGGCCCATAAGTTATGGATGGGGCGGATGTTCCCATGCGAGGTTCCCAACACATGTCTCATCTCCAATGGGTTGGCCAGCATGGGGATCGGCCTGCCTGGGGCGATTGCCGCAAAGCTGACGTTCCCGCAACGACGAGTGCTGACGGTGTGCGGCGACGGCGGCTTTCTCATGAACGTACAGGAATTAGAGACAGCAGTGCGCCTTGGGGTGCCGGTGGTTGTGTTGGTCTGGCGTGATGAAGGCTACGGCGTGATCCGGTGGAATCAGCAGGTGCGGTTCGGCCGCACGATCGCGGTGGACTTCGGCAATCCGGACCTGGTGGCGCTGGCAGAGAGCTTCGGCGCGGTTGGATTACGAGTGTCGCATTCCACCGAGCTTCGTCCCTGCCTGGCCGAAGGCGTTTCAAGCGGAGCGCCCCGTGGTCATCGACTGCCCGGTGGACTATGCGGAGAACCTCAAGCTGACGGAGCGCCTGAAGGCTCTGAGCTGAACCTGGTAACATCGCCGAGTAGACCCAGAGTTCAAAAGAAAGGATGGGACTATGAAAATGATCACGACTGTCCTGACGGGGTTGCTTTTATTCCTTTCCTTACCTACCTTCGCCGCGGGAGGAACCCTCGAGCCCAATACTGATCAGTTTATTCAGGCGCTTGCCGCCAAGGGTGGGCCGCCGATTTACAAACTCTCGATTGAAGAGGCGCGCAAGGTGCTCGACAGCGCGCAGTCCGATACCCTGAACAAGGCGCCGGCTCAGATCGAAAACCGGACCATTCCGGCCAGGTCAGCCGGCGAGGCTTCTCTTCGAGAAGACCAGGCAATGACCGGCGGGCAGGCCCAGGACATTTCACTTCGCATCGTTCGTCCGAAAAACAGCAGCGGACCATTGCCGGTGATCATGTACTTCCATGGCGGCGGCTGGATCCTGGGCAACGAGAATACGCACGATCGTCTCGTTCGTGAAATCGCCAAGGGGACAAACGCTGCCGTCGTGTTCGTAAACTATACCCCCTCACCTGAGGCCAAATATCCGACTGCTATTGAGCAGGCATACACCGCCACGAAGTATGTAGCCGAGCACGGTAAGGATCTGAATCTCGACTCCTCTCGCCTTGCCGTGGCTGGAGATAGCGTGGGCGGGAATATGGCCGCCGTGGTTGCGCTCATGGCCAAGGAGCGGGCTGGTCCGAAGATCAGCTACCAAGTGCTTTTCTACCCTGTGACGGATGCGAACTTCGATACTCCCTCGTATCGGGAGTTCGCAAACGGTCCATGGCTCACCAAACCGGCCATGGAGTGGTTCTGGAATGCCTACGCGCCCGATGCGGCTACACGGAAGAAGCCGACAGCCTCCCCACTGCAGGCGTCGGTGGATCAGCTCAAGGGCTTGCCGCCGGCCCTCGTCATCACCGATGAGAACGATGTCCTGCGCGATGAGGGCGAGGCGTACGCCCATAAACTTAGCCAAGCCGGCGTGACAGTGACAGCGGTGCGCTATCTAGGCACCATCCATGATTTCGTGATGCTCGATGCACTCAAGGACACCCCGGCTGCGCGCAGCGCGATCGCACTTGCAAACGCAAACCTGCAACAGGCCTTTGCAAAATAAGGAAGGACGACGCACTGAATTCCGAGGCTGGAGAATACGACTGAGCGAAAAAGGCATCTCTTTCATCTAGTATGAGGTGATAGTAGCATGATCATGGGAAAGATGATCGGCATCAGTATCTTGCTGTTATTGATGTCGACTGCACTGCTCAACGCGCAGCCGAAACAGTCTCTCATTCAAGAGTATCCTGTTCCTGCCGGCTCTCATCCCCATGATGTGGCGCCGGCCTCCGACGGCACAGTTTGGTACGTCGCCCAAGGGTCCGGCGAATTGGGCCGCCTTGACCCTGTCACCGGAAAGGTTCGCCGAATCAACCTCGGAGACAAGTCCCGACCACATGGCGTCATTGTGGGACCTGACGGCGCGCCGTGGGTCACGGACGGCGGCTTGAATGCGATCGTGCGGATGGATCCGGCAACTGAAGAAATCAAAGTTTTTCCCTTGCCTAAGAACAGGCCAGGCGCGAACCTGAACACCGCGACATTCGATCGGAGCGGTGTTCTCTGGTTTACAGGACAGACCGGCATCTATGGGAAGCTCGATCCAAAGCGCGGGCAAGTCGAGGTGTTCGATGCACCAAAAGGACCGGGGGCCTATGGCATCGCGACAGCCCCTGATGGCACGGTATATTTTGTCTCGCTCGCCGGCAGCTACCTGGGCCGTATTGACTCGCAGACCGGCGCGGCCACGATGATCGATCCGCCCACGCCCAAGCAGGGCGCCCGCCGAGTGTGGGCAGACTCGAAAGGCAATATCTGGGTCAGCGAATGGAACGTCGGCCAGGTTGCTCGATATACGCCATCGAGTGGTTCATGGCGCGAATGGCGCCTCCCAGGCGACAAGCCCGGAGCGTATGCGCTTTACGTCGACGACCAGGACAAGGTATGGCTGAGCGACTTCGAGGCAAATGCATTGGTGCGGTTCGACCCACAAAGAGAGACCTTTGAGACCTTCCCGATTCCGACTCCAGGGGCAAAGGTCCGCCAATTGCTGGGGCGTCACGGCGAAGTCTGGGGCGCCGAATCCGCGACCGATAAGCTTGTGGTTGTCAGGGCTAACTAGAGAAGGAGTACGAGCCATGGCCGAAAATAATCCTCATTCCATCGCTTTTCCGACGCTTGACGAGGCCCAAATCAAGGAACTCGCCCGTTGCACCAGCGCCGCGCCTAAGTTGTATCGGGACGGAGAGACGCTCTTTGCGGTTGGCGACCGCGACTTCAAATTCTTCATCGTGACCTCCGGTGAGGTCGAGATCGTCGATCACTCCGGCGATGAGCCGAAGACCGTGACGATCCATCGCAAGGGCCAATTCACCGGCGACGTTTCATTCCTCACCGGCAATCCGGCAGTGGTCAGCGGGGTCGCCCGGGGCAACATCGAGGTGTACGAGGTCAGAGCGGAGGCTCTGCGAAAAGCCCTTAACCAGTGCCCGACCCTCAGCGACATCATCCTCCAAGCCTTCATCGCCCGGCGTCAGCTTCTCCGCGATTCTGCGGACTTTACCGGCCTGCGGGTCATCGGCTCCCGCTACTCCGCCGATACCTTCCGCGTCCGCGATTTCCTGGCCAAGAACCGCGCGCTCTTCACGTGGGTGGACGTTGAGACAGACCCGCAGGTCGACGTGCTGCTCAAACAGTTCGGAGTGACCGAGGCCGATACGCCCGTCGTCGCGTGCAGTCATATGCTGCTTCTGCGCAATCCTTCAAACCGGGAGCTCGCGGAACGGATCGGCATCCGCCAGCCTTTGGAGCAGACGGTCTACGACCTGGTGGTGGTCGGCGGCGGGCTGGCGGGGCTGGCCGCCGCAGTGTACGGAGCGTCCGAAGGGCTCCAGACGGTAGTGCTGGAGCGCACTGCACCCGGGGGGCAGGCCGGGAGCAGCATGCGGATCGAAAACTATCTCGGGTTTCCGACCGGCGTGACAGGCAGCGAGCTGGCAGACCGCGCGATCCTACAGGCCAACAGGTTTGGCGCCCGTCTGTCCGTCCCCACGCCCGTGGTCAGCCTGGCGTTCGACCAAGTCTACCCGGTGTTGGAACTGGAGGGGGGAGAGAAGGTCACCACGAAGTGCCTACTGATCGCAACGGGCGCCGACTACCGCCGGCTGGAGGTCGAGGGATATGAGCGGTTCGAGGGGAAGGGCGTCTACTACGCTGCCACCCCGACTGAAGCGCCGATGTGCCGAGGTGAAAAGGTATTGCTCGTTGGGGGCGGGAACTCGGCGGGCCAGGCAGCGGTCTTTCTGTCCCAGCACGCCCGGCAGGTGCTGCTTCTGATTCGCGGCGATAGTCTGTACAAGGACATGTCCAGTTATTTGGTCGCGAGAATCAAGCAGACGACGAATATCGAGGTGCTCTACAACACGACGATCCGCCAGATGAACGGGGACGGGTATCTGAGCTCAGTTAAAATCGTCAATGACAAGACCGGGGAAGCGTCGACGGTGGAGACACCGGCGGTGTTTTGCTTTATCGGGGCGGTGCCGCGAACCGACTGGCTGCCTCCGCAAATCGAGAGGGACCCTCAAGGATTCATCCAGACCGGCCCGGCTCTGGCGGTTTCTTCCCACTGGAGCGCCCGGCGGCAGCCTTTCTTATTGGAGACCAGCCGCCCTGGTGTGTTCGCTGCCGGAGATGTGAGGTCCGGCTCAGTCAAGCGGGTCGCGTCAGCGGTCGGTGAGGGATCGATGGCGGTCCAGTTCGTACATGAATACCTCAAGGAGCTATGAATCAAGGAGTATCCCCATGAAACGGCGCAAGCTCGGAAGCAATGGCCCGGAGGTCTCGGCCCTGGGCCTGGGCTGCATGGGCATGTCGGAATTTTACGGGCCACATGAAGACCAGGAATCGATTGCCACGATCCATCGCGCGCTCGAGCTCGGGGTGAACTTTCTCGACACCGCCGATGTGTACGGCCCGCTTACGAATGAAGAACTGGTCGCCCGTGCGATCCGCGAGCGGCGCGATGAGGTGATTCTCGCCACAAAGTTCGGCATCGTCCGAGGCGACGATCCACAGCTACGGGGCGTGAACGGCAGGCCGGACTACGTGCGCAGATCATGTGAAGCCAGCCTGCGCCGGCTGGGCGTGGACTGTATCGACGTGTATTACCAGCACCGCGTCGATCCCAAAACGCCGATAGAGGACACGGTTGGCGCCATGGCGGACCTCGTCCGCACCGGCAAGGTTCGCTACCTGGGACTCTCGGAGGCCGGCCCGCAAACGCTTCGCCGCGCGCATGCGGTGCATCCAATCACAGCATTGCAGACCGAGTACTCTCTGTGGTCGCGAGATCCCGAGGACGAGGTGCTGCCGACCTGCCGGGAGCTTGGGATCGGCTTTGTGGCCTATAGTCCATTGGGACGCGGGTTTTTGACGGGCCGGTTTAAGCGTTTCGAAGATCTGGCGAAGGATGATTTCCGACGCCATTCACCGCGCTTTCAGGGCGAGAACTTCCAGCGCAATCTCGATCTGGTCAATCGAATCGAGGCGCTTGCGGCGGAAAAACACTGCACCCCTTCCCAGCTGGCGCTGGCGTGGGTCCTGGCGCAAGGTGACGACATCGTGCCGATCTTCGGGACGAAGCGCCGCGTGTATCTGGAAGAGAATCTCGGCGCGCTGGATATCCGGCTGACACGAGAAGATCTCAGGCGTATCGACGAGGTGGCGCCGCACGGCGTGGCCGCCGGGGCCCGCTATCCCAAAGGCTCAATGGAGATGGTCAATCTCTAGGTCCCCTTCACAGTAGCCGCCATTTTCTACTGAAGTCACTCCGACCTCATTTTACGTTCACCGAAACTTCATCAGATATCGTTCCCCGTGTTGACTGTTGCAGAAAAATAAGAAAGGCCTTGACTTCAACGTATGAGATGCCATATACCATCCATATGGATGTTTCATGGATGGTACACGGATGTTTAAAGGATGGTCATGCAAAGCGACACCGAAAAAATCACGATTAATCTAGGCTTCGTCGATCTCGGACAGATCGATCTGTTGGTGCAGGAGGGCTTTTATTCCAACCGGACAGATTTGATTCGCACCGCAATCCGCAACCAACTCGCCGCGCATTCAGACGTCGTGAAGCAAACTATAGCGCGCAAAATCCTAGTGCTCGGTCTGCAACGTTATAGCCGCCGAGACCTCGAGGCGGTACGGGCGAGAGGGGAAAAGCTGCAGATCCAGGTTCTCGGCTTAGTCATCATTGACGATGACGTGACTCCCGACCTCGCCACGGCGACTATCGACTCGCTCGTGGTGCTGGGAGCCTTGCGGGCAAGCGCGGAAGTCAAGGCTGCCCTCGCCGATCGGATTCACTAACTCAGTTCGGCCTTTTTTACGGGAGACATACAATGACTGAGACAATGCAAACTGAGATGGCGGAAGCCACACGATTGACGCGCATGGGACAGCTGCTTGATGCCACCGCCCTCATCCAACGCACACTAGGCGGCGCATCGAAAGCTTCGTCCACCGTCACCGCCTCCACAGTTGATGAGCCTATCGACGTCAGCTTTCGCGTCGTTGAGCCAGGTCCACAGAACATCTCCACGGCGATACTGCCCGGCATTGCGGTGTTGCCTTATACAGCCGAGCATACATCCGCCGAAGTGATCGACGCGGCGGTGGCCTTTCGCAAGAACCGATCCACTTCTGGCCAGGCGCATAGCGACATTTGGGCGGGAGGGCAATTTATCGAGGGATCCTTTACAAATAATGCCGGCACTCGCGCGTACAAACTGTATGTGCCTAAGGCATATCACGGGCAGGCCCTTCCATTGGTCGTGATGCTCCACGGCTGTACGCAGAACCCGGACGACTTCGCCGCGGGTACGCGCATGAATCTATTGGCAGAGCGGGAACAGTTTTTGGTCGTCTATCCCGCGCAGACGGCCTCCAGCAATCAGTCAAAGTGTTGGAAGTGGTTCAACAAAACCGATCAGCAGCGGGAACGTGGCGAGCCTTCTATTATCGCTGGCATCACCCGCAAGATTCTTAGCACCTACCACTGCGACGCCGGCCAGGTATACGTCGCCGGAATGTCGGCGGGTGGAGCGATGGCCGTGATCATGGGGATGTCCTACCCGGATCTGTATAGTGCCATCGGCGTGCACTCCGGCCTCCCCTACGGGGTTGCGCATGACCTGCCGTCCGCGTTCGCGGCCATGAAGCACGGAGGACGAACCTCGGCAGGAACACACAACAGCCGCTTGTCAGCGGCAGGGACACATGCCCGGGTCGTCCCAACCATCGTCTTCCATGGAGATCGAGACACGACGGTTCATCCCCGTAACGGGGATCATGTGCTTGCCCAATTGGCGGGCTTCGGGCCGGGGATGAACGCAACGAACCTGCGCAAGACTGTAAAGCGGATACACGTCGCAAATCGCCATGGGTACACCCACACCATCTACCACGATGCCGGCGGTGATACGGTCATGGAGCGGTGGTTGGTGCATGGTGCCGGCCATGCGTGGTCAGGAGGGAGTCCTCATGGCTCATTTACCGATCCGAAAGGGCCGGATGCCTCGCAGGAAATGGTGCGTTTCTTCCTACGAAGATCAGCTCCGCGATGAGCGCGGCCAACAAGACCGATGGCAGTTCCTTCAACACGGAAGTAGGCTGGCAAACTTGTCATCATGAACTTATACTCAGCATGAGGGACCAATGTCTCGACGGCCGAGTCGCATAAACGATTAACAGGAATATCACCATGCGAATAGCAACAAGTCTCGGTGCAATGTTTATCAGTCTCATATGGCTAACGGTCGGCGGCTATGCCGAAGACCTGCAGAAATTGCCTGGTAAGGCGGTTGATGGGTGTCCTGTGACTCCTCCGCAAACGGAAGGTCCTTATTATCCACCCAAGGCTCAACTTGAGGCGCAACTTGATAAGGATAACGATCTGACGCAGATAAAAGGCGAAACCGGCAAGGCCAAGGGCCAGATCTTATATGTTCTCGGCCAGGTTACAGATACCCACTGCCGACCCATCAAAGGCGCCGTCGTGGAAATTTGGCAAGCGACCGAAGGCGGGCGCTATAAACACCCGCGAGATACCAAGAATCCGGCGCCTCTGGACCCGCATTTTCAATACTGGGGCAAATATGTGACGGACCAGGATGGTCGCTATGTCTTTAAGACGATCAAGCCGGGCGCGTACTCGATAGGACCGGGAACGATGAGACCGTCGCATGTTCACTTCAAAATATCCCATCCCGACCATCCCGAGCTCATCACGCAACTGTACTTTGTCGGCGATCGCTTCCAGGACACAGACCCGATTCTGAAGGATGTCCCCCGACAGGATCGCAACAGGCTCATTGTCGCGATGGAAGAACCGGGGGGCGACTATGAACGGGAAGCAAGGGTCGCCCGATTTAACGTGACGCTACCGGGCGGTAAACCCTAAATCCGGCAGGGAATTATTTCACCGCCCAGCCGTAGTATTCGTGGCTCGGCGCCGGGCCTTGGTCCAGGTAGGCCATTTTTATCTTGCTGATATAGTCCTTTGGAATTTCGTTCAGCCTCGCCTTCACATCCACCCCATAGACTTTCGCGCCGTTCAATCCGAAGATCTTCTCCTTTACCTGGCGGGTCAATTTGGGATAGCCGTGCTTTTCGATAAGCCGATCGGGAATCTGAAAGCGGCGAAATGCTTCGATCTGCCATTGCGGCGACCCGTACCATATGGAATCCGTTCCCCAGATCACATGCTCGTCGCCGAATGCCAATAGAATTTGCCCGAGCCAGTGCGCGCAGATCTCCGGATTGATGCTCGCGAGCTGTCCGAATGAGTTGCCGATCTCCATATAAATATTCTTGATGCCCGGCTCCTTCTGCTTCATTCGGCAAAACTCGGTCGTCCACGCGATATTCCCGGTCTTCTTGAATTCGTCCTCGGCCATATCCGCATTTTTCAGGGCGGCATGGTAGACCATGAAAGACATGTCCGGAAAATCCTTCGCGGCCTTAATCATGTCGCGAGGGTGATTGTAGTCGGCATCGGGTCCGAGCGGCAGACCCTTGTGGGCGCACACGCGGCGTAGGCCAAGCTTTCGCGATTCTTCCAGGATCGGATAGGCGACCTTTTCATCGTCCATCCACCAGCCCTTCTCAAACCCCTTCCCTGGATAGCCCGTATACAGCTTCAATGCTTCGATTTTGAGGGTCTCCACCTGTTTCGCCAATTCATCTTTCGCGACCTCTTTCAGTTGCGGCGCGGTGAAGCCGTGCGTGAGCACGCGCCGCGAGGCCGTGAGGCGATTGATTTCGTCGCGGATGTGACTGATTTCACTCGGAGGAAGCACCGCGTCTTCGGCGAAGAGGCCCGGTGGCGTGCTCAAGACTGCGACAGAGGTCTCACTGTCCAAAAACACTTCCTTGATGAAGTTGTGCCAATCCAGATCCTCCATCGTGAGCTTGTCGTTCTTCAGGTCGGGGTTCCAACCCTGTTTCTTAGCCTTTTGACGCAAGGACAGGAACATTTTCTTCGGAAGGCGCCCCGTGCGAGACGCCTGGTCTTCCGGATCGTAGTGTTTGCTCACATAGTGGGTTTGCGCGTCCAGAATGAAATACGGATCGCCCTTTCGCTCGGCGAAAGCGCCCGGCTCAACCGCTTCCACCTCAAGCACGTCGAAGAATTTTCCGAAGACGGAGTTCATCGTCAACAGGGCGAGCGCAATGCCGCCGCTTGTCTTGAGAAAATCCCGGCGGTCCATTCCGAGCGAGCGACTAAGAGGCTCGCTTCGCAGGTCGATTAATTGCTCGACAAGCGCCTGCTGCGTCGTCTGCGGCGGCGGCTGGAATTCCTCATTGGACACGATGCGACAGGGAAGCGGCGAGCTCGAGACACCACCCCGTTGCAAGTTCGGTGATCTGCGGAACCGGTAGGGATTCTGCGCCATGGTGACGTCCTATGGGTAGCGTATCTCCCCATAAGCGTCTACGCAACTGAGGTATCAGTCTGCATTACCAACGAGGATGTGTGCTCACGGTTTCTCGCTAGGATAGCGGATAACTAAAGCGCACCACGACAGGCGCGCCCCTCAAGAAATAGATTCCGAGCACCAAGGCCCCAATCTGCGTGATGATAAACCAGGCCGTGCCCCCGCCAAGGCCTTCCAAGGAGAGCGAGATGGTAGATAGCAGCAACCAAAAGGAATAGAGCGTCATCGCCAAACCGAACGAACGGATCACAATCCCAAACGCCTCAGGTGGTCTCATAGCCTGCCTCCTATGTCTGTATTCTCACTGCAGGATACATCTTCTTGCCAAATAAGACAGTAGGAGGTTGGCCCGGACTTTCAACCCTCGGCTGACAGAAGTGAGGATAATATGCTAAACCTCGGCCATGGCTCAGCAGTCCGTCTACGTTTCGTTTATCAAGCGTAACCACTATTTCCACGGCAAACTGCTGACAGAGAAGGACCTCGCGGACGAACAGCATTACTTCCGTGAGAAGCAACGACTTCTTAATCTCAACCTCTTCGGCTCGGGCATTGTCTCCGGCTTACAGGTGTCAGCAAGCGATCAGGCCATCACGGTGACACCCGGCATGGCCTTGGACGGCTATGGACGTGAGATCATGCTTACAGTACCGGCGACTCTTAAGCTGCCGAAGGAACGAAGTCCCCTGTGGGTCGTCGTCAAGTACGCGGAGCGTCCAGCCGACCCCGTTCCAGTACTCGGCGTTGGCGACGAGACCATGGAGCCATCCCGCATCGAAGAAGGCGTGGAGATCTCCTACGCTTCGGAAAATCCGTGCGGTCCGAAAATCACAACACCTGCAGAGTTTGAATGGATCGCGATTGCCAAGGTCATCTGGAAGGGAAAGGCCTGGCACATTGCCAAGAGTTTGCCGTGCCGGCGCCTAGGCCTGCGTTAGTTCTCCGAAGTATTGTAGATGGAATCGCGCCTGCCGCGAGGTTCAGCCCGGAAGGACCACGCGCACTTCGAGCGCTCGGATGACCTTTTTATTTTCCTGGCAGATAGGACACGTGCCCAGGGAGCGCGTAAATTCCCGGGTAACCTCAAAGGCCGACGTCGCGTTCCTGACTTGCGACGGATTGACCGTGCCGCCATCGGGCCTGCTTACCCGGCCCGCAATACAGTTATCGCAAAAATCCTTCAATTTATTCAGCTGCAGAAAATCATAGATCCGTTTTTCAACGCTGGCTAACACGCCAATAGTCCTCCTCGGTCAGACCCTATTTTGGTCTGACCATGTCATGACAAAAACTTTTAAAGAGATCGAGCGGCAACCCTGCAGCCCGCCATGCGTGTTGCACTTTTTTAAATTCCCCTTCGGTCACATTGAGGACCCAGGTAGACGTATCGTCATGATGAGCAAACTTGGGGATTATGTCTTGGCTCTGTACCAAAGCGATCGGTTGAAGATCAAGAAACAGCTGAAACTCCTCTGTGTCATTGCTTTCCATGCCGCTCAAGATTTTCTTGACCATGGCCGCTATGAAGACTTCCTTTTGCCGGTGGCCTTCCGGCAGCGGCCCGTCTGTATGGTGGCGGCAGAACTCTCCCACGGCGACGGCTGTGACGAGTATTGCTTTCTTGAGGAACGAAACCTCGGCATTCGTAAAATACCTCTGATTGATGGTATACAGCATCGGGCCAAGAATGACTTTCGCCGCTGGACCTTCCCGCATCTGTATTCCTCTTGTAGGCTGAGCCGGTTCCCCTGCCGTCGCTGCCTCTGTTGCTCATATGTACTGATGTAATCTTAGGTACTTATCGAAGAGCTGTCAAGTTCAGGCCGCCTCTCAGTGCTCTGCGCTTGTCATTCTGAGTCCTTCGCCGTCATCCTGAAATCCTTCGGCTGTCATGCTGAACCCTTCGCTTGTCATGCTGAACGAAGTGAAGCATCTGTTTTGGACCTCAGGATAAACTCCGTGAAGCATCTCGATTGCGCCTCAGGATAAACTCCGTCAAGGACTTTAGACCCTTCGCTTCGATCAAGAGTGACACCGTGAGAAGGCGACAATGAATTGTCCCAGTCCGGCGAAGGAAGAAGCTACGCCAGGAAGGCGTCCAGCGACATGGCGGTGTTTGGGAAAGCTCTAAGAATCTGACGGTCAGCAGTCACGAGAGGTATTGCCAGATCCTGGGCTACGGCCACAAACTCGCAATCATACGAAGAACACACTGAAGCCGCGGCCAACCGGAGCACACGATCGGTGCTGGCCGGGTATTCACGCCCGCTCATCCAGGATTCAGCTTGGTGGGCTATCTCTCGCGCGATATCCACCGTGAGATTGCGTTGTCGAATGAGGCCCACGAGCACGCTCCGGAATTCGGAGCGCCAGAGCGGCGGAGTGATCCACTGAGCATCTTGTTCAAAGACTGCCTCAGCCTGAGCAGTCAGCCCACCCGGCACAAGAAGATATACCAGCAGGTTGGTATCCACGACGATCATAGGCGACCGGCGCTCTTGAACTGCTTTAAACGGCGTTCCGTGATCGGCGACCCCTTTACCAATCTGCGAACTTCCCGTGCCCCTGCCAGAAACGCCTGTGGGTCCAATGGAACGGCCCCAGTGGACTGGTCCAAGGAGATGATCACTTCTTGATTGAGACTTCGCCTATGTTCAATCGCCCTCAGCTTCAACCGGCGAAACAGAGCTTCGGGAATATTCTTGATTGTGATGGTCGCCATAGCATTCCCTTTAGTGGTTCCATAACGGTTCCGTAATGGAACCATCCTACCTTGACCTGTCACGCGCGTCAAGCCTTCTCGACTGTCAGTTTCTTCCGAGACTCCAGTCGCGGAGGTTCGGCCAGCCATATGCGGTTAGACCCTTCACTTCGTTCAGGGTGACAAGAAGAGGGTTGCGGTGACAAGGAGATCATCAAATTATGCGGAACGCACCGGCCCCTGAGGGTTCGTCGAATGGGCAGACTGGCCAGCGGTGAGGGGAAACGGGTGGTTTCAACAGGAGGCTACTGAGCCCCGGACGTCGCGCCTCCGAAGGTGTCGCAGGCGGCAGGGTCTCCCGTCTCCAGGCCACGGCGCAGCCATTTCACGCGCTGCTCCGATGACCCATGCGTCCAACTCTCCGGCTGGACGTATCCCTGAGTCATGCGCTGCAGCCGGTCGTCCCCAATGGCGGACGCGGCCCGCAACCCCTTCTCAAAATCGCCCGGCTCGATGAGATTTCGGTCACGCTGAGCATGGTAGCCCCAGACACCCGCATAACAGTCGGCTTGTAACTCGAGGCGTACAGAGACGGCCTGCGCGGCGGACGACGTTTGCCGTTGCAGGCGATTGGCGCGGTCGAAGGTCCCCAGCAGGTTCTGAACGTGATGGCCGACTTCATGCGCGATCACATAGGCCTGGGCAAATTCCCCGGGTGCGCCCAAGCGATTGGCGAGCTCGTTGAAAAACGACAGGTCCAGATATATCTTCCGATCCCTCTGGCAATAGAACGGCCCGACCGCCGCGGAACTCAAGCCACACGCCGATTGGACGGCGCCGGTGAAGAGGACTAACCGCGGCTCCTCATAGTCACGGCCCAGGCTCGGGAGCACCGCCTTCCAGGTATCTTCGGTATCCGCGAGCACGACCGAAGCAAATCTCCCCAGCTTATCGGCCGGCGGACCAGATGACTGCGGCGCTTGCACCGGCGAGGAAGTCATCTCCTGCCCCGACTCGATCATATTCAGCAGCGTGAGCGGATTCGTCCCTGTGATGAAGCTCACGACGAGCACGAGCAGAAGCCCGCCCCCGCCGATCGCAAGACCACCCCTGGCAGGTCCCATTCCGCGCCGATCTTCGACATTCCCGCTTTCTCGCTGTCCCCCCCAACGCATATGCCACCTCGCTGTGTACTCAGGCCGTGAAGGCTACTATCACATCCGGCATTCCTGAAGTCCACTTCCGTAGGGAGGAGCGCTCCCAGCGCCAGCGCCGAGGGGGCCGGCTCAATTGCGAATGTGCTGTTCCAGCTTTTACCAGGAAGACTAAGTCACTTCTGCAGTGCGAGAGTGGGTACCAGACTCCTCTGTGTACCCTGTGCTATGGCAGGTAGTGGCAACCGGAGGTAATCGGTATGAGTAGATTGATCGGATCGAGCGCGGTGTCCATGCTGAGTATTACAATAGCCTCGGCAGCTTCAGAATATCCGCGTCCTGAAGATGTTAAGGCCTGTTCACTATTGCTCACCGATGGCCGCGAAGTCTTTACTTTTTTTCCGCGCCCTTGGGCTCGTCCATTGCACCTTGTGCGCTCTCCGACAACTTCAGGTTGACCGCCAGGTGTTCAGGACCGATCTCCGCTTCGACCTTATCTCCAACTTTCAGCGCCCGTTCCATTTTCGTGTCTTTATTCAGCTTTAGCCGAACCTGCCCGCCACCCTGGGTCCCTAGCACGACTGCCTCCGGCTCTATCGTAAGGACCTGGCCTTGGACGCTTGCCGCCGAAGGCTCTGGGGCGGGAGCAACAGCGCCGGGCTTGGAAGCAGGTTCCGCAGCCCACGCGATGCCGGACACTCCGGCGCAGCCCAGAAGAGCTGCCATCGCAATGCTTAAACGTGTATATGCCGTCATGGGTCACCTCCCGGGTGAATGAGTCATCTTATCGTTTGATACCTCGAGGGGAAAAGCAATAGACAAAACTCGTCTCTAACTCGCAAAATGTCAAACCCTCACCGGCGCTATGTCCGCCTTTTACTCGCTGCGCCTTCCAAAGTCCTGCACCCAGTAGTGCCGGTTCGGATCCCTTGCGTTATAGGCATACCCCACACCGATCTCTGTGAGCTCCGGGTTCAGGATGTTGGCGCGATGACCCGGGCTCTTCATCCAATTCGCCACTGCTTTTGCAGGATCGGGCGCGCCAGGTCGCAAGGACTGCAGTCACTATACGCGTGTGCGATTGATATCCTTGACGAGCGCATGCAGGAACTCTGGAGCAAAGTCAGCTCCATTCGGCCAGATGAGAGTCCTATCCACACGAAACGAGGAAAAATAACCGGGATCCTGAAGTGGTTTAAACACTTCTCCGAAAAGCTCGGAGGCGAGATCAGCTTCGCCTTCGAGACCATCGTTGAATTTTAGCCATACTCTATGGCCACCTCGATACTTCGCTTCCACAACGTGAGTCAGAATTGTGCTACTCCAACGGTTCAATTTGTTTGAGCGGCTTACGCTCGGAAGCAAGCCTCCAATCCTGGTCCAATTCTGCCTGATGCAGACGGTACCATTCAAGAACATGACTTAAGGCGCGGCTTGGAAAATGTCCTTCCACATGACCCGATTGCATGTAGACAATGACTTCATGTTCGCCATAGACCTCGTGAAAATGCGGGGGGCCATGGTCCCGGTAGAATATTCTGATTGAGATTCCTAGAAACCGGCTAATCTCTGGCATTAGACGTGTTTGCTCTGAGGGATTGGATATTGAGACACCGGCAAACTCAATCCGTCTACACTAGCTTTTCAGATTCTCGGTGGGCCCAAGAAAGGAAGGATTCTTACGCGTGCAGAGTTTCCGGTTTGGTCGCAAGGTACTCGAGGATTTCCTGTTGGCGGTCCTGAATCTGAAGCAAATACGGCTTGGAGAGTTGTTCATAGTCCGCCGAGGCGTGAGTCAGCCGCGCGTGCTCCAGGAAACTCCAGAGTTTCTGAACGTCGGCCTCTGCTTGATGCAGCTGCTCGCCATTCTGGATCACCGCGTCACCTCCAGCAGCGGTTGTGGTTCCTGCATGCGAGTGCGGGAAAACACGTCCAGCGCAGCCTTGATCTGTTCCTTACCGATTCCTTCCGTCACCCAAAAGACGTCCGCATTATATCGTATTCGACAGGCGATGTGAGTCAACACGCTCACTAGTTCCTCCCTGAGGCCCCTCATTGTAAAGTCAGCCGCCATGATGACAAACACATCCACATTATTAGGCGACGGGATCGTTGCTGCAAAGCTGCCGAATAGGTAGACATGTTTGACCTTACCGGTTTTATGCAGAAGGTCAAAGACCATCCGAAACCGTTCAAATAAAAATTGCCGCCTTGGTGTGCTTTCCCCAAACCGCTCCCTCACAGCTTCTAAAGACACGACTTCAGCAATCACGTGTCGCTCCTAACTTCTGGAGCTGCTACCTCGTCTCAATCCAGAACGGCTCTATATTATGAGACTCTGCGAGCGAGATCCGTCAACTGGCGCCCGTCATTTATCAGGATCCACGATAATTGACGTAATTTTCGACTACTTTGAGCTGAAGAACATCCACATCGAAGGGCGGAAGCTGCGGAAGCGCTCTCCCCTGGAGGAGGCGGGCTAGGGTGAGGGGGGCACGGCTTTAAGTGACTTCGCATGGCCGTAGCCTGCAGTGGTCACAAAGGGCGTTCTTCCATCGGCGATCTGGCCAGCGTGCGGCGTTAGTTCAGCTTCAATCTCGTCCCCTGTTTCGAATGCGTCCTGGTCGGCGCCGCTCGCCACAAATGCGTCCACATGGATACGCACTTCGTTACCTGAGGAGTCCCTGATCACGTAAAACTCTCCGTCAATCTCCCTGATCTCCCCCTTGATGACATTCTGAGACATCGTGTCGGAGGTCGGCTCCTCGCCCGCCACGAGAGTCTGCCCGACAGGGCTGCTCGGTTGATCTACGGCATACGCCAAGGTTGCCATGCCTAAACCAAGTGTCATCACGAACACAGACGCTGTGTATCGGTTCATTTAGGCCTCCGTTAGTACCATTCACCGTCGTAGGACAAATTATTCTACCTAAGCTAAGATCCCTGGTCAATATTCAATACGCTTATCAACGCGTATCAAAGCACGCGGGGTCTGGCTCTCTTTTCGTAGCGAAGGATGTATTTTAAATTTGGCGGCGGGCGATCAAGAAAATTACCTGAAGCAGATTAAGTGATCATGACTTGTTAGATGGGACCGGAATATAAATCTGTCCCGGGTTCCTGTCAGTCGCGCTGCCCTAACAGCGACGTAATGGCCTTTATCGTCTTTTGATTCTCAGGCGTATCTGGTAACAGGACTAAGGCTTGCTCAAATTCTTTCCTTGCCGCGAGGACATCGCCTTTCTTGGCCAGCGCGACCCCCAGGTCGGTATGGGCGTTCACATTGTCGGGGTCGAGGCGCAGCGCGGTGCGGAGTTCGGTGATTGCTCCCGCTAGATCGCCTTTCTTGATCAGCGCGACCCCGAGGTTGGTATGTGCGTCCACATGGTCGGGGTCGAGGCGCAGCACGGTGTGGAATTCAGTGATGGCCCCCTCCCGGTCCCCTGTGTCGGCCAGCGCGACCCCGAGGTTATAGTGGGCTGGCACATTATTAGGGTCGAGGCCTATCACGGTGCGGAATTCGGTGATGGCCCCCTTCAGATCGCCTGTGCTGTAGAGCGCGAGTCCGAGGTTGTAGTGGGCGAGCACATTGTTGGGCTCGAGGCCTATCACGCTGCGGAATTCACCGATGGCCCCCTCCGAATCGCCCTTGTCGGCCATCGCAAGCCCACGGTTATAGTAGGCGTTCACATAGGTGGGGTCGAGGGCTATCGCGGTGCCGAATTCGGTGATTGCGCCCGCGAGATCGCCTTTCTCCTGGAGTTTAACGCCTCGGTCGACGTGGTCTTTTGCGGTGCCAGGCAACCCATCCCGAGAAACCCCAGTGGTTGCGCAGCCAGACTGTTGTAAAAAGACACCTACGACTAGCGCCACCATCAAGAAATATCTCATGGATCGCCTTCACCTGCGCCCAGTTGTTGTACCACCTTCAATGTTAGTCATGCACACATCGGCTGCGGCTCGATCGTCTCTAGAGCCGGCGGTAGGGCCTGATTATACGCCTGCCGCCAGCGTTTTATCAGCACCTTCGCTTGCCGAAGAGCGACGTCCCATAAAACAGCTGCACCTTAAGACACTGGAGAGCATGGCCACGCCTGTTGCGTGAAAGCATATAGCGCGTGCCTACGCCCACCCCAACTAGAGGTTGATATGCCAAATTGGCATTTCAAGTTCTCGAACTTTTCTGGGGTTAGTGGACCGACCGGGAAGAATTAGCGGGAGCTGTGACGCGGGGTCTGGCTCGCTTTTTATTCTGATGAAAAGGTGCCTGACCCGCTTCTTGTGCCCCAGTTCGACGCTCAGGATAAACTCCGAGAAGGATCTAGGTTTCAGAATTCAGTGACAGGGCGGATGCGAAGAATTATCGTAAGCGAATCTTGAACAGCAGCAAAACAACTTACTCTTGGCGTTTAGCAATCAGCCTTCGAACCGCTGGGACCAGATCCTTCGGCACTCCCATCAGCGTTTGACTGTTGTCCTCAAAAGCTGCTTCATCCTCTGCAACCGCTTCTTCTTGGGTCTGCTCTTCATAAGATTGCAGTACGCGCCGTACCCGGTCTTCGTCCCACCCTGGCGGGAATGTGCTTTGTTTTGTCATGAGTGTTTCTTTCTTCGCCGACGTCGGTACGCCACAAGCGGCTTACCCGTGAGCTCGTACGCCGTGATCACGAACACGCTATCTCGTTCCTGATCGGGCACATAAATGACGCGGACATATCGACCCGCCCGGGTTCGGCCGATGGCGATTCGGGCTCCTTCGCGCCCGCTTCGATCCTCGCCTGGTTTTTTCAATACCTCTTCTACTTCATCTTCGTCAACCCTGTGATGATAAATGTGCGGCATTTGCGTCTCGGGATCGATATAGAACCGAACATTCATGCTGATTCTCACATGTTTTAGAGAGGAAAACACCACTAAGAGTCAGTCGAATTGTGCCCTCCCGCAATGAGACACGGGCCAACGCGATCCGTATAGGCTAACTTTTCAGAATCTGCGACGGGCGATCGCCTCTGTCATGCTGAGCAAAGTCGGAAGCATCTAGCTTATTCAGAATTCGGCGGCAGAGGAAGAATCATCGTAAGTTGATAAGAACCCCCGCGAGGTCAGGCGAGAGGCATGAGATGGTCTTATGCAGCCCGTCCGCTGCGAGGGGTCAGTTTTTGAAACGCTGCAGACAGCAATCATGCACAATACCGCACCTGCCAATGCCACCGTCGTATCTTTTTGAGCATCCCAAATGTCGCCCTGCGTGCCCAGATAGGCATCCCCTAACTCAGGGCTGACGATCCGCGCGACCCACGACTCGATGATCTCGAACATTCCGCTGAATGCAAGTGTCATGGTGACGGCCATCACGGGCGCCCAGGCGCCTCTGACCCGCCCGTAGCGTACCAGGACTTCCCAAAACGGATAGGACATCAGGAGACCGAACGAAAAATGAACAATTCGATCAAAATGATTGCGCGTGAGATCAAGTGCCTGCGCCAACCAATATCCGAGAGGGACTTGCGAATACGTATAGTGGGCCCCCACGGCGTGAAGCGTCATGAAGATGGTAATGAGCACATACGACACATCCGACAGCGGAAACGACCGGTACGTTGCAATGAGAACGCCGAGAGAAATCAAGGCGAGCAGGTTCTCGAGCATCCAATCGCTGCGATCAACCGGCGAGATCGCCATGAACACCCAAAACACAATGTACCAGCCCAGCAGAGCTGCATGGAGCGGATGCTCGCGAACAAATTTCTTGGCACGCTCGAGGCGAGAGATTTTCATGTAGACAGTTCTGAAGGCTCGAAGGCAGAGTCGTGAACCGGCTGAATTGTTTCCCGCCTCCAGAGACGCTGCACGACGATCATTACAATCACGCTCAGAAGTGATCCATAGAGTGCCGCGGCCATATCGTTTTGGGCATCCCATACATCGCCTTGGGCGCCAAGATAGTTCAATCCCGTCCCAGGGCTCACGAGTTGCGCGAGCCAGGATTCCAGAATCTCCCATACGGCGCTCATGCCGACCACTGCGCTGACCGACAGGGTCACGGCTAACGTCCGGTGGACCTTCAACCCCCGAAGAAATATCTCGCATAGGGGGTGGGTCATCAGTAAACCGAAACAAAAATGCACGACCCGATCAAAACCATTGCGATGGAGCCCAAATGCGTCCTTCATCCAGTCGCCCAGCGGCACCTGCGCATAGGTATAGTGCGAGCCGATAACATGCAGGATCATAAACAGGGTGATCAGCAAGTACGACAAGGTAGAGAATCGAAATCGTTTATAGCTTGTCACAAGCGCAACTAGAAAGACCGATGGCGTCGCATTCTGGATTAACCAATCGACGCGGCTGACGGGAGAAATCGCCATGACGCCCCAGATCAGCACATAACAGGCCGCAAGCAATGTAAGAGAGAGAACATGATTCGGAACCGTCTCGCTATCCGACGCCATCGAATTCTGTGGTCTGGGGTCCTTGAGCTCAGTCGTGGAATGATGCATGTGCCGCAATTGTGTTTAAGCTTGCAACTACTTTTTGTTGTACAAGCCCAGGATGTCGGACTCGCGGACGAGAACGAGTTCCTTACCGTCCAGGTCGACCGGAGTCGTTCCGTATTTCTCGTAGAGCACCTGGTCGCCCGGTTTAAGGACCGTGGCATTGAAGACCTTTTCCTCTTTCTCTTTTGGTTTACTTCCCCACTTCTTTTCCGGTGTTTCCAAGCGCCCCTTCCCCACGGCCAAGACTTTTCCCTCTACAGGTTTCTCCTTGGCCGCGTCGGGGATGAACAGCCCCCCGGCGGTCTTTTCCTTGGCCTCCGACGGTTCGATCAGCACCCAATCATGTAACGGTTGAATTCCCATGGTGATTCCTCCTACTTTGATGCTGACTATAGATATCTACGCTCTGTTTTGCGGTTCTTTCGAAATTAGCACCTCTCCTGTTACCTTAGCAGCCCTAATAGTACCGCGTGACAACGGTAATCACCAGCCAGCCTTGGCCTTCTCTGATCGCAAAAGAGAATCCTCTCCCCCGGAGGGAGAGGGCGAGGGTGAGGGGGAAGACGAGAAAATACGTTGACTAAGATTTCAGAGGTAACGCTTCGGCTTCTAACTTAGAGAGATCAACGATCTTGCTGGCATGGTCAATATCAATGCCCACCACCTGGCCGGCCGCATCGAGATCCAAGACGACCCCTGGGGCAACTTCACGGGAATCCACGCCCACCTTTTGGGAAAGGTCGATGTACAAGGAATCCGTCTCCTGAAAGTAATGGACCTTCATGCACTTACCCTTTGAAGTTCCGATCAATGAACGCATTATGCACAGTTACCATATCCTCTAATGTCACCACACGCAAGTACGCGTTGCGTTCCGCGATAAAAATCCAATGTCGGACCCTTCCATCAGGCTGCGCTTCGCGGCGAACGAACTCTCGCAACGCCTGTTCACACCAGTCACGGCGTATGTAAGGGCGCTTGCGCAAAACCTGTTCTTCAAAGTACCGAGTCGTTCTCACCTTCAGTCCATTTGAGAATCGGTCAAATTGCGACCTTGAATCGCAGAGACTTCGCCGATCAGCTATGAGACACGGCAGTCTAGCGTTCGTCTAGCGGCGGATGGTCGGGATCTGTCACCGTTTCAGTCTACTGAATCGGTGCCTGTCGACATTTCCAGGCGAGCGTACAGCTCGGACGTCGAATGGGATTCAGATGATTCTGTTCGCATGTTCGAGGACCTCGTCTGCCGAGGGAGGTTCTGCTTTTCTTCCGGGCCGGCCAGGGTATTTTGTCCGCGCCGTTAAGAAGCCAAAAACCAAAAGGGCACCGCTCACTAGTGCTATAAGAGACTGCCACACCCATTCATAATCGGCGACTCGGATACGACTATAGTACGGCGGGATGGTACGGTGCTCGACTTGAATCCGTTCTTCTATGTGTAAGGCATCCCATTGGTCCTTAGGCACATTGCCACCGATTAGTTGTTGCTCGCCTAGCGCATTTATGAAGCGACAGTTGATCAAATATCCTGTAGCCCCGCCCCGGAGGCTGGAAGGCGCTTCATGCTTGCCTATGATCGTACAGGGGACACTCTTACTCGGGCTCATGCGTTGTTCAACCAGTGCAATCTGTACGATGTTGGGTACTGTGACGAGTAGTGATACGACTCCGATAGCTCCATACCACGGCAATCGGTTCAAGATGCGCGTCTTTGATACCTCCGGCTCAGTGTTTACCCTCAGCCGGGTCAATTGATGCCATACAAATGCTGCGCGAGCAGATCTGATGTTGATCCATAAGACGAGTAGGACCGGGAGTATGCCCACGGGCAGGTACTGGTATACGGAATTGTCGATGATCACTTCGCATGCCACTAACGTCATTGCCAAAGCGGCAATGCGGCTTGTAAATCTGTAGAGCAAGGATGCCAGCGCCGCGTACAGCACACCCGGGACCGCCCCAATCGCTCCCCCATCCGGCATACCGAATAAGAGATATGGTGCGCCCGGCGGCATCACGCCATATAACGCGCCGTATATGACGAGCACTCCAGCAACAAAGAATGAAAAGTTCGATGCGTGGTAAATTATTCTTTCCGCTTGGTCCGACGTCCCTATTTCACCCCACCAGAGATTATTCATAGAATCCCGCGTAAGACTTTATCGGCCGGGGTCGGCTGTGCCGGTTCGTTTTGGCGCTCAATGTTTACTTCGCTCATCTAACTTTACGTTTAATGGCCTACAGTGAGATACTATCAGAGTTTCTACTATGATCCAACTTTTCAGTCTAAAACAATTCTACGCGCACCGGATGACTGGGGCTGAAAGTATTCCGCGTCCCCCCAAACAGCGTTAGGCTTGACGTAACGCGCGAGGCGCTCTCCAAGACACACACCAATTCCGAGCATCAGGCTCTCTTCGGCCGACCCTGGCCATCGTGATCCTCGCAGCCTTCCTCATTCAGCGCTTCTTCGTGCGGGTCTAGTGTGGGGTACGCTGTCGGTCAGGGCCTGGTTCTCTTTTCATTCTGATGAAAAGGTTGCCTGACCCCCTTCTTGTGCACGCAGCATCGTCATCCTTGTATCTTGATCCTCACTGATGGATCCTATGGTGCATCAACAACCAGGGCGTGATAGACCGACTCATCCTGGGTCCTCTGAGACCGTCGCTCAGCCAGGTCGTCACGCCCGTTACCAGAAGGAGCCCGTACAGTCGCCTGGGCCACCGAAGCCCGCATTGCGCAAGACCGGGCCTTCTCGGAGGTGCACCATGAGTGCTGTCCCTGTGTTTATTGGGATCGATGTTTCGCAAGGGCATCTGGATGTGGCCATGCGGCCGACGGGGGAACAATGTCGCATGGTCCATAGTGACAGCGGCATCACCGCGGTGGTGGAACGCGTGCAGCAGAGCCAGCCTCAGCTGGTCGTGCTCGAAGCCACCGGCGGCTTGGAAATGTGTCTGGCGAGCGCGCTGGCCGCCGCAGGGCTCCCGGTGGTCGTCGTCAATCCACGGCAGGTGCGCGACTTTGCCAAAGCCATGGGCCGGTTGGCCAAGACCGATCGGCTGGATGCCGGGATTCTGGCCGAGTTTGCCGAGCGGGTACGGCCGACGCCCCGCCCTTTGCCAGAGGCGAGCACGCAGGAATTGGCCGCATTGCTGACGCGGCGCCGGCAACTGCTCGAGATGCTCATTGCCGAGAAGCAGCGCCGCACGAGGGCGCCGAAACGGGTGCGCAAAAGCATCGATGCCCATGTGGCCTGGCTGCAAGCGCAATTGGCCAGCGTGGATAGCGATCTGCAGCAGAGCATCCAACAAAGTCCCATCTGGCGGGAGAAGGACGATCTGCTGCAGAGCATGCCTGGGGTGGGTCCCGTGGTGTCGCAGACGTTGTTGGCGAGTTTGCCGGAATTGGGACAACTGGATCGTCGCCAGATCGCAGCCCTCGTCGGTGTAGCGCCGTTCACCAAAGAGAGCGGGCTCTGGCGCGGGCGGCCTTGTGTGAGCGGAGGCCGCGCGCACGTACGGGCCGTGGTGTACATGTGTGCGCTCGTGGCCACCCGGTACAATCCGGTCATCCAGGCCTTCTACCGTCGCCTTCGTGACGCAGGCAAACCCGCCAAAGTGGCACTCACGGCCTGCATGCGAAAACTGCTCACGATTCTGAATGCAATGTTGAAACATCAAACTCCTTGGCGTGCTGCTACGTGTGTGCAGCATGCTTGACATGAAGAAGTCCTGAGCGCCCATTTGCTGAGCGAAGTCGAAGCACTTATTCGGGGCGAGGCTGACCTCGGCGTGGCAGGTGATTAAGATCGTTGACTAATCCTGATCAGTCCCGGACTAGCGACAACAAAACCGCCGATAAGATCCTCTTTCTTCTTTTTGATCAGATCAATGATATCTTGACACATTGCACTTCGCGCGTTAACAGGGTAGCGAATGAGGATGACGCCTGATGATTCACTCAGGCTTGCATAAACTAGTCTCCCGAAGTCCTTGTCTTCTGTGATAAGGATTCTTTCTTCTCTAACGGCTAGCCCAATTACCGCCTCGTCTTCAGCTCCTGAAAAGGTTTCTGATATTGCAACAACATCGTGCTTTGCAGCACGCAATGCGCGAACAACTGCAAAGTCGCAACTCTCATCCACAAGAAAACGCACCTCTTAGCGCTTTTTTCGCTTTCGTGGCGAATGTTCCTTTGTTACGATTTCTTCATGCGCAACGCTGTCCGCCCCATATGCCATGGCAGCTTGGATGTCTGCCGCTTTTAGACGAGGGTACGCATCGAGCAAATGCTTTTCGGTAGCACCTTCGCTTAATTTCCGAAGGATTAGCTCCACGGGAATACGTGTGCCTCTGATAACGGGTTTTCCCATCATCAGCTTGGGATTGATCTCGATCTTATCAGCGATCGTCATAGTCGCCCTCCATCGGACATACTTCTCCGCTTGGCTACTTGTCGAGGCACAGCTCTGGACAACTAAACAATCTTATCACAAGGTGAGATGGCTTCCTGACAGCAGATCTCCCCGCTCGAGATCTGCGGGAGCCTTGGCATTAAGGAATGCTAACCGTCAACTCTTCGATATATACACGCTTTTCTTGATGAGGAATTGGTTGACCGTGAGCAAGGAGTGACTCAAGATGCTGCTCGATCGCCCCTCGCATGTTGCGCTTGGCATCGTCAACAGTTCTTCCATTGCTGAAGCAGCCGACCAGGCTCGGAGCGTAGGCAAAATAGCCCTCGTCCTCGGCTTCTTTCTCAACGACAATCTCGACCTTGTATTCCTTCATAAATTCCTCTTAGGGATGGATTATACACTAGTGCTCAAGCAACTCCAGTATGCGCTCACGGCGCGGATTCCTTTCGCAGCCTCCCAGGATCTGCGCGAAGGATCTGGGTGTCAGATACGAACCTTCGTCAGCGTTACAACCCCCGGCCGGTTTTAGCCGCCTTCTGCTGAGCTTCATGGCAATTCACACCCACACAACTAGCATATTATACTTAAATGTACAGTCTTACTTATAATTTGACTTCGTGATCAAGAAGCTGATTAACTAAACTCTTGCTTTACGGAACAACAACTTGAAGCGCTCGCCCTTAAAAACGCCGGCCTTACCTCAAGCCGGACAATCGACTGCCCAACGTATCGATACGCTTATTGAGAAGAAGCGGCTGGAACCTGTACTGATGGCGATCGTTGCTACCGTGTGGGCAATGGTCGAGTGGGTACGATGGCTATTTTCGCTTCCGCCGACGCCTATTCCTCTCACCATCATAGCCATAGGTTTCTGCTTCTATGCATTTGTCCGACTCCGTGGCAGCGAAAGTGAACTACACAATTTGCGACTGGGCAGAGACGGTGAGCAGGTGGTTGCAGAAGAGCTAGAACGTCTTCGCGTACTCGGGTACGAAGTATTTCACGATGTTTGCTCTTACGGTTCTAATATCGACCATGTCTTAGCAGGGCCAGGGGGCGTGTTCACAGTTGAGACGAAGACGTGCAGCAAGCGAGTAAAAGGAAATCCGACTGTGACCTTCGATGGGTCAATCATCAGAGTTGACGGCCACACGTTGGACCGTGATCCAGTGATTCAGGCGAAAGCTCAGGCCGCCGACCTTCGAAACCTCATCAAATCAATGACTGGAGAAAATATCCGAGTAAGACCAATTGTCGTGTTTCCGGGATGGTTCATCGAATCCAATTCATATGCAGCGACTGATGTCTGGGTGCTTAATCCAAAATCGCTCGCTGCCTTTCTCCGAAATGAGCGGATCGTTTTGCCGGTAGAGAAGGTTTCCCTCATCATGCACCATCTAACGCAGCACATCCAACATACAGAGCGTCAGTTAAAAGCCAACTGACTGATCTTTTCAGCGAACAGTGCCTGTCCCCGTATACCAGCCGCAAAGTCTCGAGCCTGAATCCGATTGTTCCGTTGCTTGTTAGCGGCGGCGGTACCGCGTTTTGTCCGAATAGACCGGCATGACAAGTCCATCAGCAACCAGACGCTGGAGTATCGTCCAGGTTATCCAATGCTCCTGTTTTCTCTCTGACGCGCGATCAAGTTGAATTCCTAAGCCGCAAAGGCGTTCTATCTCTATAGCGCCAAGCCCTGGGCCATCCCTTGAGCCGCGAGGATCACGGGAAAAAGTCGTCAGAACGTGCTCTTTCAACTCGTCTATGAGAGCATGACCACGCTTCTGAAAGTCGTCCATCCAGCATCCTCCGTTCGCAGCACTGCCTGAATGCGTCCAGCGTCGCTTAGGCCAGTGAACGCATACGGTAATGTTCTTCTCCCGCCGCGTCCGGTTTTTGACCTCGCAATTTTCGAGGTCAAAGCGTCGTTTTCTTCCGCAGTCAACTGGAAAACACAATCAATGGGAAAACGCTTTTTGTTTCTTCACCTGCTCATTGAGCTGCCCGTCAGCACACCATAAAGCCCGGCCAAATCTGCTGCTAACATCACTCTGTGTCCTAGATTCTGCGGGAAGGATTTTGCGTTCAGAATCGGGCGTGAGGCAATCCCGTCCGTCATGCTGAGCCCTTCGGCCATGCTCAGGATAGACTCCGCGAAGGATCTGGCCTATTCAGAATTGAGCCAGGGAGCGAGTGGGAAGAAGCGTATTTCTCAGGTCGCCACGATGTTCACGTGGGCAGCATAGCCAAGCTGCTTCAGGAGCCGCTCGCAGTCTTCCCACGTCAGGCCGAAAGCCCGCACGTCAGCTACCCCTAGATGAGCGATCACGTCGCGAATCTCGGTGAAGTGCTCACACTCGAACGCGCTTTCCATCAGCGCTGATTCCGCCCATGTGACAAGCTCAGCCAGGGAAACATCATGGCGCAGGTAGGCCGCGAGCTTATCCGCAACGGCCTGCCGAGTGATTTCGCCCTTCATATTTACGCCTTTCGATGTCCCTCATCTTCGGGATACTTGTAATGCACTTCGACTAGGCTCCAGCTCGCATCGTAGACCTCTTGATAAAATCGCACTGTTGCTTCCTCGGCGTCAACTTCTTTCACATACCTGGCGGTCCAGCCCTGCCGCCCGATTACGTCCAGCCAATACCGCCTTCCGCCGTCGGGCAAGGTTTCCCATTGCGGAAACTTCTTTTCGTTTTGCTCGCGTGTGCCCACGCTCTCCTGGCTTCCGCTCCGAATCGGGCTGCTCAATAGCAGGGTCCATAGGGTGAGACACAGCATTCTGGCGTTCGTCTAGCATTTTAATCGGCGACTCTGAAGGCGCCTTATCGAAGCATCCTGAGCACAGCCTTGTCAGCCCGAGAATCGCAAAGGATCTATATTTGAGAATTCGGCGGATAATCTACTCTGACTCAAATACTTTATTTTGACCGGGTGGCAGGTTTTTCGTCACCACTTACTATTTCTGTTTTTGTGATGCTTTATCCACCTCAACGACGCCGCCGGTGACGGCATATTTCATCGCTTCGCCGGATGGCACCTGTTCAATCAAACGCACACGCTTGCGGTTCACCATGTAGAGCTGGCCCGCAAAGTTGTAGGCCTGCGGCACATAGACGGAGGCATATTCTGCACCCAAGTTAAAATTCCGAAGATCCTCATCCGTCAGAAAACCGACAATCCATACCTCATCGGCAAACACATTCACCAGGACGGCTTTGTTGAACTTCTTATTGTTGCCGGCCAGGGCTTCAAAAAAACCTCTGATGGACGAATAGAGGAATTTAATCCCAGGCGTTTTTTCCAACCATCGATCGAAAACACGGATCAGCCGGCCCATCAGAAAGAATGAGCTCACCCATCCGGTGAGGACAACAAATGCCATAATGATCACAAAACCCACGCCGGGTATGTCGAGATACGGCCGGAGGATGTTGTCAATCTTATTAAAAACCCAATAGAGGGTGAACACCGTGATGGTGATGGGCGCCAGGACGATCAGACCTTGGAGAAAATAATATGGCACCGAACGTATTTTCCCCGCCCTATTCATTTTGCCTCTCAAAGGAAGTAATTAGGGTTGAAACCTTTCCCCGCTCAGGTTGAATAGTGCCCCAAACAAGGCAGCCTGTCACTTTTTTATTGCACCGGCAGAAGAAATCAGCGTGGCACGAGGGCTGTCTCTCCCGCTGTCATCTGAGCCCTTCGGCAAGCTCAGGACAGGCTCCGCGAAACATCTAGCCTTTGAGATTCCAGCAGCATCGGAATTTATCGGGAGCAGTGAAAGCGAGTTTTCTAGCGGGAAAGAGCTGAGGTGAGCGCTACGCGACTTCAGAGGTACGTGCGTGAGTAATATCCCTGGGACTGACAGGCCGAAGTTGTGAAGAGAGCACCGTCGCAACGGCAGCGGTTTTACCATGCAGGGTGAAGAATTCGACTTCATAGGCTTCACCATGAGGATGGACATGCACTACCGTTCCAACATCACCGGTCTTCATCCCGCCTTCGGCGAGGTCACTTGTTAAGACAACTTGATCGTGCTCTTTAATCATAGCGGATCGTCAATAGCATACGCGGTAATGAGCCGCGGTATCTTTGTTCCTCTCTCAATGATCCAGATCGTCCGCATCCTTGGGTTCCGCCCGTCCGGCGATTCTAGTTCGCCCTCCAAAGCATACCGCGTACCATAAGAAGATTCCACACGTTTAGCGACTGGATGACTCGCGCGTAACTGCTACCACGCCCTGCCCAAGTGATCCCCACATCCTTCTCTGCACTTCAAGAAAATTGGTCGTTTCCGATCTGCGCGCATCGGACTGTCATGGTTGGGGACGCGGGGGTGTCATGGAAGGTAACGTCAGTTCTATAAATGTTCCCTTCTGGATCTCCTTGATCGCCTTCTGAAGCGCAGGCAGTAAAGTGATCACAACGGGGACCTGATTTGTCGGCAAAACAATAAACGAAAGCTGCGATTTGGAGAGATTCTGTTGATACTGAAGTTGCTTGTCTGCGGTGATGAAAACATCAAACTGTTTCGCTGCGATGGCGAGCAATTCTCCATTCTTCATTCCTGACCAGCCCATTTCTTGCACGGTAGTAATAGAGAATTCGGTTAAACGCGTCTTAACTAATCGAGGGACAGATTCGTCGAGCAGTACCTTCAAGCAGTCTGACTAAGCTTAGATAGCGTAGTTCTGTAAAATTCGAGGACCTGTAAAGCATGTTCACGCTTCACGCTTGGAAAATTCTCCAGATATTCATTCAAAGTAAGGCCAGCTTCTATATTAGAAAGCAGAGACTCAACCGGTACCCGTGTTCCAGAAAACACGGGCTTGCCGCTCACGATACTCGCGTCAACCGTAATTGGTAGCTTGTTAAGTTCTTTCTCTTCGATGATTAGAGTCATAGTCTTCCATTACTTTGTACTACTTTATAGTAGCCCACAAGACCTTCTAGTTTCTACAGCGGAGATCATTGGCGCAGCAAAGGATCTCGTTATTCAGAATCCGGAGGCGGAACGGTTGCCTCTGTGTGGACCGGATCCCCACCTGTTTCAGCCGCGAACTCCACCAGGCGGCACAGAGCATTGACGAGCTGCATGTCCTCAATCGACGCGCACCGCGCCTCGAGCAACCGTGGCGAGCACACCAGGATGGCCAGGCATTGCGCCCGCGAGATCGCGACATTCAGCCGGTTGCGCGAAAACAGAAAGGCCAGGCCCCGTGAGACGTCATCGCCACTCGAGGTGGCCATCGAGAAGAAGACGACCGGCGCCTCCTGCCCCTGGAACTTGTCCACGGTCCCCACGCGCACTCCTGCCGGCAGGGCGTCGCGAAGCCGCCGCACTTGTGCGTTATACGGCGCGACGACCATGAAGTCCTCGTGCCGAAGCGGCCTTCGTCGTCCCGTCTGCGTTGGTGAAATCCCCGCCGTGCATGCGCTCGATCTCGCGCGCGATGGCTTCGGCTTCTTCCACCGACGCGGTGCGATTGCCCTCATGCTCCACGGGAATGAAGCGAATGCCCGTCCCGAAGGCAGTCGTGCGTTGCGCGGCACAGTTCGTCCGACCGCAGGCGCCCGGCGTACACAATTTCGGAGATGAACTGGCAGACATCCGGGTGCATGCGAAACGTGCGCTCTAAAAAGATCCCGCGGTCCTCGGGGATGGTCGGCACAGTCCCAAGCAGATGCTCCAGCACCGACACGCCGGCGCCCGGCGGATGCGTCCCCTGCGACACCTGGGCCAGCTGGAGTGGATCGCCGAGCAGGATCAGGTTGTGCGCGCAGGTGCCCATCGCAAGAGCGTCCGCAAGCGCCACCTGGCCGGCCTCGTCAATCACGAGATAATCGAGCTTGCGATCCAGCTCGGGCCGCGCGAAGAGCCACGCCGTGCCGGCCAAGAGGCGCACATCGGTATCCAGGTCGAGCAAAGGCCGCATTGTCAGCCTCGCTCTGGATGAATGTCCCCTCATATACTGACTCCGGGCTTTCCCCCGACTTCTTCAGCCCACGGAACGACAGCTGTCTCCGCAACAGCCACCCGCTCGATCTCTTCCAGAAGGTTGTGGATGGCTTTGTGGCTTTGCGCGGTGACGCCGACTGTCTTCCCCTCACGGATGAGATGAGTGATGATGCGCGCGCCGGTGTATGTCTTTCCCGAACCCGGCGGGCCTTGTATAAAGAGGTAGCTATGATTCAGCGCCACCGCCAGCCTTTTCAATTCATTGAGATCGGTGGTCTGGATCGGCCCACCTTGCACATGATCACGAAATGCCGGGTAGTCCCGCTGTAAGACGGCACGGACGGCGGCATACCGGTCATCCTTATTGAGAAGAGACATGCCGAGGCGAGCCAATGCGGCTCGCTGCGTCCCGTCGTCATATGGTTTCCTCGGAATGAGCGCGCGCGGCAGAGCCTGGGCAGCAGCTTTCGGCCCGCGCACCAATTCCAGGCGGCCGGATGCGTCGTCGATCGAGAGAATGTCGCCTGCCTTCTGTCCGGTCGACGGATCGATCACCTCTCCATGGCCGAGCTTATGGTCCTGGGCAGGAAATCGAAGGGTAAAGATGGTCGATCGCTTATGCGGCCTTGGCGGAATGTCCGGATCAGGCTCGAGACAGCCGATGGACTCCGGATCGTCGACGAGTTCCTCGGGCGACATCCCGCATCGTTCGAAATACCACCACCAGCCGGGCCGAGCCTCGCGGCGGTGGTACTCGAGCAGCTCTCCGGCGAGCCACCGTGGACTTCCTGGCTCAGCGCCTTCAAGAAGCTGCGCCCGCAGCTGGTTCCTGGCGGCCTCTGCCTCCGCCGCCTCTTCACTGGACTCCCGGGATGGCACAGGGTCCGGCCATGCTACTTCGGCCGGTCGAATGCTCAGCAGCCATTCCCGCAACGCCAGCGTGGCTCGGCAATCTTCCGCATTGTAGGCCGCGATCGCCTCCAGGGCTGTGGCATCGCGTGTCTGCAGCCATCGCTCGTATTCGAGGATGGCCTCCGTGCCGGACCGCACCGATGCGCTCCGAGTGAAACCGGCGAGCGCTTCCACATCCTTCAGTGAATAACTCGCCAGTCCCGCGCGCAAGCCCTGGCGCACGATCGTGCACAGATCCACAAAGATCCCGCGGCGCAAGAGATCATCGACCTGGGTCTCGCGCGTCGCGTGCTCCCCCATCAGACGCTTGATCGCGGTCGGCTCATAGGCCCCAAAGTGATAGACGTGGAGATCAGGAAACCGCTGAAGTCTCTCGTGCACGAGATCGACGAACCGCTCAAGCGCCAGGCGCTCCCCAACCGCGTTATGCGCCCAAATCGCCTCATATCGCGGCGCCTCACCGTCGACGAACATCATGCCGAAGAGGAACTCCAGGCCACGGCTTGGCTCAAAGAACGGGTGCCCTTCAAAATCGAAAAACATGTCGCCGGGTGATGGCTGCGGGAGGCGGGTGAAGCCGCGGCCCGGTTCGATCGGGAGTAGATGCCACTCGATCCGGCTCGGAGGCCGGCTGATCCGCTGGAGGTCGGCCTGGTCACGCAGGCCGGCAAAGGTCGCCGATCGCATCTTGGGCACCGCCATGTCCGGCTTCGCTTGCGCGAGGCCTGTGAGCGTGAGAATCCCGGCGCTTTTTAACCGGACGACCTGGTCACGGCGGATCCTGGCGACGCGCACCATATGATCTTCGCTTTCCCAGCGCTTCTCACAGTGGCCACGCACGTCACAAAAGTCACAGCGCTCGCACGGATACGGCTCACTGTCAGAGCCTGCCGCCAGGACCTCGAGCAAGCGGGATTGAATACGCCGATAGTAGGCGGCGAAGTCGGCGAGGCGCAAGGTCGCGCGCTCACGGGTTCCGAGCATGAGGTGAATACGCTCGACCGGGACGCCCTGGATCTGGGCGAGTGCGTGTGCATAGAAGCACAGCTGAAGGACATGTGCGGGCCGCTCATGGCGTGCCAGCTTCGCATCGAGGACCTCATAGCTCCACGGACCGAGCTGCGACGGCCGGTCCACGCGCTCCAGGAAATCCGCAATGCCTCGCCACCGGCCATCGGTCAGCACGGCTTGATAAATGTATGCCGGCCCATCGCGGACGGCATCCAAGGTCCGCTGCGCCGCCGCTTCGAAGTTGAGCTGATCACCGAGCCCGATTTCAACGACGCTATGGCCGGATTCCAGCAGCGTACTCAGGTAGGCGCGCTCATGCTCATCTCCCTTGCGCGCAACAAGATCAGCGTACCGGTTCGGCTGAAACGGCCGCCGCAGCTCACCTCGGGCGGCCTTGAGGTCGATCTGCGTTAAGTATTCGCAGGCAAGAAAGTTGGACAGATCGCTCGGGGAGAGAAAGAGCTGTCCTTCGCCATCTACCTTCACGGTTATCTTAAGCCGCAGTGCGAGACATTAGGTAGAGGCAATGGTAGAAGCTCGTGCGGTGGACTTCAACGAGAATCCCTCTCCCCCGGAGGGAGAGGGCGAGGGTGAGGGGGTAATCCTGAGCGCGATGTCATGCTGAGTCCTTCGCTGTCATCCTGGACCCGTTCGTCTGTCATGCTGAACGAAGTGAAGCATCTGTTTTGGACCTCAGGATAAACTCCGCGAAGGATCTAGCCTATTCAGAATTGAGCCGGGGAGCGAGTGGGAAGAAGAGTCTTTCTCAGGTCGCCACGATATTCACGTGGGCAGCATTCAGGAACTTAAGGGGTCAGTGATCTTTTTTTGGTCACTCCTCTGTCTGATGACTATGCACTGAACGTAGTATAGTAAACCCTTATGAGAAGGACCGCAATGGAATGATATGAAGAGGTATTCTCTGTAGGTTCTGAAGGGATTGCCACTTACTCCGTTGTAATTAGAAGTAAAAACGACCTCTCCCGTATCGCGACGAAAGAGTCTGACGCTTAAGTTGTCGGGAAAGACATTGAGAGGTATATCTAATATACAACTGTATTCCAACCGGTTCGCAGAGTTTCCGATGATGTCCACAATCCGTCTTGAAAGATAGAATTTTCCCATTCGTGGTTAGGCTTCTTCTTGGAGGGGCACGAGACTCCTTCGACAACCTCAGCGGCAGGGGCGAGAGAATGCTAGATCCTTCGCTGCGCTCAGCGACTGTCTTGAACGTCAAGCATGCTGCACACACGTAGCAGCACGCCAAGGAGTTTGATGTTTCAACATTGCATTCAGAATCGTGAGCAGTTTTCGCATGCAGGCCGTGAGTGCCACTTTGGCGGGTTTGCCTGCGTCACGAAGGCGACGGTAGAAGGCCTGGATGACCGGATTGTACCGGGTGGCCACGAGCGCACACATGTACACCACGGCCCGTACGTGCGCGCGGCCTCCGCTCACACAAGGCCGCCCGCGCCAGAGCCCGCTCTCTTTGGTGAACGGCGCTACACCGACGAGGGCTGCGATCTGGCGACGATCCAGTTGTCCCAATTCCGGGAACCCGCCAACAACGTCTGCGACACCACGGGACCCACCCCAGGCATGCTCTGCAGCAGATCGTCCTTCTCCCGCCAGATGGGACTTTGTTGGATGCTCTGCTGCAGATCGCTATCCACGCTGGCCAATTGCGCTTGCAGCCAGGCCACATGCGCATCGATCTTCGGCGCCCCCATTTCGGCGCCCTCGTGCGGCTGCTGCTTCTACTACAACGAGCATCTCGAGGAGTTGCCGGCGCCGCGTCAGCAATGCGGCCAATTCCTGCGTGCTCGCCTCTGGCAAAGGGCGGGGCGTCGGCCGTACCCGCTCGGCAAACTCGCCAGAATCCCGGCATCCAGCCGATCGGTCTCAGCCAACGGCCCATGGCTTTGGCAAAGTCGCGCACCTGCCGTGGATTGACGACGACCACCGGGAGCCCTGCGGCGGCCAGCGCGCTCGCCAGACACATTTCCAAGCCGCCGGTGGCTTCGAGCACGACCAGCTGAGGCTGGCTCTGCTGCACGCGTTCCACCACCGCGGTGATGCCGCTGTCACTATGGACCATGCGACATTGTTCCCCCGTCGGCCGCACGGCCACATCCAGATGCCCTTGCGAAACATCGATCCCAATAAACACAGGGACAGCACTCATGGTACACCTCCGAGAGTACCCGGTCTTGCGCAATGCGGGCTTCGGTGGCCCAGGCGATGCACTGGCTCCTTCTGGTAATGGGCGTGACGACCTGGCTGAGCGACGGTCTCAGAGGACCCAGGATGAGTCGGTTATTCACGCCCTGGTTGTTGATGCACCATAGGATCCATCAGTGAGGATCAAGATACAAGGATGACAGCAGAGGACTTCAGGATGACAACCGCTTTCTGTCCTTGATCGTTTCGCCGGAGCGGAGTAGGATGCTCTCCCCGATCCCCGGAGCCCACCGCAATGAAAAAGAGGCCCCGCGCAAAGAAGCCGGTTCGAGTGGGCAAGGCCAAGCGGCGCCCGCCGAGCACTCCCGAGAGCCCTCCTGGCAAACCGACCGGTGGCAAGACAGTCGCGGAATGGTTTGCCTGTGCCCCTCAGCTCACCGACGCTGCCGTGGCCTGGCAGAAGAGGCAGTTGCGGGAAGTCGCTGACCGCGCGACCGCAGCAGAGCGCTGGCTCTTCAAGAAACTCGTTCCGCCTCCGTTTGATACGACCATCAGCGGCCAGGGCACCACCTGCCATCATTACCTGCCGGACAACCGCCTCGAGTGGTGGGACGCTTCGCCTCCAGAGACCGGGCCGCTCAGGTACGATGGATTTGAGGCCCACGATGTCTTCGATTGCCTGCATTTTCATCCGACTTTGCGTCATGTCGTGGACTGGGAAGGTCTAGGGACGGGGCGTCGCCGAATGGACTCCAGGCCGCCCAATTCACGGTGCTGGCCGGTCCACCCGAGTCCGGGCCGGAACCGCAGATCAGAATCATGGACAATGTCACGACCGCGACCGACCCGAAACGCGGCCGGCACAGGGTGCTCTACAACGACCGGGATCGGTTGGTGCTGGTCTTCGATACCCCGCAACGCGCCGTCGGTCTCGAGTATGGATACTGGCCGGTGCCGCAGTCCGAGATACCCATACATGTCCAGGCGGCGACCATCGTGGCCTATGACCGGGACGGGGCCGAGATTGCCAGAGGCTCGGGCGTGCACCTGGAGCGGGGAATCGTGCAGGAAGGAAGGGTGGCTCACAGGGTGGGGGTCAGAGCCCGCCCGGGTCATATCAGCTCGGTGGAGGTCTTCTTTACGTTTTATGATCCGGGTGCGCCGGAGGCGGAACGGCTCCCGGTCGCAGAGCCGCTCGTCGTGCACCGGGTGTGGCACGAAGCCCTGCCTCCCGCTGCGACGCACCAGGCGGCGGCGGAGGTGGGTGGGGATCCCGAGGCTACCTGGGTCACGCTTCCCTTTCGATGCAACCGCGCGGTGGTCTTTTTCCGGGGCTTCAGACTCGCGTTTACGGAGGGAGAGGGACGTCCGATCCGCGGGATGCACGCGGGAATTGAAATCACACCAGAGTCAAATCCCGGGACAGAGCACACGCCTGATCCGGCTGACCGGTATCGGACGAGAACCGTTCAATTGAGGCCACGGGGGCGCTTTCTGACAGGCGAGGACACGGCATCGGAATGCACGGTGTTTTATACCCTCTTTGCGTGGGATGCGGACCAGGTTGAGCTGTCGACGGCCGCGGGCAGTGACCTCTTTGATGCGGAAAATCTCTGGGCGGCTGAAATCCAAAGACGAGGTGGTGGCTTCGGCGGCCCTGAACGATTTTCCAATTCCTTTGTCGAAACAGGATCGGTGGTGATTGAGCATCCAGGAGCGCGGCTTCCGCCTGATGAGGGGCAATTGAAAAGAGGCGCGCCCTGGCAGGTCTTTGGCGGGCTCCAATCCTTCTTCTTTCAGTTCGGCGAGCATGCGGACGCAGGAGGAAGACGAGAATTTGAGATTGAAGCGCTGCGACTCGCTGTCGGGCCCCCTCGATCGGGCATGGTCGATGGAAGGATGACGGTGACCGTGCCGTTGTATTTTAGCGTCGTGCCAAACGATCCCGTCTGGCGAGCCGGCGAAGAGATCATTGCGACCTCCTTTGGGCCGAGCGCTTCTTATGACGTGCTCCCGACACCAGGGGCCTGGAGCGCGACCTGTGTGGTCGTCTGCGGTCCGAGTCTTCACCCTTCACTGGGGGCGTCAGGTGAGCCGTTCGTCTTCGCCATACCCAGTGTCGAGGGTCCTAGGGACAACGACGAGTTTCTGTCCGCTCCTCTTCCCTTGAGCGTCGCAGGCATTACTGTCCAGGCCGCTGAGCAACTGTGTGTCGGCCTCCAGACGGCGTACCTGGAACCTGGGGGCCCGGTGGCGGAGTTGGAGCTTGAAGTTAAGGCTCAGGACTATGTTTACGCCGGCCCGGCTGTACCCCAACTGAATGGAGTGGGCAATTGGCAATATGCGGCGGGCATGCGTGTGGAGGGAAATGACCAGGCCGCCATGTGGGGAGTACCCATGGGGTTTGGTGTTCTTCGCAAGGCCCTCTGGGCGCACGCACTGCTGACGACACAGGACATGGTCTTCGAAGGGGTGACTGGGACCTTGTCCATGGCGCCCATTCAGTTTGGCTTGATTCGCAATGTCGGGACGGCGCCCGTCCTCATTCTGGGAGCAGAGCTCGTTCCGGCCCGGGGAGGGCCGGCCTTCTTCCTTCGATTCGCGGCGCCGCCGTGGACCTACCCGGTAAGCCCCCATATTTTCCCGGATTTGCAGAACATGGGGGAGACCTTTACGCTGGATGAGATGACTCGCCGGCCTCCGGTACGCCTGGAACCTGGTCAGAGTCTCATCATCGGCGGAACGTTTTTTCCTCAGGCCGATGGCCGCTACGAAGCCTTTCTGAACCTCCACACCAATGCCCAGCCGGCGCTCGTGCAGATTCGTATCGCGGCCGGGACGCTGCCCAATCGGGCGCACGCCATTTTTATTCCGGATCCGACGAATTTCGGCAATGTCAGGGTGGGAACCAGCCCCGTGCGCGATGCGTTGATCGCATCCGACGGGCAGTCGCCGGTCATCGTCTCGCAAGTTGGGCTGCAAGATGCCACGCTGGGATTTCGCCTGCTGAATCCGTTTGGGGGGTTCCAGCTCAGCCCCGGAGAATCACGGCTGATTTCCATCGAATTTGCGCCGGGAGAGTCCGGACGCGTTCAGACCCGGCTCTTTGCCATGACGAATGTCCCGGGACAGGCGCGAATGGAGATCCAGGTCATGGGCAACGGAGAGTTTGCCGAATAGTCCGCGAATCGGCTGCTGATCCACCAGAGAAACGCAGAAGTGTCCAGCAGTAGCTTCACTCGAAGCTTTTCAGGAGGGCCTTTGGCAGCGGCGCGTCGAAGTCGCGGCGGATTCTCAATTTTCCGCGAGCGCTTCCAGGAGATCGGCGCGACGGGTGGAATTCGACAGGGACCAACCGAGCGACCGGACGCCCTGCTCTGGCAATCGTAATTTCCTCTCCGTGCAGTACGCGTTCGATGAGCTTGGAAAACTGAGTTTTGGCCTCATGAATATTGACTGACATTGTGCTCCCTCTCCCTGAATAATCATCTTCGTCCACTGATTAGCACACTATGAGACGAAGCGAATAGGTTGGTTGCCGGAACCGGCGAGGGAGGCGTGATGCTGAGCCCGCATTGGGAGATTATGGGGCAAACATCTCGCCTAGGACCGAGAGAACCTTATTGGCCGTCTCCGGGTTGATTGTGCCAAGCCGCCTCAGGAGCCGGACTTTGTCCACTGTTCGGATTTGATCAAGGGCGATTTGCCCCATCTTTCGTTGAAACCTGACGGGAACCCGCGTCGGGTAGACACGCCCATGTGTAGTCATTGGAGCAACAATGACGGTGTCGATGTGGCGGTTCATCTCGTCCGGCGAGATGATGAGGCAGGGACGAGTCTTGCGTATCTCGCGCCCTACGGAAGGCTCCAAACGCACAAGATGGACCTCAAACCGTGAGGCTACCACCGCCATTCGGTTCTATCCCACTTGGTAGCCGGCGGCTTCAGGTCTACGAGGCTATCGTCTCCCTGCTCATGCATATGACGGAAGGCATCCTCCCACCCCTCTCGTGGCTTGCTGGATGGTCGGATCACCAGATGGTCGTCCTCCACCTCTAGTTCGACGGCGTCCTTCAGCCGATAGTGTTCCAAGAGCGCCTTCGGAATGCGAATCCCTCGTGAATTGCCGATGCGCACCACACTGGTCCTCATGAGTCTACCTCCAACCCTCCCAGCGAAATGTACTTACAAAGTAAGTACCCCATAAGGCTTGTAAAGTCAAGTCTGGGCAGTCGGACAGTTGCAGGTCTATTGGTTTGACACGCTTACCCTTACAACGTTACTTCTTTGTATCTCAAAACCTGTTCCTAATTAGCCTGACCGTTGTCTCTCATTGTAATGGGGCGAGAGATGACATGACGACTGAATGATAGATCCTTCGTCGAACGTCAGGATGACATGGTGTGGCTCAAATGACATATAAGGTGCTGAGACACCAGCCTCAATTGCTTTCGTAGCCTGCGCGAAATATACTTTTCTGGCTGACGGTGTTTGGGACGCCGTCGTGTGTTAGCGAGGAGAATTCAGAATGCCTGATCTTACGGTGACGCTTTCGGCAGAGGATGTCCGACGCCTTGAGGAATTAAGTAAACGGGAAGGTCTCACTGTGGCGCAGATCATGCAACTGGGAATCAAGGACCTGATTGGTCTGCCTGAAGAAAGATTTCAAGCTGTAACCCGCAGCATCATGGAGAAGAACGCTGAGCTTTATCGCCGTCTGGCGTGACCCGCTATCTCACACTCGCCGAAGTTCTGCAACTTCACAGTGAAATCTTGAATCGATGGGGCGGCGCCGCTGGCTTACGCGACGTCGGGGCCTTAGGAGGCATTAAGATTCGAATAGGTTTCTTGGAACTTTTCTAAAACCATGCGATTCAAGGATTGTGCACACATCTCGTCCAGAGAAGTGGCGCAACTTACCCATACGGAGCTTCGAACGTGGTGACGTACACCGGAGTATGGAGTCTCTCTTTCACTTCTGATGGATCCGCGCACTCCAGAAATAACCCGACCGCTTCTTTGAGATTGGCGGTAGCTTCTTCAATGGTACGGCCTTGGCTTGTCACATCGAGTTCCGGACAAAGAGCTACATACAAATCGCCTTCTTTTTCCAACACTGCAGTATAAGTGTTTGAGCGCATGCTTGAATCTCCTCGCCAGAAAGTATACCCAACATGATAGGCGAAGTCACGGAATGGGTGGTCACCGCGACACACCAAGGATCTTGGCACTGAAAAGCCGGGATGGGGAGGATTCAATGGTAGTCCTCTAAATTCACCGCAGGGCATATCCTTCCTCAAACCGAAACGTAATGCGCCAGTTTGCCCTCACCGTTATTCGCCCGGGTGTTGGTCAATGATGTCCATAATCGGGGTCGCAAGATAGAGTCTTCCCCACTCGCGGCCTGTGATCTCCTTGAGAAGACCTTTTTGCTGAAGCAGCATGACAGTCTGGCGGGCAGTCGGGTTTGACACGTGTAAAACCTTCTGCGCTCGCGCTATTGAGATGTAGGGATTTAGGAATAATTCGTCAAGGAGCGTCAACGCGTTCGGCTTATTGCGCAGGCGAGCTCGAAACTTCTCGCGCAAATCCATTAACCTGCTGGCATGACCGACGGCCTGGGTCGAAATCTCAGTCACGCCCGTGAGGAAAAACCGGAGCCAGCTTAACCAGTCTCCGTGCGTCCGCACGCGTTGTAGGCGCTCATAATACGCCTGCCGATGGGCTTCAATATAGGATGACAAGTATAAGAGCGGTTGTGAGAGTCGCCCGCGCTCAACGAGGAACAACGTGATCAGCAAGCGACCGATGCGTCCATTGCCATCAAGAAAGGGATGAATCGCCTCGAACTGCTCATGCATGATGGCACACTGAATCAGATCCGGAAAAACTTGACGATGATGGAGGAAGCGTTCCCAGTCTGCGAGAGTTTCATCGAGATATTCGGGCGGAGGCGGCACATATCGCGCGGTTGCCGGAGTGCTCCCCGACGGACCAATCCAGTTCTGACTGCGCCGAAACTCCCCGGGAGTGGCGCGCTCACCACGAACGCCTGTCATGAGTCGCGCATGGATTTCACGGACCAGGCGAAGAGACAGGGGGAGCTTTTTAAAACGTCCGAGACCGTACTCCAGGGCATCAACGTAATTACGCACTTCTCGCACGTCGTGCTGTGCTGGGCCCACGACCGGCACGTTGACCTCATCGCGCAATACATCCGAAAGGCTTGCCTTTGTGCCTTCAATGCGCGAGGAGAGAACCGCCTCACGCCGGACATAGGGAGCAATCAGAAGGTGAGGATTGGGGAGATACCGGCCCAGGCCGGAGAGCTCGCTGAGAGCGGCATCCGCGCGAGACAGGGACACGACCAAACGATTGTCGTACTGGAACTTAGGAGGCAATGGCGCCGGAACGAACGCGACATAGCCGTGAGTTTTTATAAGTCGACCAGTATCAGACGCGTGAAAGTCCTTGGGGTTCATGGACGGGGCCCTGAATTTAAAGCCTGCTTTCAAAGTCCATTATACTTTGAAAGAAAGTGGTTTGATTCTTTCAAAGCCCAGCGGCCTTTGCAAGGCCTATTTCAAAGCGGTCGATGACATGAGGCGAGGAAATTCTGATCCTTTCGTCGAACCTCAGGATGACAGGTCAAAGCCCGTGTCACCCTGGTCAAAGCCCGTGTCACCCTGAGCGAAGCGAAGGGTCTAATCGTTTGTGGCTGAAGAATATTTTGTTTACGTCATGACGAACAGGTCAAGGACGCTATATATCGGAATTACACGTGACCTCATGCGCCGAGTCTATGAACACCAGACACATGCAATTACAGGATTCACGTCAAAATACAAAATCCGGTCAGTGGTGTATTACGAAATTACGACCGATGTTCGGGAAGCTATAAAGCGTGAAAAGCAACTGAAAGGATGGCTACGTGTTAAGAAGATCGCTCTCATAGAGTCAATCAATCCTGCGTGGAAGGATCTCAGTGAGGAGTGGCAATCAGATCCTTCGCGCAGGTTATCCTGAACCAATCACTAGATCCTTCGCTGCCCGCTCCAGGCCACATGGGCATCGATGCTTTTGCGCACCCGTTTCGGCGCCCTAGTGCGGCGCTGCTTCTCGGCAATGAGCATCTCGAGCAGTTGCCGGCGCCGCGTCAGCAATGCGGCCAATTCCTGCGTGCTCGCCTCTGGCAAAGGGCGGGGCGTCGGCCGTACCCGCTCGGCAAACTCGGCCAGAATCCCGGCATCCAGCCGATCGGTCTTGGCGAACCGGCCCATGGCTTTGGCAAAGTCGCGCACCTGCCGTGGATTGACGACGACCACCGGGAGCACTGCGGCGGCCAGCGCGCTCGCCAGACACATTTCCAAGCCGCCGGTGGCTTCGAGCACGACCAGCTGAGGCTGGCTCTGCTGCACGCGTTCCACCAGAGCGGTGATGCCGCTGTCACTATGGACCATGCGACATTGTTCCCCGTCGGCCGCACGGCCACATCCAGATGCCCTTGCGAAACATCGATCCCAATAAACACAGGGACAGCACTCATGGTGCACCTCCACAGGCGAAGGGGCTCAGGATGACAGGCGAAGGGGCTCAGGATGACAAGCGAAGGGGCTCAGGATAACATGGCGGTGCTCATGACTGGCGTGCCCAGACAAGAAGCTGCGAAATTCTGCAACTATCGTTGTCCATGATATCTCGCTCAGCCCGCCTTGGCCGTCACATGCAACTTCATTCGCGTTTTCTTTTGCAGGGCGCTCACGATGCTGAAAAAATTCTCGGTGCTCGGGTTGCCGCGCGGGGCCAACATCCGGTGCAAACTCTTGCTCGGCTTCTTGATTTCCGCGGCCAACTCCTCGAAGCCAAGCGTGGCGTTGACGAGGTCGCGCAGCATGGCCTTGCCTGCGGCCGTGTCGCCTCCAAGATAGGCGTTGATTGCCTCCGTAAAGAGCGCCTCGCGAAAACGCGGGTCACGCTGCACCCGCGCCGCCACCGTGTCCTTGAAATCCCGTGTGAGTGCCACCCGACTCCCTTCTGTGATCACGTACTCTTGCGACGACGATAGGCCGTCCAGCGCTCTTTCGCCGTCTCGATCGCGTGTTGCTGGCGCTGCTTGGTGCTCCCGCCGAGCAAAATGACCACGCTGTCACCATCTTCTGCGAAATAGATTCGGTAGCCGGGACCGAAGTCGATTTTTCGCTCGAACACGCCTGAGCCGACGCCCTTCACATTCGAACGGTTGCCTGCGGCCAGTTGGTACACAGCCGCTGCGACCTTCGCCGCCGCCGGCGCGTTGAGGCTATCGAACCAGGTGCCATACGGGGAACGGCCCTCAGCATCGACATATTCGAGAACGCGAACCGCCGCCATAAGCTATGGTAACTCCAATGTTACCATTCATGCGACAGAGATGCAATGTCCATCACCCCCTGGAGAATGGTCACGATGGTGGTTAACGCGCGGCGGCTGCTTAGCACGTTGGCTGCCATGATCGCGCCGTGCTCGGTGAACGCGTAAGGAAGAAACCGAGGGTTGCGGTGCTTCTGAGAACCGGTCGCAATTTGCGACCGGTTCAGATAATCCGCATGAGAATCAAGGCGTTGCCGGCTTGATGTCGCAAATTGCGATTTCAAGTTGGCGAACTCAGCGCCCGTCAGTTGGAACGCGAAATCATCGGGGAACCGTTTCCGATTGCGCTTAACCTGTTCGTTGAGTCTCTTGGTGGGGACACCATAAATGCGAGCCCAATCACCATCCAGTAGAACCTTCTGACCTCGGATGAAAAAGATGGCTTGCTCGATCTGATCAGTTGGTATGAGGTCCTTCATCACCCGCTTAGACACGGGCCCCCGATGAACGTTACCTTTGTAGAGTCAGGCGGGTGGCACGTAGCAGGGTCCTGCCGAAGAAAGAAATGGAGTGATAGACCCTTCGCTACGCTCAGGGTGACAAGGGGCAAGATGAGGGTGACAGGGGAATGGGAGCTCAGTCGCGAGACTTGGATTCATAATGGCTGTGAGGTCTAGGCGTGGGCTGCAACAAAGACCTTCACGTGGATTCTTTTGGACCGCTCTTCCACCTGAGACGCATCATACTGAAATTGTAGCCGCATCCATCCTTCCGACGTAGCACCAAAGGCCTTGGCCAGACGAATAGCCATATCCCAAGACAGATCGGCGTTCTCATTCACCAGATTACTCAGTGCAGACCGCGACACACCAAGAATCTTGGCGCCTTCTGTCACGCTCAACCCATGCGGCTTCAGACAGTCCACACGCACTGAAAAGCCCGGATGGGGAGGATTCTTCATTTTCAAAGCCTTCATTGCATCCTCCAACGTCAATGGTAGTCCTCTAAATCCACCGCAAGGGCATATCCCTCTTCAAATCGAAACGTAATGCGCCAGTTTGCTCTCACCGTTACGCCCCACTCCCCTTTCCGACTTCCTTTCAAGGGGTGAAGTCTGTAGGAATGGACGTTCATATCGTCAATCACCTCCGCTTGATGCAACCGTGCGAGAATTGACCTAATCCGATCCACCATGTCGGGCGGCAGCTTCCGGGGATCATCCTCCTCAAAAAATCTTTTCAGTCCGCGATGCCTGAAGCTCGCTATCACATTTTCACTGTAGCGTGTAGCGCGTCACTTGTCAAATTGCTTTATCCACGCCTTTTTATGGGCCACTTGTGCTCGTACCAGTGCCTCACCTAGCCGGGAAAGGTGGCAAGGGTTGCTAGATCCTTCGCTTTGCTCAGGATGACCAAGAAAAGACCTCCGGATGACAACGAAGTCGTCTGGATTCAAGAAAAGTCTCGAAACGGCCGATGATGGAGTAAAAAGGCACTAGAAATGCTTAACGAACGTCATTACGGGCCACCTGCTGTGGTTTGGCGGCCGACGCGATTATCCCAATCTCAACCGCCTACGGCCGTTTCATTGAAGCCTGTAATATACGGACTTGCTGTTTTTCTTGTCATCTTGGCCGCAGGTTCGTATCTAAAAGCGCAGGCACCCAAACTAAGCATAGTCCTTTTACCTCAAGCGAATTCCAGTGTACGAGTGAACGTGCCAAAGATCATCGAGTATAAATCTGAATTGCCTGCCCATTCATTACAGAAGTGGCCCCTCCCGATGTCGAAGCGAGCGACCATCACGTGGCATTTAGAGGCGGCTGCTCCGGTACGCCTACTCGTGTTTCAAACCCCCAATGATGCAGCCAAGTACCTTGCCCATCAGCCGTACACTACCTACAACTGCTCTGAACAGCACATACGACTGTCAGACAGCATGTGTACGGTCGACCCGCAGGCAATGTTAGCTCTCGAGAACCCTACCGATGCCGACGTGAAGATTGCTCTCTCTGTCACATCTCCATAAGAAATAATAGGGCGCCGAAGATCCATTGCGCCCAGAGTGTGATCAAGGTGCTAGCGGCAAGCAAGCTCAGGGTGACATGAGCGAGAGAAATCTTGAGCCGCTAGGATGAAGAGGGTCAGACCCCGGCGCGGAAGCCGACCCGGTGGCGTTTTGGTGGCGGAGGGGCCGGCGGGGGATCGAAGATGTCCATCACCCGTTGGAGAATAGTCACAATAGTTGCTTCGTGAATGTCGAGTCGCCCTTTCAGCTCCTTCTCGAGAGCGGCCAGCTTGCGGGCCAAGTCTCGCGTATCGGTTAAAACGCTCCGCATCTTCACAAAGGCCCTTACGACAAACACGCTCATTTGCACGGCGCGACGGCTGTTGAGGACATTGGCAGCCATGATGGCGCCATGTTCTGTGAAGGCATAAGGAAAGTACTTGATGTTCTGGCCACGCTCCAAGGTCGCAAATTGCGACCTTGATCGCCTCCACCTGTCGGTCTCTTCCACAGTGAGTTGAAACATGAAATCTTCGGGGAACCGCTCGCGATTGCGCTTGACCTGTTCGTTGAGTCTCTTGGTCGTAACCCCGTAAAGCCGAGCAAGGTCCGCGTCCAGCATGACCTTATGGCCTCGGATGACGACGATGGCTCGCTCAATCTGCTCAGTGGCGATGAGGTCCTGCATCACCCGCTTAGACACGGGCCCCCTATGAACGTTACCTTTGTAGAGTCAGGGGGTCGTCTGTCGCACTTCGCTGGTTAAGACTCCGTCCCGATGCAACTGGCTCTACAAATCTTTCAGTAATTTTCTTGCCGTCTCGAATTTTGACTTCACGGCCGCAGCTTCTTTGGGATGCTCGCAAGTTATCTTGCCTTGCTCCCATAACCATACCAATTCCAGAAGCATCAGCCGCAGTTGATCCGCCTTGTACTGGGCTCTGTCACGAGCGGACTCTAAATTGAATCGAATTGCATTCTCTTGAGTGGTATTCATCGCATCCTCTCTAGGTGTATCGCGCCATCAATCCTCTGCCCCTTGTACATCCAACCAACGGGCTCCGTGGTGAACAGCCAAGATCTGTACGGTCTGCGTTGGTTTCAAAAAGCGATAGATGATCCGATAATCACCAATCAGAACTTCCCTCAAGCCGCTTGACGGAAATTCCGGGACGACACGCCCCGACTCCGGGAACATCCGAAGCCGGCCGACTTTGGCTTTGATGTTGTCAGCGAATGCACGAGCCGCGGATGGATTATCGGCCATAATGTAATGAGTGATCTCGAGGAGGCCATCAAGCGCGGGGCGGGTCCAAACGAGCGACGCCCGTCTCGGCTTAGGCATTCAGCAGCTTATCCAACTCCGCCATTGCCCGCGTGTGGGAGACCACGGCGCCCTTCTCTGCGGCGCGAACGCCCTCGAGCACCGCTTCCAGAAGCTCGACCCGCTCGGTCCTGCGCTCATACACCTGGATGTCTTCAAGCACAGCCGCCGAGCGTCCACGCTGGGTAAGGATTACGGGACGTTTTGTCTTTTGGACCTTGGCAACAATCTCAGCCGTGTGGACCCTAAAGTCACTGATCGGCGTGAGATCCTCGGACAACCTAATACGCGCCATAGACCGGACCTCACAGTACAGTTAAAAGTACGTTTAGTGTACCTCTTATTAGTGCTTCTGTCAATACGCCTATCCAAATGCCCTCAGCGAGGATCAGGCCGTGATGCGACGGCTGCAGAATCGAGGCCCTCACCCTGCGCTCTTCCTCGGAATGGGGCGATGGTACGTTGGATCTTCGATTTGCTCAAAGGCTTAGACGGGGAATTCCGACAGCAGCGCGATGGCTCCTTTCTTCCTGGCCTTCTGATAGTAGCGCCGATCGGCCGTCACCAATGTGATGTCACGCTGTGTGAGCGCGACGGCGTGATACAGCGTGTCGAACACATGGTGGTCGAGCTCGACCGCCAGCGCACATGCCTGGCGGTAGATGTCGAGCGTGTTTGTGACGGGGACCTCCATGGCATAGAGAAAGGTTGTGGCCGCCGTGGCGATGTCCGGTTTGAGACGAACGCAGACCGCGGCTACCTCTGCCAGCCAGTGAACAGGCTGCACCAAGCTGATGCGGCCGTCCCGAAACCTCTCGCACAAGGCAAGGGCCTGAGAGGTGCCCGGCTCGCTCTCCTCGTCCTGCAGGATCCACTTCACCAGGACGCTCGCGTCCAGTACGAGGCGGCTCACGGGCGCCCGTACTCCCGCGCGGCGCGGATTTCCGCGTCACTAAAGCCGAATGTCTTGTTCCGCAACTTCAACAGCCCCTCAATCGCCTTCACCCGGCGCTTCTTTACCTGTTGTTCCTCCACCGCCCGCATCATTAAGCCCGCGACGATCTGACTCTTATTCTTGCCGGCAAACGCCTTGTTGAACTTCTGCTTGATCTCTTCCGGCACACTGAAATTGACCGTTGCCATGGAACCTCCGCATTGTTGAAAGTTTCAACAATGCTATTGTCGGCCGGCGTGCCGGCAAAGTCAATGCACAAGCCACTCCGGCTCGGATCGCCCGCTCGTTCCCTTTTGACACCGGCGCAAGCGTCAAAGTTACCTTAGATGACATGGGAAGGTAACTCAGAGTGACAGGGGATATGCGGAGATGAGCAGACGAGGTCAGACGCTCAACTGGAAGGGATTCGCAATCCGCAGGCCTCCATAGACAGCGCCATCCTGAAAATCTTCGGAGTAGAGGAGAGTCGCTCCGGCGGCGAGCGCTGCTTCCAGAATCAGCGCATCCCAAAAGGAGACCTTCGCCTTTCGGCTGCGCTGAATGGCCAACAGAATCAGTGGAGGATCAATCTGGATCACGGGGAATGCGGCGAGATCTTGAACTGCCTGGAATGCCGCCTCCGGATCAAGAGGGGTCGCCAGCTTCCGTGTCACTGACACGTAGAACTCTTGCAGGACCTGCGTGCTCAGAATCAGCCGTGCCCGCAAATCCCGGTTTGACAGGAGATTCTGCACGATGCGTTGCTTAGCAGGATCATCCGCGTCAAACAGATAGACCAACACATTCGTGTCCACGAAGACACGCTCCTTCATCGCTCGTGAAGGTCTTCGCGGGTCCACCGGCGCTTGCCCCGCCTGGCCTTGGCGCGGTTGGAGAGCCGAAGCAAGTCATTGATTGCCTTATCCCTTTGAGCCTTCATCCCGGCATAGTCAGCCAGATAATCACGCACGACCGCGTTCACGGACGTCCCTTCTTCGAGGGCCCGTATGCGCGCGCGCTTCAGAGTATCGCTTTCGATGACAAGGGTTAAATTCGCCATGCCGAACGCCTCCTGTTACACGGGATCAGTGTAGCACAGGAAGTCTGCCAAGGAAAAGTCTCTCCAAATGTGACGAGGTGCTAGGCGCGGCTTCACTCCAAGCTTTTCAGGAGGGCCTTCGGCAACGGACCGTCGAAGTCGCGGCAGATCTTCAATTTCCCGCGAGCGCTTCCTGGAGATCGACGCGACAGGTGGTCGCTGCGAATCGCCTTGGCGAGATCCGCGGCGCTCGTTCCGGGCACAAGCAAGGAACTGACCAGTAGATCCATTGAGACGGACGGATCGCCGGCTTCCATTTTGGCGACTCGGGACTGGCTGGAGCGCAGACGCTTGGCCAGCTCGACTTGAGACACCCTCCGCCCTTGTCGGCGCTCGCGCAGGCTGCGGCTCAAACGCAACTTCATCTCGATGAGCGCCGCATCGGCATCTGATAGACGTAGAAAATCCTGCACCGATCCAATGGCCCATCCGGCCGCTCTGAGTTTCTCGCGCTTGCTCTTTTTCATTCTTCAACCTCTCGTTCGGCTGTCAGGCGGTCGTAGTTGCGCAGGCGGCGTTTGCAAGCTTCGATGATCATCTTGGGGGTCCGTCTCGGTCTACTGCTGAAAGCCTCCATGATCTCTGGGGATCCGGTGTTGCGAGGGCTAGCGTCGCTTGGAGCCTTGGGCGCTGCCTGTCCCCATGCGCTTGCGCATGTCGGCCATCGTTATGGTGGACTGCTTGCGGCGCTTTTCGATCAGGCGCCAGAACCGGGCATTCGCGTCAAGGACAACAGTTTCCCAGTCCGTACCCTCGACACCGACCAGCACTGCCGCCGGCTTGCCGTGCCGGGTGATCACGACGCGGTCCGTTTGCGAAGCATTCACACACTCTCGGACTTTCTTTTGGAGGTCACGGACCGTTATGGTCTTCATAAGATTTCCTCGGTGGTCTTTCCGGGCAGCTTCTTTCGAATCGCTCGGATGTGCACAACTCGACTGGCCTCATCAACGTCATAGAAGATGCGATGATCTCCGCTTCGAAGTTCCCAGACAACAGAAGTCGCTTCCCATGGAGGAAGGAGGTTGACCAGAAGCTTCCTGTTCCTGCTGGGAGCCGTCGGTTGATGGGTGAGCGACTCCTCAATCTGATCCAGAATCCTGTTCCGATGGAAAGGCCGGATGTTCCTGAGGTCCTCCTCCACGCCAGCGGAGAACAAGATACGATACACGCCTGCATCATTGCATATGCAAATCTATATGTCAACTTTAGCAAGATAACGGAACCCCTCACCCTGCCTCTCCCTCTCCTTCCCTCATCGAAATGGAGCGAGGGAATGCGAGATCCTTCGGCGAGCTCAGGGTGACACGGCGGGCTACGGCATATCCGTCAAGCAGTGTTCTCGACCCAAACCAGCCTTTCCGCCAGCGGTCCGGTCTTGAGTCTGTTATAGAGCTTGAGATCGGCCGTTACGAGCGGACATTCGGCGTTGACCGCCAGGGCCAAGTACACACTGTCATAGAAGGTTCTGTCGTACCGTTCCGCCAGATCCCAGGCGGCGGTCATCAATGCGCGGGACGCAATGGTCTGGACCGGGTAACGGTGAAAATCCCGTACTAGGTCGCCGGCTACATGACCGGGAATCTCACGGCGGCGCCACTTTTTCCATACGACGTTGCCGACTTCTGCCCAAATGAGGTCGGGAGCAAGTAACTCATGATTCGAGCTCAGTACGCGGCGGGCGGCCTCAGCATGGCGTTCCGGCATGAGCCACTTCACTGCCACGCTGGCATCCACGACGAGGCGGATCACCGCTCCCGATCCTCACGGATCAATTTCGCGCTATCACTGAACTTGCGACCCTTGAGGCGTTTGTGCCAGTTCTCTGATACCGCTCTGGCCTCCCTCATAGTCATGGGCACGGTTTCTTCCAGAATGGCCTTGACCTCTCGCTGCAAGGATCGCCCGTGCTGCCTGGCGCTCAGTTTAAGCCGCTCGATGGTATGGGATTCCAAATCTCTGACCAGTATGTCGGGCATGGGTCCATCCCTTTGTAGTGATATCAAAATGATATCACTCTTCCACACCCAAGACAAGCTGAAGTGCGGTAGCTCTTCTGACACACAATCCGAGCTCGATGTGACTTTTGGGGAACCCCAGCGGCTGGCGCGGGGCCGGCTCTCACACCATTGAATCAGATTTTGACACGCTGCACGAGCCGAAGAATTATCTCTCACTGTCACCTCTCCTGACATGGGATACAATATCGAATAAGCGGGTAGACCCTTCGGCCAGCTCAGGGTGACAAGGTTGTGGCTCAGGGTGACACGGGTAAGGTTCAGGGTGACCAGTTGCTTCTTTTTCGCCGAGGCATGAAGATTCAGCTCCTCGCCGTACTCCTGCTTGCCCTCCTGTCGGCGACAGCGTCTGCCGGTCCTGAAGAGCGCGGTCGGCCGCTGCGCGTGGTGACCTACAACCTGCTGCACGGCGGGCCGGCATCCGGCTTCATGGGCGACGATACCCATCTCGAGGCCAGACTCGAGATGGCGATTCGCGAGCTTGCGACCCTCGAGCCGGACATCGTCGCGCTCCAGGAGGCCTCGCAGAGCCGCCGGCACGGGAATGTGCCGGAGCGTATCGCCCGCCGCCTCGGCATGCACGTCATCTTCGCGCCCGCCACCGAGCGCCTCTTTGGCTTCTGGCCGCTGGACCAACTGATCGTCGGGCTCATGGGATTCAAGGAGGGCTCTGCGATCCTGAGCCGCTTTCCCATCGTTGCCTCGGAGGTCTACGATTTACCCCGGTGTCAACGCTGGCTCGACCCTCGCATTCTGCTGCGCGCGGAGATCTCAACGCCGTCGGGGCCGCTTCAGATCTTTTCGACGCACACCGCGCGCGGCGACGAATGCCAGATCCAACGGGTGGCCGAGTTCGTGCGCGAGCACCGCGGAGAGGCGCCGTCACTGCTCATGGGGGACTTCAACACGCCGGAGACCTCGCGCGTCGTGGCGGCGCTTCGGGAGGAGGCGGCCTTTGTGGACGCATTCCGCTCCACCAATCCGGACGCCACGGGAGCCACCGTGTGGCAGCGCATTCAGGTGGAGCACCCGACAGCGTCCAGGCGCGTCGATTTCATTTTTGTCCTGAACGGCCTGGAATCGATGACCAGCGTGCGGTCAAGCCGCGTCGTGCTCGACCGGCCAGGGCGCCTCCCGGACGGAGCCCCGCTGTGGCCATCGGATCACTACGGGGTCTTCGCGGAGATCGAGATCGCTCCGACGCCTGTACTGGCGTTCGTGAAGACCCAACTACGCGACCTAGCGAAGGTGGTGGACCCGTAACGCCAGCCCTTTCGGCCGGCTTATCGAAGCCGTTTCAGCAACTTCTCGGCATCTTTTCTGTCGGTGACCCGTAAAATGACGACCTCGGTCCCGCGAATTCGATAGTACGCCCGAAAGTCCCCGCTGCGAAGGCGGTACAGCGGCGGCGTAAAGCCGGTGAGGCGCTTCAGCCTGGTCTTTCCGATAGGAAGAGGAGAATCCGACAGATGAGCGTTCACATCGCTGACGATCTGGACGGCGTCGTGTGGGTCAAGGCGTTCCAAGTCTCCCTGCGCCGCAGCGCTGTAGACGACCCTAAACTTTGCGGGCACGTTTCCGTTTTAACTTTGCCAGCATAGCCTCGCTCGAAATGCCCCCTTGCGCCAGATAGTCGGCATAGGCTGACTCGATTTTGGTCTTGAAGCCGGGATCGTGCTCAATCAAGTAGTCGCTCAGGTCGTCTTCGGTGAGGTGCTGCAGGACAGCCATGGGTTTGCCGTGCGCCGTGATGATGATGTCCCGCTTTTCTGTCTCCTTGAGCAGTGCCATCGTCTGCTGCTTGAGTTCTTTGACGCCTGCCAATCTCATGTTCTTCGTATCCTGTTAAGTGACACTTTAGTGTAACTTCTTCCGTGTTGCCGGTCAAGCTCGACCATATCTGGTATTTTCAGGACCTTGCCTGGATCCCGCGCCGTGAAAGTGGGTCATGCATCGGAATGGGGCGACGGCGGGGAGAGGCGCTTGCTAACCAGGCAATAATACACTAGGTATCTCTGCTTTAGTCTGTTAAAATCCGCGGACAACTTGGAGGACTCTTATGAAGACTATAGCGATACTCTCCCTCAATCTGCTTGTGGGTTTCGCGCTGGCCGCAGCCGCGTATGCCGCCGAGGGACATAGTGAGACAGGCGCAGCCGCCGGCCAGCCATCGACGTCAACTGGAAAGACGACGGAGTCGCCGTCTCAGCCGGCCACCGGTCCAATTATCTCTCCGAATACCGCCGGGCATATCGAAACGATTGAAGGCGAGTTGCTCCGCGTTGAAAAGAATATTTATGTCATAAAGGATCTAACCGGTCGCGAAGTGACACTCAAGACGGACAAGCATACCAAGATCGATGGAAATATCGCGGCGCATGATCAGGTTGTCGCGCGCGCCTCATCGCTAAAGAGTAAGCACAAAGAGGGCGGTACATGGCACGCTGCGTCCATCAAAAAGCGCTAAGTTCCGAATTGTTGCGGCGGGGATTAGCCTAGGCAATCCCCGCCGGCAGCGCTATCCTCAGATAAACACCCGCCCGGTACGTCGTTCAGAGTCAACGCACCTGACGCTGGTCCTTCTAGGAAGGATTACCTTGCTTTTTTGATTTGCGCAATGCGGTGATTCCTGGCGGCATTGCAAATGCCATGTCAAACTTCCGGCCGGCGGCAGATCTAATCGTGGACTCTGTGTTTTCGCGAGTTTAGCTAATCCCAACTGACCCTCGCCCTACTAACGGAAGAGCCGCACTATACATTGGCAGCAAGATCCTACTGAATTTGTCCATTGCCTCGGTGAACTGCCGGGTCTAAGAGGTAGGTGCAAACTCGCAATCCCGACCGGCATTGGCCTTAACAAGGAGGACATATGAAAGCGTCTATAATTCTCGCTATTGCATGCACTCTTACGTTGGGGATGACGTCCGCAAGTATCGCCGAAGACCCGATCGGGCGTGCGGATACCAACATACTCCCTCAAGGTGAGATAAGAGGGGAAGTACTGAAAGTAGATGGAGACAATTATTTGGTAAAAGATGAGCGGACGAAGAAGGAAGTCAAGTTCACGATTGAAAAGGACGTGAAGGCAAGCTTGGAACGTCCTCTTAAACAGGGTGATAAGATCGAGGCCTTTGTGACTCCTGAGGGTTATGCAAAGACCGTTCGGATAGACGGCCCAAAGGGTAGGGATATGGAGAGGTCCAGCAAGGATGTGGATAAGGCCACTGGGGATGTAGGCAAAGCGGGCAAAGACATAGGCGAGATTCAGGCTCCCGGTGGATTTTCAAAGGAAGTCCCCGCAAGCGGCAAGAAGGGCGGGCAGTAAGAGTGGAACGAATTCTCCGGAAAGGCCGAACCCGACTTTATCGCCAAGGCTGCAAGCAGTCTCTTGGGGATAAGCCTCAAGTCATGCCCCCCTTGCCGGTAAGGTTAATATTCAAGAGGAGGCACTATGAAACTGTCTACGATTCTCGCGATGGCGTGCGCGGCTGCGCTTGGAATCAATACTGCTGGATTCGCGGCTGACCCGCCGGCGCCGTCGGATACAAAATCCGATGCAAAATCCGAGACAAAATCGGATGTAAAATCGGAGACAAAGTCGGATGCAAAGCCGGATACAAAAGTGGAGACAAAAACACTCGCCCCGGCGGAGATTAAAGGGGAAGTCTTGAAAATAGATGGTGACAGTTTCGTAGTGAAGGACGAGCGTTCAAAGAAAGAAGTCAACTTCACGATTGAGAAGGACGTGAAGGCGACTCTGGACCGTCCCCTGAAGCAGGGGGATCGCATCGAAGCCTACTTGACGCCCGAGGGTATTGCGAAGAAGGTCCGTTTCGAGGGCCAGAAAGACCAGGATATGATGAACAGGGCAGGCAAGGATCTTGGGGACGTGCAGTCTCCAGGAGGATTCTCCAAGGAGATCCCGTCCGGTGGGCAGGCTGGCCCAAAGGACCAGGGCGGGATGAAGTCTCCCGAAGGATCGAATCCGACGTTATCGCCTTCCGGCAAGGGGTCAGCCTCCGGCGGGTAACCTTATCAGACCGGGCAGGATGCCTTTGCATCCTGCCCGTCCGTCACTGACAGCAATCCCTAGATAAGCGTGCTCGGGCTGATGAACGCCGTCTCCAGCGCGGTTTGATTGGCTCGTTTCTTTGCGGAGGCGACGCGTCGGATCTTTTTCTTTGTCGTAGCCCGCTTCTTTGTCGTGGTCCGCTTCTTTACGCGCGCCGCTCCCGTTCGTTTGGCTGTAGTTAAGGTGCGGCGTGTGCTCGACTTTGCAGACCTGGAGCCTCGTTTCGAGCGAGACTTTGTGGTGCTGGATTTCTTGCCCGCGCGGGATTTTGTTCCCTGTCTTCTTGCCATGCACACCTCCGTGGTAGTCGGATTGAGGATCCCAAATCACCATATGATGCGGATATTGTCAAGGCACGGGCCGCTATTTCAGGTAAACGACCCCTGGTAAGTCTTTGAGATCCGCGTCACTGGTCAGAACCTGGGCCGCCTGATCTCGGGCTGTGGCGTAGATAATGGCACCGGCCATCGCGAGACCGTACTGGAGACTTACATCGGCAGCCAGTAGCGCAATCGATTCTGTGAGCGGGATGACCTCAGTTGCAGTCAGGCTCGCCGTCACGCGCAACGCCAACTCCTCTCCGCGCTCGCGCTTGATCTTCTTATACACTTCATAGACCACGATTGTCGGGGTGATCAATTCGGCGGAGCGCCCGAGATAGGAGCCATAGTTTTCTGCGAGGGGACCCCCCGAGAAATATTCGATCCATCCGCTCGAGTCCACAAGTAATCTCAAACGCGATCCTTCTTTTCCCGAATATCGGCGCTCGTGACACCTTTCGCGGCGCCTTTCAGGGATTTGAGCGGGATTTGCGGGACAAGGCTGATCACCCCGCCCTTCTCAAGTACCTGTAACTGCTGACCGGAGAGTAGCCGGAGCTTTTCCCGGACTTCTCTCGGAATAACAATTTGGAATTTCGAGGAAATTTTGATGCTGGGCATTCCCGGGCTCCTTCTTACCATTTCTTCATCGATCATTGTAAAGTAGGATTCATCCTGTCGTCAAGGCAGCAGCAGGAAGAGTCAGGCAACGCGCTGGCTAGCGGAGGCCGCTTCCCTCGCTCGGAGTGTCGAAGCTCCCCGGAGTGCAAGGAAACGATCCAACGGTAATCCCGGAACAAGGCGGCGGCATGGTGGGATCCCGCTGCGGGACCGTCCTGCTGGACCGCGGAAGGGTCGTGCTCGATTGCGGCAGTGTCGTGCTGGTCTGGGGAAGGGTCGTGCTTGGAGTGTCTAAACTGCTGGGAGTACAAGGTAACGATCCTACAATTATTTCAGGACAAGGCGGCGGCAGGGTGGGGCCGAGTTGCGGGAGCGTGGTGCTACTCTGCGGGAGGGTCGTCATGGACTGCGGCAGCGTGGTGCTGCTCTGAGGGAGCATGGTACTCGATTGGGGCAATGTAGTGCTGCTCTGCGGGAGGGTCGTCATGGATTGCGGCAGTGTCGTGCTGCTCTGAGGGAGCGTCGTACTCGATTGGGGCAATGTGGTGCTACTCTGCGGCAACGTCGTACTGGATTGCGGCAGTGTCGTGCTGCTCTGAGGGAGCGTGGTACTCGATTGGGGCAGTGTGGTGCTGCTCTGCGGCAGCGTCGTACTGGATTGCGGCAGTGTCGTGCTGCTCTGCGGAAGCGTTGTGCTGGATTGGGGGAGCGTGGTGCTCGACTGCGGATGAGAACCGCCTCGTCGGGTCATCATTTCGGCCTGCAAAACAGCCGGGATACACATTATAAGAATTGCGGCAAGAAGCCCGGGAATCGTGCGCATCTTGCAAGTTTACACCTTTCTCCTCATCATGTATGCCACCCGTTATAACTACTGAATTGAGAAACATCCTATTGTGTCTCTGCGATACCTGAGCTATGTTCTTGCCACCGGAGGACACCATGGTTAAAGTAGCAAAAACGCGCCTCTCCCGCGGGTTGTTTTTGGATCGGGATATCGAGCGATTTCGAGAACATCTCGTCAGATTTCGGTCGTTTATGTCAAAGGGCCCGTCCGCCGCGTCCCTGGCGGAATTTGATCAGGAGACCGAGCGGCTGATCGGCCAGATATTCGGTGAGGCCTCGGAATTGCTCGAAGCGTACGAGTACGCCCAGCTCGGGGAAGCCTCCACCCTGGTGAACCTCCCGGAAGAGGCGCAGGAACCCGGGGCCCAGGACCTGGAACGTGAAAGCCAGCAGCAGCGGAAACGTGTGTTGGAGAGCTGCATTTCGGAACTCGAGGCCCGCCGCGCGGACGCGTTCCGCAAGCGCCGCCTCCAGCGGCTCAAGGCGCCCCACGTAGCGGACTTCATGTCGCCGGAGATTCATAGCCTGAGCCAGGATGCCGCGCTCACAGAGGCCGGAAGCCTGATGAAGAAGCACAAGATCGGCTCGCTGCTCGTGAACCACGAAGCACGCTACGTGGGAATTCTGACGGAGGCGGACATCTGCCGCAAGGGTGTGGCGCAGGGCCTGGACCCCGCGAAGACTCCGGCCAAGGCCTGCATGAGCAATCCCATCATCTCAATCGAAGCGCACGAGCCGCTTCTGGAAGCGGTCCAGCTCATGAAGGCGAAGGGAATCCGGCACCTTGCCGTGACGGAGAACACGACGGTCGTGGGAATCCTGTCGGTCGCAGATCTGGTGAGGTACTACTCCGGCGTCGAGTAACCGCCGCTAACTTTCCATCATTTCCAGGCGGGCATCGAACTCGTGGCTGCACTGCGTGCAACGCACGCAATCACGCTCCACAGTCCCCTCCTCGGCGAGAATCGCCATTCCACCACATTCGGGGCACGGCCGGGCATGGGGCAGGTCCTTGGTAAGGGTCTCGTATTTCGCGCCACGGAGGCAATAGACCGCCTCCCCCTCCATGCTCCAGGGGCGCCCCGAATTGTCCACGACGGGAAGCGCGATATAATGGTGGGCGGCATAGTCGGCAATGGCAGCCTGGGTCGCGAGACCATCCTTGATCAGCTTGCCGGTTTTTGCATCGTATAACGCATCGCCTTTCACGCTCACTTTTGTGGGTCCGACCTTCTCCATAGCCACCTCCAGACGCGAATCTGCCTAAGCTATCCCGTCGCGGGAAAGTTTGCAACGGAATATTTACGGAGAGGTCTTGACACGCGCAGCCCTGTAGAAGCCACCAAAAGTAGGTAAGCAATTGCATGGGGCCGTCAGGCCGCTGTAGTGTGCCGGGCAGAGGCCTGTGCCCTTTGCGTCTCCAGATTGACAGACGGACCGCGCGGTTATATCGTGCGCTCCAATACGGGAGAAGAGTAATGTCGCTCTTGAGGAAATCAGCCTGAACATCCTGTCCCCCCAACTCGGTCCCGACCTTGCTGCCTTGACGATCTTTCTTGTCGTCACCGTCCTGGCTTTTTCAATACGGTACGTGGCTTTTCGCGCACTCTATAGGTGGAGCAGTGCCAGCGTCACGCGTTGTCGATGACACGATCGTGCAGGCGTTACGCGCGCCATCGATAGTCTGGTGCGTCCTGATTGGAATGTACAGCGCGCTTGCCTCTGCGCAGTTGCCGGGCGAATTGCGCCTGGTGATTTTGAATGTCGTGAATGTGCTGCTGGTCCTCTCCGTGACCGCGGCGGCCGCCAGCCTTTCCCGCGCCACGCTGAGTCACTCCCTTCGGAAGAACAATCTCGCCATCCCCGCCACGGGGCTGTCGCTGACTTTCATAACGGTCGTGATCTGGGTCGTGGGGATCCTCGTCATGCTGAGCGGGCTCGGAGTCTCGATCACGCCCATCCTCACTGCCCTGGGAGTCGGTGGCCTCGCGGTCGCATTAGCCCTGCAAGACACCCTGTCGAATTTCTTTGCCGGCCTGCACCTGTTGATGGATCAGCCGCTCCGTGTCGGCGATTTTGTAAAGCTGGAGTCTGGTCAGGAGGGGTATGTCGAAGACATCGGGTGGCGCACGACGCGCATCCGGATGCTTCCCAACAATATCGTCATCATCCCGAATAATAAGGTCACCCAATCTATTTTGACGAATTACTACCTGCCTGAGCCGCGCATGGCGCTGTTGATACCCATTAGTGTTTCCTATGATGTCGACCCCGATACGGTGGAACGCGTGCTGGTGGAAGAGGCCAGCCAAGGGATCGGCCAGATTCAAGGACTGCTGGCGGAACCCGCGCCGTTCGTGCGATTTATTCCGGGCTTCGGGACTTCATCTTTGGACTTTACCTTGATCTGCCAGGTTCGGGAATTTACAGATCAATATCTGGTCCAGCATGAGCTTCGAAAACGTATTTTGAGACGATTCAAAGCCGAAGGCATCGTGATCCCCTATCCCCAGCAGACGGTCCATCTGCATACTGCCCCACCTTGACGCGGGCCGCTAAATTAGGCAAAAGAGAGCCAAGACAGGTACACTCGAGCTCATCAGGGAGTGACCATGCGCATCCTGCTCGCTGCGATCCTGCTTTTGACCCTCAGCTTGGCCGGCTGCGGAGGTGACGCGGCGCATGACTTGTTCGACGCCGCACAACTGGAGGAGCGTCAAAACAATCCCACGCACGCCAAGGAGCTGTACCAGCGGATTCTGGCTAAGCATCCAGGGAGTGAGTATGCCCCCAAAGCCCAGGAGCGCCTTCGGGCTTTGGAAAAAGGGGGCTGACCCGACATCCTACGGTCGACGCGACATGTAAGAGGAGATCGTTCATCCCGCTATGAATGTGTGCCGGGTTACTGATTTCTAGTTCCTTCGTACACAGACCTCGCCGCCTCCCTACGCTATCCTGACAAGCTACTCCGTACGACGGTTTCGTTTGTCGGCAAAATCCTTACGAGGCACAACACATGCTGAGCTTTTTCCCGTTCATCGGCATCAATGAGATTCTGCCATTCCTCATGGGCATTCTTGGACTCCTGATGACGTGGGAGTTGCACGACCTGGGGGTACGGGCCGGCCGCATTCAGGCTCTCGATATCAGCGACCCGTCAGTGGTCCGGACATGGATTCGCAATCATTCAAGCGCGCTCACGTCCATCTACGCAACCCCGGAGGACTCCTCCTCCTGCAACGCTTGCCGGGAGGCCGGCCCCACAGTGTTCTCCGCGGCCCTTGCTCGACGTGGCGAACGGCGCCTGGCGGCGCAATATGAGGTGACAAGAGTGCTGGCCGAGTCCTCCTCCTTGCAAGACGCCGGACCGGGTATTCTCAAAGCCATTGGGGAAAGCCTGGACTGGGAACTGGGAATTTTTTGGAGAGTGGACGAGCAGCAGGGGGTGCTCCGCGCAGTAGACAGCTGGCACGCCTCGAACGTGCCGCCCACGGAGTTCGTCGCGCATAACACGCAGCGAAGTTTGGGCGAGAGCAGCGGACTGCCCGGCCGTGTGTGGGCGAGTGCCGCTCCGGCCTGGACTCAAGCCATCGTGGAGGATGCGGACTTTTCCCGTCGGGCGTTCGCGGCCAAAGCGGGCCTGCACGGCGCCTTTGCGTTTCCCGTCCGCAGCGGAAGCCCAGATCTATGGTGTGATCGAATTTTTCAGCCGTGCGATTCGCGAGCCGGACGGTGATGTGATCAATATGGTCGACGAGATCGGGATCAAAATCGGCCAGTTCCTTGAGCGCGAGCAGACCGAACTAGCTTTGCGCCAAACCGAGGCGAAACTCATTGAGGAGGCCAAGCTGGCTGAGGTGGCAAGGATGGTCGCTGACATCGGCCATGATCTCAAGAATCTCTTAACGCCGATCGTGCTGGGCGCGAGCCATGTGCACGGCGAGCTCGAGGAATGCGAGAGCAAGCTGCCTCAGCTTGATCCGGAGCAAACACGCGCCATACTGGTACAAAGCAAGGAAGTCCTCACGATGATTCAAAAGGGCGCGCGCCGAATTGAGCACCGGGTGCGGGAGATTGGAGACTCAGTCAAGGGATTGAGCACCGCGCCGCAATTCAGCCAATGCCGCGTGGCTGACATCGTCACCGATGTCTTAGAGACGCTGCGCCTGCTTGCCGATGAACAGGCAGTTGTACTGCGTGTTGAGCAGCTCGACGCGTTGCCGCCGATTATGGCCGACGAGACCCGGCTCTTTAACGCCCTGTACAACCTCGTCAACAATGCGATTCCCGAGGTGCCCCGTGATGGGTCTGTGACAGTGCGCGGCCAATGGGACCCGGACGCGAACTTTGTGGTCCTGTCAGTCGAAGACACCGGACGCGGCATACCCCCCGAAGTCCTGGAGAGTCTGTTTACCTATCGATCGCCCAGCCGAAAACACGGTGGCACGGGTCTGGGAACAAAGATCGTGAAAGACGTAGTTGAAACTCACGGCGGCATTCTGAGCATGAACAGTAATCCTGGCGCGGGCACCACCTTTTTTCTTACCCTGCCCATCGATGGCCCGGCTGTTCCCCGTAGCAATCCCACGCACGCCAAGGAGCTGTACCAGATCATGCACGGTCGACGCGACGTGTAAGAGGAGATCGTTCACCCCGCTATAAATGTGTGCCGGGTTACTGATTTCTAGTACCTCCGTACACAGACCTCGCCGCCTCGCTACGCTATCCTGACAAGCAGGGAGTGAGTATGCCCCAAAGCCCAGGAGCGGCTTCGGGCTTTGGACGCTCGGCAATCTGTACCTGATTCAGTTTTTTTGAAAGGATAAACCCAATGACACGATGGATCACACTCGCGTTCGCCGTGCTGCTGTTCAGCCCAGACGTGTGGGGGGCCACGGGCCCCATCAATGTTTCTAGCGCCACGAAGCAGGGGAACTATGCCTTTGTCGTCGCGCATGACTTTGGGACGCCCGCCGATGATAGCAACAACCTCACGCGCTCCACGCTCCGGATCTTTGAGAACGGGACCGAACTCCTGCCAGCGCACGCCCCGCATGCCGACATTCGCAGCACCGGGAACGGCCGCTTTAGTCATTGGCAGACGAATCTCTATTTTTCGTCCTCCGATCGCACGAACCCCAAGAAGAATGGGCGGGCCTATACCTATTCGACGACCACGGTGACGGTGCCACCGCCGCCCCCGCCGCCAACTCCCCTGACCCCGCCCCCGTCTGGGACCAAGAAGTATCCTCCGGAGACGACCTATAACGGCTCCAAGTCCGTGTCCTTCGTCACCAGGCCAGGGTATCTGAGTTCGTACATTGATCCGGCGTTTGGGACGAAGGTCACGCGCGTGAGCGATGAGTCCCTCAATGTGGATGCGTCGCACCTGATTAATTGTTACCCCAAGACGCAGCCCTGGAATAGCGATATGAGTTTGGTGATGCTCTGTGGCGCAGCCGTGGTTCTGAACGGGTCAGACTACACCGTCTATAAGAAGCCAGGGTGGCACAACGATGCCCGCTGGTCTACGGTCGATCCGAACAGCATGTTCTATACCACCGGCAGTCAGTTTCGGAAATGGAACGTCCGGACAGGCGCCGATGTACTCGTGCGCTCGTTCACCGAGGGGAACATCAAGATCGGCAATGGCGAGGGCAACATCTCCGTGGGTGATAAGTACGTCGCCCTCATGGTGGGCACGCTCGTCATCGTGTATGACATTCCCAACAACACCATCGTGGCGAAAAAGGATGTCGGGAGCGTGGCGAGTGATTGGGCGTCCATGTCCCAATCCGGCGACAAGGTGGTGCTCTCGAATAACGGGGGCGCGGGGGTCTGGTCGTATGATCGCATGCTGAATCCCATCAAGAAGCTCTTTGGGATGGCCGGCCACGCCGACATTGGCTACGACATCGCCGGAGTGGAAGTCTATGCGCAGGTGTGCGTCCCAATGGCGTATGCCCGGCTGTCCGACGGCTCGACCACGAACTTGCTGCCGAGTACGCAGGATTGTGGCCATCTGTCCGCGCGGAGCTATCAACGCACAGGGTGGGTTCTGAAATCGGGCGAAGGGGAAGTGTATGCCATCAAGCTCAACGGGTCCGGCATCGTCCAGCGGTGGGCCCATGAGCGGACGCGCAACAACACCTATGAGAACTCCGCAATGGGGGTGGTGAGTCCTGATGGGACGAAGGTCATGTGGAATAGTGACTTCTGTGCGGGGGGCACGGGGGCACCTGGCTGTCCCGTCTACGCGTACATCGCGGAAATGCCCTGACGGAGGAGCAATTGATAATGTTTAAGAAGCTCCATCCCGCGGCATCCACCACGCCGGTCGCGGGATGGGGAATGACCCCAGAGACACCCACTGGCGAACAAAAACATATCCGGAGATCCGCCGACGCAATGCCGGCCACGCTTAATGGAGTGACATTGACGGCAATGCCCGCATGGCCACTGGTGTTCGGGGCTACCACGGGCACGATGGTGACCGCATAGCTCGCCGTACGATCTTCAACAACACGACTGGGGCCTTCACCCTCACCGTCAAGACTTCTGCCGGGTGGAAAAAGGGGGCTGATCGGCCGGGCTAGTTGGAAAAGGCGGGAAGCCTACGGTGAATCGCGTGCCCCTTCCCCTGTTCGCGGCGGCCACAGTTCCGCAGTGCGCTTCCACCAGGTGCTTCACGATCGCAAGCCCCAGCCCGGTCCCGCCCAACTCACGCGAGCGCGCCTTATCGACTCGATAAAAGCGCTCGAAGATGCGCGACAGGTCCGCCTCGGGAATGCCTATGCCCGTATCATCAATGTGGATCTCGATCATCCCACCATTTTCCACCATTGTAATCGTGAGTGTCCCCTGGTCCGGCGTGTACTTGATGGCGTTGTCCAGGAGGTTTGAGAACACCTGTCCCAAGCGTTCGGCATCCCCCAATACCAGAGGCAGCGTTGTCGGAATGTCCATCACGATCTTGTGCCGTTTACGATCAATCTGATGGCTGAAGAGGCTCAGGGTCCGATTGAGCAGAGGCGCCAACTCCACCCCTTGTTGTTGGAGCGGAATTTGGCCCGACTCGATTTTCGACAACAGCAGCAGGTCGGTAATGATCACGTTCAACCGGTCCGTGTGTGTTTCAATGATCTCCAAAAACCGCCGCCGTTGCTCCAGGTCGACCTTGGGATCGTCCCGAAGCGCCTCCACATACCCCTTAATGGCCGTAATCGGCGTGCGTAGTTCGTGCGAGACATTGGCGACAAAATCTTTTCGCACCTGTTCCAGCCGCCGGAGTTCGGTAATATCGTGAAAGACCAGCACGAGGCCAGCCGAGCGGTCCTGATCCGGCGCAAGGCTCGATGCGTAGACCTCGAAAATACGGCCTGGACCGCGTCCCAAGCCGGATCTCCGTCGTCTGGGCGTCTCCGGAAAGGGCTTGAGAAATGAACTCGTTTAACCTCGTCTGCCGGATCACCTCCCAGTAGCTCTTTCCGGTCAAGACGGATTCCTGTCGTCCGATCATCCGCTCCATTGCGGGATTGATGAGGCGCAGTGTGCCGTCAACGGTCAACACCATCACGCCTTCCTGCATCGCGATCAGAGTGGCGGCCATTTTCGCGCGGTCCTCCTTCAGAGAGTCGATTTTTTCCTCCATCGAGTCCGCCATTTGATTGAGCACCCGCGCGAGATCAGACAACTCATCGTTGGACGCAGGCCGAATCCGCTGTTTAAACTCCCCGCCAACCATGCGGTTCGCCGCCACGACCATCTGCGCGAGAGGGCGGGTGATGTTCCGTGGCCAGAAGGAAGCTCAGCCCCAGGGAGAGCAGGAATGCCAAGGCCGACGCGAGGATCAAGGCGTTTCGCAACCCACGGTGCTGCTCCTCGATCTGGGTAAGAGGCAGAGACAATCGCACGATACCGAGCACGGGCTCAGACGGTGAGGACTGGACTGGGAGGGCGACATTGAGCATCCGCATTCTCACCGTCTCACTCAAACGGATGCTGCTGCCCAGGCCCTTCGCGAGAGCGTCGCGCACCTCGGGACGCGACAGATGATTGTCCATGCTTTGAAGCGCCGGCTCCGGATTCGTACGAGTCGCCCAGGACCTTTCCATCGGGGGCTATGACCGTGATACGCGCGTCAACCGATTCGCCAAATCTATCGGCAAGCGAGTCAATTTGCTGCATGTCAGGCGGGATGCGTTTGAGGGACTCCGTAAATAGTTCTCCGACAAGCCGGGCTTGCGCGGTCAGGCCGGCGGCGAGATGCTCCCTGTCCCGGGACTCGAAGACACCCAAGGCCAGCCAACCCGCGGCGCCCAGGCTCACGACCGCCACGACCAGATAGCCGGCAAGGATTTTCCATTGGAGAGGCAGCCGCATCAGGACTCGTCGCCGGTGTCCCGCAGCTTGTACCCCAGCGATTTAATCGAGAGGATCGCCTTCTCCAGCAGCGGGAGCTTCTGTTTGAGGCGTCGAATGTGGACGTCCACCGTGCGCGTTGTGCCGTGGTAGTCATAGCCCCACACCGAATTGAGCAACACATCGCGGGTCTGCACCCGTCCCCGGTTCCTGAGCAACTGCTCCAACAAGCCGAACTCTTTGGCGGTGAGAATCACCTCCTGATTTCCTACCCAGACCTCATGCCGAACAGGGTCGAGTCTCAGCGCGCCATAGACAGAGGGCACGCCGTCATCGTCCCGTCGCTCCGCGCGGCGCAGCAGGGCCTTTACGCGCGCCACCAGCTCCTTTGGGCTGAACGGCTTCGTAAGATAGTCATCGGCGCCGAGCTCCAAGCCCACCACGCGGTCCGTTTCCTCCGCTTTCGCGGTTAACATGATGACGGGCACGAGGCTCCTGCCTGTATCGGCACGCAGCTTGCGGCACAGTTCGAGACCGTCCATCCCCGGCAACATCAAGTCCAGGACAATCAAGTCCGGGCGCTCTCGCTGCGCGGCTGACAGGCCTGCCGGCCCGTCGGTGGCGCTCAGAACCCGGTAGCCTTCCTTTTGCAAATAATGAGTGACGAGTTCAAGAATGTCGCGCTCATCTTCAACGATGAGGATTTTGCGGGCCGGCGTCATCGGTCCGAAAGCGGCCAATGCATCTGGCCCCGTGACGGCACTGATGGCTTAGGAGCGGCTTCCAAGACGACGCAAGACCTTGGGCGGGATCAACCAGATCAGTCTTCCGGCGCCGGCTTGGGGCTGACCGGCGAAATGGACTGCGCACGCCGCGGCCTTTTTGACCTCTATGGACGCCGCTGTTTTCCCTGAGATGGTAGCCGAGATAGTGGTGCTGAGATGAGGCTCATGCCCGACGCAGAGGACCACTGAGTCCTTGGGAGAGTGTGCGAGGCGGGTCAAGAGGCGTTCGGGCGGGGCATCCGGCGACAGGTCCTCGACGACCTCAATCTTCGCGTTGACGCCGAGCGCCTCCTGTACAAGTTCAGCCGTCTGTTGGGCGCGTACCAGGGGACTGCTCAGCAGGACGTCAGGCCGTACTTTCAAGGCACGGAGGCCCTGAGCCGCAAGTTTGGTGCTTTCGGCGCCCGCCTTCGTGAGCGGACGGTCGTCATCGTCGCCTTCCCACTCTTCATGATCCACTGCAATGCCATGTCTAAAAAAGATGACGTCCATGTCTTGCTCCAATCAAGGCACCCGATCGCATGATCGCCGAGGCGCTACGTCGCGGTCGCCGATTCTGCTGTGTCCGGAGGGTTCCCAGGCTTTTCACCGGCCTTTGGCCGCTCGATACGCCGGCGGCTGCGATCTTGTAGAATGGGAAGAATTCTCGCGCGCAAGGCGTCCTGGATCTCTTCAGGCGAGCGACGGGCGTCCACGACTTGAAACGCAAACTCCTCAGCCATGCGGTCGAACTCTTCGATGATCATTCCCTGGTATTTTTTGAAACTGTCATACAGATCGGCGCCCAGGCGCATGTCCATACCGGATTCCCAATAATTCATGCCCTTGCTCTCGATCACTCTCAAGGCGAGAGTCTCCACGTCGATGCGCAGATAGTACACGAGATCCGGCACGACGGCGAAACCGAACACCTCCCGGATCCACTGCCGATCGCAGCCACGAACGACGTTTCGCGCCAGCGCGGTGTAGATATATCGGTCCGCGAGGACCACAAAACCGGACCGCAGGGCCGGAATAATTTGGTGCTCCAGGCGGTCCGCAAAGTCCGTCGCATAGATCAAGCTGTAACTCCAGGCGTCCAGAATGTTGCCTTGCTTGGCGATCTCGATCGTTTTGGACATCAGCGCGGACCGCGTCCAGCCGGTGGTCAGCACACCGTAGCCTTGCACTTCCAACCAGTGTTGGAGTGCTTCAATGTGCGTCGAGCGACCGACGCCGTCAGGTCCTTCGATCGCAATCAGCTTGCCTTTAAGGCCGGTTAGACTCAGGTAAGGCAAACTTTCGCCAAAATAGCGCTTCTCGTCTGGCATGGGTTCCCCGTTTGGGTTTATAGGAAGCTAATACCGCGGACACAATCTCGCGCACTTGCGCCTGTTGCTCGTCGATTTCCTGAGTGGCATCTATGACGGTCAGGTTGAATTCCTCGACGAGCTTGTCGTACTCGGCCAGCGCTCGTGACTGGAAGATCTTGAAACTCTCCACGAGATTCGTGCTCAGGTTGAGGTCCATGCCTGCTTCATAATACTTCAGCTCGGCGCGCGTCCCGCTCAGCAGGCGGGACACAGAGACCTCGATGGGCACGCGAAAATAAAAGGCGAGATCGGGCCTCACGGCAAAGCTGTACAGATTGCGAAGCCAGGTCGGCGACATGCCGCGCACGGCGTCCCGCGCGAAAGCCGTGTACATGTAGCGGTCGGCAAGCACGATCATGCCGGCTTTCAGCGGAGGGAGAATCTGATGGTACAGGCGATTTGCGAAATCGGTGGCATGCAGCAGGCTGAAGGTGAGGGGCGTCAGGACTTTGGTCTTCTTACCGCGACGCGTCGTTTCCTTGACCAGCTCTGAAGAATTCCATTCCGTATAGAAGATATTATAGTCCTGGGACTCCAACCACTTCCGCAGCAGAGCTCAGTTGCGTGCTTTTTCCGGACCCGTCAATGCCTTCCACCAGGATGAGCTTGCCGGGATAGGGATGGGGGCCGGCCGGTTTGGCACTCATGTTTGTGGGTCAACCGCCATACGTGTCGTCAGCGCGATCTCCCGACCAAATGCGTCAGCAAGAATATCGCTGCGCTCCCTGCCCGCCCAGACCTCGAGCGCCGCGTCGTCAGTGGTCGTCAGGATGAGTTCTACAGTCTTTGCGCTAATCTTGCAATCAATAGACCCGACGACCCCGAAGTGGCTCCGGTCGAGCGCGTTCGCCACGCGTAGAATGCCGGCCAGAACCTGCAGGGTCGTGCGGTATTGGGGAGGGAGATCCTTCGCCGTCCGATGATCTTCTTCAGGGGGGGCCTTGCGGTGATACCGCGCCACATTGCCGATCAGCTCAATTTCATCAGCTGTAAATCCCGCGAGATCGCTGTTTTTGATGAGATAATACGAGTGCTTATGGTGTTGCCGGGGGTTGATGAGGAAACCGATGTCGTGCAGGATGGCGGCGTATTCCAACCATGCGCGTTCGCGCTCCCCAAGCTGATGGAGGACCGTGGTCTGATCAAAGATCTGCAAGGCGAGCCTGGCGACATGATGAGTGTGGACGACATCATACTGGCACTTGCGCGCCAAACGAATCACTTCCCGCCGGCACAGGTTCGGGATTTCACTTTCGGCCTGTATGCCTTCGCGGTGCCGGTCCATGAAGTCGTGGAGGAGTCCGTCGCGGATGGCTTTGTCGCTCATGGTGAGTTCCCGGATCTTGAGACGCCCCATGATCTTGCGCAGCACGATGCAGGCAGGCAGCAGCACATCGGCACGGCTCACGTCCAGGCCGGGGATTTCTCGACGCCGCGCAAGCGGCGTGTCGGTAAGAAGCTTTTCGGCCGCGACCACACCCTCATAGGGAAAGCGGGCCAGATTGAGCTGCTCCAACGGGCGACCCGTGTTCTGCAGGTGAATGATCTCTGCCAGATTCCCGATCATGCCGGAGGTGCCGACAAATTCCTCGAATCCCACTTTTTTGAATTGCGGCAGAGCTTTTTGTAACTGCGCGTCTATAGCTTTCTCAAGTTGCTCCATACCCTCCCGCGAATTCGCGGGTTTCAGATAGAGATCGTTGAGCCGCAATGCGCCAAGCTTCAGGCTGGCCGCGCAAAGCAGCTCCCGGCGGTTGCCGATGATCAATTCGACGGAGCCACCTCCAAGATCGGCGATCAAAACATTGCGGTCCCCGAAGTCCATGCTTTGCCGGACGCCCAGATAAATCAATCGCGCCTCCTCCAGGCCGGTGACGACCCGGATGCGCACGTTGGCTTGGCGTTCCACATTTTCGATCAACTCGGCTCCATTCGCGGCCTCTCTGACCGCACTCGTGGCGACCGCCTCGATGCGCGTGACGCCGCGGTTGCGTGCGAGCGCGGCAAAGCCACGGACCACGTCGGTTCCGTTCGCAATAGCCTCCGCGGAGAATCGGCCGGTTTTAAACGTGTCTTCCCCGAGCCGGGTCACATGCTTATGGCGATCGATGACCTTGTGGGAAAAATCCGGCTGAATTTCGGCAATAATCATGTGGATGGAGTTACTGCCGACGTCTATGAGGGCGAGCTTGAGCATACCTCAGGGGAGGGTATGCCTGATGATCTTGCCCTCCACCATATAGACGACCAGCTCTGCCACATTGGTGGCATGGTCCGCGATCCGCTCCAGGTACTTGGCGATAAAGGTGATGCGGATCGCGCGGGTGATGGTCTGTGGATTCTCGAGCATAAACGAAAGCAGCTCTCGAAACAGCTGCCCTGTCAGGTCATCGATAAAATCGTCGGCCGCGCAGACTTCCCGGGCCAGGCCCGAATCCGACGCGACGAACGCGTCCAGCGCGTCCCTTACCATTTCGAGCGCCGCGTTCGCCATCCGGGGAATGTCGATGTACGGCTTGAGCTGCGGTTCCTCGTTCAACTCGATGGCACGCTCGCAGATGTTCTCGGCGAGGTCGCTCATGCGTTCGAGCTCGGTGGATATTTTCATGGCCGTGGTAATGAAACGCAGGTCTCTGGCGGTCGGCTGTTGCAGCGCGAGGAGGTTCAGGCAGTCCTCATCCACCTCGACATCGAGAGTATTCACACGATGATCGTTCTCAATGACCTCTCGCGCCAGGACGGAATCCCGCTCCACCAGCGCGCGCAGCGCTCCCTGGATCTGGTCTTCGACCAGACCGCCCATCTGCAGGAGCTTCGCCTTGAGATCCTTTAGCTCTTGGTCAAAGTGGCGTTGCATAGGTTACCCGAATCGTCCGGTGATGTAATCTTCCGTGCGGCGCTCGCGCGGATTCGTGAAGATCTGCTTCGTGCCTCCCAACTCGATCAGCTCACCCATCAGGAAGAAGCCGGTAAAGTCGGAGACTCGCGCCGCCTGCTGCATGTTGTGGGTCACAATGACTACCGTCAGGTCTTTTTTCAGCGAGAACAGCAATTCCTCGATTTTGGCCGTGGCGATCGGGTCCAGCGCAGAGCATGGCTCGTCCATCAACAACACCTCGGGCTGGACCGCCAGCGAGCGGGCGATGCAGAGCCGCTGCTGCTGCCCTCCGGACAGGCCGAGCGCGCTGTGTTGCAGGCGGTCCTTGACCTCGTCCCACAAGCCGGCGCCGGTGAGACTCTGCTCGACAAGGTCCTCCAGAACGGCTCGATTGGTCGTCCCCTGCAGTCGAGGGCCATAGGCGACATTGTCGAAGATGGGTTTCGGAAACGGGTTGGACTTCTGAAACACCATGCCGACACGCTTCCGGAGGTCCGTGACATCGACCTTCGGACCATAGATATCCTCCCCGTCCAGCAGCACCTTGCCTTCCAATCGCGCACCCTCAATCAGGTCGTTCAAGCGATTGAGACAGCGCAACAGGGTGGATTTCCCGCACCCTGACGGCCCGATGAACGCGGTGACCTGGTTCGGAGCGACATCAATCGAGACCTTCGACAGGGCCTGGCTTGGCCCGTAGAAGAAGTTGACATCACGGAGCGTCATTTTCGGTGGCAGGGACGGCGCGGAACTCGTTCCCGGACCCTCCGCGGGTGTGACGACGGGTCGCCGCATTAAATCCTCATGTTGGCGGGGCGGGCCTGTTCGGTCGACCACTTGTTCGGAAAAGAGTTGCATAGAACCTCCTTGCGCGTCAAACCGCCGAGCCGGCGTATTTCTTACGGAGGCGGTTTCGCAGCGTGATGGCAATTAAATTCAGCAAAACGACCACGATGATGAGGACAAGCGTGGTGATGTAGACCATGGGCTTGGCCGCTTCGACGTTCGGGGATTGAAACCCGACGTCGTAAATATGAAAACCGAGATGCATGAACTTGCGATCCAGATGGAAAAACGGCCATTGCCAGTCGAGCGGGAGCGTAGGCGCCAGCTTCACGACGCCGGTCAACATGAGCGGCGCCACTTCGCCGGCCGCTCGCGCCATGGCTAAAATCAAACCGGTGAGGATGCCCGGCAAAGCGGACGGCACGACCACCCGCGCCAGGCTCTCGAGCTTCGTCGCGCCGAGCGCCAGCGATGCCTCACGAAGGTCCCTCGGCACCGCGGCCAGGCCTTCTTCAGTCGCAACGATGACGACAGGGACCGTTAACAATGCCAGCGTCAGTGAAGCCCAGAGAATGCCGCCTGTGCCAAAGGTCGGCGTCGGCAGCGCCTCAGGAAAAAACACAGTGTCGATCGTCCCGCCGATGGCATAGACAAAAAAGCCCAGCCCGAAGACCCCGAAGACGATGGACGGCACCCCCGCAAGGTTATTGACGGCGATCCGGACCAGACGGACCAGAACGCCCTGCCGCGCGTACTCCCTCAGATACAGGGCGGCCAGGACCCCGAACGGCACGACCGCGATGGTCATGATGAACACCATCATCACGGTCCCGAAGATGGCCGGAAAAATCCCGCCCTCAGTGTTGGCCTCGCGCGGCTCTTCGGTGAGCACGCGCCAGACGTTTGCCGCATACGTTCCGCTCTTGGCGATCCCTCCCATGGCATTCGGCCGCAGCGCGCGAATGATTTGACTCACCGGGAGTTGTTTTTCTCTTCCGTTCGCATCCGCAATGATTAGCCGTGTATTCATTCAAAGAGGCACTGAGACTCTCAAGCCGCGTCATCTGTTCCTGGTACCGGGCTTCCGCAGATGCCATTTGGCTCTTCAATCGTTCGATGTCGTCTGTCTTTCTGGCCTCTATGCCGGAGAGCTCAAGGCGTCGAATCTTCAATCTCAACCGCTCGATCTCGGTGTTGATGGCCCCGATATCCACCCGCTCGATTCTGGAAATCCTGGCATGTAAGTCATTCGTCTCAGCAATGAGGGGAAGAAGGGCCTGCCATGACGGCTGGTCTCCTTGCGCGATTTGTTCATCGCCCCGGTAGACCGCCTTGACCCGCCCGTACATGTTGCCCCATTCCCGCCGCTCCAGCAGCACGGCTTCCGGCGGAAACGATCGGGAAGTAATCGCGTCTTCGTTGATCCATTTAAAGTCCAGGCCATAGAGGTCGCGGTTCCCGATTTTCAGACGGATGCGCGTCCGTTGGTTGGAATCGGTTTCGCTTGACGATGGAATGGTCTCGCGGCCGGCTAATTGGCCGAGTACATGGGTGCCGTCCCTGAGCGTCAACTCGACGATATCAGCCGGCCAGAAATAGCCGAGCCCGTTGAACATGATGAGCAGCAGCAGGCCTACCACCATCAAGAGAGCGATCGCGAGGCCGGCCCCGCTCCCCCACACGAACAGATCCCCGGAAGCGAGATATTTCCTCAATAAAGGGGACAGGCTACTTTGTTTCCGGTCCTCAGCCTTTCCCATCATGCCTTCACCTCAAACAAAGTAGCCTGTCCCCTTTATTAGAACTGGCTGTATTTCTTCCTCAGCCGCTGACGGATAATATCCGCCCCCGTATTAAGGACAAACGTGATGACGAAGAGGAGTAACGCCGCCATGAAGAGGGTCCGGTACAACGTGCCGCCGTGAGGCGCCTCGGGAATTTCGACCGCAATGTTCGCAGACAGGGTCCGGAAGCCGTTGAAGAGGCTCCAATCCATGATCGGGGTGTTGCCGGTTGCCATCAGTACGATCATGGTCTCGCCGACCGCCCGGCCAAACCCGATCATGACCGCCGAGAAGATACCGGGGCTTGCCGAGATGAAGACAAGCCGTGCCAGCGTCTGCCAGCGGGTGGCGCCCAACGCCAGAGAACCGGCGATGAGATTCTTCGGGACGTTTGAGAGCGCCTCCTCCGAGATGCTGAAGATGATCGGGAATGATGGCAAAGCCCATGGCCAACCCCACGACCAAGGCATTGCGTTGGTCATAGCGAACACCCAAGTGTGAGGCCAGCCATTCTTTATAGTGCCCGCCGAACAGCAAGGCCTCGAGCCCCTGGTTTTGACTCACACACAGGGCAACGGCTCCCGCGATGACCGGGATGAGCAGCAGAAACTCGGCGCCCGGGCGCAGGCGGTTACGGATCACGCTTGGAACCAGCTGCCAGGCCAGAGAGGCCAGAACCACGCTCAAGGGCACGACGAAGACCATCCCCACGACCGCGGGGAAGATCCGCTCGAGCAGCGGCGCCATCCAGAGACCTGCCAGGAAGCCCAAGACGACAGTCGGAAGAGCCGCCATGATCTCGATCACCGGCTTGATGCGCGCCCGAAGATCGGGGTGCATAAACATGGATGTGTAAATGGCCCCGAGGACCGCAAGCGGAACAGCTAACAGAAGCGCGTACAGCGTCCCCTTGAGCGTTCCAAAGATCAGGGGCGTCAGGCCGAATTTGGGCTCGAAGTCGTCCGAGCCGCTTGAAGACTGCCAGACGTGCTCAGGCTGGCTGTATCCTTCGTACCACACGGGCAAAAACAGCGATGCCAACGTAATTTCCGGATGCGGATTATTGATCGCGTAGCTTCGCAGCTGCCCTTCTCGGTCCAATACCACCGCTCCGTTTGCCTTGGGGCCGAAGAGGAGGGCCTGCACCGGGGCTCCATGTCCCGACAGGCGTAGCACGGTCTGCTCCGATGTGGCGTAGTGGACGGAGACATTCCCATTGGCGTCCCCGGTGATGAAGCCTTTATCGCGCTGTGACGGAGAGATTGCCGTCACCGCGGCAGAATGCGGGGCGAAGCGATGGATAGTTTGAAGGCGCGTCGTGTTGCTCTCGTTCGCCAAGCGCACAGGCATCCACACCGAGACATCTCCGGCGCCCGTCCCAATCACCAGGCTGCGATCACCGATCAGGTACTCAAGCGCCGTGACAGCAGTGCCGCGCGGCGCCACGGCATAGCTTCCGAGGAGAACCGGTCGAGTGATCTCTCGCACGTCAAAATGGTAGAGATATCCGTCGGCCGTTCCCGCTGAGAGCGTTTCACCACGGCTGTCCAACACGAGGGCGGTGACCGTTCCCGCGATGTGGGGGGTCAGGTCGATGGAGTCTGCGCTCATCGACACATTTCCATCAGGCCTCGGTGTTGACCGAGTGGCTGTGTACCAGAGACGGCCCGCATCGGTAAAAACGGCGGCTGCGGTTCCCACATCCGTCTTTTGGTAGGCGAGTCGGAGGATCTCGTGTTGGGTGGGATCTGCCTGGAACGCTGCTTCAGGATTGATGGAGGCGACAATGATTCGATTGCCCGAGGCATAGTCACTGGCGAAGTCTATTGAGGCCGTAATCACCTTCCCGTCAACGGTGCCGGCGGCGACATGGTCGCTTTTCCCATGAGATCGGGAGACAGCGCTCATTGTCGCTTGCTTGAATGCCTCCGGCACGGCGATCTGGAGTGACTTCCCCGTCAGTAGGTCGATAAACGCAATGCCATCAGTCGTGAACCTGTACGTAATTTCGAGGTGCTCATCCACGCCGACAACGGAAGGCTGAGGCAATGTAGCAGAAGGTCTCTCTGTCGGATAGGCGCCGATCTGTTTTGCCGTCGGCGCGATAAAAAGCGGCGCGACTTCCCTGACCAGAAAAACAAAGATTGCCAGGATGCTCAAGATCACAAGTAGTCCGCCTGATTGGACCACGAGCTTCGCGAAGCGGTCTAGAAGGCGCCGGCGGCTTTGATAACCCACATGGATTGTTGAAAATGGGGCCGGCGGATTCGCCGGCCCCGGCAGGATCATCTGCGACGGAGTGGCTGGGAGGTCACTACTCAAGCTTTTTCATTTCTTTCTCGCCCATCGCCGGCGATAGCGGGTAGAACCCGTCCTTCACGACTACCTGTTGGCCCTCGCGGCTGTAGACAAATTTGAGGAACTCCTTCACCAGGGGATCCAGGGGTTTGTTCGGAGCTTTATTGACATACAAGTACAGGTGGCGCCACAGAGGGTAGGTCCCCTCCATCGCGTTTTCCTGAGTCGCCTCCTTGAAGGCTGTCCCCTCTTTTTCAGCCAGCGGAAGAGGCCGAACGCCGGAGGTCACATACCCGATGCCGCTATATCCGATCCCGGCCCGGTCTTCCGACACTCCTTGCACCACCGAGGCCGATCCGGGTTGTTCTTTCACTTCATCCTTAAAGTCGCCGTTCTTTAACGCGTGCTCTTTAAAAAACCCGTACGTCCCCGACGCCGAATTTCGACCGTACAGACTGATCGGCTCGGATCCTAGTGGTCCATCTACGCCGGCTTGCCCCCATTTCTGAATATTTTCCTTGTATCCCCACCGCCGGCTCTTCGAGAAGATCGCGTCCACCTGGGGCATCGCCAAGCCCTTGAGGTTGTTGTCCTTATTCACGTAGACGGCAAGGGCATCAATGGCGACAGGGAACGCAGTAGGCTTGTACCTGAATTTCCTTTCAAACGCGTCAATTTCAGTGGACTTCATCTGTCGGGACATCGGCCCGACTTGAGCGGTGCCTTCGATGAGCGCAGGGGGCGCGGTGCTCGAGCCTTTGCCCTCGATCTGAATCTTCACGTTGGGATACTGCTTGCGGAACCCTTCGGCCCACAGGGTCATGAGATTATTCAGGGTATCTGAGCCGATGCTGTTGAGATTTCCAGAGACCCCGCTGACCTTGGCGTACGCTTTCAAGTTTGGATCGAGTTTTATCTCATCGGCGTGTACGGCAGCCGGTCCTAGGATTGAAGCGATAGCCGTGGCAGCCATTGCGATGCGAAGTCTGCGTTGATGTGTCATCGAAGCTCCTTGTACTGAATCATACGAATTGATCGGTGATGCTGTGGTTACCTCTGTGTTACAAGATTGTTAACTCGGTGTTACTAGAAGCTCCACACCATGTCCACCTGCATCCGGTCGATCTGGTCCCGACACGAGTTATTCGTTCCGCAGACGCTTTTCTCGAGCGGTTTGGTGTTGAAAAATTTGACCCTAAAATTGAGATAATCCGTGAAGTTATATCCCACCCACACAATATTGCCGCGTCGGTTCGTGCCGCCGTCGCCGAAGTCAGAATCGGCGAACGCTGACAGCACGGCGTCGGCCTGGAGCCACTTGTAGTAATAGGCAACCTCCCACGTCTTCGCCTTGCTAGCCCTTCCAACGCGCAACCCGACTTGGTAGCCCTTATTCTGATCTTCAACGGCAAAGCCGCCGCATCGGCCGACAACATTGTTGCCGTTGTTCGCACAAGTTTTCGTGCCCCTAGTGTTCTTGACATAATCGGCGGAGAACTCCAGCGGTATTCCTACGACGGCCGTCTCAAACAAGCCGGTGAGCTGAAGGACGTCATAGTCATTGACATAGGCGGCCGCGTTGGTAGAGGGGGCGACCCGGCTATTGAACTGCTGAAGAGTGGCCTCAGAAATACCGCCGGTGTTCAGCTTGACGGCATCAAAAAAGCCTGCGGCCAGTCGAAGCTCTGTTAATGCCGAATTTCGCTTCCACACCACCTTGGTATGCGAGCAGGTATTGATCGTTGGTATCCGCGCTGTCTTCATCCAGGACGAACTGGCCAAAGTTTGCAAACAGCGTGAACGCGTCGGTAATTTTAAACTTCAGGTTTTCGGCGGCGCCTTCCGGATTGAGGTCAGCGTCAAAAAGCAAGTCATTGGTATACTGCGTGTAGAACGGGTTCCTCATTTTTCCGCCGTAGAGGGTCAGGGGTTTGAAAAATGAGGGATTCCAGAGCGCATAGGCCTGCAAAATAAAAAACTCTTTCTGGGAAAAGGCGTTGTCGAATGATTGATTGTTAGAGACCTGATCACCATTGATCCCATCGGTTGATTGAGCTGTGCCGAATTGGGCAATGATTTTGAAGTCACCGATCGTAATCTCAGGTCCTATGCGCAACCGAAAGCGCTCGCGGCTGCGATCCACAGCTACCTGGTATCCTGCGACTTCCCCCTGGTTGCCATACCGCCAAAATTGTTCATATCGAAGGCGCAGATCCCCGGACCACACGACGCTGTCGATCCAGTTTTTTCTCGGCGTGGCGTGCGTGACGACTCCTTTGCGCGCCTCTGCCGCAAGGCGGTCTCGCTCCGCGTCTTCTCTTTCTTTTTCAGCTTTCGCCTTGACCCATTCATCCTTGGTGATCTTTCCGCTCTCATAGAGAACGTCTTCGAGAGCGGCCTCGGCCGGCAGAGCGACCAGAGACAGGACCACAGAAAGAATCAGACCTGCCGCCATAACTGTGCCCCTGACCGGGGTGGATACTGCATTTGCTCGCCTCATCTCGCCTCCTTTTAGCATGGGACTTCGCCGTGCTTCCGTCAGCCGGCATTCGTATATCACGGGCACTGGCGCTAGACGTTACGTCGACATTACGCCCTCGTAAACTTGTTCCATTGCACCCTCCCAACCCCGCGGCTGCCATTGCACCCGCCCGCCCTGGAGTCTGCCAAGACAGCCTCCTTAGCCCCTGGACAGCCGCTGTTCCCGTGACACCCACCCAACCCTGAAATCTCATTTCACCCACCCGCCCCGGCGCCGCCAAGACGGCGCCTTGTCCCGTGAGACAGATTTCTTTCCCCTGGACTCGCCGTCGCTGTCCATTTAGAATCCGCCCGACTTTCTGGACTGCAATAACGAATCGCGCGCAAATCGAGAGGGGTCGCATGAAGAACGCCCTATTGTCGGTGTTATTGGCCATGGCCGTGGTCGCGTGCGCAAGTGATCGCGACCAAATTGTTGCGCAAGACGGTGGCAACTTTGTCCGCCTCGAGCGCGATCCGATCGCACCGCGAGCAGGAAACAGCCATCCCGCTCACGTGACGCCTGAACGCCTCCAGGCGTCACTTGCCACGATCACAGTGCAAAGCCCTTCAGGGGCCTTGTTCGGGAAACAGGAGACGCTGGCCTTGTTCGATCCTGAGGATTTGACCTTTCTGGCACCTGCGCTCTCAGACGCGCTCGCGGCCGCGAAGCCATCCGAGCGGGCTGTCTTCTACCTTGAACAGCGGGGACGCCTGATGCGCCCGGAGGTCACGACAGGCGCCGTCGCCATGAAGGGTGATGGCCTGGCGTTCACTCTCGGCCACTATCGACGCACGGATGTCACGGGGGTCATCCAGAACGATCGCCAATCGGACAATTGGAGGGAGGTGCGGTCGGATCCAATGTTTGGAGTGTATGACGTGAACACCCGCGTGTCCGCACCGGGAGCAGCTCCCGGCGACGGCCCTCGGAGCCTCCGATTCGCCCAGGTGTTCGCAGAGGCCGGCCCACCCCCGCGAGCCACCGTGGCTGCCTCAGGCACTGATGCTCAACTTCCGCCGCCCCCGACTCGTTCCATCGGAAAACTAGATCATACGGCAGCCGGAGCCAAGCCGGAGTCACCTGCACTCGAGCAACGCCTGCGAGCGGTCGAGCTGCAAAACGCGGCCATGCGAGCGTCGGTCGACGAACTGAAGGGAAAGATGGGCGAACTAGACAAGCGGTTCGAATCGTTAGAGCAGGATATTGAATTAATTAAACGGGCCATACTTCGAGACACCAAGAAACCCACCAAACCAGGGCGATCGGCCAGGTAAGTCCTCCTTCCAGAGTTTACGCCGATTTAAAGTTCGCTTGAGCGCGTCTAGATCAGAACCACCGCACGTGGAGTTGCAACAGGAGCGCATCATTCCCGAATTCGTCGAACTTGGTCACGGTGGTGCCTGGTCCAAAGCCGTCGCGGTGCCGGAATTCGTAATTGATCATGAACTTCGCCTGAATCTTCGGCGGGAGGTTCGCAAAGTAGTAATTGATCCCCACGGTGGTCCGCTCCGCCATGTCCTGGGAAACATTGGTGCTCGGATCGAATTGCTCATAACGCGCAAGCACTTCCCAGTCTTTGAGCGGACCGCTTTGAATCAAATATTTGGCATAGACGTACCACGCCTTGCGGAGTTCTCCGCGAGTGCCCGCCGCAAAATTATCGGCCGCATTCACCGGCGGCGCGTCATGACCCCAGGCATACTCACCCTGGATCCAGAAACCTGGAAGAATTCCGGCTTCCATTGAAAATCGGCAATATAGCGGTCGTAATTCCCTTTGCCGCGCCCACCGTTCCGGCTGTTGAGGTTGGTGCTCTCACCCTGGATCGTCCCCATGCTGAAGAACAAATCCTTCCGCGGTTTCACTCTGGCTCGGCCGAAGAAGTCCTTCTGGCTGTTATTGTCGAAGGCGCTCCCCGGGCCGTTAATGCCATTGCCGTTCATGATTCCTAGATCCAATTCCAACTGTTCGAGAGGCTTGCTCATGAGATCAACATACACATCCCGCTCTTGGATGAAGTCGATAGTCCCACCGCCCAACGTTCCGGCAGCAGCAGTGCCGGTGAATCCTCCCGCTGAGGCTCCCGGAGCCTGGGTGATGTAGTTGCGGTTGATAAAGTCAATCAGGCCGCTGGATGTCGAGTTTTCGATGCCCACCGGGATCCGGTACTGGCCGATCCGAAACCTATCGACATATGGTTGGGCGGTGAGTGACGGCACGATATCGACGTAGGCTTCCCGAATGATTTGGTTGTTGTCGGTCGCGGTGCCGGTCGTGGAGATCGAATTCAGTCCTGAGCTGCGGCCGATATTGCTGTTGGCGGCAAAGTCAAAGAGCATGTGCCACCGAGGCCAATAATCGTTGACCTTTCCCCAGGTGATTAACTCGGCCCGTCTGATAAAGAACCGGTTATCAGAGGTGCCGGGAGTGGCGTCAGCCTGATTGTTCAAGTACTGCACTTGAAGCACATTCACGCCGATGTTGAACTTGTCCGACAGGATCGGGAGTTTGGAGACTTTTTTCTGCCATTCGTCTAATTTTTCCAACGGCGCTGCTGCTTTTTCCGCATCGGCCTTGGCCTTGAGCCACTCTTCCTTCGTAATGACACCTTTTTCGTACAATGTGTCTTCAAGCGCCGCTTCGGCTGACCCCATAAGCAACAAGAGGGCAACGCCCATCATGCCGAATACTCGCGGGATCTTTTGTTCGCTCATCTGGATCTTGCCTCCTTTGATTGGCACTGTAGAACCTTGTTTATTTGTCAAGACGACTGGCCGGACCGAGATTAGCCGCTGATGATTTCCACGCCGACAACGACGGGTTAGATGTCACCGTCGCCATGGGCCCTTGACGGACTTCGGCAACCGTTAGCAGCCATGGGTAGAGATTACAAGCGCGTTAAATTTTCCTTTGAACCGTTTCGCAGATGCAATAGCGCCCCGTGCGCCCTATAATCACAGCCGCCATGCGATTCGAGCACAGGTGGACATTCTCAGCTCTGTTACTGTGCGCCGCGTTTGTCTCGGGCTGCGCTTCATCGTCGCCGGGACAGACGATCTACCAGCAAGGGCGAAACGTTGTCCGCCTGGAGGACGACCCCGCCGCCACTCAGGGCCCGGCTCATGCACCGAACACACATCCGGTAAAGATCCAACCGGTGGAGTTGGCTTCAGTATTACGAGGGATTGGGGTGAGGAGCGACCAAGGCTCGTCGGGACTCTTCTGAGTCTTGCGGTTCCCGCCGCGCCCGTCTTTGAACCTGAGGAACTTGATCTTCTGGCCCCGGTCCTGTCCAAGGCGCTGGCTCAGGCAAGACCCGACCAGCGGGTGGCCTTCACGTACTGGAGTGCGAAGCCGGTCCGCCGGAATGCGCCGCTCGCAGGCGCGATTGCGGTCAGTGCGCCGTATCTTCGGTTCACGCTGGACGAGCATCCTACCATCGGGTGGCAGGATCCCGAGGATCCCTCCGCGCCAAAGCTGTTTGAATTGGAATTCGTCCGGCCCGGATTTGTGCGCGTCGCCAATGAAGACAAACAAAAGCGAAGCCGCCGATCGAGGCCTATGCTCGAGATCGATTATGTGAGGTTTCTCCAGCAGCAACCAGGCGACGCCAGCAGCGCTGCAGTGCGGAGAGCTCCCGACGTCGCGACGTCGGCCGTCGGGTCGGGCGACACGGCAGTCAAAGCTCCCGCGCCTACCGTCCGTCAAGAGGTGGACGTCGAGGATTTACGGCGCGAGATCAAAGAGCTGACCCTATCCAATCAAGAGCTTCGTGCGAAGATGCGCGAATTGAGTGACCAGCTGGCCGAGACGCGGCAGCTCTTGGGTGAGAAGGTCCTGGAACTGGATCGCCTTAACAAGCGCAGCGCGGTCCCGCGTCGGCCCAATAAAACACCGGGTGGGCGCTGATCATCACTACTTTGCGGTTCTTGTTTTTTCAAGTTACCTCTGTCTGATCGCGGCCTGCGCCATCCCTGTGCTGCCATCTGTCGCCGGGGACCGTTGACGTCGCCAACTCAACATACGGCATTGTCTTCGGCCGCATCGAAATCCTGCGCGATGGATTTGATCAGATGGCGTACTCCTTCGGGAAAGAATTTGGATGGTGGATGACAGAAGAAAATACGGATCGCCGCTATGTGGTCAGAACTCTGACCCGTGATGGCGCGTTCGCGCTGAACCTCCCGGCCGGTCGCTATCGCATCACGGGGCTGATTTACGACGAGGGCGCCGGCGTGTGGGAAGGCAAAGTCCCTGCTGAATTTCACGTGGCCGCCGGAGAGGCCACTTATCTTGGAACCTGGCGCATCACGTTCGAATTTCCCGGCCGAGCCGGCAACGTCACGGCTGGGGTGATGAATGAGCTTGACCGCGCCCGGCCAATTCTTCTCAAAACCTATGTCGGCCCTCCGAAACCACTTGAGGTGAGCCTTCTTCATACTGCGCAGCAAGGCTATTTCAGCCTGATAGAATTAAGGATCGGCCAATGAAATTCGACAAGTGAGAACAGGCCAATCACGCAGAGGCCGGAGTCATTGACCTGAAGCAGCTATTAATCTGTCTGAAGCGCTAACAGCAGTGGGGAAGCGGGCTCCTCGAAAGTTTACGCCGATTTAAAGATCGCTTGAGCGTGTTGTAGCGGACGACGCTTAGAGTTATGCCCTACTGGAGGGACGCTATGGTCACGATCAGAGAGATTATGAGACACGATGTGGTCACGCTGCCGTACGGCTCATCCGTCGTCGACGCGGCCAAGACAATGCGGGAGAGAAAAATCGGGAGCATTCTCGTTCGCATGGATAAGCGCATCGTCGGGATTGTCACGGAGCCGGATATCGTCCGGGAAGTCGTGGGCGCAGACCGGACGCCGGGATCTATCTCGGTGCAGGACATTATGAGCTCTCCAATTATTACGATTGAAGAGCGCAGCCCGTTGACCGACGCCGCCGACTTGATGGAGCGCCATGGGACGCGCCACCTGGCGGTCACAAAGTCGGGCGAGATTGTCGGAATGCTCTCCGTGCGAGACCTGCTTCGTCCGGTGTCGATCGATGAATTCTAGCGCAATACTCTACCCCGCCCACGCGCTGCACCTGATGGAAACACGAGAAGGCCATGGGACGCTTTTGCTGACCGAGTCCCTACACATACAATTCAGCGACGCCCGCGCGCGCATCCTTTGCCAAGAGATCGAGCGTGAAGAAAGACAGAATTCCGACGACACGCTACCGGTATCGCTGGTCAAAGTGTGTGAGGAGATCAAAGATCTGTTGCCGCTACGCACACATTCCAAAGACTGGGAGGGATTTGCAGTCAAGCGCGTCATCAGAGGTGGAGGGCGCCAGATATTTGTCTGCGGAATCGGGTTGCCGGCCGGAGTGGCCGGTGAAGAGCCTGGGATCTTGTTAACCCTTGACTACATCGGCACTCGCGCCAGGCCACCCCTTCAACAAGCGATGGCCCAATTCAACCTCACCCGCCGGGAGGGTATGGTAATCGAGAATCTACTAAAGGGGCGAACTAATAAGGAGATCGCGAACGAGCTGAATATTTCTGCGCAGACGGCAAAAGAACACGTGAAACACATCATGGAAAAAACAAAGACCACGACGCGCACCGCCATTCTTTCAGCCTTGACCGGCCTTGACTGACGCTTGACCCCCTGCCTGCCTCAAGATTTATCGATCTCGGTCACTGCATTCGACTTGCCTTGATTTTTCTTCCACGCGACAGTTAGGCTTACGCCGCCGTCACGTCGCGTTCGCGCAACTGGGCTTAGACTCCATGAAACAACATCGCATTCGCCCGGGCTCCAGGGTGAAGCTCTCCGACATCGATCCTGACGACACCGGAGACTATCCTCCGGACGACAAGGGCAGGGCCGCGGCCGAGGAGGACCTCAAGGGGCTGTTGGATAAGCTCAGGAAGCTACAGGAGCGGCTGTATGCGCATTCGACGCAAGCGATCCTGATCGTCTTGCAAGCCATGGATACCGGCGGGAAGGATGGCACAATCAAGCGTGTGATGAGCGGTGTGGACCCGCTGGGTTGCCGGGCGACATCCTTCAAGGTCCCGACCGCGATCGAGCTCGCCCATGATTTTTTGTGGCGCGTGCACCACGAAGTACCGCGAACTGGACACATCGGGATTTTCAATCGCTCGCACTACGAAGATGTTCTGGTGACCCGCGTGCATGGGCACATCACCGACAAAGAGGCCGAGCAGCGGTTCTTGCACATCAATAACTTTGAACGACTGCTGGCGCAGAGCGGCACCACCGTGGTCAAATTCTTTCTGCATATTTCGAAGGACGAGCAGCGAAAGCGCCTCGAGGCAAGGCTCCGCGATCCTGAGAAACAATGGAAGTTCAATCCCAGTGATCTGGAGGAGCGCAAACTCTGGTCAAAATACCTGGCTGTGTATGAAACCACCATTGCGGCGACGACTACTGACTACGCCCCCTGGTACGTCGTGCCCGCCAACCGCAAGTGGTACCGGAACCTTGTGGTGGCGAGCACCGTTGTGACCGCGCTGGAAAACATGAAGATCAAACGCGTGCCGCTCCAGGCAGGGATAGACCCGTCGAAGATCAAGATCCCGTAAAGGAGGGTTATGAATAAATCACTCGTGGCTATTCAACGCATGCTGGAGTCCATACCGGGATTGCGCGTGACACGGCGCGGCTTCGTGCTGACCGCCCTCACCACAGGGTTTGCCCTGGCGGTTCGACCCGTCTCCGCCGAAACTGTGACAACGGACACCAAGGCATTGACCGCGGGTGAAGTGAAGATCCCGACGAGCGATGGCGCCATTCCTGCCTACCGTGCCATGCCGTCCGAAGGCGGGCCATTCGCAGTGGTGCTGGTTGTCCAGGAGATCTTTGGTGTCCACGAACACATCAAGGACGTCTGCCGGCGGCTTGCCAAACTCGGATATCTGGCGGTGGCGCCCGAGCTGTATGCGCGACAGGGCGATGTGTCCAAGCTGTCGGACAACACCGAAATCATGTCGAAGGTCGTCTCCAAAGTCCCGGATTCTCAAGTCATGGCGGATCTGGACGCCACGGCCGTTTGGGCAAAGGACTCGGGCTCAGGAAATGTTCAGAAACTGGGCATCACAGGTTTCTGCTGGGGCGGGCGCATTGTCTGGCTCTACGCGGCTCACAGCGCCCAGCTCAAAGCCGGCGTTGCATGGTACGGGCGGCTGGCGGGTCCCACTTCGGAAACGCAGCCGAAGCATCCTATTGACGTTGTCAGCGCTCTGAAGGCGCCGGTCCTGGGATTGTACGGGGGTAACGATCAGGGCATACCCCTTGAGACTATCGAGAAAATGAAACAAGCATTGACGGCCGCCGGTAAACCTTCCGAAATCATTGTCTACCCCGACACGCCCCATGGTTTTCATGCCGACTACCGCCCGAGCTATCGCAAAGAACAGGCGAACGACGGCTGGCAACGCCTGCAGGCGTGGTTCAAGCAGCACGGAGTGGCGTAGCCAGCGGTATCTTTTTCCGCCGAACCCGTATCCGCGGCGATAACTCGCAGATCTTCCCACAGCTGTCTCTTTTGACCACTTCCACCTAAGAAAAGAGCATTTCTGTTCGGCAAATCAATCCCTTACAAGCGCAGGTCGCTACCAAGGCGGCCTCCAAGCAAAAGGCATAGGCTTTGCGATTTATACAGGTCAGGACAGGAAAACAAGCTCGGGGAGGCCCAAAATGAAACGGCTGACCGTGAGACTCACAGCAGTGGTAGTGATGATTAGTTCGATCTGCCTCCTGGCGTTCTCTACTGCTCAGGCGGCGCCAGATTACATCTGGTGCAATAAGATGTCAGACTTGCTGCAAAGTTACCAAGCCAGTAACCCCGCTTCCGATTTCGAGCCCTACTTCCAAAAACAGGCCGGCTTACGGGAGGCAACTGCCCGCGGAGATAAAGCCGCGTTACGGGCAGGGATTACAGATGTGATAAGGATGGTGGGTCGGTCGGATATGGACCATGATGCCGCGGTTGAGCTTGTCAACTACCTTTACGTCTGGCGCTCGACAGTCACGGCGCCCGGCAAATATACAGAATATGCGCGCTCAAAATGAAGAGCGTGTCTGCTACCATCGGGTTGCTAGATAGGGGCTACCCTACCTTGGCGTAAGGTCCCCGGCGGCAATTGCCTGATACTCGAAGCCCGCACGGCTGAGAATGATCTCCCCACTTCGGCTTAAGGCATCCACGGTGAGGAAGACTTGGTTCCAGCTTAACTCGGGTATCTTTGCGATGATTTCCTCAAAGGTCAAGGGGACAGAACTCGATCGAAGCACATCCAGGACCAATCTGTCTGCTGTGCGCGAAAAATCCATAGGACCTCCTTTGCTTTGTACCCGGCACGACATGACTACACCGGATCAGACTTGGCCGGCGACCACCGCACCGCCAAAATGCGCATGCCGCCAAGGACGAGTAAAATCCCCCCAAGAGCGGCCAAGCGAATGAGATCGCCGTCCTTGAACCATTGCGATATGACCTCGGTTAACATGACGACCAGGATGGTATCGACGATGAATGTCACCTTGACACGGCCTTCAGTCAGATAGGCGAGGCAGGTTTTGAACACTTCGACAAGGGCCAGAAGCAACAGAGACGTGACGATGGCCTGCCGAAGCACCTGCTCGACAGGAACATGAAAAACGGACCATAGGTCGACAAAGGCTTTCAGGACTCCGACCAGAAGAATTGCAAGGATCGTCACAATAAGAAGATTCAGAATCACCTTCATCCCCTTGATCCAGTATCGTGTGACGTCCACCTCGACGACCTCGCTCGGAACTCTGGTGTTGGACTGAGGCAGAGCACTCATGCGGAGGGCGGTTTGATCCATTCCTAGGCCCTCTCAGCCAGCGGGAGGTGCTTTAATGTATATCCGATCCCCCTCAGAGTCTGGAGGTAGCGTGGTCGCGACGGATCGGTCTCAATCTTTTTGCGGATCGTATGGATATGGACATCGAGATTGTGCTCGAGCACAAAACAATCCTCCCCCCAGAGGAAAGTCAGGAGTTGGTCGCGCGAAAACACGCGGCCAGGCTCCTGCGCAAGCCTGTGGAGGATGGTAAATTCCATCATGGTCAGGTGCACGGGGGTCTCGGCCATCGTGACCCTATGGCGATCGGAGTCAATCTCAAGATCGCCGATTCGCTGCACATTTCCGCTGTCCTGGGGCAGGGATCGCAGTCGTCTCAGGACAGCGCGAACCCTCGCCATCAACTCTCGCGTACTAAAAGGCTTCGCGACATAATCGTCTGCCCCAAGATCCAGTCCGGCCACCCGTTCCTGCTCTTCGACTCGCGCAGAGACCATAATGATCGGAATGCGGCGAGTGGTCGGGTTGGCGCGGAGCCGCCGGCACACCTCCCATCCATCCATACCGGGGAGCATGAGATCCAAGAGGATGAGGGAGGGCAGCAGTCGTTGGGCTTCCCGAAGGCCGGCCACCCCGTCATGCGCCATGACCGGCACGAAATGCTCCATGGTGAGCGCCATGCTCAACAGCCGGGAAATGTCAGGGTCGTCTTCAATCACGAGAATATTATCCACTATGGCCTCACATCTAGGTTTCTTCACTTGATGGTAGCCGAGGTTTATTCCGTCTCGTTCAACTCTGTGTTAACTTTCTGTAAAGCCTCAAAGATTCCCCACACGGGGAAAAGCGGCGCAAAGACGTTGATTAAGTCGCTTGCACGGGACGGATTTAGGGTTTTGGCAGGACTTCGATTGTCCCAACGGCTTGAGAAGAGTCTGCAGATGTGATATGCTTTATATGAGCCACGTTGACTATTCTTCGCGCTTCTTCCTTTCCTCATCCCGCGCGATTGATTCCGTAGCCTTCGCTGCTCGGGCATGCCCCCAACCTCGGTCGCCGCGGAGGTAACTGGTGAAAAAAGGACTGTTAAACATCGTCGGGCTTTCCAATGAGTTCGACGTCACCAAGGGCTTCCTGGTTCATCTGCTCCGATTCGGCGTACGCACGCCCCACATCTGCGTATCAGAATACGACCTCGCCAACTGCCTCACCGACCTGGGTGTTCTTAAACCTGAAGTGAAGCGTTTGGTCGACACCGCAAAGGAATCCGGCGAGGCAAAGACCGCGGAAATTTTGTTCTCAAAGCGGCAGATCCACAAATACTGGTCCGGCCCGATTCGTCGTCCGGTTTAGATGGATAAAATCAGCCGACTGCTAAACAGGAGAATTCTATGATGCCCGAAGAAAAAATTGCGAAGATGACGAAAGCGATCAATGAGGCGATCAAGGTGATGGGTGACCGGTTCGGATCGACCGAGGGCGATGTCACAAAAGCCATCCAGTCGTTGAAGGAATCTATGAAGACCGAAGCTCCGATTCCTGTTCCTGCCCTTCCAAAGGCTTAGAACACGGATCTCTTATCTCTTTATTTCGAGGACTCGCCCGTCGTCGACCCGGACCGTTACTGAATCACCAGAGCCGATGTTGCTGTCTTTATTGGTATGGATATCAGCGGTGACTGCATATTCTTTCCCTCTTATCCTCAGGTTATAGGTAAAGCCGGCTACTCTGACCACTTCAGCCTCTACAGCTGCTCCACCTGTTGAAAAGGGTGGAGTATCATTCGTAACGCGCACGCTCACCCTCTTTGTGACTGTGGGTCCTTTTTCGGGCGTGGCGGATAACGTGTATGTCGTCGTAGACTTTGGTGTGACCTGAATTGACCCTACAAACGGCAGGCTCTTTTCACCCTCGCCGTCCGCTTTGAACTTGACCTCCTTGGCATTCTCCACCTTCCATATTAACTGAGTCGCCTGTCCCTGCTGAATGGAGTCGGCCTGGGCACTAAAAGTGATGCTCGGGATAGTCTCAGCCGGCAGCCTAGTATCACCGTCGAGGACCGCTGAAACCGATGCGACCCGGATGTTAACGATCCTGGTGATCGGTGGGCCGGTAGGCGGATAACCGGTCAACCTATACCTGGTTGTAGCAGTAGGGCTGACCTTCACCTCTCCCATAGGCGGTACTATTTTAGGTGCCTGGTTACCCTGTCTCAGTTCCACATCTTTGACAGTGCCGGTATCCCACGAGAGCATCGTGTCCTCGCCCGGCCGTATTGTGGTTCGAGTCGCCTTGAAGCTCAGCTGAGCTTTGGAATCGGACAGGCCGGCCGCGGGTATCACTTTCAGAGTCAAGGACTCGACCTTCTCTCCATCTTCGTTATGTGCGACCAGCGTGTACGTTTGCGTCGCGTCTGCTTTTACCTCTTGGCGTCCTGATAAACCCACTTTACCGTGATTGAGCCTGACCTCCGTAGCGCCCGATGTTTCCCAGTGCAGGACGGCGATTTCATTTTTTGCGACTTGCTGCGGTTCAACCCGGAATTTCACCGTTGGTGCGGGCGCGGGTATTACAGCCACAATGATATCTTTGCGACTTGCGCCATATTTGTTTTTGGCGGTTAATTCGTAAGAATAGGGCCGCGTTTCTGTAGGAGTCATATCGGTTGATCCTGATAACGCAACCTTCACTCCGTTCAGTGTCACCAATGTTGCCTCGCCGGTTTCCCACGTTAGTTTTACTTTTTCGCCACGTTTTACGTTCGATGAACTCGCCGAGAATGTTTTAATGGTGGGCCGCGAACATGTGCTCACACTTACGCTGATCATTACGAGGAGGACAATTCCTGCGAGGATTTTTGCCCAGTGTTTCTTGAGTACGTCTGCAAGCTTGTCGGTGCCACCGGATATCGGGGAATATAATGGCCCTGGTATCGGCGGATTCGGGTTTTTATCGCGCCTCCGGGGTTGAGGTGACGAAAGTACGGGCTTCTCCAGTCGCATGATGATGGTTAAATTGATGATGTCACTGTGTATGGGGCGTTGAACGACAGCAGTCTCAAACTTCTCTTTTTCTACCGTACAGGTGAGCGTCTCACCGGCGAAGTTGGCATCTTCTCGGTGCTCGAACCGGCCGACGTTGTTCGTCGACATGGCAAACTCTCGATCCCCTATTGCGAGGATGACCTTGGCCCCCACAATAGGACCTTTTCGCCTCGCCTCTGTCACTGTGCCTCGGATGTTCATTTCAAACCACGATATCACGTCTGGTAGGTAAAATCCCTATATGTTTATGCAATTAATGGCGGAACTGTCGGAAGCGTTACAAGCGGGATTAGTAGTACAGGCCTGGCTTTATTTGCTGACCGGAACGGATTTGCCCAGAACCATATGATCAGGCGACCATCCACCGCCGAGCGCTCTATAGAGCTGGACGATCGAGACGAGATGCAGCCGGCGAGTCGCCGCGAGTGACAGTTCGGCGTTGAAAAGACCTTGCTTAGCGGTGAGGACATCGAGATAGTTGGAGACGCCGCCCTTGTAACGGAGTTCGGCAAGGTGCAGGGCTGACCGCAGTGCGGCGACCTGAGCTTCTTGTGCTTGCGCCTGTTGGCGGGCCGTACGAACCGCCACAAGGGCGTCCTCGACCTCCCTGAAAGCAACAATCACGGTCTTCTCGTATTGAGCGAGGACTTGCCTGGTCTGCGCTTCGACCGCACGCTGTTCGTAGCCGAGGATCTGAGCGTTGAAGAGAGGACCTGTCAGGCCGAAGCCAGCGGCACCGAAATCGGAGCCTGAGGTAAAAAGATTCGAGAGATGAGGACTCGCCACACCCAGGAGCCCGGTGAGGGTAATCTGTGGGAACCGGTTGGCTTTGGCGACCCCGATCCTGGCCGTCGCCGCGGCCAGTTGCTGCTCAGCCTGTAGAATGTCCGGGCGCCGCTGCAGCAGTTCCGAGGGCAGACCCGCCGGCACCTCGGAAGGCATAACCTGCTCGGTGAGCATTGGTCCCCGCGGGATTTGAGCAGGATTCCGGCCAATGAGCACGCTCAGCTCATTCTCTTTTTGAATCATCTGACGCTCGAGTTCCGCCGAGCGGGCGGCGGCGTTTGCCCGTTCCGCCTCAAATTGGTCGGCGTCCAGCTTGGGAATCAGTCCCTGGCGTAGGCGCGCCTGGGCAATTTTCACCGACTCTTCCCACGATTGAAGCGTGCGCTTGGCGATATCAAATTGCATATCGAATTGACGGAGATCGAAATAAGCCTGGGCCACGCCGCTCACGAGCGATAGGATCACGGCTCGTCGATTCTCTTCCTTTGCCATCAGGTCACCGCGCGCTGCCTCATTCGACCGGCGGACACGGCCCCAGATATCCAGCTCCCAGTTGAGGTTTCCTTGGAGATAATAACTCGTCGGCGTGGGAAAACCGTCGACACTAAACGGTGTGTTCCGAACGACCGGGGCGTTAGCGCTCGCGGTGGCCTGCGGAAGATAGTCGATGCGCGCGGAGCCCAGTCGGGCTTGAAATTCATCGACGGTTGCCACCGCCTGTTGGAGATCCTTGTTCTCCTCCAACGCGATGCGCACGAGGTTTTGGAGTTCGTCGTCACGGAGCAACTGCCACCAGGGTAGATTGGCGATCGACGCTCCCTCGGTTTCTGTCATTCTGAAAGAATCCGGCGCAGGAGTTTTCGGACGTTTATAGTCAGGCCCCATAGCGCAGGCTGTGAGCGTCAGCATCACGAGACCCAGACCAAGGTGCCGGGCGTGCATCTCAATGCCCTCCCTGGACGGCGGAGCCGGCCGGGACGGTCGCGACCGCAGGGCTTCTGCGCCACAACCGTTGCGTGATGGTGCCCATGAGCACAAAGAAAAGCGGTACGAAGAAAATTGCGAGGACCGTCGCGGAGAGCATTCCGCCGAAGACGCCCGTGCCAATGGAACGGCGGCTGGCCGCGCCCGCTCCCGAGGCAAGCACCAACGGGACGACACCTAAAATAAACGCCATGGAGGTCATGATAATGGGACGAAACCGAAGCTTCGCGGCCTCGATCGCCGCGTCGCGAATCGGTACTCCGCTTTGATACCGATGATTCGCAAATTCCACGATCAGAATGGCGTTCTTGGCGGCAAGACCGATGAGCGTGACGAGGCCGATCTGGAAGTAGATGTCATTATCGATCCCGACAAGCCAGACCGCACACAACGCGCCGAAGACTCCAAAGGGGACCGCCAATATCACCGCAAAAGGGACCGACCAGCTTTCGTATTGAGCGGCGAGCACCAGGAATACCATGAGGAGGCCAAACGCAAAGGCGAGAACCGATTGATTGCCGACTTGGCGCTCCTGGTAAGAAATGCCGCTCAAATCCAATGAATATCCCTTGGGGATTAAGACCTCCCGCGACGCGCGCTCCAACGCATTTAGTGCCTGTCCCGAGCTGTATCCCGGTTTCGATCCACCCAGCACCAGCGCGGTGTTTAATCCATTGAAATGCGTCACGGGATCAGGGCCGCTGGCATACTTCGTGGAGACGACTGTGTCCAATGGGACCATGGTGGTTGTCTGCCCGCTGGCGGCCCGCACGTAGATCTTCGAGACGTCTTCAGGACTGGAACGGTACTCAGGCTTTCCCTCGGTCTGCACTCGGTAAACGCGCCCGAACTTCACGAAGTCGTTGATATAGAGGTTACCGAAGAACGCCTGCATCGTTTCGAAGATGTCGGAGATCGGAATGCCCAAAGACTTGGCTCGTTCCCGATCCACAGTGGCGTATAGCCGCGGCGACGACACACGAAAGTTCGTGCCCGCCGCACCGATCGCCGGGTCCTGCTGGGCCCGGGCAAGAAATTCCTGCGTGGTGGCGGCAAATTTGCGAAAATCGCCCCCGCTGGGATCCTGCACCTGTGCCGAAAAGCCACCGGTCGCGCCCAACCCTCTAATAGCCGGCGCATTGAAGGCCAGGATCATCGCTTCGGGGATTTTCGCGAATTCTCCATACGCAGCTCCGAGCAGCGCCTTGACCTTCTGATCCGGTCGCTTGCGTTCATCCCAATGGTGAAGCGGAAGGAACATCGTTGCCTGGTTGGATCCCCGCGTGCCGAAAATAAAATTCTGACCGGCCAGCGCATCCGTACTGTGGATAACCGGATTCTGCAAAAAGTACTGTTCAAGCTTACTGAGGACGGCGTCCGTTCGCTGCAGGGAGGCGCCGTCCGGAAGCTGCACCATCGCGATGAAGTAGCCTTGATCTTCTTCCGGCAAGAAACCGGGCGGGATGATCCTAAAGAGAAAGCCGGCAAGGAGCAAAATAACCCCGAAGACGGCCAGCGCTAGCAGGTAGCGCTTCAGGATGGTCTCGGACGTCGCCACATACTTGACCCGCGTCCACTCAAAACCTCGATTGAAAACGGCAAAGCCCCGATCGAGGATGCCCCCAACCCCTTTGCGGGCTTCTTCCCGTGGCTTCAACACCAGAGCGCAGAGCGCCGGGCTGAGAGTCAGCGCGACAAATCCCGAAATGGTCACGGCCGTCGCGATGGTAATGGCAAATTGTTGGTAGAGTTGGCCGGTGATCCCTCCTAGAAAGGCGACCGGCACGAACACCGCGCAGAGGACTAAGACAATGGCGATAATCGGCCCACTCACTTCGGTCATGGCGTTGATCGCGGCCTCCCTGCGCGGCTCTCCAGCCTCCATGTGGCGCTCTACGTTCTCTACCACGACAATGGCATCGTCCACGACGATGCCGATAGCGAGGACCATGCCGAATAACGTGAGTGTATTGATCGAAAACCCGAGGGCCTCCATCCCCGCAAAGGTACCCATCAGGGAGACCGGCACGGCCACGGCTGGGATAATGGTCGCCCGCCAGCTCTGAAGGAACAAATACACCACGAGAATGACCAGGATCATTGCAATAACGAGGGTATGAATGACCTCTTTGATCGACACTTGGATGAAGGTCGTGGGGTTATAGGGAATGTCATATCTGACGCCGGGAGGAAAGTTCTTTGTCATGCGGTCCATCTCTTGGCGGATCCGCTTGACGGTAGCCAGCGCGTTTGCCCCGGGGGAAAGAAACGCCAATAGAAAGGTTGTCGGTTTGCCTTTGAAGCGGCCTTCGAGGTCGTAGGATTGGGCGCCGAGTTCGATTTTTGCCACATCTTTGAGACGAATCATGGACCCGTCCGGGAGAGCTCTGACGATCAGCTCCTCAAACTCCTTCACATCGGTCAACCGACCCTGTGTGATGATTGGAATCGTCAGCTCGGTGCCCTTCGGTGCGGGCTCTCGTCCGATCGTCCCGGACGGAAAATCGCGATTCTGTTCCCGCACCACAGTAGCAATATCGCCGGGCATGAGGTTGAGCTGCGCCATGCGGACGGGGTCCAGCACCAGGCGCATGCTGTAGTTTTGTGCGCCGAAGACCAACGCATCGCCCACGCCGGGTATGCGTTTGAGGTTGTCGATGATTTGCAGGATCGCGTAATTGGCGAGAAAGAGCGTGTCGTGCCGTGGATCAGTGGATTCCAGCGTGATCACGGCGAGCAGATCAGGCGATTGTTTCTTGATGGTGATGCCCTGCCGTACGACCTCCGGAGGGAGCTGTGGTTCTGCGAGCTTCTCCCGGTTCTGGGTTTGCACCTGGGCGATATCGACATTCGTCCCGATTTCGAAGGTGAGGGTGATCGTCATGTGCCCGTCGTTGGTGCTCGTGGAGCTGTAATAGAGAAGATTGTCGATCCCCGGCAGCTGCACTTCGATAGGTCGCGCCACTGCTTCTGCAACCACTTCAGCATTGGCTCCCGGATAGTCGGCATCGATCGTCACTACCGGGGGCGTGATTTCCGGAAACTGCGCGATGGGCAAGGCCTCGAGGGACACGAACCCGATCACCACAATCACGATTGAGAGGACTGCGGCGAAGATGGGCCGTTCAATAAAGAACCGCGAGCTCACAGGGGACTTTCTGTTTTGGGTGGAGCCGCCGGCGCTGGAGGAGACGCCTCAGGACCGGTAGCGGGGATAGGCTTCACAGGCATCCCAGGTCCGATCCTTTGGAGTCCTTCAACGACGACTCGGTCGCCTGCGCGGAGGCCTTCCTGGACAACCCACTGATTGCCTTGCCACGCTGCCGCCTGAACGTCGCGGATTTCCACCTTGTCGCCTTCTCCCACCACAAACACGACACTCCCCTTCGGCCCTTGCTGGACGGCTTTTTGAGGGACCAGAATGACGTCGTTCCTCACTGCTCCCAGGACCCGAAGTTTGACGAACTGCCCGGGAGACAGGGCCTTCTCGGCATTAGGGAACGTCACACGAAAGTCCCTCGTTCCTGTGGCGGTGCGGACGCCCACCTCGAGCATGTCTAACTTGCCCTCGTGCGGATACGTGCTGCCGTCGGAAAACGTGATCACCCCTTTCAATTCGTAGAGAGTTGCACCCTCTATGCGCTTTTCCGCGCGATCCCGAAAACGTTTGAGGACGAAGGTCTCCGGCGCACTCGCGTAGACATACATAGGATCCAGTTGATGGATCGTCGTGAGAAGATCGGTCTGCGCGGCAATGAGGCGACCCTCGAAGACCTTGCTCCGCTCGACCCGCCCGGAAATCGGCGCGACGATAAGCGTATTGTCCAGGTCAAACTTGGCTTTCACGACATCGGCGTTCGCTCCTGCCAAAGCGGCCTTCGCCGCGAGCTCTTCCGCAACCGCGTCATCCACGTCTTTCTGGCTCACCGCCTGCTCAGCGAGCAGCGGCTCGACGCGCTTCTGTTGTTGCTGCGCCTGGACCAATCGCGCCTGCGCTTGGGCAACCCTAGCCTTCGCGCTGAGATAGGCGGCCTGGAACGGGACGGGGTCGATCTGGTAGAGGCGCTCGCCTTTCTTGACATCACGGCCTTCCGAGAAAAAGCGCTCCTTGAGAATGCCCGTCACTTGAGCTCGGATCTCTACTGGACGCGAAGACTCGGTTTGGCCGATAAACTCCGGCGAGTCCGGGATCGTCTGCGGCGTGACCGTGATGATCTGGACCTCCGGAGCTTGCTGTGCGGGAGCAGACGCCGACTCCTTCTTGCAGGCGAGCAGCGCCGCGAAGCACAGGCACGCGAAGAGCGTTCTTGTCAGTGTCATGGTCGGTTCACGCGGGCTATACTCGCATGCGAACTAAACAAATGTAAACTCCACTTACGTAAATTACAGAAACACATCATTTCAAACTCCCACTTTTTCCGTTAATTCCGTGAGCGGATAATTGCTGGCCCGCCAACTATCAACCCCTCCGACCAGCGGCCGGACCCGCTTGATGCCTCTCCGCTTGAGCCTCACCGCCATCTGCGCGCTCGTGACCTCGTTCGGACAGGCGCAATACAGGATCACATCACGATCCCGTGGAATTTCATGATGGCGAAGCTCTAATTCTTCGACTGCTATTTGAAGCGAACCGGGAATCGTATAGGGATCGGCAGTCCGATCGACCGGCCCTCGCAGATCCACAATCATCACCTCGCACCCGGTATCCATCAACTCCTTGAGCTCGTCGACGGTGATCCGGGCAATGCGCAATTCGCGAAGCAGGCGAATGCGCTTGACGTACTTATACATGATATACAGCGCCAGGGCGGCCACAGCCAGCACGAGCGCGGAACTTCCAAACTGGTCGGCATAGTCGGCGAGACGCTCGATCTGGTTTGAAAACAGGTAGCCCGGCAGGATAAACGCAAGGATCCATAGAAGCGCGCCGAGGCCGTTGTACAGCAAAAATTGCCCCAGGCTGATTTTGAACAGCCCGGCCAGGGCAGGGGTCACGGTGCTCAGACCGGGAAGAAACTTTGCGATGACAAGGGATTTCGTCCCGTACTGGACGAAAAAGTTCTCCGTGCGGCGCACGCACGAATCCGGCTCGAGCGAGATGCGGCACAGAAGGCCCAGCACGCGCGCCCCCCGGTAACGCCCCAGATAATACCAGAGCAGGTCTCCCAACAGGCACGCGCCGAGCGCCAATCCGATGGCCAGTGGAAGGCTCATGTTCCCGGCGCCGGCAAGCGCGCCGGCCGCGAGCAGCACCGGGCCCGCCGGAATAGGAAGCCCTACCTGCTCGGCAAGGACGACAGCAAAGAGAACAAGCAGGCCGTAGGTAATGAGAAACTGGGTCACGTCATCCATGGTGATCTCTTATCACAGCCGTTCCTCTTCCAAGTCGTACACATCAAACCAGCGATACACAACGCGGTTACGCGGGACTGAGACGGCAATGTAGTCCTCCATGTATTCCTGCAATTCAGGCGACAGGTCGCTCAACCGCAGGTCACGTTCCTTATTATTCCAGATCACAATGTCGGCACGCGAGCGTTTCTTGGCGTGTTCACCAATCCACGCGGCCACCTCTTCGTCAGTTGCGCCCGTGGCGACAAACGACCTGTACTGATCATAGTTGATTTCGGCGAACTTGAGCCACCGCTGATCGAGGGGGCAGTTGGAGTGGTATTCTCCCTGCCACCCGGCGAGGACGGCGCGACACTTGTCCAACGCGCGAGCGGCGAGCACGTACCCGCCGAGTACTGCACGGGGGCTGCGCGGAAATTCTTTGCCGTTGCGCAGGTCGCGGGCGAGCAGTTTTACTTTTTCCAAGTTTTCTGTCACGGCCGTCTCCTTTTGAGGGCTCCGATCATCCAGCCCGCATGATCCCTTCCACAATACACTTGTTCAGACAACCCGTCGCCACCAGCGTGGCTCCTTCCCGATACATTTCCTGGAGGAGGTCTTTGCCTTCCTGATCAATGAACGTGACCGAAGACAGCTCCACACGGGCCCCGGAGACCCCTTGCGCGGCAGCATTGGACTGCCAAAAGGATTTAAGCTCCTTGACCCAGAGTCCTGCAAGCTTGCCTTCGAGTTCGAGGACGACGACGTCGGCTTCGACCCGGGTGGTGATTTTTAGCATTAACGGGTCGGCCTGGCTGATCTATTACGTAGAATTACCGCATCGAGTAAGTCTCCACACGCGATACAGCGCCAGGCCTCCGAGTGCAATTGCGTATCGTACAGATCATAGAGTCGGTCCCTTACGAGCAAACCTTTGCAGCGACGGCATCTCATCGTTATGCTCCTTTCAATTGCTGTTCGTGAATACGATCCTGTGTCCCAGGCTCACATCACCACGCCGCCACTGGCATGGATGTTTTGACCAGTGAGCCAGCGTGCTTGGTCACTCACGATGAACGCGACCACATCGGCGATATCCTCTGCAGTTCCTAATCGCTTGAGCGGGGACATCTGCGCGCCCGTGTCGCGAAATGCATCGGGCAACATGTCCGTTTCCGTGAATCCTGGCGACACGGTGTTGACAGTGACACCCTTGGATGCCAGTTCATAGGCGAGCCCTTTGGTAAACTGCTCAAGCGCGGCTTTGCTTCCCAGATAGGCCGTTACACCAGCGAAACCCATGTGGGTTCCGTCAGTCGAAATGTTCACGATGCGGCCACCGTCTTCGATCATTTTCGCGGCTTCCTGCATTGCGAAATACGGACCCTTGGTGTTCAGGGCAACGATCTGATCGAATTCCTGCTCGGTCGTTTCGACCAACGGCTTAAAGATGGCCATGCCGGCATTGTTCACCAAGATGTCGAGTCGCCCATAGCGATCCACCGTTTCGCGGATCAGGCGACGCACGTCCGCGATCTTGCTCATGTCGGCCTGAATCGCAACCGCCTTGCCGCCTTTTGATTCGATTCCAGCGACGACTGCCTTCGCCTTGTCCGCACTCTTTCCATAATTCACCACGACCGTGGCTCCCTGCTGAGCAAGCCGTTCCGCAATCGCACGTCCAATCCCAGACGAAGCCCCGGTGACGACGGCAATCTTTTCAGTTAGCGAACCCAATTTCTTCTCCCCTTTCTCCATTGTTGCTTCTCAGCCTTTCCTAGGAACGCTCTGCACGGACAACCGGCATATCGACGAGGTGCTCCGCCAGGAACCACACTTGAAGTTCGTTGGTGCGGATCACATCGCTCACCAGCAGATCATTCGTTCCGTCGTCGAGCGCCGTCGCCACTTGTCGCGCTGCCGCTCGGGCTTCCTTCAAAATGATTTCATGGGCCTCCAACAATCGGGAGATCTGCACGGGAGCCGCCTCCCGACCTCGGGGCGGGCGCGGGATAACGGTAGTTTCCGCGATGTCCGCCGCCATGGCGATACTGACCCCGCCCAGGAGCTGGATCCGCTCAGCGATCGCATCCACGAGTTCCACCTGTTCGTCGTGGTGTTTGTCGAACAGCAGGTGCAACTGATAAAAGGTTTTCCCCGCGACCTGCCAGTGATGTTTCTTGTACATGTCACGCAGGGTCATGGTATCTGCCAGGAGCTGATTCAGCAGTTCCACGCTGGCTGCACAGGCCGATTCCTCAAGGGCGATTGGCAGTTTGTAGATCGTGCCGTACGGCTGAATTTCTTGTGCATGGTGATGAAGCATCGGCCGGGCGCCGTTAGTCTCCCGCGGGCTCTTGCTTACTGTCAGGTTCTGGTCAGCAGTCTTCGTGGTCATACTCCTCCTCCTATTTACCTGCGTCTTCTCAGTTCTTAACTGTCCCGAATCGTCTCATCACACGACCCAGGGACTGTTCATTCGCCACATAGAACACTACAGACACATCCTTCTCGCTGCACGGGACGTCACCTTTCCCAATGGCTTCATTTTGAAGACCAGCAGGAAGTTTAAGTCCCGCACAGGTTCCGTCTGCCAAGGCAAAGGTCATATTCATCGACTTTCCCTCCTCACGTCTCTGTCATGGCTCCATTCATCGCAATCCCTGTTCCATCCGCGCCGCCGATATGGTGAGAGGCGCAAAGTCTATGAAACTACGGATGGTTTTATTGCCAGCGAGCTTGTGGTTCCGCTCCAAAGAGAGAAGGTGCCGACAGCACTGTGCCGAGATATCGGCGCTGTGCCGAAGTGGCGGCCATCGAAAACCTGGTAGAAGCTCCTAAAGCAGTATTACTTCAGGGGGAGATGCCGAGCTTTTGCACCCAAATTCTGACATACGGAGTTTTACTTGCCATTGGCCCGCAAGAAGAGGAAGTAGCCGATTTTTCTAGGCTCTCGGCAAGCGATCAGCCCACGCCCACCAAGGGCACCGATGGAAAAGTTTACAGTGCAGCACAAGAAAGTATTTCGGCTTCTGGAAAATCAATGGATTGCAAGGTTGCATGAGAATTGCTTTCTTCAGTTTGGGGGAAAGTATTTTACTAATTACGGGTGGGTCGTTAATGGAGGTTCCCGATGAATCGAATTATCCTTGGTTTGACTATCATGGTTCTGGTCTGTGCCACGCCGATGCAGGCAAAGGCGGAAAGCATTCTTGCACTGACCACGACGAATAGTCTCCTGTCATTCGAGAGCAGCACGCCAGGCACCGTGAATTCTATTGGTCCTGTCACTGGTCTGCAGGCGAGCGAATCATTGTTGGGTATCGATTTTCGTCCGGCGAACCTGCAACTCTATGGGCTCGGTAGCAGCAACCGTCTGTACACGATTAATACCGTAACAGGAGCGGCAACTCAGGTCGGAAGTGCCGGCGCCTTTACGCTCAATGGGTTTGATTTTGGGTTCGATTTCAACCCCACAGTAGATCGGATTCGGGTGACGAGTGATTTGGATCAAAACCTAAGGCTAAATCCAAACGACGGTACGCTTACAGCAACGGATACTATGCTCGCGTACGCCGCCGGCGATCCCAACTTTGGGGGAAATCCAGTCATCGTGGGCTCGGCCTATACGAACAACTTTGCGGGTGCCAGTTCGACTGTCTTGTACGGGATCGACTCTGCTCTAGGCATCCTCGCCACACAGAACCCACCGAACAGCGGCACACTCAACACAATCGGCGGACTGGGCGCAGGTGACATCTCAAGCGGACTCGTCGGCTTCGATATTTCCGGACTATCCGGCACGGCCTTTGCGTCGCTGACGGCAGATGCAGCAAACACCTCCCAGCTGTATACGATAAATTTGGGCAGTGGCGCGGCGACTCTTATCGGGACTATTGGAGGAGGCACTACGATCCGAGGTTTGTCCGTCGCCTCAGCCGCAGTTCCGGAGCCGGCTACAATTATTCTGCTTGCCAGCGGATTACTCGCAGTCGCTGCCCGAGCTGTATCCAGACGGCGCAAAAGCTGACGAGAGACGGCAGTTCTCTTAAATGACCCGAGTTTCTCTAAACTCCGGTCTCGCACAGTTCCAGCTTCATCTGAGTTTCCTCATTTGAAAACGGAGGGCCTGTGCGAAAGGTGCTTCGCGAATCACTGGCAGCGCGTCCTTGCTCTCACCAGCGTCCAGACTGTGATGGCGACCACGCCGACAAGGCCCAAGACATATGACCACGCGGCCAGGTAGAGCGCGCGCATGGTACCAGCGAAATCCGTATCAAGAGCTAGGTTCGACCCGAACAACGCAAGAACAGCACTGAGTAACAGCAGTCCTGTAACAACTCCAATTTCCCACCTAAAGCTTTTCAACACGCAGTTCCACCAACTTATGCTGTGCTGAGATTCCATTGCGGCTTCCTCCTTCCCGCACATGCGACATACGGCGCTTTAGCAAACATCAATTCTTCCGTTCCCCTGTTCGGGCAACGGTTCTTGCATTGATCACATCGTAGAGAATCATGGACAGGCCGACTAGGATCATCAACGAAAAGATGATCTCTTGAACGGATCTCATGGCGTCCTCCTTTGCATCAGCGCCGGGCCGCGAGAACCACCCGCCGATAGCTCGGGTCCCTAGTCCAACTCGCGACACTTTCAGATCTGTCCCTCACAGCCTCCTTGGCCGGACCCATCCACGCTGCACTCTCCTTCTTGATCACATCTTGCAGCAGGGCTTCAGCCAGGCAACCGACAGCGAAAACTTCGGCTCCTGAGCGGTAGATTGGGGCGACCACATGAACAGAGCCAGCCCGCTCGGCCAGATACCAAACCCTTTCAAGTTCGTCCACCCATGGACCGACCAGCTTGCCGTCAAGCTCCAGGACAGTCCTCTTTCCGTTATCGTGAGACGTGATTTTCAACATGTCCTATTCCTCACTCAAAAAGTGGAGCAAAGGCTGTTCCAAAGAGTGGCCGAAATTAAACCCGTCACTTAACTGCTTGAAGGATCGAGCTTCTGGTCTCGACAGCCGTCGAGATCGCTGATTGAGATTCCATGGGTAAGCGATGCGCTATGCCGATATCTCGGCAACTGCCCAACCCTCGGCACGGCAGTAGCCGATAAGTACTGATATGACTAATCGAAGGACTTGAGTTTTTCAGTAACTTGAAGTCGACTGCAGCCTACGCACGAATTGGAACGCCGATTGGCGTTACTTCAAGAAATGACCGCAGGAGTCTCGTCTAATCTATTGTTCTCTTCCGTGCTCCGAACGCCACCCAGGCTGGAACATCGGCAAGAAGTTCATGAGGCACCCAGCCCTCAACATATCCCTTACCGTTACATTGGACACAAAAGGAGTGGCTCGATCCTGAGGGTCGACAGACGCACCTGACTAAAATCTCTATCTGCTCGCGAGCCACCTGATTTCCCATTTAGTTGATTCCTTACCTCGCTCAGCACACAGTGCCAAACGACCCGAAATTATGCCGGACAGCGCGCTACTAATAGACGTACTGATTGCACGCGCATACTTATAGAGCGTGTAGCGCGTGGCGGGCGATGCCGAGTTTCTGCATGCGCGCCTGAAGGGTTGTGCGCTTCGTGCCAAGGCGCGCAGCCGCCCCTGAAGGTCCGCCCACTACCCACCTCGTTACCTGCAATACTTTTAATATATGCTCGCGTTCAACTTCCTCGAGAGTTTTTGTGCTGTCGGAACTGAGGGACGATGATTCCGTGGTTATTTTCAACTCAGACAACGGCACGCATAGATCGGAGCTTGGAGAAAGAATAACCGCCCGCTCAACAAAGTGCTCCAGCTCACGAATGTTCCCTGGCCAGTGATACTTCGCCAAAGCATTCATCACCTCAGTGGGAACCGTCTGAATCCCTTTGTTCATCCGACGGCCATACTTCTGCACGAAGTGCCTGACCAACAACGGAATGTCCTCGGTTCGCTCGCGAAGCGGAGGGATCCTGATCGGGAAGACATTGAGGCGGTAATAGAGGTCGCTTCGGAACTCTCTATTCGCGACCATTTGTTTCAGATCGCGGTTCGTTGCCGCCACAACTCTAACGTTCACACGCAGCGTAAGAGTGCTGCCCAGCCTCTCGAATTCCTGCTCCTGCAAAACCCTCAATAACTTGGCTTGCAGCTCGAGGGGAATATCACCAACCTCATCGAGGAGAAGTGTGCCCTTATCCGCCAGCTCAAAGCGGCCAATCTTACGGGCAATGGCGCCTGTAAACGCACCTTTTTCGTGCCCAAAGAGTTCGCTTTCCAGCAAGCCAACGGGAATTGCAGCACAACTAACCTTCACGAAATTACGTTCCCTTCGCTCACTCAGGTTGTGAATGGCACGCCCGATCAGTTCTTTTCCAGTACCCGTCTCGCCTTGAATGAGCACCGTGGAGTCAGTAGGCGCTACCGTCTCCACCTGATCCAGCACGGCTCCTAGCGAGGAACCGCCCCCAATGATGTCTCCGAGAGCATTTGAGCGAGTCGCTTCACCGGAGCGCCGCCCGTGATCCGTCGACCACCGAAATGGATCGCGCTGGGGCTCAATTGGAGGATCGCTCGTGAACCGCGAATCTGCGTGGCGTACATCGCGAAAGGACACAGCATTCATACCCATGACGACCTCCCGTTGCGTCTGTTGAAACCTGCGTGACGCATGATTCGAATTGTCTGCACGGCCGCAACCTTACGTACCCGCTTCGCGCTGAGGCCGGTCACTTTGGGTCTCTTTCTCGCACAATCCACTCGCGGATGTATGCCGGGCAATTCTCGAGTCTGGTGCCATCCGCTTCGCAACGTGCCAGAAACTTCACTGTCTCTCGATCCACCAGCTTTACCTCTTTCAGATCCAGAACCATACGGTGACCCTCTGTTTCGCCTTCAAAGAGTCTTTGCAACTCTGCTACATCTTCCGCCTTGATACGACCGCTCAGGGTAAAGACCACCGCTTCCCTAACCGCCGTTTTTTGAATCTTCAGCATGGATCGATTCTTTCTTGAAACCACATCTGTCCGTGTCGTATTGCAATGCAAGGGCCAACGGTAATCCATTGAAAATGCTTAAGTTCTACAAACTACAGGCTCGCGATTATTCGCGAATTGGCGAAATATCGAGAAAAGATGACGGAAGTTTTCGTCTGCGGCAGCTAGGCGGATTTGAAGTGATGCTTGTTGATCTTCAATGACCTGATCTTCGATTCCAGAGTCGATGGCGGAATACCGAGCTTGGCTGCCGCACCCGACGGTCCGGACACGCGGCCTCTGGTCGCAGCCAAGGCACCCTCAATCATTGCTTTCTCGTGAGTCGCAAGGTCTTCGGAGAGCGGCTGGCTTGCCGGCTGAGTCGTAAGAGATCTCCCGAGAGAGCCAACTCTCATCGACCGAGAAGGTTTCCGTTTCACAGACGATGACAGAGCGTTCAATCACATTCTGAAGCTCTCGAATGTTTCCTGGCCACGGGTACGACTGCAGCAAGTCCAAGGTCTTTTTGTCGATGCTCCGTATTTTCTTCCCCGTCTTACTGGCATAGCGATCAATAAAGTATTCGACCAGCACGGAGATGTCTTCCTTACGGTCGCGTAGCGGAGGCATCTCAATAGGAAACACGTTGAGCCGATAAAACAGATCGCTGCGAAAGGCGCCGGCCGCGATGGCCGTCGTCAAGTCACGATTGGTGGCCGCAATTACCCGCACGTCAGCTCGAATCGAGTGATTTCCACCCACACGCTCAAATTCGTGCTCTTGCAGCACACGCAACAGCGCAATCTGGGTCTCAGCCGGAAGTTCCCCGATTTCATCGAGGAAGATCGTCCCGCCTTCCGCGAGCTCGAAGCGGCCGAGGTGGCGCTGCAATGCTCCCGTGAACGCGCCCTTCTCATGCCCGAACAACTCCGAGGCGATCAAGGACGGCGGGATCGCGGCACAATTCACATTCACAAAGGCTCGGGCGGACCGCTGCGACCGCTTGTGGATCGCACGCGCAATGAGTTCCTTGCCTGTCCCGGTCTCACCGGTGATGAGAACGGTGGAGTCTGTCGGGGCGACCTTGGCGGCACGTGCAAGCACGGCTTGCAAAGCCGGAGACGCCCCGACAATCTCCTCGAACATGGACGACCGGTCGATCTCCTCTTTGAGGGCCAGGTTCTCTTTGTAGAGTTGGTCTTTTAAGACCTGGATTTCCTGGAACGCCTGCTCCAACGTCGCCTCGGTCCGCTTGCTCGCGGTGATGTCGTTGTTGGTCTCCAGGGTCGCGGCGGGCAGCCCTTGCTTGTCTCGCTGCAAAGACCAGCGGCTCGCCACAATGACCTGCGTCCCGTCTCGCTTCGTATGTACGAGCTCTCCCTCCCAGCGTCCCGTGCGGAGCAACTGCGCATTGATTTCTTCAAGCGGCGCGGGGAAGATCGTCTGCATGAGCCGGTGAGAGGCCTTGCCGACCGCCTCCTCTCTCGTCCATCCGTACAGCTCCTCGGCGCCCCGATTCCAGTAGGTGATGACGTCGTGCATGTCGCGTACGAAGACTGTGTCGTGCGTGAGGTTAAGGAGGCTTGCCTGCTCGCGCAGCACCTCTTCCGCCCGCTTGCGCTCGGTGATGTCCATCATCGCGCCAACAAACTCGATGTCGTCCGAATTCATCGTCTGAAGGCATGGGCCACAACATTGACTATACTGTGACGGAACCATCTGGCATCGCAATCGATGTTCAAAATCAAACTCCTTCCCTTCCTGCGATGCGCCGTTCGATTGTCTGTTCACGAATGGTCGCGTCTTCCGGTATAGAACCCGTTGGAGAACAGCGAAGTTCCCACGGTCGGTTTCGTCGTTCGGTCGTATTGGAAGATTCGATAAGTTTCCTCTGACCAGAGGATCTGTTGGTACGAAATCCTCCAGCCGAAGCTCCCCGTATGGCTGAGCCGCTGAGCTTCCGCCAGGTGCGAACTTCTCCCGACGCCGCAGCTCCTGGGTCAGGTGCTCTTGCTCCGTCACATCCAGGCAAGCCCCGATATAGCGGGTGACTACTTCCTGTTGGTATACGGGAGTGCCAACCTCACGTATCCATCGAAGCTCACCGTCAGGTCGGACTATGCGGTACTTGATGTCATAGGCTTTACCTTCCGATACCAATTGTTTTTCAGCTTCCTCAACGAACGTGCGGTCTTCGGGGTGGTAGATACGCACAAAATCCGCGAGAGTCGGCGTTCCTTTTGTCGTGTCCAACCCAAAAATGTTCGAACACCTCCCGTGAATAGTAATTGTGGCTTTCAGAGGGATCCCACGCCCAGCTTCCCACGCGGGTAAGTCGCTGCGCTTGGGCGAGATACGCCTCGCTCCGCCGCGCTTTGGACATCAGGCGAGTGATGACCAATGCGGTTGTCAAGAAGACAATCGATGCGACAACGTCCAGAGGGTCGGTCACCCGTATAGAGAAAAGCGGTGGTACAAAGAAATACTGCAAACATAAAACGGCGACAACGGAGACAAAGACCGATGAAGCGAAGCTGCCTCTGAGGGACACGAGCACGACTACAATCAGATAGAGAAGGACGATGGTCGCGAGATTGATCTGGAGTCGATAGCCGACAAAGGTGAGTAATGCCAGACCAAGGGTGCCCAACAAACCTTGCGTGGCTGAATGCCAGAATCTATAGGTCTCGTTAGTTTGCTGCGCAGGGCCTTGTCTTGCGGTCACGTGGGACATACGCAGAGCCTCGGTGGGCCTTCTCAGACTCGGCAGCGTACTCCCCTGGTATTCAGACGGTCAAGACTCGCGTGACCGAAGAGTGGCGCCCTCAACGATGCTGAAGGAACGCTGCTCCCCTAGGGCTGTCGACTCGATCGCAACAGGTACAGCAACAAGGCGACGAAGAAGGTCACGCCCAGTACATACAGCAACCAGGCGTGCCTGTGAAAAAACACCGCAATGACGTGGACGTCCCGACCCAAGTAATAAGTTCCGAGACCCCAGGCGCATGTCCAGAGAATCGCGCCCGCGACGTTGTACGCCGTGAAGGTCCACCAGGGCATCTTCATCACTCCGGCGACGATCCCATTCAACTGCCTCAGCCCATCGAGAAATCGCGCCAGCAGAATAACGAGGCCGCCCCGCCGATTGAAAAGATCAGCCCAGTGCTGTTGCCGCTGCGGGTTGATCTTGAGTTTGTCCAGTGCCACCCGCTCCGCCCCATCGACCAATCGCGTAACCGGCGCTGTTTCCGAGCGCGGCCGCCGCCGTTACGAGTAACAGGAGCAAAGCGATGTTCATTCGCCCCTCAGCGGCCTCCAGGGCGCCCGCAATAAGCAAGGTTTGCCCCGGCGCGGGGATTCCCATGCCTTCCGCCATGACGGCCGCAACTGCAGCGCCATAACCGTAGCGCTGCAATAGCGGTTGCTATTTTCTCGACAGCGTGTTCGAACTCCTGTGCCATCGCGCTTTGGTGATGGTCCGAGGCCACAGGTGAATCCCCGCCAGCTGTAGTGGAAGAGAAGGCAACGAAAAAGAACACAGCCCCGCTAAGCCGCAACCAAAAAAGAAAAATCCTTGGACTCATGAAGCAATCGTACCGCACCGTTCGATGACACCTGGACATACCCTTACCGGGGCAGCTATTAATTTGTCTGAAGCGTTAACAGCAGTTGATCTGTTGCCGCCGTGAACGCGATCTTCCCCAGCTCCGCGAACGGATCCCCTTCAACGACCGTAAATGGCCCGGTCGTTGTTTGCGTTCTATAGTAGATGCGGGGGTAGCCGATAGTCCTCGCCACGTCCCGGCGCTGCCCGAGGATATAATCTTCCTGGCCTGCCGCGGTCAGGAGGATCCGGCCGGTGGTGAGATCCACGACGGCCGCGTCCATTTGGGCGAACAACTGAGTCTCAATAATCGGATACTCCTGCACGCGCTGCACCGATCGTGAGCTGGGGATTAACACCAGAAGATGCTCCAGGCCGGTCTCTTTGCCGATCTGGCGCAATCGCTCGGGCGTGAGGCCACCCTTGCCGTCTCCCGGAAGTACGATCGGCGACGCGATCTTACTGATCGCGAGCTTCGTGTCCGGTAGGTTCGTTCGCACGCGCTCCAGCAGCTCCTTCTGCATAACAGGTGTCAATGCCGTCGGCTTCGCAGCTTCCGTTTCAGGGATGGCCAGGACCACTGCAACGGGTATCGGCGCCTTTCGGGGTGGGCCTGCGGGGGCCGTTGAGAACCCAGCGAAGTAGTCGCTCGCGCGCGAGCCGGGTACTGCGCATCCGGTGGTACCCACCACCGAGATCACGAATGTCACGACCAAGAACGTCTTAACTAGGATTTTCATTTTGGCCTCCTTGGGAATCGCTACCCGCCTCGGCGTGTTCCCTGGAGAGCGATTCGTAGGGCTGTTGCAGGTGTACTGGGATGTGGCTGATGTACCTGACCTCTGGGGCTGTTTCCAACGAAGTCCTGCACAAGCGTTGATGGGTCTGATCCCTTCACGCAAGGCTGAACCTCATTTCTTTTGGGTATCGAGAGCCGCCTTCAAACCCTTGGCCAAATCGGTCGTCGGTCCAACTCCCCAGTAATGCAAAAAGACGACTCGCGGCGATTCCGTTTCAATATGGTTGTGAATGGCAACCACATTGATCCCCGCGCCGCGTAAAGCCTTCAGCACAGATTGAAGCTCTTTCTCTAACGTCACGAAATCCCCGTCGACGACCGCTTGTTGATCGCTTCCCACAAACGCCGCCCACGTGTTGATACCCATGGCATTCCCGACCTCGTCCCCGTCCATCTTCGTCGTGCGACCAATCGTAATCTTGTAAACCCCACTGCCCATTTGTCCATTCATGCCCATGATACCTTCAATTTTTTTCGGATCTAGTGAGGTCTTGGCAGGATCCAGATCAGTCTTGGGTATTTCTCCTTTACTGCCGCTCGTTTCCTTGATCTTGGCGAACACCTTTCCTACCGCGGAAGCAAGCTTCTCCTCATCACCCATCCCGCCGATGTGCATGAACATAACTTTCGGAGAATCCCAGAAAAAATGGTTATGAAGGGCTGTAACTTCCAGCCCGGCCTCCAGCGCGACGCTCATTACAGGATTGACCTGGTCCTCGAGCAGTGTAGTGTCCCCCATAACCATTGTCTTGGCACCGGCTTTCATAAAGGCTGCATATGAGGTCAACCCCATAGCTGGATTCATCTTCACTCCCGCTGTAGTGACCTGAAGATCCGTTCGCGGAACACTGACTTTAAACACGCCTTCTTTTTCGTTGAGTTCTCCTTTTACGCCCGTAAGCTGCTCGATCTTGGCCGTGTCGACGTTTCCGTCCGCTGCCGACAGGGCTGCCATCTTACCCGCCGCCAAATACGGAAAAGCCGAGAGTCCTCCCACAAGAAAAATAAGAGTTATCCTTTGATTGAGATTCTTTTTCATGTCCAGACTCCTTTCATTGAATAAACCACTTCCATCACCAGATCGATGACGGTGGAATGCCTCTGCAGTTCCATATCAGTTAGTGCTTCAGCGGCCATGCCCGCCTCCGCCGTGTCCGCCCCCGAACCCGCCGCTGCCGAGGCCCCGGTTCATGGAGCCGAGTCGCTGCTCGCCGAGCTGCCGGGCCTGATGCGACTGTTCGTGCTCAGCGGTCGGCCCTCTCACGCCCTCCCAGCCGCTGGCGCGGTTGTGCTGAAGCCACTGGCCGCCTTCTTGTCGAAACACGTGGCCATCGCGCCCGGCGAATGCATCGATCCCGGATCGTCCGATCCGAGGGCCCCCGATGTGACCGATACCTGGCCTCCCGATCACGCGGGCGCCGCCGTCCCAGTGATGGAAGATGTTCATGTGACTGATGTCGTGATGCCGGAAGAAGTGATGATCCCGGAACCCGAAGAAGCGATGATCCCGGAACCCGAAGAAGTGATGATCCCGGAATCCGAAGCCGAAGCCGAACTCGAAGCCGGTGAAGACGTCGACCCCGAAGCCCAGGGCGAACGGGCTCCAGCCCCAGGTGACCGGCTCCGGATACCAGAACGCCCCCGTCCAAGCCGGATAGGCATAGCCCGTGCCGTAGACCACGACTGGGCCCGGCGCCACCACCGTCCCCAGATAGCCCGGCGTGTACCCCGTGTACACGACGTCGGGCGTCGACCCGTACACGTCAACATAGGTCACGTAGTGGAGCGGCGAGCTCGTCGGGATCGTATAGATCACGGGCGGCACGCTCGTCGCCACTGTCCAGGCTCCGTTGGGCGACGTGTTCACAAACCACACGCCGTTTTGAAGCGCGTAGTACGAGGATGCGTCGACACGGATGACGGGCACCGACGCGTTCACCACGTATTGCAGCGGGGTCCCCTCGATGGGCTTGAGCTGCGGCGGGCCGTCGTACCGGAACGAGAGCTTCGCCTCGCGCCGGCTGATCGTGGCGGTTTGCGGGATGTCGTTGGCGATCACGGCTTCCCGCGCCTGCGGCGTCCCGGGAACGGAGGCGAGCACCTCTCCTTTCGGATGGCTCTCGGGGATGCGGGCGAAGTCCTTCGGGAGTCGATCACCGCTCACGAACTGCCAGGGGCCTTGCAGGGACTTGGCGCGAAACCACCGGCCAGAGAGCAGCACGTAGTAGGCCTGCTCCGGCGTGTACAGGAAGAGGTCCTCGTCGGTGTTCGTCACCGCCAGGACGCCGGTGGCGCCCACCGGCGCGAAGGCCGGCTGGCCTCTCACCACGAGGAGCTCGGCCGGGGTGGTGCTCACGTAGATGGTCGGGGTGGATCCGGCCTGGAGCAGCGGCGCGAGATCAGGGGCGTCGTCGTCGAGGAGATCCACCTGCCCGCCCTGGACGGCCGCCTGTTTGGCCGTTTCCAGGGAGGACGACGGGTCGCTCGCCACCGCCCAGGGCCCGTCGAGCTTGGGAGCCGCGAGCCACTGATTCCGCAGCCACAAGTAGTACTGGCCTGCCGACTGGTCGAGCAAGAGCAGTACGCGCGTGTTGATCACGCGGAGGAGCGATGTTCCGGCAACCGACCGGAGTACGGGCTGGCCGTCGATTCGAACGAGGAGCGCCGGCGCCTCGCTGACAATGATTCTCGGCGGGTCGTTCCTGACCGGCACGATCCGGCGCGGGTTCTCGGCCTGCTCGACCTCGAGTTCGGCCTGGAGGCGATCGAGCGCGATCGTCAGTGGCGTCTCCGAGAAGGCGCGCTGGAGCGCCGCGAGGTAGCCGGCCCCGCCGTCCGGCACGGTCGGGAAGTCCGCCTTAGAGACGGTCAGCTCCTCCAGCGTGACCATCTGCGTCTCCTTATCGACCTGGGTCCGAGCGGTGAACCAGATCACCCCGTACCGAGGCTCAGGCGACGCCTGGCCCTCGACCGCCACCGCCGACCGGCCGTCGAGTCGCCCTTGCTCCCAGCGGTCGTACTGCGGCTGGAAGATCGAGAAGGTGTTGTCCCCGCTGGTGAGCTGACGAGGCCAGGGGTCTGCTGACGGCTCTCCCATGGCCGGCGGCGCCTCATCCGAGGCCGCCATGACCGGTGCGCACGCTGCCAGGACCGGCAACACCAGCAGCACGCAGAGGACCACGACCAGCAGCTTCCGACTTCGTCCGTCCCTAAGACACGTCATCATCTCTCCGCTCAGTCCACCGGGTGGATCGGGCTCTACTTCTTGCAGCGCTTCGTGCATTGATCACCTCGTAGACGATCATGGATAGCCCGACCACGATCATCAACCAAAAGACGAGCTCTTGAATGGACCTCATGGCGTTCTCCTTTGCATGAGCGATCACCGATATGCTTACCAGCTCAACTGCTCGATGCGGATCATCCCCGGCACGGACCTCTCGATAAGACGATTGAGCAAATGCTGTTCCAGAAAGTTGCAGCAAGAGAATCCTCACTTAACTGCCTGAAGAATTGGGATCCTGCTTTCCAAGCTGTCGATAAAGGGGCGTTCAGCGGGAATGTGCCTGCCGATATCTTGGCGCGATTGCCCAAACCTCGGCATGGGTCGCAGGCTCTGCAAAAGGCAGGGACTAAATGGACAGCGTTGAATTTTTAAAACTTGAAGCCCACCTCGCTACTGCGGTGGAGGCGGTGGTGGTGGGTATGCTGGTGGCGGAGGTGCCTGCACGGGGACACCCGTTTGCATAATCACTGGCGGCGGCTGATAAACAACAATTGGCTGCCGGTAATTGTGGTATGGGTAATAGGATGTGGGCGGCGTGAATGCCGGAAGTTGATTGCCTTTGGCGAACATGCATTGCTCATAGGCGATGTCGTAACGCCGCCGGATATCCCGCTCCGCGGCTCCTGCCCCTCCCGCTCCGGCGGCCGAACCGACAATCAGGCCCGTTCCAGCACCGATCGCTGCACCCCGTCCACCGCCGAACAATGCTCCGGCGGCGGCGCCCACCACTGTACCAACAGCCGCCCCTGTTGCCAGATTGGTTGCCCCCGCGGTGTTCACATTAGTTCCCACAGACTGATCCGCATAAACGCGGCAGGCACCCTCGTCCGTCACAAATTGCTCAAAGCTCTTTCCAGGACCCGGCATGACGGCAACGTGTGGCCCTTGTGGCACCGTCGCGCAACCAGCCAATACGAGCGTCAGCAGCAGCGCTACTGTATTCAAAAGTTGGCTGGGCATGGACAACTCCTCTCTTGCGCTCGAACCGATTGCCTCAATGTTTAATCCATTGTTCTCTTCCGTACTCGGAACGCCACCCAGGCTGGAACATCGGCAAGAAGCTCATGAGCCACCCAGCCCTCGACATACCCCTTGCCATTACAGAGAACACACAAGGAATGGCGCACAGTGCCTATCTTCAATATCCGGCCCAAGACCGACTCGCGCCCGCAGGAGATCATGTCGAGTCACGGAGTACGCGACTGTTCCGTTCCGCTCGACCGGGAGATTTAAGACATGCTTGTCCTTCATAATCTTGACGGCTTCCGAAATCGTCGTTGATTCGTGGACGGCGATGGGACTTTTGCTCATGATGTCCTCCGCCCTCAACCTGCTCAAATCTTTTCCCGACTCGATGGCATCCAGCACGTCAATCTCGCTGATGAATCCGACGAACTTCCCCTGGCTATCCACCACCGGCGCGCCTGACGCATGGGTTGAGAGCATATCAAGAGCGATCGCCAATCCATCCTGCCCTGCGCGAAAGAGCAATACATCGGTTCCATCAATCTGGCCCACAGTCTTGTATCCTTCTTTTGGTACGCCTGGAATGTTCATGGTCTCCTCCTTCATCTTAGTAACATCCAAATCGACGGGCTTCGGGTTGGAATGTGGTCATACTGACTCCATGACTCATACGTGTCAGGCAGTTGCCCGGGCAAAGAATGCCTCGATTGCAGCGAGTTCCCTGGGGCTGAGGCGGAACTCGGCCGCCCCGGACACGCCCCGCACTTGGTCGGGCCGCCGCGCGCCGACAATGGCGCCGGTGACGGCCGGGATCGCGCAGCACCCAGGCGACCGCCACTTCGCCCGGCGAGCGCCCGTGTCGATTGCCGATGGCACGCAGCAGTCTCACGAGTCTCAGGTTGCGGGAGAGCTGCGGCTCGCGGAAGTCGCTATGTCCCTTCCGCCAATCGTCGGCCGGCAAGGCCGCGATTCGCTCGCGGGTCATCGCGCCCGTCAACAGCCCAGAGGCCATCGGCGAATAGGCGATCACCCCGATGTTCTCCCGGGCGACGAACGGCAAGATCTCTTCCTCGATCTCCCGGTGGAGCAGCGAGTACCGCGGCTGGAGCGACGTGATCGGGGCGATCGCCTGGGCCCGCTTCATCTGGGCGACGTTGAAATTGGACACGCCGATGTTGCGGACCTTGCCCTCCTTCTTGAGCGCGGCCATGGCCGCCCAGCCCTCTTCGATGTCCTCGTCCGGGTCGGGCCAGTGGATCTGGTACAGGTCAATGGCGTCCACTCGGAGCCGGCGCAGGCTGGCCTCGCACTCCCGCCGGATCGAGTCGGCCTTGAGACTGTGGCCGATCTCCCGACGCTCGTCCCAGACCATGCTGCACTTGGTGAAAACATATGGCCGGTCGCGGACCCCTTCGAGCGCCCGCGCGACGACCTCCTCCGAGTGGCCCAGCCCGTAGACGGCGGCGGTGTCGATCCAGTTGATGCCGGCGTTCAGTGCCTCCCGGATGGCCGCGATGGAGTCCCTGTCGTCCTGGCTCCCCCAGGCGAATTCCCAGCCGCCGCCGCCGATCGCCCACGCTCCGAAGCCGATCGGGGTAATGTGCAGGTCCGAGGTTCCCAGTTGTCTCGTGTCCATGGATGTTGTCGACGTGGCTTTTGTGGTTTTCAGCAAGGTCTTTCCCGTCGTGGACTTAGCGGTTGGCATATCGACTCTCCTTTCCTCGCGTTACCTAGCAGTGAGGTCGGCATCATTTGTTGCTTGCACCATCATGGCGAAGGACAGCGCAAGAATTGTTCCATGACGAGGCTGGCCAACGCCGGGAGCACAAGCTATTGAGAGAACAGGAAGGAAGGACTGTGTGAGATGTACGGCCACAGCAGCGTTAAAAGAAGAGGCCCGCCGGCTGCCAAAATATCGGCTTTGTGCTGTTTTATGGGCACACTCAAAGGTCTTGGCAGTATTGAGAAGCGAAATGCGTTTTTTCCCCCCGATTGTTTTCCGTACCAATCTCATATGCGGTCCTACTTTCAGGACGCCCTTTAAAATGTTGATCAACGCCTGCCCTGAAAACGGCTTTCCTAGGAAGGCCACAGCTCCAAGATCAAAAGCCTGTTGACGTTTACGCTCGTCAGGACCCACACTGGAGCGATGGGCTCTGCGCGCCACTATCAGGAATATCGGGAGAGCCGTGAAGCTCTCCCGATAGATTCCGTGAACTTTGGAAAATCAGCCGCCGGTTTCCCGACAAGCTTCTTTGCCGGCTGGATGGATATCGCCTGGCCGTCCGGCGTCATTTCCAGTTTTACATGATCGCCCATTCTGACCGGACTGTTCCCCTTGGCATCGCCCCCGATCCGGAAGGTGATCTCTCTTCCTGACGCATCTGTCAGCATGTAATGCTCACCATCAATTCTGAAGAGGTCACCGTACAACGTGTAGCCGGGTGAAGATTCTTTAACAAACTCAGCAAAACGGTCCGGGGTTTCCCTAAACTCAACCCATTGTCCGATTTCCAGATCCTTATCGATATTGCTCGCGCCGCTCACCCGAATCTGCATCTGGCTTCCTGGATAAGTCTCAACCGTCCAGTACCGCCCATCTTTCGAGATCAACTGTCCTTTGAGCGTCTCGTCTTCCGTGCCAGGTTGTACTTGGTTTTGACTTTGCTGTTGATCCTGCTGAGCAGCCGAATCCTTGGCGGCATACAACACTGAAACCGCAGAAATCGTTAATGCTATTGCGAGCAGCGCTGAACCACTCCATGATCCAAATCCTTTCATATCGCACCTCCTTTTGAATTGTGATATTTGACCCTCGCACTCCTTGCCACGTAACGCATGGACGATGGGGCCTGCAGCGTGTCGACCAAGATCTCCGCCACGGTTTTCTTGCTCATCTGTGACCTCCTTTCACCTTATTGCCCGGCATCCATTGAGCCTCGCGTAACGATGCTGATGATTGGTGGAGCAATACCCGTTCCAACTTGGAGCGCAGACATGCTGGCCTGGAAAACTAAGAATATTCCCAACCAAACCGAGACTTAACTGCTTGAAGAAGTGAGATGAGGATCGTTACGACCGGCGCGTCGTGGTGAACCTGCATGCCGATATCTGGGCGTGTGCCCAGATGTTGGCAAGTGGAGGAAACCGTTTGTTTGTGAGATTGAGTAAAAAATAAGAGTTTGCTGCGGTAGTGGGATTAGGATCGCGTCGTTTTCTCCGGCGACGCTTCGGTAGACAACACCGCGCTACCCGTTCCCGCTCACTTCTTTGCTCCGTCAGTTTCCGTCAGCCGTTCGTAGCCGCGGTCTCCCTCGACGTGATCTCGTACTTGAAGCTGTCCGGATCAAGGCTGTCGAGCCGGCCGTCGGCCGTTTCCGCCTGAGGATACATGAAGAAGCCGACTGGTTCGCCTTTCGATCCAGGCAGGGCGACATCGTGCGCGAAGTTGTATGCCATCCAGTTCATTTCCCAGGACCCGAATAGCCGCGCGCGGGCATTCTTCACCATGAGGTCCTCCAGCGGACGATTTCCGGGCGGTTCCTCGAGCACGACCTTCCGCACGTCCGCGGGATCGACAGGGACCCAGCCGTAGCCGGTGAGATACACCTCAGCGCGGCAGTGCTGTGATTTCGTCACGTTCTCCGACGAGGCGCCGAGGCTCTTGTATCCCTCCTCAGACTTGGCAATGCGGATGCCATATACGTCGCGCGCTGGAATACCCACCGCGCGCGCAAGGCCAACGTAGAGCGCATTGAGATCGGCGCATTTGCCACCCAGATCCCTGGACTCCAGCATGAAGCGGATGTCACCGAGGCCGCAGCCGCGCGTTTTCGGATTCCGAAAGGTGTTGTCGACGATCCACTCGTAGATCGCTCGCGCCTTCTCGACATCTGTCTTCGCGCCGCTCGTGATCTCGGTCGCCGTCGCTTTCACAATGCCGTCGGTCGGCAGGAGCTTCGTCGGCCGCAGAAAATGCTCCAACTCCGCACGGTCCCCTTTCAGGGCCTTGGGTGCGGAGAGATCGACCGCATGGTTCTTTGTCGCGATCCGGCTCGTCAGCGTGAGCACCGGCCGCACGCCGGGCGGAAATTTCGCGGAAACGATTCCAAGCCCTTCCGCCTTGCTTTCAACAATCTCCGCGATACCGCCCTCGGCGCTGAACCTATTAGCGAGCGTCACCTGGTAGGGCGTCTTACTGATGAGCGCCGCCGGCAGCCATACCAACGTCGTCCCGGAGGGTTTCAGGACTTCGACGCGCACCATCACTTCGAACGTGCGCCAACTGCCAGGCGTTCCGCCCTGTGCAAACAGGCGCCCCGTCTTCGGGAACGCGAGTGTGGCGGAGAGAACGCCCGCCCATCGTAGAAAATCGCGACGGTTCATACACTTACCCTTTCGACCAGATTCTGTTTTCTCTTCTCTGCCGACCGATATCGACTCTTGCAGTTCCAGCGAAACCTCCGCCTGATGCGTCACAAGATTGCGTGAGCCTCAATGCTATCGGTGACAGTGCCGCCCGCTACTGGATCTCCATCGCCATCCGTTTAACAGCCGGTTGTAGATCCAGCCCGTAATCCACGGTAATGCGCGTCTTCCCGGCCTGCATCTGGCCGATCACCGCGGCGCTGGCGAATCCCTCATCGCGAAATGATGACAGCACCAAGGCGACCGCCTGCGGCGCACAGGCGACCAGCAATCCGCCGCTCGTCTGCGGATCGCACAGGAGCGCCTGCTGCCAGGGCGCGAGATCGTCCGGCAGCTGCACGTCATGGCCGTAGCTTGCCCAGTTGCGCGCGGCGGCACCGGTGTTGTAACCCTGTTGCGCGAGCGACAGCGCCGCCGGGAGGACCGGCAGCGACTCGAACGCGACGCGCGCCCCGAGCCGCGAGCCGCGGCAGATCTCGGCGAGATGGCCGAGCAGACCGAAGCCGGTGACATCGGTCATCGCGTGCACCCCCGCGATCTCCGGCAGACGCTGGCCGACGGCGTTGAGCTGGGTGGTGCTGGCCAGCATCTGCCGGTATCCCTCCTCGGTTAGCGCAGTTTTCTTGAGCGCGGCGCTGAGAATCCCGATGCCCAGTGCCTTGCCGAGCACGATGGCGTCACCGGCGCGCGCGGTGCTGTTGCGTGTGACGCGCTCCGGGTGAATCACCCCGAGCGCAACCAGGCCGTAAATCGGCTCGACCGAATCGATCGAGTGGCCGCCGGCGATGGGAATGCCTGCGGCCTGGCACACCGAAATCCCGCCGGCGAGAATGTCCTGAATCACGTTCACCGGCAGCTTGTCCAGCGGCATGCCGACGATGGCGAGGGCGAAGATTGGACGCGCGCCCATGGCGTAAATGTCGGACAGTGCGTTGGTCGCGGCGATGCGCCCGAAATCGTACGGGTCGTCCACGATCGGCATGAAAAAATCGGTGGTGGCAACGACCGCCTGCTCGTCGTTCAGGCGATACACGGCGGCATCGTCGCTGGTCTCAATACCCACCAGCAGCGCTGGATCGAGCAGCGGGCGCGGGACCTTGGCGAGGATATCCGTAAGCGCGGCGGGCGCGATCTTGCAGCCGCATCCACCACCCTGCGTTAAAGTGGTCAATCGAACGTCTGACATGGCGCACCTCTATGAAATTGGCGGAAGAGAGTGGGAGTCGAACCCACCTAGGACCGGCTGACGGCCCTTACCAGATTTGAAGTCTGGCCGCTCCACCGGGGTGCGAGTCTCTTCCGGAAACCTGTGCCTCACGCCGACTGCTATCGCTGCCGGCGTTCCTCTTGATGCCTTCCACCACCAGGGTCGGGTCGCGCACGCGGTGGGCGTCGCCGACCCGGCGTGTGAACCCGGTCTTGTCGAAATACTCGAGGATCCGGATCGCGATCTTGCGACCCGTTCCGATGTGGTCACGGAACTCCGACGCCGTCACCTCGCCCTTTTCCCCCGCGAGTTTCGAGACAATGCGCACGAGTTCGGCGATCGCCTCGCTCGTGAAGAAACGGTCGCGCATAACCTCGTAGGTATCACCGAGGATCGTCACGCGCTGTAACAGACTGCGCACCTGCGGCTCGGCCGCTGTGAGCGCCCGCGCGATGTCGCGCACCCACGGCGGCTGAAACGGCGTGGCCTGAAGCAACGGCGCCACTGCCCGCCAGAGCTTCTCTTCGCTGGCAGTGAGGGTAATGCGATGCTCCGGCAGATGCAGCCACGGGCCGTGGCGCGCCACACGCTGTCCGGCCAGCAACTGATCGATCAACGCAGTGAACATCTCCCAGGGGAGATCCGGAGTCGCCACCCGGCGCAAGCGCCGGCCTTCGAGGCCGAGCAGCTCCGGGGCACGAGCGTGTTCGGCCGCGAGCGCCGCCAGCACTTTCTGCTGCGTCGTCTCCCAGTGCAGCGGCGCAAAACCAAAGCGGCCGGCGCCGGCGATGTTGACCACCACCATGGAGGTCTCGCGATACAGCGTCTCGGCAGCCTCGTCGCGCAGATTGAAACTGCGCGCGAACCGTGACAGATCGACACCCGCCGGCGCGACGCTGAGCAGCTGCCGCAACACATCGGCCATTGTGGGACGCTCCAGTGCCGCGAGCACCGCCAGGCGCGCGGGGGTACGCACCTTACGCGCCGGAGCAAACGGATCGAGCACCACCCCGCCCGCGAGCGTCTGCTGGGCCGACTGGTCGCGCAAGATAAAGCGGTCGCCGTGCAACGCGCCGATGGGTCGATCGAGCACGATCTGTGCGCGGCCACTGCCGCCCGGCTCGATCCCCGTGGCTTGCAGCAGCGAGACGCGGCCCATCGCCTCCGCGGCGCCCAGATGTACATGCACCGGGGTCCAGTGCTGGAGCGCCCGCGCCGCGGACGGCGCAAGCTTGAGAGACGCGTCGAAGCGCGCGGTCGGTGCGTGCACGGCGGACTCTAATACCCAATCACCGCGCGCGATATCCTTCTTCTCGACGCCGACGAGACTGAGCGCGCAGCGCTGGCCCGCCACGCCGCGCTTGGCCGAGCGGTTTTGCGCGTGGATGCTGCGCACCCGCACTTCCCAGCCGGGTGGCGACACCAGCAAGTGGTCGCCCACAGCCACGCTTCCGGAAAACACCGTCCCGGTTACCACCGTGCCGCTGCCGGAAATCGTGAAGCAACGGTCCACGGCGAGACGAAAGCAGCCATCCGCCGCGCCTGCCGGAGGCGGTGACACCGCTATGGCCTCGAGATGCGCGCGCAGCGCCGGCACGCCATCGCCGGTAATGCTCGACAGTGCAAACACGGGACTGCCGGCAAGCGCCGTGCCGCGGAGCGAGGCCTCGATCTCCGCCCGCGCCGCGGCCACGCGCGGCGACTCCACGCGGTCGATCTTGGTGAGCGCCACCGCGCCGTGCTTCACACCGAGCAGATCGATGATCTCCAAGTGCTCGCGCGTCTGCGGCATGACGCCGTCGTCCGCCGCCACCACCAGTAGCACGAAGTCGATGCCGGTCGCGCCGGCGAGCATGTTGTGCACCAAGCGCTCGTGCCCCGGCACGTCGATGAAGCCGAGCACCGCGCTGTCGGCCAATGGATAGAAGGCGTAGCCGAGGTCGATGGTGATGCCGCGCGCTTTTTCTTCCGGCAGGCGATCGGCGTCCATGCCGGTGAGCGCCTTGATGAGCGCGGTCTTGCCGTGGTCGATATGGCCCGCGGTGCCAACGATCATGATCCACTCCTGCCGGCGTCGAGCCGGAGCTGCGCCAGCTGATCGACGAACTCGCGTTCGTTCTCCAGGCAGCGCAGATCGAACTTGAGCGCGCCATCGGAAATGGTCCCGATCACCGGGATGGGAAGCGCGCGGAACGCGGCCGCCAAGTGCCTGAGGGCGGTGCCCTCGCCGCGCCCGCGCTTGAGCGGCGCGAGCGCGAGCGCCGTACTCGGCAGCAGCTCCACCGGCAGCGCGCCACTGCCGATCTGGCTGTGGCACGGCACGACATTCACCTGCGCCGCATTGCGTACCGCTTGCACCACCGCGGGCTCGACACGCCGGCACAGTGCCTCGATGTCGGCCGCCTGGCGCGTGAGCAGCCGCAACGTCGGCAGACGCTGCGCGAGCTTCTCGGGCTGACGATAGAGCTTGAGCACCGCCTCGAGTGCGGCGAGCGTCATCTTGTCCACACGCAGGGCACGCTTGAGGTGGTTGCGTTTGATTTTTTTCACGAGCTCGGCGCGCCCGACGATGATGCCGGCCTGCGGCCCGCCGAGGAGCTTGTCGCCGCTGAAGGTCACGAGATCGGCGCCGTGCGCCAACGTCTCCTGCGGGGTCGGTTCTTTCGGCAATCCATATTGGCTTAGATCCACCAGCGCGCCGCTGCCCAGGTCCACCACGAATGGCAGCCCCCGAGCGTGCGCAAGCGCCGCGAGTTCCTTCTCGGGCACCATCGCGGTGAAACCCTGGATCACGTAGTTGCTGGCGTGCACCTTCATGAGCAGCGCACTGCGCGCGCCGATGGCCTGCTCGAAATCGGCGAGATGGGTGCGATTGGTGGTGCCGACCTCGCGCAGGCGGCAGCCCGCGTGCGCCATGATTGCGGGGATGCGGAACGATCCGCCGATTTCGATGAGCTCGCCGCGCGAGACGATCACCTCCTTGCGCGCCGCGAGCGTAGCGAGCACCAGCAATACGGCGGCGGCGTTGTTGTTCACCACCGTGGCGGCCTCAGCGCCGGTGAGTTCGGCAAGCAGGGCTTCGACATGGCTGTCGCGGTCGCCACGCGCGCCGGGGGCGAGGTCGTACTCGAGATTGCACGGCTGCGTCATGACCGCCTGCACAGCGTCGACGGCCTCCGCCGGCAACAGGGCGCGCCCGAGACTGGTGTGCAGCACTGTGCCGGTGAGGTTGAACACGCGCCGCAGCGAGGGCTGAAACGCGGCCTCGAGGCGAGCCTGGAGGTGTCGCGTGAGAGACGGCGCTTGCCCTGCTTCCGCGGGCAGCGCGGCACCCTCCAGCATGGCCTGGCGCATTTCGGAGAGCAGGGAACGGATGGCGTGGACCACGGCGGTGTGGCTATACTGTGCGGCCAGTGCCTGCACCGCAGGGATCTGGAGCACACGATCGACTGCCGGCAATACAGCAGCTAGGTGCGGATTCTGCGCTTGGACCAAGGACGGTTTCCGCCTATAGCGTGAATACTCACGCGTCTACAATGGTTTGCCGAGCTTCACTTCCTCCTAAAATAAAAAGAAATTCATCCCATTACGAGTGAGACCGGATTCGGCCATCAGGACATCGAGCGCGACGCTCGCCACGTCATCCGCGAGCGCGTCCACGTTCGAGTCCTTTTCCATGTACAGGATCTTGAGATAACCATGGCAGGCGTCGCAACTCTCGGCCTTGACCGCGGCGCTGCCGCCCTCGATGCCATAGTAAGCAATGCCCTTGGTCGTATCGCAGAAGACGCACTTGATACGCACCGCGTGCCATTGCGTGTTGCAGAGCGGGCAGGTCAGATAGCGCAGGCCGTGGTCCGAGGCGCCGGCGCCCACGACACTCACCATGGGCGCAGAACCACACGCCGGGCAGAGATGAGGGGTCTCGAGCCGGCCGAAGGCACCGGCCCCGAGCGTCGTGACCAGATGCAACCAGTACGCCTGCAGCGCTGCGCCGATGAATGGTATCGCCGCGCGATCGAGCTGTTCACGATTATCGCCGGCGAGCAGCGCCTCGGCCAAGCGTTCGAGCGACGCGTCGTCCGTGTCCTTGAGCCGCGCGATCGTCGCGCGCGCGGCTTCCGGCAGTTCGCCGGCTTCGAGTTCCGTGAGGATACAGTGCAGCGCCTCTCGCCACGCGGGATCGCGGTCCCAGCCACGGGTCCCGAGCGGCGGCATCCCGTGTTCTCGGCAGAGTGTAAGCTGTTGCGTCTCCGGCAGCAGGACATCGCGGAACCGCGAAACCGCTTCATGCTGCGCGTGCGCCACCGCCGCCAGGAACCGCAGGTAATCCGCCAGGGCGTGGCCTTCGGCCACGGCGCTCAGACGCGCCGCGCGCGCCTCAAACACATTGCGCTCCGGCAGGAGCAGGAACGGGATTTCGCCCGGCGGCGCCTCGATGGTTCCGGGTTGAATAACATTAATCTTGGTCATTTCGTGCCCTTCGTCACCTCGCGATACCAGCCGGGATGATGATGCTTCGCCCACGCGCGTGGCACCACGCCACGCGTCATGCCGCGGATCGTTCCCCTCACCCAGAACGCCGCATAGATGTGCACGATGATGCCCAAGATCAGAACGAATGCAGACACCGAATGGATGACCGCCGCCACGCGAATCAGCTCGATCGAGAACCATGGCGCGAACCACGGCTGCCATATGACGATACCACTCAGAAGGAGCACCAACATCGTCGCGATCATGACCCAGAACAGCAATTTCTGGCCCGCATTGAAGCGCCCCACTTCGGGCAATCGCTCATCGTGATTGGTGATCACATCACGAAACTGGCGCACCCATTGCCAGTCGGCTGCCGTCATGAGGTTGTCAGCGAAGAAGCGATGTGCCAGAAAGTAGAAGGAGACAGCCATGACCACGCCGATGAAGGGATGCAGAATGCGCATCCACGGCCCGCCCCCAAAGAGATGGCTCAGGAAGAAAAACGCCGGGTGGAACAGCGCCAGGCCGGACAGCGCGAGTAGGATGAACGTAATCGCGGTCAGCCAGTGGTTGGCGCGGTCTGCCGGGTGGTAACGCTCGATCAGATTGTCGTCGTTCATGGAGCCTCCTTTCGCGGCCCGTGTGCGCCCTGCGGGTGTTCGTCGGTATCCTCTGGCGTTTCCTTCGGTCCCACCGTCACATAGTGGAAGAAGGCTGTGAGCACGGCCACGCCGAGACTCAGCGACATGAACGGTTTGAGGATGCCTTTCCACAGCTCCACCCAAAGGCTGATGTGCGGATCCTTCGGCAGGTTGTTGTAGATCTGCGGCTGGTCGGCGTGCTGCAACACGTACATCACGTGCGTGCCGCCCACCCCCGGCGGATCGTACAGCCCGGCGTTGTTGTATCCGCGCGACTTGAGATCCACTATGCGCTCCTCGGCGTGCTGAATCATGTCCTCCTTGGAACCGAACACGAGCGCGCCGGTGGGGCAGGTCTTGACGCAGGCCGGTTCCACTCCCACGGACACCCGGTCGGAGCACAGCGTGCATTTGTACGCCTTGTCGTCCTTCTTAGAGATTCGGGGAATATTAAACGGGCAGCCGGTAATACAGTAGCCGCAGCCGATGCAGTGCTCCTCGTGAAAGTCCACGATGCCGTTGCTGTACTGCACGATCGCGCCCGGCGCGGGGCAGGCCTTCAGACAGCCGGGGTCGGCGCAGTGCATGCAGCCGTCCTTGCGGATCAGCCATTCGAGCTTGCCCTGCTCCACCTCCACTTCTGAGAAACGCATCACGGTCCAGGACTTGTCGGTGAGGTCGAGCGGGTTGTCGTAGACGCCGTGATTGGTGCCGATCTCATCGCGCAGGTCGTTCCACTCCATGCACGCCACCTGGCAGGCCTTGCAGCCGATGCACTTGGAGACGTCAATGAGCTTCGCGACTTTCTGCGTCTCGCGCACCCCCGGCGACGGCGTAGTGGTGGCCGAACGGGCCGTGATGTCGAGCGATTGCAGTGCCATATCGCCTCCCTATAGCTTGTCAATGGTGACGAGGAACGCCTTGAATTCCGGCGTCTGGGTGTTCGCATCTCCCACGGATGGCGTCAGTGTGTTGGCAATGAAGCCGTTCTTCGCCAGTCCCTGGAAGCCCCAGTGGATCGGGATGCCGACCGTGTACACCTTCTTGCCGTAGACGTCCAATGTCCGGATGCGCTTGGTCACCACGGCCACCGCCTTGATAAACCCGCGGATCGATCGCACCCTCACGCGGTCACCGCTCGCGATGTTCTTCATGCGGGCGAGGTCCTCGCCGATCTCCACGAACTGCTCCGGCTGCATGATCGCACCGAGCCTCGTGTGCTTGGTCCAGTAGTGGAAATGCTCGGTGAGCCGGTAGGTGGTCGCCACGTACGGGAACTCCTCGGCATCGCCGAACTGGTCGAGGTCGTCCTTGAACACCCGCGCCGCCGGACTGTTCTTGGCCTTCGGGTTCTTGGGATGCAACGGATTCACAGTGAGCGGCGACTCGAACGGTTCATAGTGCTCGGGAAACGGCCCGTCCCCCATCTTGTTCACGACGAAGAAGCGCCCCACGCCCTCCGAGTTCATGATGAACGGATTCATGCCGTCCGCGGGCGCGGCATCTACCTTGAAGTCCGGCACGTCCGGGCCGGTCCATTTGGCTCCGTCCCAGCCGATCAGCTTACGCTTCGGGTCCCACGGCTTGCCGGAGGGATCGCACGAGGCGCGGTTGTACTGGATGCGGCGGTTGGACGGCCACGCATATGCCCAGTTGAGGGTGTTGCCCAAACCGCTCGGGTCGGAATTGTCGCGCCGCGCCATGAGGTTGCCCTTCTCTGGCCAGGCACCGGAAAAGATCCAGCAGCCGCAAGCGGTCTTGCCGTCGTCCGTGAGTTGCCCGAACCCGTCCAACTGCTCACCGGCCTTGCGCACCACCTTCTTCTCGTCCTTGGGGTCCATGAGGTCGGCGAGCGCTTTTCCGTTGAACTCGCGCGCCATCTCCTCGGGCGAAGGCGCAGACGAGATCGCGTAATTCCAGGTGAGATTCAGGACCGGGTCAGGGAACGCGCCGCCCTCCTTCTGATAGAGCTCGCGCAGCTTCAGGAAAATGCCGGCCATGATCTCGATGTCCGACTTGGCCTCAGCCCGGCGGATCGGCGCCCTTCCAGTGCCACTGCAGCACGCGGCTGCTGCTCACCAACGAGCCGTCTTCCTCCGCGAAGCAGGTGGACGGCAACCGGAACACCTCGGTCTGGATCTTGGCCGGATCGACATCGTTGTACTCGCCGTGGTTCTCCCAGAAGGTCGAGGTCTCGGTCACCAGTGGATCGATCGTCACCAGATACTTGAGCTTGGTCAATGCCCTACCGACTTTGGCCTTGCACGGGAAAGCGGCAAGCGGGTTGAAGCCCTGACAGAAATACCCGTTCAGTTCGCCCTGATTCATGTCTTCGAACACCTGCAAGATGTCATGCGCCTTGTCGAGCTTCGGCAGGTAGTCGTAAGCGAAATTGTTGTCCTTATGCGCGGCGTCGCCATACCAGGCCTTCATCAAGCTCACGTGGAACTTGGCGTAGTTCTGCCAATACGAGAACTGACCCGGACGCAACGGCTTTTGCACGCGTTTCTCGATGTAGGCCTTGTAGTCGGTCTCCTTCTCGCGCGGCAGCGTCAGGTAACCGGGCAGCGCTTCGGACAACAATCCTAGGTCGGTCAGGCCCTGGATGTTGGAATGCCCGCGCAGTGCGTTCATGCCGCCGCCGACCATGCCGATATTGCCGAGCAGCAACTGCACCATGGCCGCGGTGCGGATCATCTGCGCTCCCACAGAGTGCTGTGTCCAGCCGAGCGCGTACAGGATGGTCAGGGTACGGTCCGGTGCCGAGGTCTCGGCGATCATCTCGCACACCTTGAGAAACTGCTCCTTCGGCGTGCCGGTGATACTGCTCACGACCTCAGGCGTGTAACGAGCATAGTGCGTCTTCATCAGATTGAACACGCAGCGCGGGTTCGTGAGCGTCGGGTCGGTTTTGACATAGCCGTCAGCTCCTAACTCGTACATCCACGTGGTCTGGTCATACCTGCGTTTGGCTTCGTTGTACCCGGAGAACAGACCGTCTTCGAACGTGTAGTCGGCGCGCACGATGAAACCGACGTCGGTGTACGCCTTCACGTACTCGTGCTGGATCTTGTCGTTCGTGAGCAGGTAATTGATGACGCCGCCCAGGAACGCGATGTCAGTCCCGGCGCGTATGGGGGCATAATAGTCGGCCACCGCTGCCGAACGCGTGAAGCGCGGATCGACCACGATCAGCTTGGCCTTGTTGTGTGCCTTGGCCTCCGTCACCCACTTGAAACCGCACGGGTGTGCTTCGGCGGCGTTGCCACCCATGACCAGAACCAGATTGGCATTCTTGATGTCAACCCAGTGATTAGTCATCGCACCGCGGCCGAACGTCGGGGCAAGACTTGCCACCGTGGGGCCGTGTCAAACCCGCGCCTGATTATCGAATGCCAGCATCCCCAGACTGCGGACGACCTTGTGCGTGAAATAGCCGGACTCATTACTAGAGGCCGAGGCTGCGAGAAAGCCTGTGCTAAGCCACCGGTTGACCGTTGCGCCGTCGGCGTTCTTCGCGACGAAGTTTTGGTCGCGATCGTTCTTCATGAGGCGCGCGATACGGTCGAAGGCATCGTCCCATGAGATACGCACGAACTTGTCCGATCCGGGCGCGCGGTATTCCGGGTACTTGAGCCGGTTGGGGCTGTGCACGAAATCGAGCAGGCCAGCTCCCTTGGGGCAGAGCGTGCCCCGATTCACCGGGTGATCCGGATCGCCCTCAATATGAATGATGTCGGCCGGAGCATTCTTGGCCTTGTCACCAAGGCTGTACATTAGTATTCCGCAGCCGACCGAGCAGTACGGACAGGTGTTGCGTGTCTCGGTGGTGCGTGCCAGCTTGTACTCGCGTACCTCCGCCAGCACTTCGGTAGCCGAGAACCCCAGTATCGCGAGGCTCGATGCGCCGAGTCCGGCGGCACTGACTCCGGCGGCACTGGCTGCCCCGAATCGGAGGAACTGACGTCTGGTTACAGATAACATCACATTTCTCCTTTCCATCGAAAAGCACCTCGTTAGTTCGCATAACTCAACAGTGAGGTCCGCATTATCCTTTGTCTGCCTGCACCATCATGCCGAAGGACGGCGCAAGAACTGTTCCGTGGCGAGGCTGGCCAAGCGGGAGAGCGTAAGTTATTGAGAGAACAGGAAGGAAACGATTGTGTGAGATGTAAAGGGCAAGAATAGGGAAGAGATGGCTGCCGAGATATGGGCTTTGTGCTGATATATGGGCTCCGCCAGGGGGGCTTTCTTATTTCCATCGAAAAATACCTCCCATCATCTGTCCCAGGTCTTATCCCTCGCCGGGGACGCCTGGTATACTCATCTTCCTCCCTTGTTAAGAAATTCCGAGACAGGCGATGCGAGTGCCCGTTGGATATGATCTGACAGTCGCGGACGGTTACCGGTTAGACAAGTCCGCGTGCGTGGGTCCGAAATATGGACTTCAGCGTACATCAGCCGATCTTCTCAAAATAATATTGCGCCTTTTCATCGTCGTCGGTCGCCCACAGAAGATGCAGAGGAGATCGCTTTTGTATCACGTACCTACCCTAACGAGCAGAAGTGCGGAAATGACCCAACTAATAGCTACTCCGCGCGGACAACCGGCACATCGACGAGGTGCTCCGCCAGGGTGCGTGCTGGTGCAGAATCGACCGGGCACTGTTGGTCTCCCGCGCGCTCTTGCTTACCGTCACGTTGTGGTCAGGAGTCTTCGTGGTCATACTCTTCCTCCTTGTTGTGGCGATTTGTGGGTCGCACCTCATGCGGTTTTGCGAACACCCCCTCAGGGACTGGGAGGCGGGCCAGGGGCTTCCCAGGACATCCGACCTCACGTTCGATCATCGCTTCTAGCACGACCTCCAGCCCAACGCGTCCTTTCTGCGTGCCGGCTCTCCCCCGCTCGAAGTCGATCCAGCCTTCGTTAAAGCCGTCGAGCATCTGAATGCGTGGAATAGGGTTTTTCATGCCCTGCGATTTGAAGAGCCGCTCCCAAGACTCGCGCGGCACGGCTTCCGCCCGAACTGGACGACCAAGGAGGTTTGCAAAAGTGGCGGCGATGTCGTTCGGCGTCACTCGTTGCGGTCCCTCGAGTTCGACAATGCGACGACCAGTCCACGTTTCCTGAAGCAGCCCAGCTGCCACTCTCCCAATGTCCTCCGTGGCTACCATCGGCACGGGCTTGTCGAGCGGTTGGAGGAAGCTCGGAATCAAGCCCTTGCCGCGGGCCTGCATCACGTCCCAGCGAGAGTTCTCCATGAACCACGCCGGACGCAGGAACGTCATTGGCATCGGCAATTGGCCGATTGCTCGCTCGATAATCGTGTGCTGGGTTAGCAAATTCGACTGGCTTACCTGCGCCCCAATCGTGGATAGGTAAACGACCCTGGCCGGATGCGTTGCCGCCAGTGCGGCCGTCAGGATGACGGCCACTGCCCGCGCCTCAGAAAACCCGGGCGACGGGTCAAAGTTCGGTGGGACTAACACAAAGACGCCTTCGGCTCCCCGGAACGCGGCCGTCAGGGACGTTGCGTCCTCAACATCCGCCAGCGCGACTTCACAGCCACGATCCGCCCATGCTTGACCCTTGCCCGCGTCCCGCACGACGGCGCGCACCGGCTGCGTCGCGGCCAAAAGGGTACGTCCGACGGCGCCTCCGACCTGACCGGTGATTCCCATGATTGCGTACATGACCGGGATTCCTTTGCCTCATATCTGAATTCCCTGGACCGGCTCAGGGCATCTGCTCGATGCCTTGTTCGCGCAACTTCTCTCGGTCTCGCACTGGCTCAAGGTGACGCACCTGGATGACATTGATCACCTTCTCGACACCTGGAACGGCTTCAGCGGCTTTCTCGGCCTCTTTCTTTTGAAGGGACCGTTCTACTGAACCACTCAGGGTGGCCACCTGATTCTTCACCTGAACCTTCAGCCTGTTCATCTGCTGACGTAAGGCATCGACGCCCCACAAGTTTTGCCAGATTGCCCTCTGCAATCCGTGATCTTTCGTGTATGGCCCTGGCTCAACGATGATGCTATCCGTAACACTAACCACGCCGGGGACCGTGGTCGCAATCAGACTGGCCAAGCCTTTCTGATCATTGGTTTGGACTTCTCCGTAGAGTGTCACCTCGCCCCTGTTCACTCGGACGCCAAGCACCTCCCAATCAATCCGCCGATCTGTTCGGAGCCGTTCCTCGATGCGGGATCTGAGGTTTTCGTCGGCTTCGGATTGATCAGCGTTCGACTCTATCGCTTTTGTGGGCGAAGGCTGGGAAGCACCCTCGTTGCGGGAACTATTCAGCTTGGTGATCGCCATGGCGATGCCATTGGCGGCTATTTCCGCTTCGATCTGATCGCCGACGAGTGGGGCGGGGTTCATCTTGGTCTCCTCGCTCACTTCGATATGAACATCTCTACCATTCGCATCCCTGACCAGAAAGCCTCCGACTTGATATTTCAACAGCTCACCGATCACGGTGTGAATGCCATCTTGCGCAAAGACACACGCGCCGATGACGAGCACTCCAAGGACCATTCCTAACGCATTCGAACCAAGCATCTTAAGATGAGACATAACCATCTCCCTTCAATCATTGCCACCACTTCTCAGCCTTAGCGCTCCCTGTGAACTTCCGCTAAGCCCTGTGTTCGGCCTTCGTGCCGAACAGCGGGCTGAAGGGTCCGCAATTCGCAAGATGTCAGCGCTTTACCGAGAGCTGACCTCCAATATGTCCAGGGTGTAACTGGCAATAATACCGAAACACGCTCTGATCGGTGCCGGTGGGGACGATATGGCAATCTTCGGGGATTGCCCAGTCCATCATGGAATTTAGCAACCCCCCTTTGATAAATCACGGCTTCGGCACCATCAGCTTCCAAGAGCCTTGCCAAGTTCGTACATGAGACCGTTCACGGCATCCTCAAGGGCGACTGCCTGCACCGCTCCAGGGGGAAATGTTGCTCCGTCCGGGTAGATGAAATTGCTGGTGCGTCCCGGCGAAATAAGCGGGTAGAAAGGTCGGGCGTCCTCGTAGTCAGGAGCCAAAAGCTGCGCCTCTCCGTTCGCCACGACAAAAAACAGACTCTTTCCGCTGGCCAGGTCGAGACCCACCAAAGAGACCGTCATGAAAATTTTCGTGCGAGTGCTGACCGCACTCCCACCCCGGCCATAAAAGAGCCGCTGAGGACTCACCACTTCGATACCATTTGGCATGACGACCAGCACCTGTGAGACGTTCAGCGGAGCGCTTGCCTTGCGAATATCGCTCAGCAGGTCCCCGCTGGAAACCGGAAGGATGGTCGCGCCAATAATTTCCAGTCGCTTTCCGTCCGTGAACTGAGCTTTGATCTTCTCAGCTAATTTGCCCTGCGCTTCCTGCGAAGGGACTGCTGATCCAGCTGGCACAAGCCAGACCAGGCCGAACTTCGCTGGCTGAGCAAGCGTGATGTTCTGCAATGGCTTGGCACCGGCGAGGAAGGGGTTGGCCGGGGGCGGGTAGGTCTCAGGCACGCCGGCGCAGGCTGAGATGAAGATCGCAAGTGGAACTGCCGCGAGCAGAGATTTGATCGTCGTGCTGTTCATGGCAAGAACTCCTTCTTGTGAGGAGATGTGATGCACATCGAATACCTCAAGCTATCGCAATCCCCGTTCCACACACACTCCCGACACGCTGAGAGCCATGAAGTCGCGGAAACTCAGAGGGATTTATCGCAGGTGGGTCATCGATTCCGTTCTAAAAGAAGGGACGTTCCGAGGATATCGCGCCCAAATACTGGCACTATGCCCGTACATCGGCAGACGACGACGATGCGGAGGAAGAGCTGTTTAGAAGAGGGAAAATTTGAAATAGCGGGGAGTTCTAGTTGGAGTGTGCTTACGGCTCACTCACAGTTCTGGATGTGCCGCCTTCATCTCCGCTGACCGTCGGGTTTCAGAGACTTCACATGCCTGGCCCGTTGTTCTTTGGTCATTTTGTCGAGCCAGGCTTTATCCAACTTGCAAACTCCATTTTGTACCTTCTCAGCGATCGTCGTGTGCAGGACATCGATTCGTCTCAATTTGGCTTCGAAAGATTTGGCCATGTCATCGAACATCTGCAGATCCCTGATAGTCCTTGTCTCAGTGCCCCGCGCAGCCATAGCTTTGTCCGTCCCTTCGATATAACCCAACAGTGTTTTTTCCAGACTCTTTACGTCCTCCTCTAAGACGACCTCAGCCGCGCCCAATTTGTTTAGGATAGATTCCATATCACTCAGCCTCATTTCATTCTCCAGCATCAACATTTTCACGGCTGGACTGGCTTTTGTACCGGGCCCTTCTCGTTGAGCAAGAGCAGGAGAACCCACCAGTGCCGTGCACACAACGAGTAGGCAGGAAAGTGTTACCGATCCCTTCATAATTTCACCGCTAGAATTCAACGAGGTAGTACACGCTCCATATGACTAAGCCGAGGGCCACGAGCTTGAGCCAAAAGGGAACAGCACCGTGCCGTTCCCGGATTCCCGACTCCTTGTAGAGGTACTCCTCCTGTTTTTCGGCCATTCACCTGCCTCCCGATCTTTCTGTTAGAGCCACTTGGCTCCCTTGTGGTTTGTAAACGAGTTGCTTGTCGATTTGACCAGCGCGCGCGGCAGCTGAAAGAGATGCCCAAATCTTTGACCGTGCTTCCTGCTCGGCGGATTTCTCCAATCCCGCTGCCATCAACTCCGCCACATGCGCGTCGACCCGCAGCGATTGCACATAATGCACCACATCCCAGGCCTCCTCCGGTTTCAGTTGTGCCTGAAAGGGAGGCATCGGAGTGCCGCCGACACCGGTCATAATCGTTTTGAAAATATGCTCGCCATCATGTCCGAGCTTGACCCCTCCGTGCTCACCGGCCGGCAAAGTCAAGTTGGCTGCGCGATCGGGACGACCCCATGTATCCATGAGCCCGGCCGCCAAGATTCCATCGCCTTTCCCCTCGGGGCCATGGCACATGAAGCAGATCGCTTTGCCATGGAAGATCGTCTTGCCATTTTCGACGGACGCCTGTGTCATTGGCGTTTCGGGGAGGATCACGATCGACTGCCCCACAGGCTCCTTCTGCCAACGGTCCGAGAAGACTTTGATGTACTGGATGACGGCGGCGCGTTCTCGTCCGGAGATTTCCGCCCAGGTCGGCATCGCAGTACCCCAGAGTCCATGCGTGACCGTGATGAACAAATCTGCGTCAGTCGGCAGCGAGTCTTTGCCTGGTGTGGATCTGAACTTGAAGATGCCTTTAGTAAAATCCCGCGGTCGCGGATCTAGAAACTCAGCGGACGGTCCTTTCCCGTCACCCTTGGCGCTGTGGCATCCCACGCATCGTCGCTCATATACCGACTTCCCGAGTACCAACAGTTCATCTCGAGTCTCAGGACTGAGGTTTAACGCCTCCCCGGCGGATAGTCGGGTTGAGACAAACCCTTCTCGCCAGTCGCCGATGCCGGTCCCCAGCCGTTGGATGTAGGCAATGAGAGCTTGTCCGTCCTCGTTCAGCGTCGGCTGGTCCTTCCCTGTGACGGGAGCGAAGAGCCACGGGAACCGAGGCATGATCGAGTCAGGCACGACATTGCGCGGCTCCCAGTGATGCGCAGCATGCCAGCCGTCATCGTACTTGCGGCCCACACGGGTCAGGTCCGGCCCGATCCGCCGGGTGCTGAAGAGGTGAGGCCGATCGTAGGCGTATTCCCCGGTCTGGGACACCGGCCCCCACCGAAGTGTTTCCCCTGTGACAGGCCGGACATACTGCGAATGGCAATACCAGCATCCCTCCCGGATATAGACCTGCCGTCCGCGACGCTCCAAAGGCGTGTAGTCCGCAACCTGGACCTGTTTCTGCGTCACGACATCATTGACCGTCGTCACACGGGTGTTCGGTGATAGAAATGGAATGATGCCCTGAACAAGGACAGCAAGCGTGAAAAAGCCGAAGCCCGACACAAGTGCGACCGTGGAAGGATTTTCGATCCACCCCTGTTTCGGAACACTGAGGAGCGCTTTGTCTTCGATTGGAGGAAGCTCAGAGACCTCTTTCTCCAACGGAAGCCCCTCGCGCGCGGTCATATAACAGTTGACCAGGAAAAGAAAAATGGCGATGTCCATTGTCGTGCCGGCAAGCGTGCGCACCACCCACCACGGCTTCATTTCTTTCACGGTATCCACAAAGTTGACGCCGTATTCCAGCATCGAGCCCTGGATGAAGCCTTGGGCGGTCAGTCCTATCACCATGATGCTGAACCCGGAAATGGTGAGCCATAAATGCCAACTGGCGAGCCGGTTGCTCCAGAGCTGACGGCCCGTGACACGCGGCCAGACATAGTAGATCCCGCCGACTGCCCAGATGACCATGGCCCCAAAGACTGTGAGGTGAGAGTGGGCAATTACAAAGTCGTTGAAATGCGTGAGTTGCTGAAGCCGCAGCAGCGCCTCTGTAGATCCCTGAAAACACCCGATCAGATAATAGACCGCGCCGAGAAGCAGAAACTTGGCAGCGTAGCTATCGGCATCCACACCGCCCAGGATCTGGCCCCACCGGCCTAAGACAGTCCCGAAGAAATTCACCGTGACGGCCCAGACTGGAATGATCAACAGCATGCTCGTGACGATGGCAATTGCCTGGTGCATGTGGGGAATCGGACTGTAGAGATAATGATGGATTCCCACGAACGGGTAGAAAAAGGCCAGCGTCCAGAACCCGAGTAGCGACAACCGGTGGCTATGGAGGATGTTCTTGGTGCTCGAAGGCAGAAAATAATAGATCAGCGCCAGGCCCGCCGGCGTGAGCCACAACCCGACGATGTAATGGATGTAAAGGCCGTGCAGCGCCGCGCTGTTGACCCCGGTCACTCGTTCCGCATAGGGCAGCACCAGCCCGCCCAGGACGAGATTCATCAACGTCCAGATCATCGCGGCCACTGTGTACCACATGGCCACATAGAACCGCCGCTCTTTGCGCCGCCAGATGGTGCCGAGAACCTGGACTGTGACCAATCCCAACACAAAAAATCGTAGAAGATTCAAGGGCAACTCAAACTCTCCCGCTTCCAATGCTGCGTTGTGTCCCATCATCAAGGAGATCGCGCCGATCACCAGGAAGCCGTTCCACAGCCATAGCAGCCACCACCCCCACTCCTCTTTGAACATCCGAACGCCGCAGAGCCGGGGCACGTAGTAGTACAACAAGCCCAGAAAGTTGGTGGAGAAGGCGCCAAAGATCACCCCGTTTACGTGAATGGGACGCAGCCGCCCAAAGGTCAGCCACGACGTACTACCCAAAAATTCGGGGTTGTGAAACTTGGTCGAAACGAGCACTCCAAAGAGGGGAAACACCGTAAGCCAAAGCAGACCCCATGTGAGCCATGCCTTGATTAACGGTCGGTTGATGAGTTCCTCATCCGCCATCTTCTGCTTCCCGACCAGCTGGAGTGATTGCCGGACCTTAAACCACCCCCCATGAAACTGCAACGCTACTTAGGACCGAGGTGGCCGTGCAGCAGGAGGAGCTGTCAGGTGCCTGCGCTCGAACTAGAACGCCGAATGCCCAGTTTCTGCATGCGAGCCTGAAGCGTCGTCCGTTTCATGCCGAGCCTTACTGCAGCGCCGGAAGGTCCACTCACCACCCACTTGGTTTCCTGCAAGACCTTCAGAATATGTTCCCGCTCGGCTTCTTCGAGAGTCTTGGCGCTGTCGCAACCCGACGAGGATTCCAGAGACCTTTTCAGCTCGGACAGAGGCACGCGCAGGCCAGGACCCGGAGAAAGGATCACCGCGCGCTCGATGAGGTTCTCAAGCTCGTGGATGATCTCAAAGAAGCGCTTGTATTTCTGAGAGAGCTCTTCGGCGGACAGACATGGACGATCTTGATCGCTCATGGTCACCCCCAATATACCTGCGAGCCTCTCGTGCTCAATCTGATACCACGGTGTCTTAGGAAACACTGGCCACGGCTATGATCGAACTTCGCACTATACAAGTTCGTACCCAGCCGGTTCTTCGATTTCATTGGGTGATAGTCGGGTTCCATCCGCCTCCTAGCGCCTTGACCAACAGCACACTAGACGCGAATCGTTCTCCAAGGATCTGGACGGCGGCGCGCTCGTTATCCAGTTGCGTCCGTTGCGCGTCCACGACTTCCAGATAGTTCGACAGCCCTTCGCGATAGCGCATCGTCGCCAGCTCCGTGGTCTTCCGCGCTGCGGTGACCGCCCGCGCCTGGGCCTAGTGCTTGATCAGCCAGGACCCGAATTGCGGCGAGCGCATCTTCCACATCCCAAATGCCAGGAGCACTTGCTGCCGATAGGATGCCACGGTCTCGTCATACTGCGCCTTGCTCGCCTCGTAATTCGCTCGGATCCGTCCTCCTTCAAATATCGGCGTAAAGAGCCCGCCGCCTATCGACCACATGCGGCTCTCCCATTTGAACAGGCTGGCGAGATCGGTGCTCTGGAACCCGGCGGACCCGGTCAATTGGATCGCCGGAAAGAAGGCCGCCTTCGCGACGCCGATACGCGCATTGCTTGCCGCCATCAACCGCTCGGCCTGCGCCACGTCCGGCCGTCGCTCCAGCAATCAGAAGGCAAGCCGGCAGGGATCACGGGCGGGCAGCGCCTCTAATGGATCGCGTGGCATCGAGAAGTCAGGAGCTGGTTTCCCGAGAAGCACCGCCAAGGCGTCCTCCAACTGGGCACGGCGCTGCTCCAGCGCGATGGCCTGTGCCTGCGTCGTAGCCAGGTCGGTCTCCGCCTGCGACAGCTCGAGTTGATTCGCCACTCCGCCTTCGAATCGGTATCGCACCAGATCCAACGCTTGTTTCCGCAGCTCGACCGTACGCTTCAACAACTCGATCTCGGCGTCCTGAGGATCGCAAAAGAAAATAGTTCTGGGCCACGTCCGACGTGAGTGTCAAGAGAACGCTCTCATAGTCGGCCGCGCTCGCTCTGGGCTTCCTCCCGGGCGGCCTCATAAGTCCGGCGTACCGTCCCCAGACATCCACCTCATAGCTCAGATCCAACGGAACCGTAAAAAGATTCGAGTTAAATCGTCCGATGCTGGTGCCGGTCTGTGGAGTGGCAGTCAGCCGGTTGGCGGAGAAATCCTGCCGGTTGACCGACGGATCGAAGGTCAGTGGTGGGATAAAAGTCGGCGGCGCTGATCCTGGCCACCGCCCTCGCTTGCTCGACTCTGGCGACGCGCCCTTCAGCTTTTGGTTTGCGACCAGCGCCTGGGCCTCCAGCACGTCGAGCTCCGGATTATCAAAGATCTCCCACCACCGTATGCGACTCTCCGCATCGCGAGGCGTGGCCTCCTTCCAATTCTTCGGAACTTCGACCGGAGGCCGCTGATAATCGGGACCAACCGCACAACCGGCGAGTGACAGGAAAACCATAATCGTCAGCGCGACTGATTTCTTCATAAGAGGTAGCATCAGGCTGGGTCCTTCTTCGGTTCGCCTGATTTCGGTCCCGGCTGCTGCGTTGCCGGTGTGCCTGTTGGAGTCTTCGGGAAGATCGGCTCCACCTTTGCCCCCTCGCGCACATCATCGGTGGGATTCGACACGATCGTTTCATTGTCCGCGAGGCCGGAGACAATTTCGGTTTCCCTGCCGTAATCGCGGCCCAATCCGACCTTCCGGAAATGGAGGACGTGGTCCTGGTCCACGACCGCCACATATTGACCATCGGCCCGGACAATCAGGGCCGAACCTGGCACCAGCAGCGGTGGCTCGGTCCGCACCATGTTGAACGTCACTTCGGCGTACATTCCCGGAAACAGGACATGATCGGGATTGGCCACGTCCACTTCCGTGAGAAGAGTTCGAGAGGCAGGGTCCAATGCCCCCGCCGTGCGGGTCACTTTGCCGGTGAACGTGCGTTGCGGCACATCACGCACGACAACCTGTGCGGTCTGTCCGGCTTGAACGGAGGTCACAAAGGTCTGAGGCACATTGACGTAAATGCGAAGGACCTCGATTTGGGCAACCCGAAAGAGTTCTCGAGTGGCAAACAGAGCGCCCTGGCTCGCGGCGCCGGTGCCGTCCGTCACCAGAGCCCCCACATCCACATTGCGCGCCGTGACAATGCCGTCAAAGGGAGCGGTAATCTTTTGGAACGACTGCAGATACTTAAACCGGCGGACATTTTCATCATTGGCCTTCATCGTGGCTTCCGCCGCTACGACGTCCGCTTGCCTGGCCTCAAACTGCAGCCGATAGGTGTCCGCTTCTTGCCGGGAAACTGCGTTGTATTGCACCAGCCTTTGCCAGCGATCCATGCTGACTCTGGCCAATTCCAGATTCGCCCGGGCCTGCCCGAGAGTGGCCCGCGATTGCGAGTAGGTGCCAAGAGCTTGCCCCAACTGCTTGTCCACATCGGGCGTTTCAATCTCGGCCAGCAATTGCCCGGCCTGGACGGGTTGTCCAATCTCCACGAGGTAACTCTTGACGTAGCCATTCGTGCGCGGATAGATCGGCGTCTCCTGGTAGCCGCGGGTGTTTCCCGGAAGGACGAGATTCGTGACCTCCGGCGCCCGCCGGACCGCCACCACCGGGACCTTCGGGAGGGTAGTTTTCACCGCGTTCGCATCCGCCTTCAACGCGGCCTGCTGTTGAATGCGCGGGACGATACCGGCCAGGAGCAACACGAGCACCGCGATGATCAGGACCGCGACCAGCAGCCGCCATCGGTGCACACCCGCCGGCGGGGAAGCGGCTGCTGAGTCCGCTATAGCAGCGGACGGTTCTTTCCGTGTGTCCCCGTTCGGATCAGTGACGGGATCCGGTGTGGACCGATCCGGCAATTCACGCAAGCTTTGCATCAGTGATCTCCTGGGGCTGCTTGCGGCGCAGTAAACTGTAGACGATCGGGACAAAGAACAAGTTGGCGAACGTCGCGCCAAACAGCCCCCCGATCACCGCCCGGCCCAACGGCGCGTTCTGTTCTCCGCCGTCCCCTATGCCCAACGACATTTCCAGCATCCCGATGATCATCGCCAGCGCCGTCATCATCACCGGGCGCAGCCGAGTGAACCCAGCTTCCAGCGCGGCAGTCCGCGCATCCTTGCCTTCCTTTCGAAGATCGTTCGCAAAGGTGACGACCAGAATGCCGTTCGCCGTGGCCAGCCCCATCACCATGATCGTCCCCATCAAAGATGGCACGTTGAACGTCGTCTGCGTGACGAACAGCATCCCCAGCACTCCGAACAAGGCCCCGGGTATCGCCATGATGATGATTAGAGGATCAAGCCAAGATTGAAAATTCACCGCCAGGAGTAGATAGACCAACACCAGCGCGAAGAGGAGTCCCATGCCCAGGCCCCAGAATGAGGAGCGCATGCTGTCCACTTGCCCGCGCATCGTGATGAAGGTTCCGCGCGGCAGATCCTTTTTGACGTCTGCGATCACCTGATCCACATCACGGGAAACCGCGCCCAGACTGCGGCCTTGAACATTGAGAAACACGTCAAACACCGGCTGGACATTATAGTGACTGACGACGGTGCTCGTGACCCCGCGATGGATTGTCGCCAAATTGCTCAGCAGTTGCGGCGCCGACTGCCCATTCACGACCACCGGGGTACTCTGCAGGGCGTCCAGGGAGTCAATCTGATTCTGCGGTGTCTGCACGGCAAAGAGATAATTCACTCCATTTTGGGGGTTCAGCCAGTAATTCCGGGCGGCTTGTCCGCTCGAGCTCAATGAGGTGAGGACGGTGTTGGCCACATCTGTCTGAGTCAATCCGATTTGTTCGGCCCGCGTGCGATCCACGTTGATGCGCAGTTCCGGCGTGTCTACCACTTGATGCACATGGGCATCCACGACCCCGAGGATCTGCGAGACCCGCGTTTCGATGAGCTTGGCGACGTTGTAGTTGTTCGGATCCCGCCCGACGACCTGAATATCGATCGGCGCCGGCAAGCCGAAGTTCAGGATCTGCGTGACGATGTCGGATGCCTGAAAGAAGAACGTCAGATCCGGAAACTCCGCATTCAGCTCGCGCCGCAACTCTTTGACATAGCCCCAGGTCGGCCGATGCTTCTGTTTGTTCAGGGAGACGAGAATCTCACCGTCCGCCGCCCCGATTGTCGAGGAATCGCTGAAAGCCAGGTTCACCCCACCAACCGGCAACCCGATATTGTCCACAATGGTATCCAACTCGGCCGCCGGAATGACGCGGCGGATCACGTCCTCCACTTGGCCGAACCGGCGCTCGGTTTCCTCCACACGCGTGCCGGCCGGCGCCCGCACATGCAGCCGGAACTCTCCCGCATCTACCCGAGGGAAGAAATCTCGTCCGATAAACGGCAACAATACGAGGAAGCAGAGGCCGGTCGCGATCACGGTCACAAACACCTTTTTTTCGCGGTCGAGCGCCCAGGAGAGCAGATCCCGATAGCGCTTGCGCATGCGCTCGAACTTGTCATTGAATCGCTCGTGCCATCGCCAGACGACGCTCTTCTCGCCACCCACATGCCCGGCGTGAAACATCTCGACTTCATTGCGCAGGAGATACCTTACCGTCGTCGGAACTATCGTCCGCGACAGCAGATACGACGTGAGCATGGCGAACACGACCGCCATGGCCAGCGGCGTAAATAGAAAATGGGCGACTCCGGTCAAGAAGAAGATCGGCACAAACACAATGCAGATGGACAGTGTGGCGACGAAGGTCGGAGTGGCGATTTGCTGGGCCCCATCCAGGATCGCCTGCACCATCTCCTTGCCTTGGCCCAGGTTCCGGTGGATGTTTTCGACCTCGACCGTCGCATCATCCACGAGAATCCCGATGGCCAGCGCCAAGCCCCCTAAGGTCATCAGATTGAGAGTCTGTCCCAGGGCATTCAACACGATGACAGAGGTCAGGATGGACAAAGGAATGGACATTGCTACCACTACGGTGCTTCGCCAACTCCCGAGGAACACCAGAATCATCAGCCCCGTCAGACAGCCTGCCACGAGACCCTCGTGGAGGACATTATTCACGGCCGCCCGAACAAAGACGGATTGATCGAACAGGAAGTCCAGATTGAGCTCAGGCGGCAGCGTCGCCTGAATGCGCAGGCAAGGTCTCACGCACCCGCCGCACGATATCGAGAGTCGACGCGCCTCCGCTCTTCAGGATCGTCATGAGCGAGGATCGCCGGCCATCCTGTCTGACCACATTGGTCTGCACCGCAAAGCCGTCACGCACCTGCGCGACATCACGGATGTACACCATGGCGCCGTTTACTTGGCGGATCGGCAAGTCGTTCAGGGCCTCCACCACCTCCGGACTGTTGTTCAGCCGTACGCTGTATTCCCGTGTCCCGATCTTCGCGCTGCCGGCCGGCAAAATCAGGCTCTGCGCATTCACGGCGTTCGTTACATCAGACGCGGATAGGCCTTTAGCGATTAATGCTTGTTGGTCGAGATCCACCATGATCTGCCTGGGCTTGCCGCCATAGGGCAATGGCACTGAGGCGCCTTGCACGGTGGCCAATTGTGTACGGATGAAGTTGTAGCCGTAATCGTAGAGTTGCGCTTCGGTCAACGTCCCGCTGCTGGCGGCGATCTGAACGATCGGGACATCGCTCGCGCTGTACTGGACGATCAATGGCGGCTGCGTGCCTGGCGGCAATACTCTCAGAATGGTTTGTGAGATGGCCGTCAGTTGCGCAACCGCCCCGGCAACGTTCGCCCCAGGATGAAAGAAGACTTTGATCACGCCGACCCCGAACATCGACTGCGATTCGATATGCTCGATGTCGTTGACTGTGGTGGTCATCGCGCGCTCGCAGTAGGTGATGATGCGGGGTGACATTTCCTCTGCAGCCATGCCGTCGTACGACCAGATCACGCTCACGACCGGGATGTTGATCTCCGGGAGGATGTCGGTGGACATGCCCTGAATGGTGACGACTCCGAAGATGACGATAAGGATCGACATCACTACGAAGGTATAAGGGCGGCGCAGGGCAAGTCGGACAATCCACATCATTGCTCAGCTAGGCCTCAGGTTCATGCAGAATCGTTGCGCAAGAACTGTTCCACGATGGCGCTGCCCCCGGCTCGGAGCGCCATAAGTTATTGAGAGAGAAATGAAAGAAGGCTTGTCCGAGATGTACGGGTCATGAACGGGCGAGAGAAAAGGCTATGGTGGAATGCCAACATATCGGCAAATTGCCGACATACGGGCATCTGCAGTAGCGTATTTCTGCTGAGCTAGTTTATCGGAACGCGGGAATTACTTCGGACGCGAGATGCTCAGTTTCTGCATCTTCGATTGGAGGGTCGTGCGCTTCATGCCCAGCCGTGCGGCAGCGCCGGACTCACCGCCGATGACCCATTGTGCCTCCTGAAGCGCCCGCAAGATGTGTTCACGCTCAGCCGTTTCCAAGGTAGCGACGCCGTTGGAAAGTGGCGTCAGCGGCATCTGCAATTCCCGTAAAGGCACATGCAGGTCGGGGCCCAGGGACAGGATCACCGAACGCTCGATCAGATTTTCAAGCTCGCGGATGTTGCCAGGCCACGAATACTGCGACAGAGTCGCCATTGTATCCGCCGGGATCGACTCGATCCGCTTGTTCATGCGCCGCCCGTATTTTTGTGCGAAGTAGCGGACTAACAACGGGATGTCTGCAGGCCGCTCTCGCAAAGGAGGAGCCATGATGGGAAACACGCTGAAGCGATAATATAGATCGCTGCGAAACTCTTTGGTGGCGACCATCTGATTCAGATCCCGATTCGTCGCCGCCACCAACCGGACGTTGACACGGATCGTTTTCGTACTGCCCAGCCGCTCGAATTCCTGTTCCTGCAAAACACGCAACAGTTTGGATTGCAACTCGAGGGGGATATCACCGACTTCGTCGAGGAACAGCGTGCCTTGGTGGGCCAGTTCAAAACGGCCGGCCTTCTGGGCGATGGCGCCGGTAAAGGCTCCCCGTTCATGGCCGAACAGCTCGCTTTCGAGCAACCCGGACGGGATCGCCGCGCAATTGATCTTGACGAAGGTTCGCTCACGACGGTTGCTCAAGTTGTGGATCGCGCGCGCGATCAGCTCCTTGCCGGTCCCGGTCTCGCCTTGGATCAGCACTGTTGAGTCGGTGGGCGCGACAGTTTCTACTTGCCTGAGAACGCGTTTCAGCGTTGCACTCTCTCCGATGATCTCCTCAAAGTTGTATTCTGTCCGGATTTCGTCTTCGAGGTAGAGTTTCTCCTCGGTCAATTTGTCTTTCAACTCGGTGATCTGCTGATAGGCCAGCGCGTTGTCCACGGCAATGGCAATCTGAACCGCGACATGACTCAGGAGATCAACCTCATCCGTGGTAAATGGTCCTTTTTCAAAGCTACCTATGTTCAATGTCCCCAAGACTTTGCCGTGTGAGAGGAGTGGGACACAGCAGCCGGACTTGACGCCTTCCGCAAGTAAAGCCTTGCCCACCTCGGAATTCAGGCGTTTGAGATCGGCCTCATCGAACAGTGTAGGTTGACCCGACCTGAATGCCGGGCCTGCGGGCGTCTCGTCGATGGGCCCCACGAGGCCCTCCTGGATCAATCCTTTGCCTTCAGGAAAAACAAGCGCGTGTCTGCGAAAGACTTTCTTGTCGGGATCGGAGAGGTACAGACTGGCAATCGCGTACGGCATCACCCGACGAAGGGCGGCTATGGTAGCGGTGAACACCTCTCGGAGATCCAGACGAGAGACAACCGCATTGTTGACGTCGAGCAGAAGACGCAGGCGGTCGCGCTCATGCGCCAACTGTTCGCGTTCATGGGCAAGCTCTTGCTGGAATGATCGGGCCCTCTGATCATTGAGAGCGTTGTCCACTGCCACGGCGACCTGTCTGGCCATCTGTTGCAAGAATTCGAGGTCTGCGTTGTCGTAGGTGGCTTCCTGCATGCTCCCGAATCCCAGCGCGCCCAACCGGCGCTGGGCCGTCGTCAGGGGTACCACGCAATATGATTTCACGCCTAGTTGGCACACGGCATCCGTCACACGGGGGAAACGGGTTTCCATGGCGAGGTTCGAGACCACCAGGGGCTCCTGATGCTGCCAAACCCAGCCGCCTGGGGATTCGTCCACGGGGAGATCCTGGCCACCTAATGGGTCACAAGATTTCCGGTCCGGAGCCTCAAGGATGTGGGAGCGCATGACATTCCGTTCAGGATCGTGGAGGAGCAGTCTCATATACTCGAAGTTGACCACTCGATGCAGGCGGTGAGCGAGTTCGTGAAACAGAGTCGCGAGGTCACGGTGGACCGCGATCGCCTCAGAAACTTCCAGCAGGGCTTGGTACTGCTCTGCGAGAGTTTCACAGGGAGATGCGCTATGCCGATCCATAGACCCAAGTATGGCCTAATAGTGCCGATTTCCTCAAGAGGCGTTGTGGATCGCCGGCTTGCGCGTATGGACTTTTTCGCTCCGGCCCACCGAATTTTGTCCGTTGTTCCGACGCCCAGCCTGACCCAGAGTGATCAGATGCCGGAAGGAAAAGGAGGTCCAAAATGAAGAGACATCTTACACTTATCGTGCTGGTGGCTCTCTTGACCGTGACAGGGGCGATAGCCGCGGTCGACGATACCGCCAGACACATCTCGGACGGCATTAAAGTGACGATGAATTACACCGTGTCGGCTCCTGAAAAGCACCTGGCGGTGACGACGGAGGGTCAAGCGCCCCTGTCGTATGTTGTCGGCAGCGGACAAATGAATCCCGTGTTGGAACGGGCTCTGTACGGGCTTGCGCCCGGTGATAAGACTCAGGTGGTACTGACCCCTGACCAAGGGTTCGGCCCCTACGATGACTCGAAAAAGATCACCGTGCCCAAGGAAAATCTTCCACCCGAGATTCAAGAAGGGGTGATCCTGAATGCGCCAACAGGCGAGTTGGTGACGGTTGCGGCAATTGAGGATGACTCAGTGGTCCTTGACCTTAATCATCCCTTTGCAGGCCAGAACCTGATCTTTGATATCCATATCCTGGAGGTCGAAAAAGTTACACAATAACGAATCCCATCACCAAAACCATTCCGGGGTGGCGGGCGGTAGAACGGCCGTCCGCTACCCGACCGCTGAGCGGAGTAGCGCCGCTACTTGCGCCTGTCATTGGTTTCGGTCCTCCGCTCCTAGCGCCTGGTCTAGAATCTTCATGCTCTTCGATGCCCGTGATGACCACCGAAGTCGGCAGGCTCATTGCACGGTGCATCGCAGAACGACGAGGAGGTGGCCATGGAAAAGATGGCGGGTTTACAGAAGAGCTCCCCAAAAGTCTTCTTGAGTGTGCTTGCCGCGGTTTCGATCCTGTGGACAGCCTCATCGGTTCATGCGGTCGGACCCTACTTCGAAAACGAAAGTTCGCCAAATGGGCAGAATCAAGGTCCGAATCCCACTTGGCCGAGCCCGCACGCGCCCTTGTGGTCGCCGCCCAATCCAGAGATTTTGACCATAGAATCACTGAAGAAGGGCCAGATAATTTTGCGGAACTCTAAGGAATCAAGTACAGCAGCAACCAAGGCTCCAGACGCAGCAGATAAGACGCACAGGAAGGTTGCTCAGCGCTGATGGCAAGGAGGACGCCATTCGCACGATTTCTACCACGGTGGATGACACGAAATGCTCAATGAAATCAACCGCGGCGAAGTCAGGGCGCTACTGCTTGGCTGAATCTCTGCTGTGCTGCAAGGACAGAAGCCTGGACAACCGACACCGGAGGCCGAGTCACCTAGGTGGCTCCACCGAAGGTGAATCAAAATGAATCCTCATCGCTTTCATGCGAGATTTGAAGTCACTTCAGGAAAGCCATAAGAATAGAACCGCCGATCAGCAAGGCTGCTATGATGCCGGCCGCGGCCAGCAGGCGGTTGGCGCGCATGACCAGATGTTGGAGTTCATCGAACTGGCTCAGTTCTACGCGAATTTTCAGATTCCCGGTCTTCGCCGCATAGATTCCGCGGCGTATCTCCTTGGGCAGGTCGGCGAATAACTCCAAATATTGCGTGAGAATTTTCAGTCCGCGTTTCCCTAAGGCTTGCGGAGATAACTTGTCGATGACAACCTCATGAAGGATGGGTTGTACCGCGCCCATGATGTCAAAACCCGGGTCGAGCTTCTTGAATGCGCCTTCCATCGAGACAAACACTTTGAGCAGCATGGCTTGATCCGGGGGCATCGTGAGCTTGTTGTCTCGGACCAAACTCAACAAGTCCCCAACCATGGCCGACAAATCCATGAGGGCCATCGGATTTTCCGGCATATTTGCCGAGAAACTCCTCAACGGCTTCTGACAGGTCCCCTGGGTCGTCTCCTTCTCTGCCGGACCATTCCAAAAGAACCATGGACAGCCCCTCGGCGTCGTTGTCCAGCAACGCCTGCAGCAGCGTCATAATCTGTCGCCGTCTGACCTCAGAGACGCGTCCGATCATGCCAAAGTCGATGAAGGCAATGCGTTCACCAGGCAAGATGAAGAAATTCCCCGGGTGCGGATCGGCATGGAACAGCCCGTCTATCATGATCATTTTGAGCACCGCACTCGCCCCGGTTTGGGCAATGCGTTTGCGGTCCATTCCGGCCGCATCGATGGCTCGAATGTCCACTCCAGGGATTCCATCCACAAATTCCTGGACATTGATCCGTTGCCTCGTCCATTCCCAATAGATTTTGGGAATGACGATTTGCTCGTGGCCTTCAAAATTGGCCGCGACCTGGTCGGCTTGGTGTCCTTCCGTCATGAAGTTGAGTTCATTCTGGAGCGACTTCACGAAGTGCTGGACGACCTTTTGAGGGTGATAGGTGGCCAACTCAGGCACATGCTTTTCGGCCAACGACGCCAGATGGGCTATCAGGCGCATGTCGGATTCAATTATCGGCCGGATCCCGGGGCGTTGAATCTTGAGCACCACTTGCGTCCCGTCCTTCAAGGTCGCCCGGTGAACCTGCGCCAAGGAAGCGGCCGCGAGTGGTGTGGTTTCGACCTCTGCAAAGATCTCTTCGAGCGGTGCCCCCAGATCTTCCTCGACCTGAGGACGAAGCTCGGCAAAATCCAGCGGGGGGGCTTGCCATTGGAGTTTTTCGAATTCAGTGATCCACTCGGGTCCGAAGAGGTCAGGGCGAGTCGCAAGAATCTGGCCAAGCTTGACAAAGGTCGGTCCGAGGACTTCAAAAACCCGGCGTACACGTTGGGGATGTTCAAGGTGTGCGATGTCATCTACGTGCTTCCAACCCATGATCTTGCCTGTGTATTCAGTAGCGACTTCAAGACCCATGTGTTTGAACAGATCCCCGAAGCCGGCAATGCTGAAGACCCGGATGATTTCGCGCAGCCGATTCAGCTCCGCCATTGTGGATTTGATTGCCATGATCCAGCTCTAATTCTCGTGACGCGAGACGCTGCCAGAGACAGGTCGTCGGGATGAAATTTATGACTTGCCCTTCTGCCTATTGTCACGTCTTGATGGCTGGGCCTTTTTCATCTCAGCACGGGCCTCAGACACTAGGTCGTCGAATTGCTCACCGGCTTCCGTCAGAGCTTCTTCCGCAGCGCCGTATACGCGGAACGCCTCCTTAATGAGACTTTTTGCGGTGGGCCTAAGTTGCGCGGCTATGCCTGTATCATTACGATGTTTTTTAGCGCGAGCTATGATCTCCTCCTTGTGCCTATTGTCAGCTCTTGATGGCTGGGCCTTTTTCATCTCAGCACGGGCCTCAGACACTAAGTCGTCGAATTGCTCACCGGCTTCCGTCAGAGCTTCTTCCGCAGCGCCGTATACGCGGAGCGCCTCTTTGATGAGACTTTTTGCGCTGGGGCTAAGTTGCGCGGCTATGCCTGTATCGTTACGATGTTTTTTAGCGCGAGCCATGATCTCCTCCGTAAACTGTTTTCACTAACATAGTCCAATAGGATTTGTTTTTTAGCTATTCCTATAAAGCCCTAGCAATTGTCCATGACACATGGCAGTGCGACATTCCATGCTGATCTCCTATCTCATGCGGGTTTTGCTAGGGCTGGCGTAACGGAATCGCGGCGTAACGCGTCGAATCAGCGAACCCATCCCATCTGTCCTGTTCTTTCATCCCGCCAAGCCTGAGTGAAGAAAGCTTCGCCCTGGGCTTCCCGTGCAGCCAGTACATGATGAGCAGGATGAACAGAAGCACGACGACTTGCGCGATCGCAAGCGCCAGGCTTCCAGCGCGTATCAAGAACTGAGTCAGGAGCTTGGGTCTCATGGTGTTCTCCTTCGACCGGGGATCTCCGTCCGAGCATTCCTTTCACTCAAAAAGTGGAGCAAAGGCTGTTCCAAAGAGTGGCCGAAACTAAACTCGTCACTAAACTGCTTGAAGAATTGAGGTGCTGGTCTCGACAGCCGTCGAGATCGCTGATTGGGACTATGAATGGGCGAATGTGCTGTGCCGATATTTCGGCAACTGCCAAAATGTCGGCAGCAGCGGACACTTCTCCAAGACTAAGCAGAAGGATTCGTCGGGCTTACCACTGCTTCTGTCCAAGCGCGCGGTCGAGATTAAAGGCCGCGCTGATCAAGGCGATATGCGTGAAGCCCTGGGGAAAGTTGCCCAGGGCTTCGCCGCTTGGTCCCGTTTGTTCGGCATATAGTCCGAGGTGGTTCGCATACCCCAGCATTCGTTCGAACAGCAATCGCGCCTCGTCGACCTTCTTGCGTTCGATCCTGCCGGCGCGCGTTAGGGCCTCTACCAGCCAGAATGTGCATATATTGAAGGTGCCTTCATCGCCCGTCAGCCCATCCTCTCCCTTTGCTGCGTCGTACCTGTACACCAAACCGTCGTTCACCAAGCCGCCCTCGCTAGATCCTCGGTTAATAGTCTCGATCGTCTTTAGCATCCGGGGGTCGGTAGGAGACATGAAAAAGACTAGCGGCATGATCAGGTTCGAGGCATCCAGGGACTCGCTGTCGTAGTGCTGGACAAACGCTTGACGCTTTTCGTTCCATCCTTTGAGTATCACCTCTTCATAGATTTTGTCACGGGCGTCAAGCCAGCGGGAGCGCTCGGCCGGGAACGATCGCTTCTCAGCCAAGCGCACGCCGCGGTCGAGGGCCACCCAACACATGACCTTCGAATAGACGAAGTGGCGTCGCCCGCCACGAACCTCCCAGATCCCCTCGTCCGGGAACTGCCAATGGTCGCACAGCCAATTGAGCCTCCGCCTTACCCGACTCCACACATCGTAAGAGATCGGCATGACGTGTTTGTTGTAGAGGTACAGCGAATCCAGCAGTTCACCATAGATGTCCAACTGTAGTTGAGAGTACGCTCCATTACCGATCCGAACAGGTCGTGAGCCTTTGTACCCTTCCAAATGGTCGAGCGTTTGCTCGTTTAGATCTCGGCGGCCATCGATGCCATACACGATCTGAAGCGGCGAATCCCCATTGTCGTCCAGACTCAGGGTTTCCATCCACTTCATGAAATCGGTCGCTTCCGTCCTAAAACCGATCCGCAGGAGGGCGTAGAGGCTAAAGGCAGCATCCCTGAGCCACGTGTATCGATAGTCCCAATTTCGCCCGCCACCGATCATCTCGGGCAGACTACACGTTGGGGCGGCGATGATCCCTCCCGTGGGTTCAAACGTGAGCAGCTTGAGGACGAGCGCCGAGCGGTAGACCATCTCGCGCCACCGTCCGGCGTAAGTGCATTGCGAGAGCCAGCGGTGCCAAAACTCGACCGTGCCCTCGAAGAGCTCCTGCGCTTCGCCCTCGGAAGGACACCATCCACACCCTTCATCAGGCTGGATGCTCCTAAGACCGAAAATCGCGCTTTGCCCTTCCTGCAGGGTAAAGGTCGCCTCAACACCTTCTCGCACACCTATAAGTGGGATGTCGGTGGCTAGACCTAAACTGAGCTGCAAGGAGTGGAAAGTCACGCCCTGCTTGTGGATCCTGACGTCATGAGGCGCGCGGGCGTAGTCGAAGGCCGGATGACATTGCATCCGAAACTCCAAACTTCCGCGGATGCCCTTGACCCGTCGAATTAGTTGATTCTGCCAGGAGGACCTCCCGGCGAAGCTTACGGGCATGAAATCCTGAATCTCGCCGACGCCGTCCGGTGAGAGGAACCGCGTGATCAAAATGTTCGTGTCCGGCCAATAGAGCTGTTTGGTAGTGGTCCCTTCGCGTACGGGAGCGATTTGGAAGCGGCCCCCCTTTTTATCATCGAGGATGGCGCCAAAGACACTCGGGGAGTCGAAGTGGGGGAAGCAGAACCAGTCGATCGAGCCGTTCAGGCCGATCAAGGCCACCGTTCGCATATTGCCGATGATGCCGTAGTTCTGAATCGGCTGATAGGTCATAGTAGCCTCAGCGCTGCGGCGCGTCTTTGCCGAGCGCAGCGTCGACGCTCCAAATACCTGAGCCTCGCGCTGAGATGTACAAGAAGACGAAGCAATACAATGCTGCGAGTTCCCCCTTGTTTTGAATGGGAAAGAGCGCTTGGGTGCCATGTGCCATCCAATAGGCAAAGGCCATGAGACCGCTGCACAGGAATGCCGCCCACCCCGTGTAGAGGCCGACCATGACTAGAATTCCTCCCACCAGCTCGATGGGACTGGCAATGTAAATTATAAATGGGGGCACGCCGGGCGGAGGTGCAACAGGAAACGCAAACAGCTTCTGAGTCCCGTGCCACAGAAATAACAGACCGGTGACAATGCGCATCATTGCGTATGTTTGCGGAACGAACCGTTGCATGAATGTCATAGTTCCTCCTGTTGCGGATATCGATGCTGTCACCCGCTCGACCACTCCGGTAACGGCAAAAACTCAGAGAAAGACTCCAGGCCCAAGAGTCAATGGCCAGTAACTGCGGTCCTACTTAGCCAAGCCACTCAGGGTGAGTGGCGGTGCTGTCGAACTTCGGCGTCGTCTTGAATTGCTCATACCCTCCATCCGCGGCGGCCTGTGCCGTGCGTTTGAGAAGGGCCGTTGACTGCGCCTGGGTCAACGGCTTGAAGGTCCTGACCGCTTCCAGGGCCTGGTCTAGAATCTGCATGCTCTCGATGCCCGTGATGACCACAGAGGTCGGCAGACTCATTGCATAGTGCAGGCATTGAATCGGGTTCACCACTCCACTGTCTAGAATGATCTTGTCGCCCATCGACTTCATGCCGAGCACCCCAATCTGTTCCTTAACGAGCAGAGGCACAACCTGATGCTGAAAGCTCCGAAAATGCGCGTCCATGAGATTCAGAGGCATCTGAACGGCGTCAAAACGATAGCCATGTTTCTTGGCGACCTCCAACATCCTTAGATGAACCAGAGGGTCTTTATGCCCCGTGAAGCCAATGTAACGGATCTTGCCGGACTTTTGCGCGTCGAGCAGGGCATCCTGAGCGCCATCCTCAGCGAAGATGCGGTCGGGATCCTCCAGGCGAATGACCTCATGATGCTGGAGCAGATCGATATGGTCCGTCTGCAGCCGCTTGAGGGAATCCTCGATCTGCTTGGCGGCCTCTTTCTTTGTACGGCCGTCAATTTTGGTCATCAGAAAGACCTTCTCTCGATACCCGTCCTGGAGAGCCTTGCCCATGCGGATCTCGCTGCCCCCGTCATGGTAATCCCAACTGTTGTCCATGAAGGTGATCCCGTGGTCGATTGCGCGCCGGACAATGCCGATGCCCTCCTGCTCGTCACTTGGCCGTCCAATGTGATGTCCGCCGAGTCCGATGAGGGAAACCTGTTCGCCTGTACGCCCGAGGGTTCGGTAGAGCATGTCCCCTTTGCGCACCGACGCAGGGGTCGGTATACGCACCCTAGATGGCCGGGCCGCGGCAGCTGATTGGCCGGCCAGGACGCCGAATCCTGCGCCCGCACCCGCCAGGGAGACACTGAGCTTTAGAAAAGTTCGTCGGGTACTGTCCATAAGACCTCTCCAGAATCATTCCAATCTGAATCGGCCCCCGAAGCCTGGGCAGCTATGCCAGTTATCTAGATGGCCTGCTGACATTCGGAGCCTTGAAATAGTGTATGTCAAGATGAGTCCCGGCTCTATAGGAGCATCGGAGGAGGTTATACCCTACGATCGATTAGAGTTGCGGTGATCCTGAAACAACCGGAGAAGTTATGTGGACAGACGAGGAGGGCCGACGTCTCTAAAGCGACTTCGCGGAAAGGAATCACGCGGAATATCAGGCGCGGCCTGTTTTAACGCCACCGTTTTTTCATAGAGCTGGACGTATTCTCGCGCAGATTGTTCCCACGAAAAATCCTGCCGCATTCCTCTCCGCATCAGCCGCTTCCACTCGTCTTCATCGCGGAATACCTGGAGCGCCAGAAGGATCGTGCTGTAGAGAACTTCTGCATGAGGTGACTCAAAGACAAAGCCGGTGCCTTTGCCCTTTTTGTCACCGGGTCGATAGGGCGCCACGGTGTCCGCCAGGCCACCTGTCTTCCGAACAATCGGCACGGTGCCGTAAGTAAGGCTGTAGAGCTGATTCAGCCCGCAGGGTTCGTAGCGAGAGGGCATCAGGAACAGGTCAGCGCCGGCTTCAATACGGTGCGCCAAGCCCTCATCGAAACCGAGGCGAGCGACGAACTTCCCCTGGAAGCGTTCCTGCAGGACCGTCAATGCTTTCTCCGAGACGGGATCGCCGCTGCCGAGCAGGACCATCTGTACGTCGAGGTCCAACAGCTCCGGGAGGATGTCCAGAATGAGGTCGATTCCTTTCTGCGCAACAAGCCGTGTGACGACGCCGATCACGGGTACCTTACGCGACGGCAGTTTCATCTCACGTTGAAGCGATGCCTTACATGTCCTTTTACCGGCTGGGTCCTTCGCGGAGTACCGTGCGGGCAAGTATGTATCCGTCGACGGATTCCACTGCTCATAGTCGATGCCGTTAATGATGCCGAACAACCTCTCCTTGCGGGTCTGCAGCACCCCTGCCAGGCCGTACCCGAGCTCTGCCGTTTGAATTTCACGGGCGTACGTGGGACTCACGGTGTTCAACATATCTGCATCTACGATTCCGCCCTTGAGCAGATTCACCTGACCAAAGAACTCCAGCCGATCCGGCGTGTACTCTGACCATGGCAGCCCGGTCACTAAAAACTCCATCGCCGGAAAGATTCCCTGATAGCCGAGATTGTGGATCGTAAATAAAGCGCGGCAGGAATCCCACCACTTGTCGTTCTGATACAGGGTCTTCAGATACACCACAGCAAGCGCAGCCTGCCAGTCATGCGCATGCAGCACGTCAGGCTTCCAATTCAGTGCGCGACAGACCTCCAAGGCAGCTCGAGAAAACAGGGCAAATCGCGCGAGATTATCCGGGTAATCACGTCCTGGCTCGCCGTAGAGGGCCGGCCGGTCGAAGAAAGGATCGTATCGCACCAGGATGAGAGGGACATCGTTCAGCGTTCCCGTCTCGATGGTGATCTCGATGGGCACAGGTGTGGCCGGTATTGGGAGTGTGCGAATTTCGGCCAGGTCTTTGACCAGATCGCCGACGTCTTTATAGCGCGGCAGCACCAACCTGACATCGTGCCCGAGGCAGACAAGCTCCCGCGAGAGAGCTCCTACGACGTCCGCCAGTCCACCCGTCTTGGCAAGAGGAACCGCCTCGCTCGCTACCATCAAGATCTTCACGGAATGTTACTCGGAAGGCTTGAATTGGAAGTAAAACTTCTTGCCCCAGCCGGCGAGTTGATCGGTCATGAACCCCAAGGGGAGGGCAGTCCGCCCATTATCGCGCGTGATCGTATCGCCACCCAAAGGCCCGCCCTGCAGGAACCCTTTGTCGGCCGTCTCGAAAAATACGAAGAGGATGGCCTGGCCCTGGAAGTTCACCCATTCTATCGAGTCCGGCTGTCCAAAGGACTGCACGACCTCGGGCAGCGTCATCCCTTTCTTGAGCACAGATCGATCAACGACCGCCCAGGACAGAGGCGCGCAGACACCGCTCCAGAGCGCGAGCACAAGGAAGATTTTGAACACTGCGTTCCCCATGATTACCATTCAGGCCCGATATCGCGCAACATCGTCAGGGTGGTGTCGGCAAGCTGAGCCAGTTTTTTCTCTGTGACCGGCGTACGACGGAACCCCGAGAGCGGACTCTGATCAATAAGGTCGGGCTTGAGCGGAATCTCGTAGGCGCCATCGATCAGCAGGCGTTGGCCTTCGGGAGACAGGGTAAAATCGATAAACCTCTTCGCCGGCTCCTCATTCGGGGCCCCTTTCACGAGCGCGATCGCATTGAGATTCAGCATGGTTCCAAGCCCGCCCTCTTCCTGGTCGGGATAGACGACGCCGACTGGATAGCCCTCCTTGCGGGCCAAAAAGTAATTTGGCGAGTTGGTCAGGCCCACGGTAAACTCTCCACGGCCCACCCCCTGCCAGACATCGGTATTGTCGGGAACGATGCTCAATCCGTTCTGATACAGCCTCGTCAGGAAGTCGCGCGTAAACCGTTCACCTTTCGACGCAATCAGCGACGATACCCACGATAACGTTGTGCGTTCCCGTGTGCCGGCAATCACGATTTTCCCCTTCCATATGGGATCTGTCAACTGAAAGACGGACCGAGGTATGTCGTTGGCGGCAACCAATTTCGTGTTGTAGATGATGACCCGGATGCGAGACGAAATACCGGTCCAACGACCGCCGTTGTCTTTCAAACCTGGTTCCAATTCTTGCGCGGCAGGCGATAGATACGGCTCGAGAATGTTATGTTGCGCCAGGATTTCCATAATGCCGGATTCCGTCGAAATAAAGACATCACTCCGCGGCCTCGCCTTCTCCTGAATGAGCTCATTGGCGAGACCCGACGTCTTGCCGACCTTAAGCCGCACGGTGATGCCGGTCGTTTTCTCAAAAGCCTTCACCACGGGCTTGATGGCACTCTCCTTGCGACCCGAATAGACCACGATGTCATCCGACGCCAACACCTGCGCCCAACTGGGCACGCCGACCCATTGCAACCCAAGCAACCCGACGACTAGAAGCGCCCTCACTTCGTCTCCTGCCAACTGCGAATGCGGCGGGTCTGGAGTACCCCGTCGATCCGCTCGACCGCTTTGAGCACGCGATCAAGGTGTGCCGTGTTTTGAATCTCCACGATAAAGTGGAACAATGCCTTTCGATCTTCGCGGGTGGTAATCTCGGCGCGGCTGATATTTGCTTCCGCGTTCGTGATCGCGGCCGAGACGTTCGCCAGCATGCCCGGCTTGTCGACCGTTAACGTCGAAATCTTTACCGGCACAGTGGAGGGATGGGCAGTGTCCCAGTCCACTTCCACCAGGCGGGCCTTATCATAGTCCAGGGCATCCAGGTTCGGGCAGTCCGCTGTATGGATCGTCAGCCCCCGGCCGCGGGTGATGTAGCCGATGATGCGATCGCCGGGCACCGGCGCGCAGCATTTAGACAGCCGCATCATGAGATCGTCCACACCGCGGACCTTGACTCGGTCCTCAGTTGCAGGTCGCTTCGCGACTGCCTTATCAACATCCGGCGTCACCTGTTCCGTCGCCGCCTCTGCTCCCTCCGATGTCAGACGATGAGCAATCTGCGTCGCGGAGACGCGCCCATACCCGATTGAGGCCAAGAGATCGTTCGAATCCGATAATCCCAACTCCCGGGCGAGTTCTAGAAAGCGTCCGGTCTTGAGCACGGAGCCGAGCCCAAGATTTTGCCGGCGGAGCTCCCGCTCTAAGAGACGTTTCCCGAGTTCCAAGCTGTGCTTGGCTTCTTCGATCCTGAGCCAATGTTTGATCTTAGTCTTGGCTCGGGGCGTCTTGACAAACTTGAGCCAGTCTTTGTGTGGGACCTGTCCCGGCGAGGTCAGAATCTCCACGCTGTCGCCGTTCTTGAGTTGATATTTCAGGGGCGCCATCTTGCCGTTAACTTTCGCGCCGCTGCAGTGATCGCCGATCGCCGTGTGAATCGCGTACGCGAAGTCTATGGGGGTGGCCCCCTTGACCAGTTCCTTGACGGCGCCCTTCGGAGTAAAAACGTAGACCACGTCGGAAAACAGATTCAGCTTGACGGAATCCATGAACTGACGGTTATCGGTAAGGTCTTGATGCGACTCCAGAAGCTGCCGCAGCCAGCTGAAAACGAGTTTGTCGCGCTCGTCGATCTCGCCCCGCTCTTTGTAGGTCCAGTGCGCGGCGATGCCTTCCTCCGCCACGCGATGCATCTCGCGGGTACGGATTTGAAACTCGACATGCTCTCCCTTGGGACCGGCGACGGTTGTGTGCAGCGACTGGTAGTGGTTAGACTTCGGCACCCCGATGTAATCCTTAAATCTCCCCGGGACCGGCCGCCACAGGGAATGGATGAGTCCCATGATCGCGTAGCAATTCATCTGGGTGTCGGTGATCACCCGAACTGCGGTGAGGTCATAGATCTCCTCGAATGAGATCTCCTGCTCTTCCATTTTTTGGTAGACGGAGTAGAGATGTTTGGGGCGGCCCATGACATCACCGGCCAACCCGTACTCGGCCAGCTTCGTCTTGACGATGCCGATCACATCCTGGATGTACTGCTCGCGCTCCTCAACGCGTTTGGCGACTCGCGCCGCCAGCGCGGCGTACACATCCGGCTTGAGGGTCTTGAAGCAGAGATCCTCCAGCTCGCCGCGCATCCACCCGATCCCAAGCCGGTTCGCCAGGGGCGCATAGATCTCGATGGTCTCCTGGGCGATTTTTTGCTGCTGGGTGGGATCAAGATGTTCAATCGTCCGCATGTTATGGAGGCGATCCGCAAGCTTGATGAGGATGACCCGGATGTCGTCAGCCATCGAGATCAGCATCTTGCGAAAGTTCTCCGCCTGCTTCTCCTCATAACTCTTGAAATGGATCTTTCCAATTTTGGTGACGCCCTCCACCAGGCGCGCCACGTCCTTGCCGAATTCTTCCTCGATTTGCGCCCGGGTACGGAGGGTGTCCTCGATCGTGTCGTGCATGAGACCGGCGACGATGGCCGGTACATCAAGTTTAAGCGCGACCAGAATTTCGGCGACCGCCAGAGGATGCGCCACATACGGTTCTCCAGAGCGCCGGAGCTGTCCTTCGTGGGCGTGTGCCGAGAACTCATACGCCCGCCGAATCACTTCCACTTGCGCCTCCGGATTGTAGCGCCGTACTTTCTCGATGAGTTCGTCGATGCCGATGGCCGTGGTCAGCATGAGACGACATCCCCACATTGACTCGGCCGCACGTCCTTGAGGAGACCTTCCGTCAGCGCACGTCGGGCATGGTCATTAGAAGGCCGGATATGCCATTGCCTGAAGGCTGGAGAGAGCATGCAATTTACCTACGTACAATCAACATACGATGACCTCACCAACGCTCCCGAATCATAGTCCAGGCTCTGCGGCTTGTCAAACGCCGGCGCACGGAAATGTACGTAAACTGAACTAGGGATGACAGAGAGGAGTCGACGCCCTGACTGGCTTACGAGGCGGCTTTCGCAGGCACCACACTGAAGCGCAGTGTCCCGATTGGACTCATGTCGAAATCGCCGGTACCCGTGAACATCTGGACCTTGTATTGGCCAATGGGCCATCCCTTGTCAGGGCGCTTTATCGACACATAGCCGGATTCGTCCTCGGTCATGAGGATCATTGAGTCGGTGCCTAGGATATGATTCGCCGGGACCTCGTCGGCGCGCTCGACCGACCAGCGTCCTGAAACCCTGAATTCGCTGTCATGCTGATGGGTATGGAAAACGACGAAAATCTCCGGCACATCATCAGTGAAAATGGTGCTGGGTGTGACCGGTACGATCTCAAAGCTCCGATATTGACCCATGATCATTTCTTGGCCGTGAGCGGTGACGATTGAAGAGAATAATCCTGCGGGGTGCCTGTTTTCGTAAGAGTTGGGATCTTCGATCGCGGAGGAAGAGGACGCCAACTCGGCGTAGCACGGAAAAGTCAAACTGCAGACGGCAATGAAAGCTCCAAGGATGATTGCAAAGACTGCCTTCACTGCCCCCCCTTCTGTACATAGTTCTTGATAAATTCTTCGGCATTTTCCTCAAGAACGTCGTCGATTTCGTCGACCAACTTATCCATTTCCTCCTTAAGCTTTTTGCCGCCCTCAACGGTCTTGGGATTGGCCTTCGCATCCTCCTTCGCCTGAGGGCTGCGTTTCGGCTCGGTTTTTCTCTCCTGCTTGTCCATGATGCCCCTCCCGGTATTTCTCCGCGCCCCGTCCGGCGTTTCTACAGCAGGTTATAACGAATCTCAGCTTACCGCACGATATACGTCACGTCAAGAACACCAGCAGAGCGATGACCCTACTATTGCCCCCGCCTGAAGAAAGGTGAAGAAAAGGGACAGGCTACTTTGTTTAAGGCATTCTCTTAAACCGTAGCAGAAAACCTCAAACAAAGTAGCCTGTCCCCCTTGTTAGATGATGAGCGAGACGATGAGGAGAGCCACAATGTTAATCACTTTAATCATGGGGTTGATCGCAGGGCCTGCCGTATCTTTATAGGGGTCTCCAACCGTATCCCCCGTAACCGCGGCTCTGTGTGTTTCAGTTCCCTTCTTGCCCTGCTCCTCGATGAACTTCTTCGCGTTATCCCAGGCGCCTCCGCCGCTCGTCATGGAAATTGCCACGAATAATCCGGTGACGATCGTGCCGACGAGCACTCCCCCCAGAGCCTTGGGGCCCAAGATAAAGCCAACCAGAATAGGCGAAATGACTGGAATGGCCGCGGGGACCATCATCTTTTGAATAGCGGCTTTTGTCACGATGTCGACGCAGGTTGCGTAGTCCGGCTTGCCGCTCCCGTCCATGATGCCCTTAATCTCGCGGAACTGGCGCCTCACCTCTGTGACGACTTCCCCGGCCGCCTCGCCCACGGCCTTCAAGCACAATGAGGCAAACAGGAACGGCAGCATTCCGCCGACCAGCAAGCCTACAATGATATTGGGATCCGAGAGATCGAACCCGGCGCCAGGCTTGTCACCGCTCACCGCCCGGGCATACTCCGCAAAGAGAACCACGGCCGCAAGTCCGGCGGATCCAATGGCATACCCCTTCGTGACGGCTTTGGTCGTATTACCGACCGCGTCCAATGGGTCAGTGATGTCGCGAACCTCCTTCCCGAGGTGGGCCATCTCCGCAATGCCTCCCGCGTTGTCGGTAATGGGCCCGAAGGCATCGATGGCGACCACAATTCCCGCCATCGACAGCATGGAGACCGCTGCGACCGCAACCCCATAGAGTCCGGCCCCCGCCATACCGCCGGTGACGTAGAAACTACCGAGGATGGCCGCACCTATCACAACAACGGGTAAGGCTGTTGCCTGCATACCGACCGCTAATCCGGCGATCACATTGGTCGCATGACCGGTCTCGCTTGCTTTCGCGATGTCTTTGACCGGTCGAAATTGCTTGGACGTGTAATAATCGGTGATGAACACGAGCGCGATCGTGACCAACAGACCAATGAGGGCCGCGCTATAGTAGGCGCTGCCACTCACTCCCCCGATTCCGTCCATCAACCACATCGTCGCGGGATAAAAGGCCACCCCCGCCAGCCCGCCGGCCCAGAACAATCCCTTGTACAGGGCTCCCATAATGCTCCCGCCGGGGCCGACCCGAACAAACCAGATGCCGACAATAGTGGCGAGGATTGAAATGCCACCCAGCAGTAAGGGGTACATCAAGGGTTTGTACATCGAGCCTTCGGGAAGGCTCTTGAATAACGTGAAACCGAGCACCATTGCCGCCACCGTCGTGACCGCATAGGTCTCAAACAGGTCCGCGGCCATGCCGGCACAGTCCCCGACATTGTCCCCGACATTGTCCGCGATGACTGCGGGATTTCGGGGATCGTCTTCAGGAATCCCGGCCTCGACCTTGCCGACGAGATCGGCGCCGACATCCGCGGCCTTCGTAAAAATCCCGCCCCCGACGCGGGCAAAGACCGAAATCAGGCTTCCGCCGAAGCCCAAAGACAACAACGCGTGTACCGCCTTTGCGCTGCCGACCATGTTCGCCGCGGCATAGTAGAAGAGCGAGACCGCCAGTAACCCGAGGGCGATCAGCAGCAGTCCCGTCACCGCTCCGCCCTTAAACGCCACCTGCAACGCGGCGTTTAGCCCGCCATGGGCCGCCTGCGCGGTGCGGACGTTGGCCCTGACAGCCACGATCATACCGATATATCCTGCGATTGCAGAGGCGACTGCGCCGATGAGGAACCCGATCGCGGTGACAAACCCGAACTTTTCTGACCAGATGCCCCCTGCCCATAGAATCAGGAACAGCGCGACGGCGACAAACGCGACGGTCCGATACTGGCGGTTTAGGTATGCTTGGGCACCCTCTTGAATCGCCTTTGCGATCATTTTCATCTTGTCGGTGCCTTCATCCAGTTTCAGAACCCAACTGATCAGATAGCCGCCGTAGGCAATACCGACCAGAGCAGTGAAGACAGCAAACAGAACAATGCCCTCCAAAGAATTCATACAAAGGATCTCCTTTAAATGGGGTCAGAGTCGAATTTAAAGTCCAAAGTTTAGCGTATCGGTATAGGAAATCGAGTCTGCGAAATTCGACTCTGACCCCATTTAAGACGAAACGGCCGCTCATTCTATACGGCCACCGGGCACTGTTCAAGCTCTTTACGACAGGAGGAGTGAATGTCTTACGGAGAAGATTCTTTATGAACAGGAGGCAACTTGCCGCGATGAATGGGACCTGCTATAGTGACCAGCGTTGGATGTCCAGGAATGCCGACCGAGCCACAGTACATCGTCGTTGATCAGAAATCCTTTACCAAGGAAGACTTGGTACTTGACAACCACGTATACAGAAACTGTCAGTTAGATCACTGCCGCCTATACTATAGCGGCGGCCCCTTCGAGTTAATCGATACACACATCACCAATTCTGAACTCGTTCTCAATCAACCAGCCAAAAATATTTACGCAGCCACGCAGATCTTTCGCACCAAGTCCCCAAGCTCCACGATCGTCTTCGAGTAGCCCGGCCCTCTGGCGTTCACCGATTTCCCGCTGCCCGTTACAGGCAAGGCAGTTTCCTGAGCTTTCCATCCGACACCTTGGTGTTTCCGCATCGCTTGGTGATCTCGGATGTCTTGAAGACCGGATCGGAATACTTCGTGGACGCAAAAGATGCTACCCGCTTCGCAAAGCTCTCCGGCCAGCGGTCGGCAGGAGTCGCGTAATGCAGCGAGATCTCAACGTCAAAGGACGGGGTGTTTGTAGGCGTTGCAAAGACAAAGCTTTCCGTGCGCGTCTCATCCGCCTTTAACGTCGTGTCCTCGACGAGTTTCACGGCGTCATGATCCAACACGGTCTTGTTGCCTTTGGCATCGGCAAAGGTGCGGCCATAGGTACGCTTTTCCCGGACGGCCTCGGTTAAGTTACGGCCTTTGATGACCACCTGTAAGTACACCTGATTCCAAATGGGATGCGTTGTAGGGACATTATGCGGCACCAGATTCTTGACCTTCACTGTCAGCTTAGTCTTATCTCCTTGGGCTTCGGTATCATAATCTAGGTCAAATGCTTGCTTGCGCAAAGCGGGCGACTTGCCGTTAAATTCATGACCCGCGATATCTCGCTTTTTCTCCTCATTCGCTGACTCCCCGAACCCTTGCGGCATGTGACAGGTCTGGCACGTCTTGCCTTCCTTTGCCGCCTTGCTCCCTTTCCAATCTCCCACGGCCTCCGCTTGGGGAACAGACGTCGGCGAAATGGTATGGCACGCAAGGCACAGATCGGATTTCTTATAGAGCTCCAGGAACTCGGTATCGTGGGCCTTGCTTTCGATGAAATCCTTATAGCCGCCGAACACGGTGCGTCCGGGCTCAAGTTTGAGAGGAGGAGTTGCCCTTGACGTTCGGTTCCACGCTCTTAATCAGATGACACTGAATGCAGCCCACGCCTTCGAAATTCGGATCGCCGGTGATGATTTGTTTGACCATAGTCTCGGCAAGATCAGGAAACACCACGGCCTGCGGGGCATGACAGTTCAGGCAGTAACGCTTGTCCTGGTTCTTGGAGGCGTAGTCCTCCAGCATTGCCCGAAACGTCGGCGTGACAATGGCCCGCGCCACAATGGATTCTTCGTACTCCTCAAAGGATCGGAGATGGCACTTCTTGCATTTCGATGAGGCCGGAAAGACTTTTTCTGGGGTCAGGGCGGCGTCATCCTTCGCAAAAGAGCCATGAAACCACCCCGCGCCGACGAGGACGGCGATGACAACGAAGCCGATCATGATCGCTCTTACTTGCTGCAAACCCAATTTCATAGCGTCTCTCCTCACGCATCAGTTCCTATGTGCGGGTGTTCAGCCACAAAGCGGGCGTGGCCGGGCCCGGATCGCTCCGGCCTAGAGAGGCATCGTCCTGAACGTCAGAATGCGGGGTTCTGCATAATTGGCAATCAAACGAGTCGCCTTGTCGCGATCGGCGTCCGACGCGAGAGTTTTTAGATAACCGTCTAACAGCCCGGCTTCCGGTTTCGGGATCAAACTATAGGTCAAGACTACGTCGAGCAGCATCCCCTCGCCTTCCTGGCTGAGGGCCAGCGCGAAAGGCACATGCTTCGTTGTCCCTCCTTTCACCAGGATGTCGCCCAACGGCTGCTCCAACAGGTTCCCGTAGGAGTTCCCGAAATTCTTCTGCACCGTCCCCAAGAGGCGCCCGTTTTTATCTTTGACACTGACGGTGAGATAAAATTGCTTCAAAACGGGATCGCCGTCAGGAAAATTATGGGGAACCGCGCCGTTCATGACGGCAATCTCGCCTTCGACTGCTGTCCCCTTCCGTTCAGCCTTCACTTCCAATCGCGGCATCCATTCGGCCTGGAGATTACGGTTTTTCAGCATTAACCCCGGGATTACGATTCCGCGAAAATAATGACGGGCGATGTCTCGAGTCAGGGCGCCCCGCTTTGAGGTCGAGCTCCCGGTGGTTTGCTCCATATGACACGACTGGCACACGGTGCCCTCGAGGATGTCGCTGTCTATCGACGGGCTGCGGTGGTCGCGCACTTTTTCGAAGTGGCAGGACGTGCAAAAATTGGCGCCCTTATAAAGAGGCGACGCAAACGAGTTATGGACCATGTTGTCTTCGGAATCTTTGAACGGTCCGAACATGGTCTTCCCCGCGCTGATTTCAAACGCAGGTACCTGCTTCGTATCCTCGACCAATTTTTCGACCATGTGGCAGGAGGCGCAACTAATGCCTTCGACCGTCACCTTCCCGGTCATTACCTGCTCGATAATCCGATCGGTGTGTTGAGGGAAAACTTTCACGGCGGGGGCGTGGCAGGAAAGGCACTGCTGACGTTTCTCAGCGCTCGGCTTGGTCTGCAACCAAAGACCCATCACGGTCTTGAAGATCGGGGAGGGAAGCGCCGTACCATGGAGCAAAGCGGCGTCAATGCGCCCCATGAGCTTCAGATCCATGGTCATTTCCCGCAACCCGGCCATTTCTTCGTAATGGCGGTCGTGGCATTGTCGGCACACCTCGGATCGAAGAAAGACCTGCTCGATCTCTTCGACCCATGGCTCTTTCGTTGACTTTTTTCTCCTGGCCGGCCCCGTCCTGTTCGAGCGTGGTCCCGAATCCTGCCAGCACAAACACGAGCAAGCCGGCCATGACCGCCCCGCGATTCATAGTCGTCCTCCGGGACACCTGACAGCCACCATGAACTAGTCGCTCTCTTTGGGTACAAAATGGAAGTTCATTTGACCACCCTGCCCCTGATTCTCGGGGTTCGTGGGCTCCCACGTGCCCACCGTGAAGTTGCCCTTCTCCAAGGCATCCGGTAACAGACGCCCGAGGTCGTCCAGATTGCGCACCGGGACCTTGTTGATCTCGGTGATCACCGCTCCCACTTTAATGCCCGCTTTTTCCCCCAAGCTGTCTCCGATGATGTCCATTACCGCGACGCCTTCAGCCGCACGAAGATTGAGCTCTTTGCGGATGTCCTCGGTGACGGGCTGAACAATGACGCCCAACTGCTGCTCGGCCATCTCGATCACAGCTTGGTTTCGTTCCTTTTCCGCCAGCTTGTCGGGTGGCAGGGCAACCGGCTTGGAAGCGATCGAGGGATTTGCCGTTGCGAGCGTCAGCGGACCCGTAGAGGCCCATAAAAGACTGATGGCCAGGACGAGGATAATTCGACGCATGTCTTAGGCTTTCCCCGGGTCGGTCGTAATGGGATCCAAGATGAGCTGCAACCACGGGGCGACGGCCTTCTGCCCGTTACGCTCCTTGTTCTCGCCGTTCCATAACGCAAACGCCACGGTTTGGACGCGTCCAGGACCAAAGAGGGCGTCATTGTCGGGATCCCGGGTCTCCAGCGCTCGCTTGAACACGACCTTCCAGCGGCCTTGCTCCCAGATGGCATTGCCTTGAACCGTGCCCTGACCGCGTTTGCTTGTGAGCGTGCTAAAGCCCCCGCCCAACAGATCCTCGACAGACGAGGCGCGTCGTGGAATCACTTCAAAGCGACGCACTTCGCTTTCACCGCTGGCTTTGCGCTCAGTCTCTTTAGCCTTGCGCCGCTCAATATCCGTCTGCCAATCCGCCTTCCAGTGCCAAATGTTCAGATAATGGTCGAGCTGTCCCATGCAAAAAAAGGCCGGCGCATCGCCAAGCGGGAAAGCCATTGCGGCGCCGTCCCGAAATGTTCCGGGCGTCAAACGATCATTCTTGGTGGGGTCTTGCCACTCCAGGAGGAAAACGATGTCCTTACCGCTATGGAGCGATCGAACGGTTACTGACTTAATGGTGGGATCGGGAAGCGTCGGCCGCGTGATGACTTGACCGCTGAGGGGGAGCACGATGGGAGTCGATTTTTCCCACAGCGGCGATTTGGGCTCAAAAGGGAGTTCTCCTGCGAGATATTGCGAGCGGATGAAAAGCCCTTGGGAACTCACCACCTGTACCCCCAGGCCGTAGAGCACGAGGAGCACAACAAGCGCCACGCCCGTAGTCTTCCACCCCATGATCTTATCCCCTGCGCGTAACCGCAGCTTACGCTAGTACAATTTCAGCCGGCGAATTTTATTCTCCCCACGCTCGCAGATAAAAAGAAACCCGTTCGCATCCAAGGCGAGCCCCGCGGGGGAATTCACCACCGCGTCGACTGCTATACGGCCGTCTCCATGCTTGATCATCTCCTTGTCGACGGCTTTGACGAACTTCGCCATCCCGCAACCGCCCATGTTTCCGGAATCCTTGTAGCCGCTCTCGCCGTTGCCGGCGATCGTCGTGATCACCCGGGTTCCCGCATCCACTCGCCGCACACGGTGATTCATCGCATCGGCGATGTACATGTCGCCGCGCGGGTCGAATGCGATTGCCTCGGGGGCATTCAGCATGGCCTGGGTCGCCGGCTTATCGTCTCCGTCGTACCCGTAAAAGCAGACGCCGGCTGCTGTCGTGACGATCCCAGTGTTTCTGTCGATCCTGCGTATGCGGTTACTGCCTTTGTCCGCAACGTAGACGTCGTCGTTGGCGTCCGTGGCAATCCCTGTGGGGTCATGAAAACGGACTTGGGACCCTGGCTTTCCGTCGTCGTAAAACACGCTCATGTCCATACCATCGGTGTCGCACGGCGGGCGCAGCCACCCGTGGTCATCGCTGAAATCGATGCCGATGGCGTCTCCCGAAAGCACAACCAGGTTCTTAGCAATGAGCGGGCTATCGCGGACGTCGTCTTCATGAGACCAGGTGCCGGCGATCGTCGTGACCTCTTTTGTTCCGGGATCATAGATCCGGATGCGATGCGCCTGAGCATCGACGATCAGGAGGCGGTCTTGAGAATCGAACGCGATCGCGCTCGGGTACGTCAGATTAACTTCAAGGGCCGGCCCATCACCGGAAAATCCGAAGTCCCCGGTCCCCACGACGGTGTCGATGATCCCCGTCTGCATGTCAATCTTGCGAATTCGATTGCTTCCGGAGTCGCAAATGTACAGGTCCCCCCGGGAGTCAAACGCCACGTCCAAGGGCAGGTAGAGACCGGCTTCGCTGGCGGGACCCCCGTCCCCGCTGTAACACGTCTCGCCGATCCCAGCCATGTGGCTGATGATCCCGGTCGCAATCTCGATCCGACGTATCCGGTCACTTCCGGATTCGGCGAAATACAGGTACTCACCGGAAGGATCGATGGCAAGACTGACTGGAAGTGGGAGACCCGCTTTCGTGGCGACCTTCCCATCGCCGGTACTTCGCGATTTGCCGTTGCCCGCGAAGGTTTCGATGATGCCTATTGACGTGACGACGGTCTCTTCCATGGCTGTGACCTCGGTTCTGGCTAGACTTTCGGTGGTTCGGAGATCACCGGCCCGGTGGCAGGCGGTACAGAGCTATGGAGGGGACCCCCCGGCGGCACTCCTGAGGGCATCGCCCCCGGTTGATTCTCCTCTTGTCTCGAGGCTTCCAACTCAATGGCATCCGCTTCATGAACAGATTTCTTGAAGCCTTTGATGGCTTTGCCCAAACCTTCGCCGAGTTGGGGCAGCTTGCCGGCCCCGAAGATAATCAGCACGATAAACAAGATCAGAACCAACTCTGTGATGCCCATACTTCCAAACATAGCGCGCCCCCTTGTAGTCGGTTACTTGTCCTTGGATTCCACAGGCCGTCGCGACGCGAACCGCGCCTTTAGACGCTCCCGTGTTTGATCAGCTTCTGTAAACCGCTTGGTCTTCTCGTACGTGCTGATCAAGTTATAGTATGCCAGAGGTTCGTCTGGATTGCTCTGCACGGCGCCTTCAAGCACGAGAATCGCCTCATCGGGCTTCCTCATGTTCATATGAATTTCCATTAAGGCGAAGGCGGCTTCAAGATTGTGGGGGTCCAGCTCAAGCACACGGCGATAGGCCATGATCGACGCGTCAATCGTGTGAAGATCCGAGACATTACGCAACTCGAGCTTCTCATACACTTTACCCAACTGAAACCACGCGATGGGATCGTCCGGTGCAACTTCAACCAGCCGCTCATAGAGATCCTTGGCCTCCATGTAGTCGTCCTGATCAAAACGTGCCCGTCCCAGGTTAAATAAGGCTAACACATCACGCGGGTTGATCGACAGCGCCTTCCGATACTGTTCCATCGCCTCATCCAGCTTATTCTGCGTCGCGAGAATCGTGCCAAGATTGGCATAGTACATCGCAAGAGACTCCGCCATCTGCGCCCGGAGGCCTTCCGCGATCTCGATGGCTTTCGAAACATTCGTATAGGCCTCGTCCAACATCCCCTTGGCAAAATAGACCTCGCCCAGCCGGCACTGGGCCTGGAAGTCATCGGGGTCAGTCTCCAGCAGTTTCTTGATTTCCACGATCTCATCGTCCAGTGTCAGCGGCAACTCCGCAGTCGCTTCCGGCGCCGCGTCGGAGACGTTCACTTGTTCATCGCGCTGGGTTTCCGGCACATCTTTCTCCATCAGTACTTCCTTCTGTAAAACAGTCGTTGACCGTCAGGCGCCCGAGGCTTCGGCTGTCGGACGGTCGCCGAACTGCACCGGGAGATTCCGCGCAGCTCTGTCCCGCGCTTCGACCCGCGCGTCATTTACGATCAACAGCAGCCCCACCACGACGAACAGAGTTTGATGGGATAACTGTAGGGCGTAGCCGGCAATGAACATAAAGGCAAGCCCGTACCCGGCGCGCCGCCCCATCGAAACTTGTTTAATGACGGCGTACCCCCAAAACAATAACCCGGCCATGTACAGCGCAAACGGTAGATAGAAGGTATAGCCCATGCCCATTTGGAAGATCCAACCAATACCTCGGGCCCCGTTACGGAGGCTGGCGGCCGCGGCCGGATCGAAGACTTCAAGGACCCCGTCGATCACCAGCAAGCCGACAAACAGAAGAGCCCATGTGGCCCCATAGAAAATGACGCGACTCCGCTGACTCCGATTGCGAGTGCGAAATGAGAAGCCGCTATAGACTGCGAATACGAGCGCAGTCGCAAGCACCATCAGAGCTTCTCCGTAGCGGTGGACGTCAAGCACGAGCGGCGGAGAAGAGGTCAGCCCGAGCCACCCATATGCAATCGTTGCGGTCTGATAGTACAACCACGCCGAGACCCCGATCACATAGCACGCGATCATCGCACGTGGTTTGAGGGACGGATGAAGCATCCAGTATTGCGCACCGAGGATCCAGATGACCAGCAAGGTGACGACACTATAGGCGATCGAGCCGAGCATGGCCGGAGGGAAAATCAGGAACGTGACCGTCAGCGCAAGAAGAAGTGACACAAGCGGCACGACCACACGATCCAGAGGCTTGGGCTGTTCACCCTGCCCTTTGGAAAATAGCATAGTAAAGAGGACCACAAAGAGCAGCAGAGCGGAGAAATTCATGAGCGCAAAGCCGATTTGGGAGGCGCCGCGCAGAAAATAATCGACCACTGGATACTCTTGAGCGACCTTGGAGAGATGCATGCCGAGACGAGAGATCAACCGGTACAATACGAGCTCGGAAAGACCTGCAATCAGCAGCGCTTTGAGCGTATACTCAAGAAGTAACGCCCCGCTATCAGGTCTAATCCGCATCCCATCTGTTCGTGCCGCCTCAGTAGTCATTATCGGGCCGCGACCGTCGGGGTTTTCGAGCGCGCGATATAGAGCAGGCCGTCGGCCATGGAGTAATTAAACGGCAGTTCATCAACCACCCCGCTAATTTTCTCGTAGACCTGCTGGTAGACGCGCTCGGCGTGGTCCGGATCCATCCCTTCCTGGACCTCATAAAAATAACCCAGACTGAGGTCCTCGGACGCCGGACGCATGATTCGGCGAATTCCGTAACTTCCCGGATCACTCATGATCGGCGCTTCTTTTTCCAGGTCAAAGAGGCACGGCTGGCAGGAAAACCCGTAGGAGGAATGAAGACGCTCGTGTCCGACAATAAAATTCGCCGTCTCCATGGCTTCCGGTTCCGTTTCGGTGGGGAATCCGACCAGAATGTAACAGTGAACGGCGATATCCACATCCAGGCAGTCCTCGATGATCCGGCGAACATGTTCCTGCCGGATGCCTTTCTTCATAAAGTCCATCACCCGCTGGTTGTAGGACTCAAGTCCGAAGACGATCTTCAGACACCCCGCGTCCCGCATAGACTTGAGCAATTCCCGAGAGAGGTTCTTCTCAAATCGCATCTCGCAGGTCCATTGCGCATTGACATTCCCATCAATCAACTGAGCGCACAGGCGTTTGGTAGGCGACAGGGCAAAACATTCGTCCGTGAAGAAAAAGAAGGGCGTTTGATACCGCTCCATCAACTGTTTGAGGTCCTCGACGACCTTTTCCGGCTGGCGCTGCCGAAAGTTCTGGTGGTCCAGTGTCAGCGCGCAAAACGCGCAATCTTTGTAGTAGCAGCCACGAGAAAACTGGACGGGCAAGACCGCCTGTGGCGCGAAGTACTGCCCGAGAGGCATCCCGTCGAAATTCGGCGCCGCCAGCGCATTGATGTTTTCTGAGTAAAACGGCTGGTTCACGACGGTCTTATCTTTCTGACGATAGACCAGATTGGGGACCTTGCTGAAGTCCCGCGCGCCTTCCAACTGGTGCACCAACTCTAACAGCGCCGTCTCACCCTCAAACACCACGAAATCATCGGCAAATTGAAAGAGCGAATCGGCGCGCCGAAGATTGTCCACCAGCCGGGTAAAGATGCTCCCGCCGATGGTGAGATGCACATCGGGATTGGCCTGCTTGAGCAAACGACATAACGTCAGCCCCGGCATGATCTGGGAGGTGGCCGTGATGGAAACGCCCACCAGACCCGGGCCCTGAGAGAGGATATCCGGAACCAATTGATTCCGGAAGAGCTCAAGATAAGGGTTCTCGTCCTCGTCTTGGACCGCTTTGAGAATGTCTTTGGACGAATAGATGGAATAGCGCCACTGGTTGTCAACCACAGAGATCCGTGTCGGGAAGTACAGAATCGATATGAAGGCAAGCCATCGGTCGATCAAGAACAGGCTCTCTTTGTACCGTTCAGGATCGTAAAAGACCTCAGAACGAAGGGTCATTTTGGCGTTCTCGATCAAATCGTAAAGGGGTGGGAACCAATCCAGAGCTTCCTTCATCCTCGCAAGATGTTCCTGACTCGAAGGGCCTGTGTCCCCACGGGTTCCAGTCCGCTCCAGATGTTTGATCTTATCCTGCATTCGTTCATATGTCTGCCGCCCAACTTCCTGGGTCAGAAATGCGTTCAGGACCTCGATTCCAAGGTCGCGTTGGATAACGTCACTGACACCGCCTTGCTTTAAAAAACCGGTTAAGGATGGCAGGCTGAGGTACGGCTGGGAGGGATGCCAGGTAGGCGGAAACAGCAAGACGGTCTTCATCTCGGCCCCCTAAGGGTTCAGCTAAACCAATCAGCAGACGGGCGACTGCAGCCCTTGGACCGCTGCCATGAGCGGGATTTGTGTGAAAAAGCCGCTCATCTTCAAAGATTTTTATACAACAACGATGCGCAGGATTGCAAGGAACCCAGGCTGGTTCCGGCACTAGCACGAAAGATAAACGGCCCCGGGGAAACGCTCCCCCGGGGCCGTTATCACCTGCCTGCTGGGCTAGTACTTATTTAGGCTTATCCTGAGGTTGTTGCGCTGGTTTCTTTTGCTCGGATTGCGCCCCTCCCCCTCCTTCAGGAATCTGGAGGGTAAACCAGGTGGAAATGCCTTTCATACCATCACGCTCGAGATTCTGTCCGTCCCACACGGCAAAGGCAATCGGCACGGCGCCTGCCTTCAGTTGCACGTCATTAGGATCGGAGGTCGTCAGCGCACGCTTGTACACCACCCGCCAGGACGGACCGCTGCAGCAGCCACCCTTAATGGAACCAGCCGGCTCCCACAGACCGTTGCCGAGCACATCTTGATTGGCCTGCGTTGTCAGGGTGCTGAAACCGTTGGCATTGAGGTCTTCGACCGATCCCACCCGCATTTCCGGGTCAGACAGGATGTTGCCGGACCAGATTCCGGTATTAAAGGGGCCCATGCTGCGACCGATGCGATCGAGATACGTCACGCCACCGGCCGGTTCTTCAAAATAGTAATCCCAAAAGATAGCGGGATACTCATTGTCCACATCCCAAAGACCCGCACTATCCTTGCCAAGGTCCTTCTGCCATTCTGCGTTCCACCGCCAGATGTTGACCGTGCCGCCTGATTGCCCCATGCATTGAAAGGGCGGTGCGCCACTGGTGGTGACCGGGAACTGAATGGCGGACTGGTCACGGAAGTGTTGGGGGCCGATGGTGGTGTCGTTTTTAGACTGGTCCGCCCAGTCCATTCGGATCCCGATGTCCTTGCCGTTGGAAACGGCTTTCACAAAAACCGATTTCACGGCGATATTGGGATGCATGGGGGTTGTGATCGTCTGCCCGCTCAGCGGCACGACGACACCAGGTATATTTTCCCAGATCGGATTGGCGCCATCCATGGGGATCGGCCCCTTGATCGCCTTGACCTGAATGGCCACGGGCTGACTGACGGCGAGCGGGACCTGTCCGAGGGTCAAAACGACGCCCACGATGAAGGCGCTCAGCAGCACCCCCCATACGACGGCTCTATTTCTCGTCTGCATGATCTTCATAGTGATAACCCCTCCTGTAATATTAGCCCGATAATTACCTGAAAATTACCTGAAGAACCTGCCTAATTATTCAGCAGAAGAGCGATAAGGCCTCCCATGCAAACTTAAAATAACTCTATGCATGACCAGCAGGGCCGCCGGACCCTCCACCTCCTTCGTGCTCTGCATCCTCCATTTGGGAGCGCCCACCCACTTCATCCAAAAGGACACTCAGTTCGTTCCCTAAATCCTGGGCTCCGCATTCAAAAACCGCCCCTTCGGGAGGGGTAAAGGTGGCCGGTTTATAATCCGTCTCTTTGTAGGGTTGCGGATTGACCCCGAGATAGGCGCATTCAAACTTGATATGGGCTTTGCACAGCTCGCACAACAGCATAAAGAATCCGCGCTGAGCCTTTTTCGAGGCCATATCTGCAAACAGCGGCGCCCACCGGCCGACATGGTCGCGGACGAATTTCTTCTCCGCATCTACCACGATCTGCAGCTTCTCTTCACCATCGTGGCAGAGGGCGTACGATTCCTTGTACGCGAGAAAGTGCAGAAATTCGAGCTCAACGCTGAGATGATCAAGCCGTTCGTGGACTACTTCAGCAAGCTCAAGGCCGAAAGCCTTGTAGTAGCCCGCAATGTCGCCCATCGTATGGGACTGCTGAAAGACGTGTTCATTACCGAAGAGGGTTTCGTACGGAGGGGCGTCAAGACTGATGACATTCGAGAAGACCCGGCGATGCTCGTCTTGGAGATCGCTAAACTCCCATGTCTTGAAATTCTCTTGTTCCCAATCCGCGATCTGGTCCAACAGCCTTTTCATGGGAGCAACCAAGTCGCGGACCTTGTCTGTCGCCTTTGTGGAATCGAGACTCTTCTCTAACGTCTCGATCGCCGCGAGGCCATCCTCGACGAACTCACCTTCTTGAAGATAGTTGTAAAACTCTTCTTCCTCGGGGTAGAGAAACCCCCAAGACAGCAAAAGATACAATTTGCTTCTGGAAAGAGCAAGTTCAACCGCCGGTGCGTCGGCCAAGCCAATTTTGCCGGTGGGATTTCTTGAAACTGCTGGTGTCGTCGCCATTGCCCTCAGCCTCCTGCGGCCTTAGCTTTGAGCCGCGTAAGAATAAGAAAATGTCTCAAGGTTGTCAAGCGCTTTTTCGGAACTATTCTCCGCTCTCAGGGCCCCGAATCGCCACAGCAGGACGCCCGGAAAGTACTCTGATCGCAACCTTGTCATTGACCGTTGCACAGACCTGTTCACAGATGCCACATCCGACGCATTTCTCTTGATCTATCGTAGGATACGCATCATCGAATCCAACCACCATTATAGCTTCGCAGGGACACCGAGACACACAGACACGGCAGCCCTGATCCGCGGTGCAGGTGGCGGGATTCACCACCGCCAGGCCCATCCGGACCTCGGCGCGCTCGCCTAACGGTAGAAGGGCCTCCGTGTCACACGCTGCGACGCAGGGAAAGTCCTCGCACAACTGGCACGGGGATTCATTTGCGAAAATGACGGGGTACCCATTGGCTGGGTCTTTCTTGATGCTTCCGTAAGGACACGCTGGCAAGCAGTCGCCGCACCGGGTGCAACGCTCGAGAAACAAGGCTTCCTCGACTGCGCCGGGCGGCCGGAGCCAGTCGGTCCTGAACTTCTCCGGGACACATTCCGGTTTTTTGGGAGTCTCCTTCTGCTGTTCATAGTACTCATAGACGGCCTTCCCCATCGACCAGACGGATTGTTTCAAAAACTGCCGTCGTTGGTTTTCGGGCGCATCCATATTGCTATTGGCCTGTGACGCCTGCCGCTCTGAGCTTGTACACTTCGATACAGCGATCACACCCGCCGTACTCAGGATCCCATCCGGGATGGTTTTCCCTGATGAAATCAAGCACGCCCGGTTCCACATCCTGCGTCAAATTTTCAACCCAATGATAGGTCGGGAAACCGCACAGCGGACAAGGAAACCCCGGCAAGAGCATAACCTTCTTGCGCTCGGGAATCTCTGCGCCCTCAATTTCTATCGCCCGATCCAATATTTTGAGAGTGTCGGTCGCCATATCGATGAGCTCTGGATGGGTAAAGAACTCGGTTGTCCAGAGACCTTCAAAAACAGATACCAATTGCGTACCGGGAATCTTACGGTACCAGGTGGAGAATTCATGGAAGCGCTGTTCCTTGGGAAAGACCGGCTCTTTGCCGATCCGCGTCAAGCGGCTGTCAATGCTCAAGACACCACAACACGCGATACCGCGCGAGAATCAAGCTCTCCTCGCCGGGGCTATTGCCAACCTTGATGTCTGGATCGTACAGAAAGGCGGGGTCCAACATATCCTTGATGTGATAGAGCTCGTGCCGGCAAAACCGCGCCAGCGCCGGATCGTAAAAGCGGCGCGGTAAGAGCTTAATACCCATCCCTTTTTGGCCTTTGGCCTCAAATTTCTTCGCGAGATCCTCTTCGACCGTGCCCCATTTTCTCATCAGGTCAACTGATTCCTGGTCTTCCTTCAGCACGCCGCGCACAAGCGTAATGCCGATACGGTCTCTCAGCTCGGGAAACTCATCGAAGGTTTCGCGAATGATCTCGGCGAAGCCCCAGTGCCCAAAGAGATACTGGTACAGCTTTTGAAACTCCGGTTCACGGTCGTCCAGCGGAAAGTTCTCGTAGATGGGATCTGCAAGCTCGTGAAATTCCTTGTAAAACGTCGGATCGCCTTCTCGTTCTGTCTTCTCCATAAAGGCGTCGATCACTTCTTGTATAAGCGCAGGCTGAAACCGCAACTCCATCTCAGGCCTCCTTGACTTGCCTTTTTTCTCTCCGCTATGATCCTCGTAACCCTTCATTATAGGAAGGGGTCAAGCAGCTTTGCAAGCTGCCTAGGAATCTCAGGAAACGCAATGAACAACAATCCAACCGGCTCCTCTTCCTCTACTGGCGGGACGGCGTCTACGGCCGAGCTTTCTTCGTTGTCGCCTGGCCCGGCGCCAGTCACCGACTGCGCCCCCTTTTGGCGAGCCGGCGCGAAAGAACTGCGCGTGTTCCGAGGTCACCACGATCCGATCTGGGCCGTGGCATACCACCCCAGCGGCACCATGGTAGCCAGCGGCAGCGTTGATCACACCATCCGTTTCTGGGAGATTGAAACCGGTCGGATGTTGAAGATTCTACGCGGCCATACCGATGCTGTGCGTTGTTTGACGTATTCCCCCGATGGAGAGCTTCTCGCAAGTGGCTCAACAGACCGTACTATCCGCTTGTGGAATCCGAAGACCGGTGACTTCATCCGAATGTTATTTGGACGGTATGACCACGCCATTCATTCTCTGTCCTTTTCTCCGGATGGATTGATGTTGGCGCGCGGCAATGAGAATAAGGATATTAAAATATGGGAAGTCGCGACGGCCACGGAGCTGCTCTCATTACTGCCGCGAGATGTGTACGACCTTCACTGGAACATCATTACCACTTTCTCTCAGGACGGCCGGCTTTTAGCCAGCGGGAATGACATCGGAGGCATTACACTTTTTGAGGTGCTTCCGAGCGGCCAGGAAATCTGCCGGTTGGAAGGGCACAAGTCCGATCCGTTCGACGGGACCATTGAACGCCGGGGCATGTGGGTTGAATCTCAGGAAGGCTGGGAGCGAGCCTTTGAGAACTGGATAGGCGGGTTAGCCTTTTCGCCCGACGGCAGTTTCCTGGTGAGCGCCAGCCGTGATCATACGATGAAATTCTGGGAAATCCCGAGCGGCAAGTTAATGCGGACCGTCAAAGCCCACTCGGGATGGGTTCGCGCCGTCATATTTTCGCCGGATGGCAAGGTGCTGGCGTCCTGCTCCGACGATACCTCGATCAAAATCTGGGACGCCGGCAGCGGTCGGCTGATCCGCACCCTCAAGGGGCACCGGGAGCCGGTGCGGGCCATCGCCTTCTCTCCGGACGGCCGTCGCCTGGCAAGCGCGGGCACAGATCGCACGGTAAAACTCTGGGAAGCCGGAGAAGTGTCTCTGGCGGCCGCTCGCTAATTACTCCTCGGCTGGCCCGTTCGTACCCTTCGAAATTCCGTAGCGCTTACACTTCTCCCACAGAGCTTTGCGCGACACGCCCAGTATCCGTGCAGCTTCAGTCTTATTCGCCCGCGTCCGGTCCAGCACCTTGAGAATGTGCTGACGCTCGAACTCGTCGCGAGCAGCCGCCAGGTCCTCCACCCTTGCGCCTTCGGGCGCAGCAAGATGGGTCTCCTCGCTGCAAAATCGACATGCCGGTTGTGGGAGGCCTCCAAGATAGGGACACGATGAAAATCCGCAGAGATCCCAGGGGTCAATGCTCCCTTCATGATTGCTGACCGTCACTGCCCGCTCGATGGTGTTTTCCAACTCCCGTACGTTACCGGGAAAGGAATATTGCAGCACCATGCTCTTCGCCGGTTCAGAAAGACCCTCACGGTGCTTGCCTGTCCGGCTTCCAAATTTTTCCAGGAAATGATCTGCCAACAAAAGGATGTCGTCTTTTCGCTCTCGTAGCGGCGGTAGGTACAGCGGGACGAGACTGAGGCGATCCAACAAGTCTTCTCGAAACCGTCCCGCCTGGACTTCCTTTTTCAAGTCACGCGCGGTCGCGCACACCAGTCTCACGTCGACTTCAACTGGGACCGTACCCCCCATGCGCTCGAGTGTACGATGCTCCAGGACCCGCAATAGCTTGAGTTGTACAACTGGAGAAATAGCTCCGATCTCGTCCAGGAACAGCGTGCCCTGATGTGCCAGTTCAAACCGACCCTTTCGCTGGCGCAGCGCCCCTGTGAACGCCCCCTTTTCGTGCCCAAATAATTCAGTTTCCAGCAGCGATTCCTGGAGGGCTTCGCAACTGACTCTAATAAAGGGACCCTCGCGCCGTGTGCTGTTATGGTGAAGAGCATTTGCCACTACCTCTTTGCCGGTGCCTTTTTCCCCGATAATCAGAATCGTCGAATCAGAGGGGGCGACTAATTTGATCTTTTCCAGCACCTCGCGCATTTTTTCGTTTTTCCCCAGAATCCCTTTGAAACTGAAACGCCCTTCGAGTTCCTCCCGCAGCAGCCTATTCTCATCTTCCAGCTCTAACATCTTCACAAGTCGCTTTACGATCAGGAGCAGCTCATCCATGGAAAAAGGCTTCGTCACATAGTCGTAGGCTCCGATCTTCATGGCTTCCACGGCAGTCTCCACCGACCCATGGGCTGTGATGAGGATCACCCCTGTGCGCGCAGAGACCTCTCTGCAAGTCTGCAGCACCTGCAGCCCATCCAATCCGGGAAGTCGCAGATCAGAGATAATGAGGTCGAATTGTTCTTTTTTTATGAAATCCACACCTTCCGGCCCCGTCGCCGCCACTTTCACCTGATAGCCTTCGGCCTTGAGAGCATCTGCGATCGAGATCCGCATCAGCGGTTCATCGTCAATGATAAGTATGCGGGGCTGGCTCATCGGTCACGCCTCCCGGGCAACAGGGACACGGACATGGATCGCGGGGAGCCGCACCGTGAAGATCGTACCCTTGCCTACCTGACTGCGCACCTGAATCTCACCTCCATGACGTTGCACGATGCCCAGGCTGACCGATAGCCCAAGCCCGGTGCCCTCACCTTGGCCCTTGGTCGTGAAGAATGGATCGAAGATCTTTGGCAATACATCAGTTGGGATGCCGCTACCCGTATCTTCAACCTCGATCACACAAGCGCGCTCCTCCTGCCGGGAGCGTACGGTCACCACCCCATCTCCCTTGATCGCTTGAACTGCGTTCAAGAGGAGATTCATCAGCACCTGCTCAATCATGTGGCCGTCCGCCGTGAGCGGAGGCAGTTGCGTTCCCAGCTCTCTGCTTATGCGGACGCCGCTGCTTTCGAAGGCATAGTTCGTGAGCGACAGGACACGTTCGATCAAGGAGTTCACGTCCGTGAGCGCAAGCTCGGGATCATGTTGCTGTGAAAAGTCCAGCAGCTGGCGTACGATTTTCTGAACCCGGCGAATTCCATCCTCCATCGACACGAGATATTCGGATTGGCGCTCAGGTGAGATGGTTCCTTTGCGAAGATTGTACAGACAATTGAGAATCCCTCCGAGCGGATTGTTGATCTCATGCGCCACCCCGGCGGACAGTTTCCCGATGGAGGCCAGTTTCTCGGCGTTGAGCACCTGTTGTTCGAGCTGCTTCTTGTCTGTGATATCACGGGCAATCCCCAGGACGCCCATGATCCCGCCATTGTTATCACGGAGCGGCGACACGCTGACCAGCGCCGTGCGAAGCTCGCCGTCGCGGGTGAGTAGCTCGACCTCGTATGCCTGCTTGGTGCCGATATCGAGAGTGGTGCGTAGGCGCTTGCCGCGGTGACGCCTGGACATCAGTGATAGATACGGCCGCCCAAGCAGATCTTCTTTGCAGTAGCCCCAGATCTCCACTTTGCTGTTCACGTATGTGAAACGCTGATCCAGGTCGAGCGTATAGATGACGTCGTTGGCATTCTCCAGCAGATTTTCCAGGTACGTCTTGGTCTCAGCGATCTCACGCGTGCGCTCGACTACCTTTAACTCCAAGGCCTCGCTGTATTCCTGAAGTTGGCGTTCCAGCTGCTTGCGTTCAGTGATATCCCTGAGCTGCACCATGAAGAAAGTCATCGTTCCGGATTCAATGCTGGTCAGGTCGACCTCCATGGACACCGGTCTCCCGGCCCGGTCAAAAATCTTCAGCTCCACAGTCGGGGTCTTGAGCGCCCCGCCCAAGATCTCCTTCATAAGGGCGGTGACCGCCGCCTGATCCTTGGGCAGGACAAGATCCAGGAAGCGCCGACCCAGAAGTTGCTCCTCCGGATACCTCAGAACCGTCTCTTGTCGCCGGTTCACGGCCACGATGTTGCCGCCGGAGTTCACCATCAGCACGGAATCGGCGGCCTCATCAAAAAGAATTTTGTAGCGTTGCTGAGACTCCACCAAAGCTTCCGTTCGGCGCGCCACCTCCTGTTCGAGGCCTTCGGTATGGCGGCGTACCTGCGCCTCCAATGCCTTCCTGGCCGTGATGTCCCGGACAAAGGCTCGCATGTATACGAGGCTGCCCTGATCAAATAAGACAGTTGTATGGATTTCCACATCGAGAGACGCGCCTGCCTGTGTCAAAAACACTGTCTCCAGGGACCCCCGGCCGTCTGTCTTCAGACGTACAAGGTACTTTTGCACGACCCCGTGGCATTCCTCAGGGACTATCTCCCACAGCTTTTTCCGGGCAATCTGCTCCTGGGTATAGCCCAGCTTTTCGCTGGTCGTCGAATTGATGTGAACAAAGTGGCCTGTCTCATCCAACTGGAGGATCATTTCCGGAGAGTTCTCGATAAGGTCGCGATACCGTTCATCCAGCCGTCGGATTTCGGCCATCTGATCCTCGAGTGCCTGGAAGGACCGGCTTAAGCTGGAGGCCATCTGGTTGAACGTCTCGGCGAGCTTCTGGATCTCGTCGCCCGTGGCAATCTCCAGTCGTTGATTAAGCTCACCGCGGCCGATCAGCGCCGCCTTTTCTTGAAGTTCCTGAATGGGACGGACGATCCGACGCGCCAAAAATCGCCCGGCGAGCAGCATCAGCAGAAAAACCCCCACAGCGCCTGCAGACACCTTTTTCATGAGTTCTCTGAGTGGTGCATAGGTCTCTGACGGATCCTGTCGCACAAACCCTATCCACTGAATTCCTTCTCCGCCTAAGCTTTCTTTCGCCAGGGGAGTCTGAAGGCGAACAGGGGCAAAGCCTACAATGGAATTGTGTCCGCCGTGCGCATCATCCTCTGCTATGACCCATCCGGCGCGTGGCTGCGTAATTTGATGCATCAGATCGGCGTTAATTGTATGCCTCTCGGGAGACAGGATGGGGCAAATCAGCGGCTTCCCCGCTGAATTCAAAAGCATGGCGTGCCCGTGTTCCCCTAAGCGAACTTCCTGAATAGCTTTGAACAGTTCGTCAGGCCTTACGCGGACATTAACGGCGCCAACGGCCTTGCGCTGAGCATCATCCCAAATCGGTGCCGAGACATCGATCACGTAATGCCCGAGCGCCTGATCAAAGACAAGATCGCTCACGTACACTTGGCCTCTGCCGCCTTGGTAGGAGGCCTGCCACCATAGGCTCTTGCTCTGGTCGTATGCAGCCCGAGGGCTCGAACTGACGACAAGCGCGCCTTGATTGTCGGCCACTAAAATTGAAATGTATTCGCCCTTGCGGATCCGGATCCAATCGATCAAATAATCGATTGCCATCTTGTTGATATAGTCCGGAAACTGGTTCGGATCCTTCCGGGCATTCCAGCGGCCTTCCCACTCTTGAATCATCCTGCGGATCGATGCCGCGCCACGGCCGGCATAACTTCGGTTCGAATCAATCACCGCCGATCTCACAATTGGTATCGTTGCGAGCTGCTGGGCTTCACTGGTAAGTTGGGTGACTTGCAGTTCGATCTTTCCCGCTGCTTCAATCGCGATTTGCTGAAAGTCACGACCTATCGTGTCCCGGATCACCCGGTATTCTTCATAACCCGTGATAAAGATTGAAAATGCCAGTGGCAATAGGCCGATCAGGGCCATTGCAGTAATCAGCCGACTTTGCAGGCTATGGTGGGGGGAAAGGACGCTTTTAACCACAGTTTGTTACCGTTTCGTTACATTCTGTGGTCGTCACCGTCTATTGTCAAGGACTACAGCCGGGCGCTACTCCCCAACCCGGACCAGTAAGCCCTTGTCCTTGCAGACCGAAAACATCACATGAAACCACAGGATCAGTCCCGAAAGGTACACGAGGTTGAGACCGGAAGCCCAGGCAAGCTCGGCGATCGGGAAAGCTCCCGGTGGTAATCACGCTCCGCATGCCTTCAAAAATATGCGCGGGGGGGTTCATCCATGCGATGGCCTGGAGCCACCCTGGCAACACGCTCATGGGGTAAAATACGCACGAAATAGGCTGAAACAGGAACACTAAACCCCAGGCCAGCACCTCCACTTCCTGGCCATAGCGCATGATCAGTCCGGTCGTCAGGATACCGATACACCAGCCAAACACGATAAGATTCAGAATGAACGGAACGAACGAAACTCCAATGACAAAAATGTTAAAGGAGTAAAACAGCAAGGCGGCCATGACCGTCACACACGAGACGGCGACGACCTTTCCAACGCTGAGCAGCATGGTGGCCGCCAGGAACTCGGCTGGTTTCAGCGGACTCGCGAACAGGTTCATGAGATTCCGCGACCAGACTTCTTCCAAGAATGATATGGTGATGCCCTGTTGCGCGCGAAAGAGCACGTCCCACAAGATCAGCGCTCCAAGAAAAAACGTGACAAAGCTCGGCAGGGCACTCTTATATTGCGCGAGATAGAGAGTGATGAATCCCCAAATCACCAGATCCACAAACGGCCAGTAGATGATCTCCATCACTCTCGGGAAGCTTCGTCGATACAGATAAAGATGCCTCGTGAGTAGGGCCTCAATGCGATGGAGTTTCATATCGCCGCCGGCCAGCTGCCTCGCGCCAACTTCACGAAGACCTCCTCGAGATCGGTCTCACCGAACTGGTTTTTGATCGCTTGCGCGGTGCCTTCAGCGATGATCCGGCCTCGAGATAAAAAGATGATGCGGTCGGACATCTCCTCCATTTCGCGCATGTTATGAGAGGTGTACAACACCGACATGCCGCTACTGCGGCGCATCTCCAGTATGAGAGCCCGGGTTTTTGCGGCGATGTCGGGATCGAGGCTCCCCGTTGGCTCATCGAGGAACAAGACTTTCGGATCGGTCAGAAAGGCTTTGGCGAGCGAGAGGCGGGTCACCTGGCCGGATGAGAGCTTGCGCGTGAGCTTGGTTCGAAATTCCTCCATCTCCAGCCGCTTGATGATGTGGTCAATGCGTGAGCCCAGCCTGTCCAAGCCGTAGAGTTTCCCCACCACCCGGAGGTTTTCCTCCACCGTGAGGGCTTGAGGCATCGACACATAGGTCGAAGAAAAATTCACCTGATTGAGAATTGCCTCGCGGTTCTGCTCGAACGGCAGGCCGAATACTTGGATGGTGCCGCTGGTCGGAGTGATCACACCGAGGAGCATGTGAATGGTCGTGGTCTTACCCGCGCCATTCGGACCAAGTACGCCGAGAATCTCGCCTTCCCTGATTTCGAACGAGATGCCGTCGACGGCCGTGAACGATCCAAAGCGTTTGGTCAGATTTCGGACTTCAACAACGGATTGCGCCATAGCGTGTAAGTCGATCTTAAAAGAGAGTCTCGGAGAGAGCCTCGGTGTGGCAGGTCGCGCACTTCCGACTCAATATCTTTCCCTGCGTATTCCTGCTTTCCGTCATGACAGCGAAAGCAGTCGGCGTCCCGATGCGCTTTCACCATGGACGCGTTCAGAGCCTCCTTCTCCGCATCGGGCAACTCATCCAATTTGATGTGTCCTCGCGGCACCACGATGGGATAACCCTTGTACGGCCTGCTGTGAACGACCGTCGCGTGGCAGGTCGTGCAGCCCTCTCCCTTTCCACGCTTTTTAAAGGCCTCCATATGCTTCCGATGCTCCATGATCAGCCCGGCTTTCTTAAGTGGTCCCGGAAGGTCTCTGGTCGCGATCTCAGAAATGCGCAGCATGTTCTGATGACAGGACAGGCAGACTTCCGAATACACGGTCGTTTTCAGGTCGTCTGGCTGCTTCGGGGTTCCGAACAGGGTCACCCACACATCATGGGTGCCTTTGATGACCTTATCCTCCACGAAACCCTCGAAGGTCGGTCTGACATGGCAGGCCACGCACGTCACATCCTTGTGGGTTGAGACGATCCAGGTGTCGTAGGATGGCTTGATGGTATGGCAGGAGGCGCAAAACCGGGGATCATTGGTGAGCGGAATGGCGACCGCGCCGGCGACGACCCCTAAGACCGCCAGCGTGATGAGGATCACGGCGATCTTCGGGATGTTCATCTGCATCAGGTGATCAAACCGCTCTTACGCGTAAATCGCCCGCTGATCAAGCCCGCCAGGCCTTCGATGTCGTCGGGGTCGAAGATCGGCACTCCGGAGGGGACATCCTGAAGAGGTTTGTTAGACACAATCGCAAGAAGGCCATCAGGGGAAAACGGCACCTCCCCAACATGATCACGCACAATCACGATCTTTGGATGTCCTTCGCTTTTCCATCCCTCGGCAATGATGAGGTCAATGCCGTCGCTGACATAGCGTTCACGCAATTGCTCAATACCCACTTCCTGCTCCGTGTCCGTAAACAGGGCCAAGCTTCCTTTTGAGGTGACGATGACCGTCTGGGCCCCCGCCTGCTTGTGCCGCCAGGAATCCTTGCCTTCGGTATCCATATTAAAGCCGTGCCCGGCGTGCTTTATCGTGGCGAGTCGGTACCCTTCCCGGACAAGCTCAGGGATCAATCGCTCGATCACAGTGGTCTTCCCGCTGTTGGAGCGACCAACGAAGCACAGGATCGGAGCCTCGTTTTGTTTCATTATCATTATTTCTATCCGCCCTAAGCCCGTTATTTCGTTCGCCATGAGCCCGTCCTGAGCCAAGTCGAAGGGCCTGTCGAAGAGTTCTTGGCCTTCGACGTGCTTCGACAAGCTCAGCACGAGCGGTTAATGCCTCAAAACCAGCTCCCAAACACCTGGACGTTCACCACATCACCCGGTTTTAGCTTCTCCACCTCGACGGGAATATCGATGAGCCCATTCGCCTTCACCAGGGAGGTCAGAATCCCGGACCCCTGGGGCCCGGTGGTCCGTACCATGAGCATCCCCCGCTCCATCCAAAGTATACCGCGCAGAAAATGTCGCCGGTCGGGCCGCTTTGAAAACCTCTCCTGGAACACGGCCTGTACCGTGGGGCGCGTCAGCGCTTTGTGGCCGCACATTTGAAGCATCGCCGGACGGACGAGTTGCTCGAATGTCACCATCGACGAGACAGGATTTCCTGGGAGCCCAAACGCGAGCGTCTTTCCGATCTTGCCGAAGGCAACCGGTTGGCCTGGACGAATGGCCAGTTTCCAAAAGTTCATCTCGCCACCAAGCTCCTGGAAGACCGGTTTGGTAAAGTCATGGTCACCCATCGACACGCCGCCCGAGAGCACGAGAATATCCGCGTTCAGGCCTTGGGCAATCTTGGCTTTCAAATCGTCCGGGTTGTCTTTGGCGATACCAAGCAGGTGGGGCAGCCCCCCGGCCTCCCTCACGGACGCCGCGATGCCATAGCTGTTGGAGTTGATAATCTTCTCGTCCGTCAAGCGCTCATCGAGGTCAGACAGCTCGTCGCCGGTCGAGAGGATGGCGACACGTGGCCGCTGGTAGACAAAGACGAACGGCTTTGCCAGAATCGCCAGCATTCCCGGCCTCAGCCGGCCTGATAACCTTGCCTTTGGGAATGATGCACTCGCCTTTTCGCACGTCCTCGCCCTGGGGGCGGATGTTGGCACCCGCCTCCTCGGGCTTAAAGACCTTGACTGAATCGGGCTTCGCTTCAGTGTCCTCGATCTTCAGTACCGTATCCGCGCCTTGAGGAATGGGCGCGCCGGTCATGATGCGAATGGCTTCGCCCTTGCCGACTTTCTTGGTCGAAAACCGTCCAGCAGGCACCTCTTCGATAACCTTCAGCAGGGTCGGCATGGTGACCGCGTGTTCCTGCTTGATGTCCTCATACCGAACGGCAAAGCCGTCCATCGCGGAGTTATTCCAGGGGGGATTGTCGCGATCGGCGATAATGTCCTCGGCCAGCACCCGACCGAGGGCGTCAAGCAAGCTGATCTTCTCGACACCGAGGACCGGCACGGCCGCCAGGACGATCCGAAGGGCGTCTTCTAAACGCGTGAGGTCGCTCATTGTTTGATGGGTGAGAAGCCTTTCTTCTGTGGCATCAACAGCGGTCCACTGCCGCCCACCCGCTTGCGCACGAACTCTTCGACCTTGTTGGCGAGGTCATGATAGGCCTGCGCGGTGTCGGTGTCGGAACAGAACATCGCGTACGGCTCTCCGGAATCGCAATGGGCCGCGACGTCAGGATCCAAGGGAATTCGCCCGAGAAACGGCACGGACATATCGTGCGCTGCGGCTTCACCGCCGCCTTTTTTGAAGACCTCGATTTCCTTGTGGCAATGCGGGCATAAAAGACCACTCATGTTTTCCACGATCCCAATGATCGGTAGTTCACTGTCTTTCACGAAAGTTCACTGATTTTCGCGAGTCGAGCAGCGCCACCTCTTGCGGCGTCGTCACAATGATGCAGCCCGTCACATCCCCGATGAGATCCATCGTGGTGACGGATTCATTGCCGGTCCCGGGCGGCAGGTCAACCAAAAGGTAATCCAGTTCCTGCCACTCCACCCCCCCGATGAGCTGGTTGATAAACTCGTATTTGTACGCGTCTCGCCAGACAATGGGATCATCGGAGTTCTGGAGTAGAAAGGCCATGGATGCGACTTTGATGTTATAGGCCTGGAAGGGAATGATGCCGCCTCCGGCGCTGACCTTGAGCTTCTGACCCTCCCCGCCGACCATTTTGGGGATATTGGGCCCATGGATATCCATATCCACGACCCCTACCTCTTTGCCGAGCAGGGCAAGGCTCACGGCCAGATTCGTCGTGACGGTGCTCTTTCCCACACCCCCCTTGTTGCTCATGATGAGAATTTTATTGCGGATGACCGCCATCCGCTTGTTCACAAGCCAGCGGCTGTGCCCTTCCTTATCCTTCTGGCAGGTCTCGTTCTCATCGCATAAGGCGCACGCCCAGGTATAGGTGCACAGTTGAGACGCGGAGTGCGAGATGATGGGAATTTCTCCAGGCATGACTATCTCCCTTGTATCTTGTCGATCGTATGCTCGAATACGGGCAGCACAACACTCAAGTTCTCTTTGGCCCCCCGGGGGCTCCCCGGAAGGTTCACGATCAAGGTCTTCCCACGAATACCGGCGGTAGCCCGCGAGAGCATGGCCGTTTGAACCTTTTTCAAGCTTTCCCACCTCATCGCTTCACCGATCCCGGGAATCTCCTTGTCCGCGACTTCCCGGGTGACCTCAGGAACGATGTCCGTCGGCCGCACGCCGGTTCCTCCGACGGTGAGAACGACATCGGCCTCCCCTCCGTCGGTCAGCATCTTCAATCGCTCGCGAAGGATGGAAGCTGCATCGGGCACCACCTCGTAAGAGAGCAACGTTCCCGGGATCGAGGCCACCAGCTCGCTCAGGGGCACTTTTCCCTTGTCTTCTTCCAGTCCCTGGGCAATTTTGCTGCTGACCACCAACACGGCGACCTTGATCACGGCATCAAGAGTGGCCAGCCGCCGCGGGCACGGTAGCCGAGCCGGAGGCAACTACTTCCGCAGGTTTCTTTTTGCCGAAGAGCTTCGCGCCGATGATGCCAAGCTCGTAGAAGGAGTACATCGGCACCGCCATAATGGCCTGATTGAATGGATCCGGAGTAGGCGTGAGGATTGCGGCGACGCCGAAAGAGCCGACGAGAGCCCACTTCCAGTACTTCCGCAACATCACCGCGTTGACCCAACCCAAACGCGCCAAAAGCGTGATCGCCAGCGGCAATTCAAACATCAGCCCGAAGATCAGGAGAAACCAGAGGTTAAAGCCGACAAACGCGGCGATCGACAACTGAGGAACGAATCCCGAGTCGATTCCGTACGACACGAGGAAATTCAGGGCAAACGGCAGCACGACAAAATAACAAAACGTGAGGCCGGCATAGAAGGCCACGCTGCTCAGAATGACGAAGGGCAACACGAACCTGCGCTCATGAGCATGCAGTCCGGGCGCCGTGAATATCCAGGTCTCCCAAAGGATATACGGCATCATCAAAAACGTGGCGAATAACATCGAGACTTTCACATTGTTCCAGATCGCTTCGGCCGGCGCCAAAAACACCAAGGTCACCTGCTGAATCAGCGGGGACGGTTCCCATCGCATCACAAACTCGCCGGTGGAGAGCCATGCCACCAGCTCCCCGAAGTTCCGATGCTTGATGATGCTGTCGAGAGAATACTGGTTGCTGAATTTGACGAAGATGAAGGCATTCTCAAGCGGAATGCGAACGAGCACCATAATGCCTTCAGAAAAGTAGAACGAGGTCGCGAAGACAATGCCCAGGATGATCACGGCGCGCGTCAGCCGAATCCGGAGTTCCTCCAGATGCGCCGCGAGGGGCATCTTCGGATCCTCCATCGGGGCGAAGATCTTCTTGTGGAATCCTTCGAAGACGCGATGGAAGCGATTTGCCGGCATAGAATGTATAGCCGTTGAGCTCTCCCTTTCCTATCTTTCTTGCCGAGAACCCTGTCCTAGCTTCCCGAGACCTTGCATCTTCGACGCAAGGAGTCGCGAAGAGGAAGAAGGGCGTGAGCGTTACACGCTTTCCGTAGGACCATACCTACGGGTTAATAACGATAAAGATTGAACTCCCCTGCCGATTGACGAGGAGGACCGCGTTCTCCTCTTTCTTGATTTTGGCCGCCGCCGCTTCGAAGTCTTTCACGCCGATAATGGGTTGGCGGTTCACCTCTTGAATGATATCCCCTCGTTGCAGACCTGCCTGTTCCGCCGGACTTCCGGTGTGCACATTTGCCACCACAACACCGCTCGCCTTTGCCCCCAGGTTGTATTGGGCGCGAGTCTCCTCATCGAGCGGCTTGACTCGCAGGTCCGACAACACATTCAGTGGTCCTTTTCGTGGCTCGCTGGCTTCGGGGCTTGAACCGGGCTCTGTCCCCCGCGCAAGCATTGCATCCGACGGCCGCTCCGCGATCCGAATCGTCAGCGGCTTTTCCTGTCCGTCTCGCATAACCTTGATCTTGACGTTAGACCCGACCGGGGTCGCCGCCACCCGGTTCCGGAGCTCGCTGATGCTCTGAACGTCCTTGCCGTCAAATTCGACGATCACATCGCCCCGTTGCAGGCCCGCCTTCAGCGCCGGTCCTTGTTCGTTGACATCGCTCACCAAAGCGCCTCGTTGCTCTTTCACCTTGAACGCCTTGGCTAAGTCGGGAGTGATTTCCTGAATTCCAACTCCCAGCCATCCTCGAACAACTTTGCCTGTTTTCTGTAAGCTGTCCGTAATCATCCGGGCGATTGACACGGGCACCGCAAAGCCGATCCCTTCATTGCCGCCTGTGCGTGAAAAGATGGCGGTATTGATACCAATGAGTTCACCTTTGAGATTCACCAACGCGCCGCCGGAGTTCCCCGGGTTGATTGAGGCGTCTGTCTGGATGAAATCTTCGTAGTCCGCAATTCCGACATTGCCTCGGCCGAGCGCGCTGATGATACCCATTGTCACGGTTTGAGAGAGACCGAAGGGACTGCCGACCGCAAGGACGATATCTCCGACCTGCAGGCGATCATGATCGCCCCATTTGAGATAAGGCAGATCTTTGCCTTCGATCTTGAGGACTGCCAGATCCGTCTTGGGATCGGTGCCGATGACCTTGGCGGAAAACTCCCTACGATCGTGCAAGAAGACTTTGATCTCTGATGCCTTGTCTACGACATGATTGTTTGTGACGATATACCCTGTGGGATCTATGAGTACGCCCGATCCTCCCGACATTTCGGGGCGAGGAGGACCACCGCCTGGGCCTGGCGGGCCCATATCGGGTTCATCCTGTTCGCCAGGAGGGCCAAATGGACCCGGCGGTCCCCCCGGAGGTCCGCCGAACGGTCCAGGCGGCGGCGCACCGAATGGACCGGGGCCAGGCCGCCCTGGAGGACCTTCATGATCCCGGCGGCGAGGATCGCGAGGACCGCGGACCCGTTCGCCCTGCGTCACCTGGATATTCACGACGGCCGGAGTGACCGCCTTCACGATACCCGAAAAACCTTCGACGAGCTGGGGGGGCACGCCGGCAGCGTCCGACAACATCGCCGCCGGGGGCGAAAACGTACACGCCGCCGCCAGAAGCGCTCCAAGCAAACCACTACCACTCACGACGCCAAACTTTGCCTTCATGGGTAGCCTCTCACGATGAGAAAGATGGATGGTCTATGTGAAGAAATATCATACAACAAGACGTTCGGATTTGTCACTGGCGTGGGAGCGTTTCGTCGCATAGCAATGCCCTGGAGAATACGGCCGTATGAGCCTAAAAGAAAGGGCCCGGGTCGAAAGCCGACCCGGGCCCTATGCTCGGACCGCTAACGTCTTACTCTAGAACAGCACCGAGCCCATCACGTAGCCCCAGTTCTGATCGGTCGTGACTGGGAGAGGCACCCTGCACGGTGTTCCCATTGGCGGCCGCGTTGTTGATGTAATCCCCGGTAAAGAAGTGGCCATAGCCGACTTCAAACTTGAACTTCTCTTTGAACGTCCGGAAATAGTGGACGTCGATCTCCTGCCCGATAGAGGCGGCCGTGTTGTTCGACACCTGACTGATCCATACACAACCTGTCCGGCTCGATACCAATTGTCCTTACTGTTTGCCAGCCGGTGAATGATGAAGTTCACCTGTACCTTGCTGACCGGGTCCGGCTTCACATCGAAAACGACCGCATAGTTCACCATGTTCTTCCAGGCCATCAGATCCATGTAGCCGTAGTGGAAGTGGTTGGTCGGATAGAGGTTATCGAACGTGTTGGCGCTGGCCGGCAGAGTGCGTCTTGCACAGTTGTCGCCCGCACGAGGCATAGTCAACTTCACAGCCGATACGCGGTTTCATCGGCACGGGTTCGAAGGTGTAGCCAACCTTCACTGCCTCGGCGTGCGCATTAATGTGCACGTTATGTCCTGGAGCCCCGAAGTACCACTGTCGTTGCGCCGCCGAACTGCCAGGCCCCTTCCAACGTGGCATCCAGGCCGCCGGCCTTGCCGTTCAGTCGAGCGCCCAGGGTGCTTCGCGTCTGGTTTGGCGCTTGCGGAGTTGCATTAGTACCGTTGATACTTGTGGTTCCGGCAGAGCGCTGCCCGGTGATCCGCCAAGAGGAAGTAGTACGGCTCGATGGTCCAGTTCGGCACCGGCTTCAATGGTGAGATAGGCGCCGTAGATGTCCTGATCTGTGCTCGCTTTGGTGCCAGTTCCTGGAAAGATGACCCCGTGGTTAGCCCCATTCGCTTCCGTGTCGGCGATCCGCGCCCAGAACAGATCCAAATCCGCGAAGGGTGCGGAATGGGTCAACCGGGCCCCATCAAACGAGTTGCCGATCTGGCTCCACCCAAAGTTGCCGAACAGCCGGTGGTCCCCGAAGATGATCTCCTGCCGGCCGAGCTTCGCGCTCAGACCAGGCGTCAGGATGTTCTTGACCAGGATATAGCCCTGGTGGAGATCAACCCCTGTATTGTTCAGGTTGGCCGACGAGACCGCACCGATCCCGCTCGTCGTGGCAGGAGTTAGTACGCTTCACTTCCCCAAAGCCGAGCATCCTGGATCTGCGCAAAGAAGATCACATCGGGCGTGAGATCATATCCGACGTTGATGCGCACCCGATGACTGGCCGCGCTCTCATTTGATGGTGTGGCCACCAAACGTACCGCCGACCCGGTACTCGTACCTGATCCGCGCCTCGCCGCCGATGGTCAGCTTGTCCACGTCGACTTTCGCGAATGCGGGATCAGTGGCCACCATGCCTCCGACCATCGCAAACGCCCCCAGGGCGAACCACCCTGATAGCTTCCTTCCCATGTGCATAGCAACCCTCCTGTTAATATTGTGTGCTGTGCGCCGTCCCCGTGCCGCACAGCGCCTATCCTACGCTCCCCATCGTGGCGTGACGCACAGCACAGGCACACTCCGCAAGGCAGCTGAAACGCTGCCGCATAGGACACCCTTCCGGCGATTTCTGCCGACAGTTTAAACTTTTCCGATATCACGAGAACTCCATCCGTCTTAAATCGATACCTCAGCAATCCCTCGTAAATGAACTCACGTTGATACCATCGTTAAGGCTTCATCTAATACGTGAGCCGGCGGCATCCTACCTTATGATTTTTCGAATATCAAGAAAATTTTTATGTAACGAACGAGAACCGATAATAATCGATATGGGGGGGGTCGGTGCATGAACCGCCTAGAAGTTCCTGAATGCCCAGTTTTGAGAATCCTAGCGCTTCTAACTCGGGAAGCGTCGCGAGGACTTCGTCTTCTGTGAGATAGGCCGTCGTATCGGGGGCTGCGCGAGAGGAGAGATCGTGCATGATGCGGGTCATGTCCGCGCGTTCAGTTTCAGGAACATCGGGACGAATCGGAAAGTCAATGGTCCTGCGGTATGGTGAGCGGTACACTCCGCTGAGCGCTTCCAGCGTCCGAAGTATGAGGCGATCCCGTTCCCAAGCCTTGAGCTTGCCCGGAAACGGATAGGTATTAAAAAGCTCCGGAAGCGTCAGGACATTTTTTCCCAGCTGACGCGCGACATACTCTTTTTGAGTCTCTACCGAGACCCCCTCGAGACTCAGACGTTGGGCAACGGCCTTACACAGGGCAAAGTTCACCATAAAGGTGTACTGGCCGCCAAGCAGGCTGTAGCAAGGCTTGTCGGGGTCCCCAATGATGTCCGGGTCAGGGGTGCCGGCATCAAAGCTGATGAAGCGGCCACCCGGCTGTAGCAAACGCTTGGCTTCATTCATCGTTGCGAAGGCACCAAGATTCACAGGAACCAGCACCAGTTCCTCAATCGGCTTTAAGAATTCAGCGATGGTTTTGCGATAAGGAACCCGCTTCCAGTCCACAGGGTGGTAATCTTTCTCCCAGATGATCTCTTCAAGGAAAGGCGGCTGGTTCTTGAGTCGCTCCAGATTCATTGCGCCGAAGTCTTCGACGAGGCCGAACCAGTCTTGATATTGCTTCGTTTTGGCGGCACTGAGATTCGGTCGCATCTGCTCTTCAGGATGTCTCCTTCTTTGCGCAACATGACCTTGGTTGGAAGGTCGTTCCACAGCTCATTGCTGACAATCCAATGGACGCTCTTATCTTTGATCCCTGAGAGGTTCTGGACATCGGCTTGCACCGCGAAAACCCGTGACCGATGGGCTTGCAAGTCTGGATGGGTCAACGCCAAACGCAAGGTCTCCGCGTTATTGTCAATCAGGCAGTACCGAATCCGGCTGTATAGCTCCCGGCCGTATCCAAGGTTTTGAGGTGCGAAAGAAAACAGGCCGCGAGATTGCCGTTTCCAGCGCCCCATTCTTGAATCACGACCGTCGTGGGCAGATCTCGTCGTGTCCGATGCTCCATATAGAACTCGTCAGCAAGGGCATGCGCGAGCCGATAGTCACCACTCGCCATGGTCTGGGAGTAGTCCCGGAGACGGCCGCCCTGCAACCCATAGAACAGAGTGTTCAGGTGGGCCTGCCACTGATCAACAGGCTTGAACTCACCGAGACACTGAGGGGGAGTCTCTTCCTTCGTAGTGGGCGGGAGGTTCACGGCCGCGGGATTCTAGCAAAACATGTTTACCAAGACAACCAAAGCGCCGCTTCCCAAATTAGGGAAGAGAGAATGGAGGTAGACTGCTTGGGAGACGGCAAGGGGCGGAGTCGTTGTTCTATTGAAACTGGAGCAAGCCGAAGTGTCGGAAAGGAGTGAGCGATAGCCTGCGTGATAGTAGCACAAGAGTCCTCTGTGATTTAGAAAAGGGATAGGAGTATTCGAAGGCGTTGGGGGTGCGGTCGGAGAACACGCAAGAGCCTCAAGTGTAATAGCTGGGCTACTAGGAGTGAAAATCCTCTTTGACGGAGCGTACTGCAGGCCGAGGATGTTAGATCACGTTCGACTGCACATTTTTGGAGCAGAGAATGACCGTTATCTTGTCAGAGCAGCGTTGAGACGACCTGGATCAGAATCTGCAGCTACCAGCGGGAGCAACAGAGGTAGCTTCAGGCGTCTCGTCGTTTGCACAATAGTGTAATATCAATTTTGAGAATCTCCTTGACCTGAACGGGGTTTGTTAGATAGCTTTCCAGAAACTGGAGTGTCTATGGCGGATTCACCCCGCGGCTCTCGGTGGTCATTCCCATATTTAATGAGCGGGACAATTTGCATCCGTTGACCGCCCAAGCCCTGAAGGCTCTGACTGGTCAGGTGTCGTCGTTTGAACTTATCTACGTCGATGATGGGAGTACTGACGGAAGCAGCGGCCTTCTCGATCAACTCGCCGACAATCATCCAGAAGTTCGTGTCCTCCATTTTGACCGAAATTACGGACAGACCGCCGCCTTCGATGCCGGCTTTCGCCTTGCGCGAGGGGAAGTCATCGCGACTCTTGACGGGGATCTACAATTCGATCCGGCCGACATTCTGCGGCTGTTACCCCTTTCTGAACGTTATGATCTGGTCTGCGGATGGCGCCGTGATCGTCATGACACTTTTGTCAAACGACTCTCATCGCGACTCGCAAATTTCATCCGTAACGTCTTCACACGCGATGGAGTCCACGACACGGGGTGCTCTCTAAAAGTCTTCCGCCGCGCGGTAGTGGAACGCCTGGCGCTTTTCGAAGGAATGCACCGGTTTTTTCCGGCTTTGGCGCGGATGCATGGATTTAGCATTACCGAGATTCCGGTGCACCATTATCCACGGGCTCACGGCGAGTCGAAGTACGGCATCGGGAATCGAGTGTTCAAAAGCCTTTACGACTTGATCGCAGTCAGGTGGATGCAGAAGCGCTGCCTGCGGTACGGTTACGGAAAACGCGATGAGCGCGACTGAAACGGTATGGGTGTCCGTCGGCTTCCTTGGCCAAGGTCTGTTCTTCATGCGGTGGGTCGTGCAATGGTGGAAGTCCGAGCGCGAGGGCGCGAGCACGATTCCGATCGGCTTTTGGTACTTGAGCCTTATCGGGGGGCTGATCACCCTCGCCTACGCGATTTATCGAAGGGACCCGGTATTTATCACGGGCCAAAGCGTCGGAGCGGTCGTCTATCTTCGGAACCTTATGCTGATCTATCGAAACAAGACTCCTTTCAACCTTGCCGAAATCCACGCTCCTCCTTTAGCCCACCCACTTAATGGGGCAACGCGCCCATCCTTTTGTTCTTATGATTCTGTGTGCGCCCTGTTCTTCTATGGACTGGGAAATCTTGGCCTGACCGACCGCGATGAGGGCTCCAACGCCGAAGCGGCTCGTGAGATGCTGCAGAGTGGCGATTGGATGACCCCGACGCTGAACGGGGCTCCTCGCTTCGCCAAGCCAGCCCTTATTTACTGGCTGATCTCGGGTACATACCGGCTGTTCGGGGTCAGCGAATTCACAGCCCGCGTCCCGTCGGCTCTCTTTGGGACCGGACTCATTCTTCTGCAGTATTACTTTGCCAAGCGATTCCTCGGGCCGGTCATCGCGTTGCGGGCCGCCGTGATCCTGTTGTTGAACTTTGAGATTCTCGCAATCGGGCGAATGGTCCTGACGGACATGGTCCTCATCTTCTTTACGACCCTGAGCATCTTCAGTTTCTTTCTGGGCTTTCATGGACAGGGAAGGGCGAAGCGGTGGTACTGGATGTTCTATATCGGAATGGCGCTGGCCACGCTTACAAAGGGTCCGGTCGGTGTGCTCGTGCCTCTGCTCGCGGTGATTCCCTACCTTTTCTTCACCAGACGATGGCACTCGGGCCGGCAGTTTTTGGCGGAGGGCCATCCGGTCGCAGGGACTGCGGTCTTCTTCCTGATTGCCGCTCCCTGGTACACCGCCATGTTTGCCCTGCACGGATCTGCCTATCTTGAATCCGCCCAAGGTGACACGATCACCCGGTTCTTTTCGGTCATCGGGGGACATGGGGGAACCCTTCTGTTCTATATCCCGATCCTTTTCCTGGGCTTCTTTCCCTGGAGCGGTTACCTTCCCGCGGCCCTCATTGCAACCTTACGGCCCCATGGAAAAGACGCCGTCACGGAAGCCCAAGCACTCGCAGTGCTTTGCGCAGTGTGGATCTTGGCCGTCTTTGTGTTCTTTACGGTTTCGTCCACCCGGCTTCCACACTACATCGCGCCGCTTTTTCCTGCCGCCGCCCTCCTCGTCTCGATGTGGTGGGTCCGATTGCAGACCGACGCGGGGTGGATGGGAAAACTGACCCTGATGGTGACTCTGTTCTTTGGTTGTTTGCTCGGGCTCGCCTTCATCGGAATGGACTGGGCCTATGATCACTTTATCACTCAGATCACACGTGAATTTCCCGCGGCAAATCAGATTGACCCCGGCTGGGCCCCAATGGCCATCGGCTTTTCGATTCTGGCTGGAACCGGACTGTTTGCCTACGCGGTCATGGAACGGTCGCCTGCTTTTAGTTTTACCGTTGCGTCAATCATGATGGGGGTCGTGGCGGGACTGACGATCATGGTGATCCTACCTCGTTTCAACACATACTTTATCGCCCCCGCACAAGATCTCGCCGCCATTGCCGGTCTGAACTTGGAACCGAACGATACGCTCATCGCCTATGGCCGGGCGAAGCCCAGCCTTCTCTTCTATGCCAAACGGGAATGCAGCAGGACAAGACCCTGCATCGAATTCATCAAACCCGGCGAGGAGCAGAAGATGGATTCCCTCTTGAAGCGCCCGGGACAGATCATGATCGTGACGCAGGATCGATTGCGGAACAATCTGCCGGGGGATGCCTCCGGTTTTCCCCTTGCGTTGAGTCGACACGGCTACGTGTTGCTGGCCAAGAAGCCGACCTTCTGAGATGAACCTCCGAGTCCTCTTCATGTGTCTTATTGTCGGCGCCTCGACTGTTTGCGCATATGAATCACGTGCGATCACAGACCTTGACGCCCAGATTTCCAGGGAGCGCCTCTTGGAATCAGTCCGAGCCCTTTCGGCATTCGAAGGGCGGCAATCCGGCACCCCCGGAGGCGAAGCGGCAGCGGACTACATTGCTCAGCGCTTGCCGGCAGTCGTCCGTCAGACGTTTCCGATTGATCCTGTGGTCACATCAACCGTTCAGGCCGAGGTCGAGTCCGGCGGCGACGTGAGGACGCTGGTGAACGGGATCGATTTTCTCCCCGTTCTGGGTGGTGCCCGAACAGCAAAGATCGCCGCTCCCGTGGTCTTCGTCGGCTACGGCATCGCTGATCCTGAACACGGCTTGGACGAATATCAGAACGTTTCCGTCACAGGCAAGATCGTGCTGTTCCTGCGAGGTCAGCCGAAACGCTATCAGGGACGATTTCTGCATGTTGACAAAGAGAGAGCCGCGAAGGCGCGCGGCGCGGTCGGCTATCTCATTGTCACCGGCCCTATCCTGAGCGCCTATGAGCAACGACGGGGGATGAGCACAGAACCTATGGCGTTCTATACCGGCGAGAGCGATTCTCCTTTGCCCGGCCTCTGGATTACGCCGGCCCTAGGGAATTTCCTGCTCAAACCGATCTCCGTCACCCTCGAGTTGTTCCAACAGGAATCACGCAACCGATCCAGCGAAACAGAAAGCACAATCACCCTGAGCTTCCAACAACGCCGCCTCACTTCGACGGCGACAAACGTCGTCGGCTACTTGTCGGGCTCAGCTCCGCAGCTCAAACAGGAGACAATTATTCTCGGCGCGCACTATGACCATTTCGGGAACCAAGGCGGAATCCTGTTCCCCGGAGCCGACGACAACGCCTCGGGCACAGCCGTCCTCTTGGAAGTGGCACGCGTCCTGACCGGAAAAGCCCGAACGAAACGAAGCATCATTTTCATCGCCTTTGCGGGGGAAGAGCAGGGATTGCTGGGTTCGAAGATGTACACATCCCATCCGGTAGTGCCGCTTGGCTCGGCCTCATCCATGATCAATGTCGACCATGTCGCAGCCGGGAACGGCAAGATCGCCATCGGGCTTTCCGGGATTGACAAGTCAATAGCTCAAGCGGCAGCCGACGGGGCAGGATTGAGTGATCGGATTGAGCTCTTCGGGTTTTTCCCAGGCGGCGATCATGTGCCATTCAATGAGGCCGGGATCCCCACGGCAGCCATCTTCAGCTCCGGCGGGCATCCTGACTTCCATCGTCCATCTGATACGCCCGAGCGGATTCGCCCGGAGATCCTTGTCTCAGCCGCGCGATATACACTCGCGGTCCTCCTGATGCTCGCAAATCTTGAGCCTTGATCTTGTTGTCATCACGAGGCGAGCGGCAATATCCCTTGGAGGAACCGCAGCAGAAGGATCACCAACACGGCAGCGCTCGCAGCAATGACTTCGCCTCTCCAGTCAAGCATGGTTTGTGTTTTCTTCCTTGAGAACCATCCATTAAAAGACCTATTCTCAAACCGATAGAACTGGATCAGCTGCGGCAAATAGGCCGCCACGATGAGGGCAGCCATCCACCACGGAGCGCATGCGACCGCGATCCCCAGAAGCAGGCTTGCAATGCCGACAGCCCGTAGGACCGGCTGGGCGCTGCCGTGAAGGCCGCCCCACAGCCGACACAGCAACCCAAATAAGACGAACCCACCTCCGACTGCGAGGTGGAGCCTCTCCTGAGGCCATGGCGGCGCCCGATGGAGGATAATCCAGATCACGAAGAACGTAACCACAACCCATGGCAGGCCAACACGTAGTAGCTGGGGAAGCGCTTGGTCTCTCCAGTGAATGACTCTTACAGCGGCGAGGCTTCCAACGAGTAATCCCTAAGATCGCCCCTGTATACACGTCGGTCGGAAAATGTGAGCCCCGCAGGATCCGGCTGATTCCGACGAGACCTCCAACTAAGAACAGGGATCCACCAAGTTTCGGGAAAAAGCGTGTGAGCACCGCGGCGGCGGCAAACGCGTTTATGGTATGTCCCGACGGGAAGGAATCGAGTCCTGAGATCAGGGACGGTCCGAAGACGACTTCGTCGCCGTGGGCAAAGCGCGGGCGTGGCCGCCCAATAAGGTGTTTTATGACCTGCACCATGACGGTGACCAGGAAAAGGGCAATAAGGCCTCGCACCCCGACCTCTTTCAACCGGTCCTGTTTCCACCACCACCCCGCCAAAGCCAGGACGGCAAACAGCACTCCAATGACGACGCCCTGACCAATGACAGCCACGAAATCGCCGATTCGGTTCACGACATGGATGTCGAAGGAACGGACAAACCGCGCCGTGGGCATGTCCAACTCGTGAAGCTTGAAGCCAATGACTATTAGGATGGCGACGGACGACGCGCTGAAGAAAAGCTCTCCCCACCGCCTCATGGCACCCAGTCGGCCAGAAAGATATTGAATTCCCGTTTCTCCTTGGCCCCTCGGTCCGACACCCAAACGACCTTTGTTCCATCGGGGGAGAACATGGGAAAGCTGTTGAACCGGCCTTCGTAGGAGAGTTGCTCCAGCCCAGTGCCATCGTCATTGATCAGAAAGAGATCGAACTTTCGTCTCTCGGGGTCTTTGACATTCGAGGAGAAAATAATGCGCCGGCCATCCGGGTGAAAGAAGGGAGCAAAGTTCGCGGCGCCGTTTTTCGTGATCTGTTGGTGATGGCCGCCGTCGGCATCCATGATGAAAATTTCAAGCTTGCTCGGCTCGACAAGATTCTGAGCCAGTAACTCTTTGTAGTGGTCGACTTCGGCCGGTTCAGTCGGATGGTACGCGCGATAGACGATCCGTTTGCTGTCGGGGGAGAAGAAGGGGCCCCCGTCATAACCGAGAGCCGAGGTCAAGCGCCTCACGTCGGTCCCGTCCAGACGCATCGAATAAATATCCAGATCTCCATCGCGGACCGAGGTAAAGACGATACGCGAGCCATCAGGAGAAATGGTGGCTTCGGCATCATAGCCGGACGTTGCCGTCAAACGGACAAGACTCTCGCCACGGAGGTTCGCCGTGAAGATGTCGTAATCGTCCAGCGCCCATACGTACCGTCTTTGCGCGCTTGGCTTTGGTGGACAAAGCGGGCTTTTCAGATGTGTTGAAGAAAACAGCACGCGCCGATCGCCCGGCAGGAAATAGCCGCATGTCGTGCCCCCTTGCCCCGTGCTGACCAGACGCACCTCTCCGCTTCCCAGCTACATGACATACTGCTGATAACAATCCCGCCCATCCCGCGTGGATTGAAAAATCAAGGACGTGCCGTCAAAGGAGAAGTACGCTTCCGCGTTCTGGCGTCCCGCCGTGAATTGCCGGATGTTGCTGAAGTGTCGCTCTGTGTGTGTGATGCCTGGGGCGTCGAGAGCCTGAGACCCACTCGTACACCCAATGAGAATGGATGCCAGCGCGACGAGGAGAGGAGCACGGATCATGACTGCCCGTCACTGTTCTTTCTTGCCGGCGCGCAGAAGCGGCGGGTCATCGTCCTCGCTGCGTGCGACTACTTTGCCGTTCTCAAATACGACATAGGTATTCCAGCCATAAAAGAATAGAAGGGGGGCGATCGCCTTTGCCGCCCCCGGCGTCAAGCCGTAGAAGATGCTCACAACATGTGCCGGGATCGTCAGGATTTCTGATCGAAAGAAGGAGCGCGTTTCCAGCATTGGAATACTCTTTTCCGCCGACGCGAAATGCTTGGGGCTTGAGGCTCATGCCATCCGGAAGGGCCTTCTGCGCCCATTCAAACACTGGACCCGCCGCCGGCCCCCCTAAAAGCAGAATGGAAGTGGAATTCGCGTTTCCCAATCGACTATCCGACGCGGATGAAATCGTTACATTGTCCTGCATCGAAATCCGTTCAGCAATTTCACGGTACGGATCCACCGTGTTGGATGCTCCGTCGGCAAGAACGACTATTCGCTGAGGATCCGTCACGAAGAGGTTCAGCATGGCAGGCAGGTCGGCTCGAGGAATTCTCCGAAACAGATTGAAGTCAGGATCAGCCGACTGCGGAATGTTCAGAGCGCCGGGTTGTTCGATCCAACGGGTGAAGAACGGACGCAGATCCCGGGAAGCGGTCTTGCTGAATAGCGTTTCAAGATCACCCCACCCGACACGCCGGCCTCCATATCTGCCGGCAAGCTGCTTGATGGCTGCAAAGAACGCCTCGTTCCCAATCTCGTGGCGCAGCATATGAAAGACCATCGCGGGCTTGCTGTACCCGATGGCGCTGTCGCGCTGATCCGATTTTCTGTTTGAACCGGGCGACGGCGTAATCCTGCTCAGGGGACACATAGACCGCGTAATTGTAGAGCATCATGCGGCGTTCCGCGCGGGCTTTCTCCCGCTCGCCTTGCATCTCATGCCAGTAATAATTCGCCAGGTAGGTCGTCAGGCCCTCTACCCAGTTTCCGCCTTCGTCATTGTAGACATAATTGCCAATCCAGGAATGTACGATTTCATGACCCAAGGCATATGGCTGAACATATCGACGGCGAATAGACCCGGACCCGAGCAGAGTATAAGAGGGCAGGCCCAAACCGCTGGCGAAAAAAGTTCTCCACAACGGAGAAGCGGGCAAACGGATAGGGCCCGAGGAGCCTACATAGGCGCGTAGATAGCTGCATGCCGAGCTGAGATAAGTCTCGGCAAGGGATTGATCATCCGGGATAGAGGTATGTGGCGGTCTAATCCCATCACAATTGCGTGTCGTGACCAGATACTGGCCGGCGGTCAGCGTAAGCCCTTGAGCGGGCGCCGCGAGTCTCCAGGTCGTGATCGTGGCGACGGGGTGACTTCACGCTTCTCCAGGTTGCCCTGCCCGCCGTTTCCCATTTGGCGGGGTCGTCACCGGTCGCTCGATAGACGGCAGACGAATGCGGCGAGATCCGGGTACCAGGCCGTCTCGGGCCCGATGTAGACGCCTTCAGGATCCAATATGTCCGGAGGTTTCACTCGGCGTGACAAAGCGAAGATGCCGCGGCTCCCTTGGGGGATCATTCAGCTCGCCCGCATAGTCAAAATCCAAGACCAGCCTCTCGCCGTCTTTTGCGGCTGCGATCCAAATCAACACAATCTCATGGACCAGCCGGGGATCAGACTTCATTCGAGCCGATCGGAGCCTACCCGGAAGTGCCCGCGGATGAAACGAGAGCAGTTTCCCTTCTGGGAGATCCACGCGACCACAAGATGTTTGTTCAGCCGGAAGGCAAGCGTCTGTGCTTCGCTGACTCGCCTGGAGCTCCACACGATCCATAACCTGACCGGTGAGATGACGGCACGAGGTGACCTTGAGATCATGGCTCAGGACATGGATGTCTGCAGCTTGTGCGTCGGCAGAACCCGGACAATGCCGCCAGAGAGAAGAAGGATCGCCAGCGTTCCCGGACGAGAGGCAAGTTCACATCTGCGCCTAACAAGGCCTCGGCAAAGCCGTCGGCATCAAAGGGTTGAAGATCTTCGACGGCTTCACCTACACCGATGTAGCGCACAGGAATACCAAGATCCGAAACAGCGACAACAATCCCGCCTCTGGCGGTCCCATCGAGCTTGGTCAACACCACGCCCGTGACGCCCAGCGCTTCATGGAACTGACGGGCTTGCGCCAGCCCGTTCTGGCCAACGGTGGCGTCAAGGACCAACCAGACTTCATGGGGGGCGCCTGGCATGGCCTTATCGAGGGTGCGCTTGATCTTTTTGAGCTCCTCCATGAGATTCGTCTTGGTATGAAGGCGACCGGCGGTATCAACAAGGACAACATCAGCATTGCGAGCCCGCGCCGCCGTGACGCCATCGAAAGCAACCGCGGCGGGATCGGCCCCGGCTGAGGTTTGACGACCTCGACCTCCACGCGCCGACCCCATTGTTCCAGTTGCTCACCGGCCGCGGCCCTGAAGGTATCGGCGGGGACCAGGAGAACACGTTTACCGCTCCGGACATAAAAGGCGGCGAGCTTTCCGATCGTCGTGGTTTTTCCGACGCCATTGATTCCGACCATGAGGATCACAAGCGGCGAAGCAATCCTCCGCCGCTTCTGACCGCGCTGAGGCCGCTTTCCGAAGGTGATCCGGCGATGGCGGTCTTGAGGATTGTCCGGACCGAGCCCACATCCGCTTCTCCCGTTTGGCGAACACCCTCCCGAACCATTCCATTAACGAAGTAACTGACGTCATTCCCAGATCTGCGGCGAGCAGGGCGGTCTCCAGTTCCTCGTACAGCTCCGGGGTGAGGCGCCGGTTGCCGGGAAGCAGGCGCCGGAGATTTCCGAGTAGTCCGTCTCGGGTCTTGGTCAAGCCTTCCCTGGTCTGCGTCAAGCCCTCGCTGGTTTTGCTAAGTTTTTGTCCTAGACGATGCCAAATTCCCATCCCGCTTATGTCGTCCCGATGAGAGAAGCGCCGGCGTTCCTGGCGGGCCATGCGAAAGCCTTCACGCGCGCCCAGTTCATGATCATACCCCATCAAGTGCAGGACCCCGTGCACCACCAGTCGAACGACTTCCTCGTGGAGACTATGCCCATATAGCGTCGCCTGCCGCTTGGCGGTGGCATGGAGATGACGACATCGCCGAGCAAGCGTGGCGGCCGTGTCTGTGGCGCCGGGATGAATTTCCGAGGCAGCACGCCCGCTAAAGAGCCGCAGCCGTGAGCACCCGCCGCTCGGGCAGCTTCCGTTCCAGGGGAAAGGCTAAGACATCTGTAGAGCGGTCGATTTTTCTGATAGCGTGCATTCAGCGTGCGGATTCGTCGGTCCGACACCAACACGAAACTCAGCTCATCATGTTCGACATGCATGGCGGCAAGAATGGCTTCCGCGGTCCCGCGGATCCGCTTCATGTTGATGGCTCTAGAGGTTGAAGGTTTTGAAGCAGGACCGGCAGGTCAATCCGAACGGCGGGACGTGCCTGGGCGGGTGGGTTTCTCATGATGCCGTTGGTAGGCTTTAATGATCTCCTGCACCAGCCGATGGCGAACGACATCCTTCTCCGAGAAGTAGAGAAAGGCAATGCCGGGCATCTCAATGAGAATATCGCGCACCTCAATGAGGCCGGAGACTCGGTCGGAAGGCAGATCCACCTGCGTGATATCTCCCGTCACGACAGCTTTCGAATTAAATCCCAGCCGGGTGAGAAACATCTTCATTTGCTCGGAGGTGGCGTTTTGCGCCTCATCCAGAATCACAAAGGCATCATTGAGCGTGCGTCCCCGCATGAAAGCCAAGGGGGCAATCTCAATGTCACCTCGCTCGATCAACCGATTCGCCCGCTCCAGATCCATCATGTCATAGAGCGCGTCATACAAAGGGCGCAGGTAGGGATTGACCTTCGCAATCATATCGCCCGGAAGAAAGCCCAGTTTCTCCCCGGCTTCCACCGCCGGCCGCGCCAAAATAATGCGGTTCACCTCCCGTCGCGAGAGACTGGCGACGGCCATGGCCATCGCTAAATACGTTTTGCCCGTGCCGGCGGGCCCGATCCCAAGCACCAGGTCATGCTTGCGGATGGCTTCGATGTACCGACGTTGCATGGGGGTCTTCGGCACAATGACCCGTTTACCGTTGCCGACCTCGATACCGCCCCGGAGGGATTCTTTCACGTAGGAAGGATCTTCACCGCCTTGCAAATTGCGAATAGCGTACTCGACATCGTCACGACGCAAAGTATGGCCTTCATACATGAGGGTTGTCAGACCGCCGAGCAGACGTTCCCCATTGCGACGGCATTCACGGGCCCGTTCAGAAGGACTTCTTCGCCGCGGGCCGAGACCCGGATCCCCAAGCGCTTCTTCAATCATTTTCAGATGAGCGTCGCGACTGCCGAAGAGCGAGGAGGTATCGATGCCTTCTTTGAGTTTGACTTTCAGAAGCGCCACGTTAGACAAGCGCGCAGGTCACCCCATAAGATCACACCGCGTCATATATACGGCAGCAAATTGTAACAGGCGATATTCAGACACACAAGAGCAGTTATTCTGGAGCGGGTAGAGTTGCGACCGGAGCTACAGCCGGGGTCGTAGGAGTTTGGCCTTCCAGCATAAAGTCCTGTTCTCCGAAAACGTTGTCCGGGTCCTTGGCAGAGATCACGACGCGATGCTTCCCTTTGCTTTCCATCGTCAGCTTCCAGACCAGTTTCCCCGTCGCGGAATCAATCGACATCCCGGCGGGAGCTTGTTTTAATTCGTATCTGACCACGTCTTCGTCCGGATCCAAGGCGACCACCTGATAGCTGTATTGCCCGTCTTCGATCACGGTCGGCGGGAATGATGTAATCATCGGCGGGCCGTTCTCGATCGTCACGGGCGCGCTCCCTTTAGGTTCACCACTCACCTTTGCATCCGAGGGGGTGACCATCACCGCCAGGATATCTTTCTTTCGAAAGGCCTTGGTCTCCAAAGAATCGCTTATCGCGCCCGTCACTTCTTTGCCGTTGCGGAACCATTTAAAGGCAAGTTTGACCGGCTCACCGTCGGGATGGCGGGTTACGACTCGCGCGGCGAGAACTTGCCCGCGGTGAACCGGCGTCGGCTCCAGCCGAATTTCCGTGATTTCTGGGGCGGTGCTTCCGACGATCACCGGTGGACTTTTAAAGACGCGGCCGTCGAGGCCTGCGACCGAAGGGATCACTTCGACTTCGACGCGATCGCGACTTCTGAGGTCATGGAGCGAGAACTGCGGATCGTTGGCCCCCGTGACCGGAAGGTCATTCACGAGCCACTGATATTTGTATGTGAGGGCGCGGCCAGCCGGGTCCTCGCCGTGTATATCAACCCGGAGTGTCGATAAGAGACTGACGTCCGAGGGATAGATACGAGCGGTGCGAACCATCGGCTCTTGATTAACCGGCACGACTTCGGCGGTAGGCGAGGAAATCTTTCCGCGCTGTGGAGGAGGAGCCTTGGACGTGGGTTCGGGAGAGCAACCCGAAAGGAGGAGCGACAAGACCAGGAGGGGCGCCAGCGTACGGGCGCCCCCCACGAATGTTGAAAACAATGGTTTCATGTTTACACCTATAGATCGCGCCATGTCAGCATTTCGCTAAAGGGGTTGCTTGCGGATCCTCCGCGCACGCAGGTCTGCCCCATCGCTCCGGTGCTCTTTTGCACGAAGACCGATGTTCGGCTCCTACATCCGGTGCCGTTCACAACCTGACCATCGCCTGAGCTGCCCTGGGCCCCGATATGAACCGAAACCGCCGAAGGCATACCGGAACCAGTACTGATAGACCGGTCGAGTATACCGACGCCATTGAGAGTACTGGCACCAAGGCCGGAGGTCTTATAGGCCGTGCCGGTTAAATAATACATCCCGTACAGTTTCCCGGTACCCGAAGCCTCGCAGATACCGTCGGTCGGAGTGTATGTGGTAAAGAACAACGTCCCGGCCAAAATCACCGGAGGATTGAGGTCCCTCTCACGCAGTTCCGGTAAGGTCGTGAACCAGCCGTCGTAAGTCCGTATCCCGGCCGGCGCCGCGTTAACTGAATCGGCGAGACCACCCACACCATCGAAGCCTCGAGTGTAGCTGGTCCCGCCGTCGAGGCTGACATTCTGGCTTGAACTCGGGCAACCGACGAGCGTGGTATCACACACGACAACATTTGAGACGTCAAAAAACCTTGTCAGCGGAGTGCTCTGGCTCTGGCCCGCGGCACAGCTCCCCGTCAGGATGCAATCCACGACCCCGAGGAAGTAATGGGGGTCGGCATTCGACTTGTCGTTATTGCCAAAATACCGTCCGCTGCCGAAGAACACCCAGATGTTATGTTGCTCGTCCGATGTCACCTGGGCCTGAGCTGTAATCGGGCCATCGTGCAGAGACTTCCAATGCACGGAGAGGTTCCTACGGATGTAAATGTGCTGACGAGGACTGTCGGGGCATTTGCGACGCCCCAGGTATCAGGGTCCGGATTACCGTTACTCGTGGTGAGCCTGTACATCTTCCCCTTCCAAGTGGGGCCGGTGGCGAGGCAAGGGCTCACGTTATTAGGACTCAGGGTTGGGGTTGCGACCGCGCACTGAGACGACCCTACGTAGACAGCATCCACCCTGAAGTCCAGATCGATATCCGTGGTAAGGGCATCGCCCATGAAACCCCCTAGCAGTCCCGTCGAGAACACCCTGTTGGACTTGTCGGCAATCGCTACATTGGCGGTGATGCAGGGAGCGAGACCGCATAGAATGCTCGTGTCATTGATCTTGGAATACTTGGGTCCCACGGCAAGGTCCACCACAAAAAATTTCCCTGTCTGTGCACTGCTTCCGTCATGATCCGTCGGCCCTGTGCCGAAGACCGCGTACCACTTGGCGTTGGTCGCATCAGTCCTGGCATTGCCGATTGCATTCACCCGCAGCACGGAGGGGGCCGCGGTGGTGAGGCCCAGATCCTTGTCTCTGAAGGTCCAGAGCAGCACAGGGTCTATTTCCGGATTGGTAATATCGAGCACGAAATACGAGGAGAGAAATGCGCGGGTGTCGCTGTTTTGACCGAGCGCGCCGTTGCCGGTACCCGTAGTGTTTCCGCTGTAATCAAAATCAGCCTTCGCGCTGCGTGGCTTTCCTTTCAGGCCGCAATTCGAACAGCTGCCGCCCATCCGGAAGCCACCGATCAAGATCGTTCCCCACCCGCCCGGATGATTCGTCACCTGGCCGGTGATACAACTTGCCGGTGAGTTCGCATCACCACAGAAGATCCTCACGTCGGTGACCTTCGGCTTGCTGTCCACGAAGTACACATGATCGTAATTCGGCGACGTCAGCCATCGGAGTTGAGGGAGCAGGTCCTGCGGGATGAATGCCCAGAGCTCGGCGCCAAGGGGTGGCGCCAACGCTCCGATCCTCGTTGTCGTGTACGTCAAAGCTCCGCCATCGCAAGGCAGTGATGAACATGTCACCAATGCAGTTCCGCCGCCGTTCAGCTTCTTAGGTTCGGTGTTAAACAGAGCCTGCTCTGTCGACGCGGAGGCCGGATCGTCTCCCACATAGAAGTATCCCGAGTTAAACGCATGAAGCATTCCATCATTGCCCCCGACGTAGGTCACCTGGCGACGGTCTTTATAGAGTTGAAAAAACTTGCTGTAATAATAGTCGCCATACACGATATCAAACCGTTCGCGCGGAGATCCCACCACCGTCGGAGCGGAGTTGATGATATCCCCAAGCTTCCAGACTAAGGACTGAGACACTCCGGCATCGTCGAGGACCGGCACCGTTCGATTACGCAGCCCGAGCACGTCCTCGCCGCGTATAAAGTTAATGATTTTTGTGGCTTCGAGCAGGGCGGCGGCCTTGTTGCCGGGATTGTTGACATTACAGTTCAAGACAAGTGCACCGCCCAGGTATGGACAGAGGTACCCGACGCGACCAGGGGCGAATTCGTTATATTCTTCGACAGAGGGACCGACGCCACCCCCGTTGTTGATATCCATCCAGGTCAGAATGCGGCGGCAATTGACTCCCCCGCTGTTCGCGGCGCATGTGGCACCGGGAGTCGTCAGCGCCAATCGGCGTCCCGCCTCCCATATGGGCTGGATTTCAGTCACGTCTAGGGCAACAACGGTAAGCGGATCTGTCGGCAGCGCCCCTGGAATGAACTTGTCCACGACGACTTTGTTGACAGCAGTGTCATAACGGATCCGAATGATACAGTCATGCGCCAGAATCAGTTTGGCATCCGGCGGCCCCACAGGCAACCGCGGAATGGTCCTCCCGGAGGTTGCCGAAACGATCCAACCACAGACTCTGTAAGTACCCGAGCCATTTCACTTCACTGATGGCCGTCTTCAAGGTCGGAAAGAAATAGGCTTGGTACAGCGCGCCTTCACCCGTAGCCGTCGCTGCTAGCACGCCGACAGCCGATCCCGAGGCGACTTTCGCTTCGACGTCTGTGAACACCGCCAACAGTTGGGTTGACAATTGATCGTCATCCGTCCCTTCATAGTAATTATCGGGAATACAGTCTGCATTACACCCAACAACGGTCGAACCTGTGGTGCCGTCTGCATTGACCCTGTCCCATTCCGAGGTCTTATCAGGCCCGTTGGGGATGAGGTCTTGTTCGTCATAGCCGCCCATCTTGGCGGCCTGTTGCAAGATGGCGCTCCCACTTCCAAACGCAAGGAAGGTATAGATCTGACATTCTGCATGCCACAAAGAGGCGACCGAGTTCGATAATATTGGCGACATCGACCCGTATGGTTGGCACCGCTTCGGTGTCGCCAGGCAGGCCGGATCCGTTGGAATTCGGGCCGGAGATCCGTCCTATGTCCCCAATAGGCCACATCGTCTAGTGCAGAGAGCGTGGCGGGATACAGCCGCTGCTAGATTGGCAATGGAAGCTGGAATGTTATTATCTCGGGTCGGCTCGCCATCGGTGAACAGAATGATAAAGGTCTTGCAACACTGGACGACGGCAGGAGGCAACAGCCATGGGCCCGGCGCTAGACAGCAGTCAACTTATTATTGGCGAAGAAGAAGGGATCGCGCCCACAGGCACTGGTAAGATATCCCGCAGGGCAGCCCTCGGTGTCTAGCAAATATTTAAGCTCAATCGCCCTGACCCTTGGATTGAACCCTGCCCTATGGCCTGGTATGACACGCCTGGAGCAAATGCTAAGGGGTACATGTACTTAGCGGTGTCATATGGCTGTGGGACTTGAGCGATATATCGAATGGCGGTATACAACCATTCGGCCAGCGGCGTAAATGTCGACGGAGAAGCGGTTTCAACGCCGACCAACATGGCAGTGGTATTATCCGTCCAGGTCGTGACCGTCGTCGAATCAAAGGGCACAACCTGTCGTCCGCCTATCGGCACCAGCACCTTGCCGCCATCATTGAGGCTGCTGTTCTCCCTGAACACCATAAGGCCGAGACGCGCCTTCGCCCCGACCTTCTGAATCACGCCCAAGGGACTGGCGCCATCGAGAGCGACATGAATGACGAATCGACTTTCAAGAAAGCCGTCGGCATCGGGTACCGGAGGACCCGGAGTTAGTGACACTCCTCCGATGTAGGGAGGAGGCGCAGGACCGTCGATGTCACATGACGCCGACCCCACAGGTGGGGCATTCATATCATTATCCACGCAGAATGAGCCGGCCAGAGCACCCGTCCCCCTCAGATGAAAATACAGCTTTCCGCCGCCTAGTCCCGCCATGACGTTTGAAGGCACGTGAGTCGCAGCCGCGGCCGCATCGACACCTCTATCAGGGCAGACTGCGACTGTAGGGCAACCATTGGAGAAGAACTGGGGGTCGCCAAAAGGATTGGTGACCGTGTCTGCCGGATAGGACGTGGAGATATCGGGAAAGGTCGGCAGAGCCATGACGGACTCCCCCTTAAGGGTTACCAATCCCGGCGAGCCGCTGGCTGGACAGGTCCCGTCTGGTGCGCGACCGACAGCACAGTAGCCTCCGATCATCGCCTTCTTCACCGAATCCATGCGTCGATAGGTAATCCAGTTCAGGAAGTTCCCATCCCATAGTGATGAGTTTCCACAACCCACATTAAACGCCTTCGATGATGCTGCGACAGAACGGAATCTCGTGTCTGAGGCATCGTACTGATAGCAGGCCTCTGGATCGAAGAGCCCTGAGTACGGCGTCGCCCGTCTGGGGTCCCAAGCCGGACAGACAGGGTCATTCGGACAATCAACCCGCAAGATCATGCTGCCGGAGTTATCCATCAACAGAAGGATATTCGGAATGACCGTGGCGGAAATAAAAGGCGGCGCGCCGGCGTAATCAGCATTCGTGTTTTGGCTCCACAGGTCGGGGACTGGGAGGAATAAAAATCCCACACCCATGAGGCAGGCAATTCGCAAAAGTACCTTCATGCTGTACTCCTTATAATTTCGGCGCCGTTTATTATCTCTGTGCAAGAATAATTATTCGCACGATTTCGCCTTTCCTGGCGCCTGTCCCCAATAAATACTGCACGTTCACGTGCTGCCCATTCATCTTTTCAAGCAATTTCGCCGTCAGCAAACTTCCTCTATTTGTCTGAATCAGGGCCTGGTCGGCGAGCGGATATTTCACGCCGTCTATCCGAACAATGCCTCCGCCTGACTGTTGAAGCACACCGCTACGAGCTCCCGGCAGCACCGGGCCAAGCGCCTCTGCCGCGTGCGCTTCGACGGCGCCCGCACAGATCAATAATCCGAGGATCAAGGCGCGGCCAATGCCGGCGGATGCAAACCGCTGTAGCCGCAAGATCCTTGTTGTGCGCTTGTCCATGTTTGTCTTTCCCTTCATGCTAGATCTTGCGTTGGCAACTCTCTCCGGTCGCCACGCACGCGTACACCCCGGTGACTTGACCGAAAGTGTTCAAGCCTCCAAAGGAGTAGCAGCTGATTCGATAGAGGACTTCCACGCCTCCTCCTGCGGCCCCTGCGCCGGTGCCTTCATACCCTGCGGCGAAAGCCAACGAACTGCCCGGCTTGGGCCTGGCGAAAAGCCGGTCAATATCAATGTTGACGGTAAAACCGCCGACAACAATTTGTGCGTTCGGCGCGATCGATGCAGCCGGCACAGCCTGCCAGTCGGCAGTGTCCGCATTCTGTTCGAACCCCGGCACCCCCATGATTTCCGATTCAAGCGGGGCCTGCCAGATCACAGGAGTCGGCAATCCCAGAATGCTCGCCGGAATGGCTGAGTTGGCAAGGGTCTGCTGGATGATCTGAACGGAGGTACTCAAACACGCCTCGGCGGTATTGATGCTGCCTTCTCGCAGCCTCTCGCCGCCCGCCAATTTGAGGTCCATCGTCGTCGTGGTGATTGCCGCGATACCGATCACGGTCAGGATCACCGTCAACATGAGTATTGTGAGCATGGCGATTCCGTCTTCCTGTCGCAAAATCGCCTGCTTTTTTAACATCAGCCTTCTCATAATTCAGCCTTTCCTCATTTGCGCTACAAGTTGCTCCCATTCCGTAGCGTCACCATTCGCATCAGGGCTCTGCGTCGAATTCCGCCCTGCACGCCGCAAGTAACGGGTTCTGCCAGTAACTGGTCCTCCACTTGAAGTAGAGCCGGTCCCGTGAAGGTGGCGTCTCTCCAACAGTTGCCTAAAACGTTCGCATTCGCAGGAGGGGTCGCCCGCCCGACGACCGTGAGCCTTATCTGGCGGATGGCCGAGGGCGTCGCATTGGCGGCTGCGTATTCAGCGGTCCCCAGCGCCATGCTTTGGGATCCCGCGCCCACCTGCAACGGGCAGGTGGTACTCGCCCAACTATCATTTGGAACAAAGTCTTTGCAGTCCGGGATCAAGGCGATACCGACTGCCCCTCCCGGCTGATCGTCGATGATCCCGTCATTGTTCGTATCCAGCGCGTATGCAATTTGTAGGGATTCAATGCCATCTACCACTGCCACTCCTGCTGCGCCATTGATAGCGCGGAGCAGTTGATAGGGTGGCGTCGCAAGGGCTCCTGAGACCGTATAGGTGATACACTTGATCTCGACGACTGCTGTCCCTGCCGTTGCGCCACCCGCATAATTTGTCGGCGCGACGACAGCCCGACTGAGCGTCACAGGGCCCACACCGTTGACGGTTGCGGTGAATGTCCCTTCCAGCGAGATGACATCATTGACGGCGGGACCGGGGGCGCTGACGTTAATGATATTCCCCGCCGTAAATGGTGCTGTAAGGATCCCAACCTGTTGAAAGACCGTCATCACTGCGATCCTGTCCGGTCCCAAATCTTCAGCCGGCGCATTGTCACCGGTGTTGATCGTGTTCGCGCATCCGAGGAATGACCCTGCAGCCGGATTGCCGAAACTGGACATTCGGACATCACGGGCGATCAGATCCATCGCCAGCCGGACATTTTGTTGGATCTGTACCGTCTGGTCATTGCTCATGGCTGATCGTTGTCCGGTGTTCAGGACCGCAAACCCTGCCACAGAAATAATGGCAAAGGCAGCAAGGGCAACCATCAGCTCGATTAATGTAAAGCCTCGTTCACTTCTGTCTTGCATCACATCCTCCATGTTCACCTTGCGGGCGGCGGCGGCGGCGGCGGCGGCGGTGGCGGCGGCGGCGGCGGCGGCGGTGGCGGCGGCGGCGGCGGCGGCGGTGGTGGCGGCGGCGGCGGCGGCGGTGGTGGTGGCGGCGGCGGCGGCGGCGGTGGCGGCGGCGGCGGCGGCGGCGGTGGCGGCGGCGGCGGCGGCGGTGGCGGCGGCGGCGGCCCTGGATCGATCGGCGGCGGTGGTGGCGGTGGCGGCGACGGCCCTCCGGGTGGCGGCGGCGGCGGCGGCGGTGGTGGCGGCGGCGGCGGCGGTGGCGGCGGTGGCGGCGGTGGCGGCGGCGGCGGCGGCGGTGGCGGCGGTGGCGGCGGTGGCGGTGGCGGCGGCGGTGGCGGCGGCGGCGGTGGCGGTGGCGGTGGCGGCGGCGGCGGTGGCGGCGGCGCCGCTGGCGGCACTGGCGGGACATTTACGAGCGGCAGTGGCGGCACCGGTCCCGGCGGAGGGGGTAAGAGCGTGGCTCCCCCAGCCAAGCCTCCGGTCAAGCCTCCGGCATTCGCGACCATCGTATATTGGGTCACGTGCGGTCTTCTCAAACCCGTATTCCATTGAAGGTCCACATTGATTTGAACGATGCCCAACTGTGGCGGACCGACGACGCCTTGCGTAACCCATCCGACCACACTGGGTAGTAACGGGACTCCATTGGAATCCCTGACGGAGACATCGTTCCCCCACTGGCTAAAATCGGAAAATGAGACTTCCGTTGACGAGGGCTGAGCAACAGCATTTCCCGACACAGGTCCGGTGCAAATACCAGCAAATGTGACAGGACAGTTGAGAGCGGGAATCGTACAAGTTCGCCGGGTCTGAGCAGACAATCATGCCGTGATAAGAAAAAGGCACCCCCGGGTACAAGACCCCGATCGCCGCCGCATTCCCTGGGCTGTTAAAGCGCATCCGGTCCAACATTTCGGTGGCGAGATTGGAGGCAATCGTCAACCGTTTCGCATCGACGCCCCGCGAAAGCGCAATATCAATCATGGCGGCAGTTGCCAACAGCCCAACGGTCAGATATACGACCGCTAGCATCACTTCGAGCAGCGTAAATCCGCGGGGATCTGGCGGTGCGTTTTTCCGAAAAATGGCGGCAATTTGGCTTTCATTCTTGCTCCCCAAAAGTTATGCGGCCGTCAAAGATCATAGCGGCGCGACTATCGTGCTCAATGTGAGCGCCGGCCGTACGAAATCCTGAGTCCCACTGTACGGTGACATCGATTTGCACCTGACCTAAGGCCGGCACGCCGACAAGGGCTGAGGAAACACTTCCTACACCGTTCGGAAGCAACGGCTGGCCGTTGGCATCAGTCACTGCGAAACGATCTGACCATTGTCGATAATCTCCCCAGGCCGGGCGCATTGGGTGGAGGCGCTCCCGCGGTATTTCCAGCATTTGCCGGGAAGGCTTGGCCCGCGCAATTGGCCGGATACACCGCCGCACATGCCACAATCCCGTGATACAGATAGGGAGAAGTGGGGACTGGCGGCGTCAGCAACGGGTTTATATTTGCCGGCGAATTCAGCCGAATACGGTCGAGCATCTCTGTGGCGAGATTTGTCGCAATGGTAATCCGCTTTGCATCGACATTTCGCGACAGGGCCACATCTTCCATAGCGATAATCCCGAGCAGGCCGATGGTCATGTAGACCATCGCGATGAGCACTTCGATCATCGTGAAGCCGTCTTGGCTGCGAACGCGTTCTAACCTATTCACGGGTTTCATCCTCGTCACTATTGAGTACACGTAGGGATATAGCACCAGATGATCTTGCCGGTTTGCAGGACCACGATCCGAAAGTTGTCCGTGCCGGCGTTGCGAAAATTCAGCACTTGCGGATTCGACGGACACGCGCCGGGAATGCATATATTATTGCATTGATTTGCCGTGTTCACCCATGTGCCCATGTTGTTGAATCTCATGTCCTGGGGTGATACCGCGGCGCCTCCTACGGCATCTGTCAACCGGATTATTGGATCCATAGTAATTGTCGGGAGCATGTCGATGGGGGCTCCGAGTGGAGTGTGAAATGTCACAGTCACCGGCGCCGGGAGAACTTGCGAGACATTGACCACTACCGGAGTGTTCTGGTTGATGGCGGTCATCCGAGCAAAGGCAAGAGTGCCCGCCAAGTTCGCCACGTCGGACTTGAGCTTGTGCTTCTGATTCCAGATAATGAAGTTGGGTACGGCGACGGCGACGAGAACTCCAATGATGGCCATGACCACCATCATTTCTAGGAGACTGTAGCCTTTTATGGTGTTTGACGGTCCGTAACATGTGCTTTTGCTCTGTTTTCAAGCTTATCTCCTGGGCGCGAAGTGCGCCCCTCCGCGGCAAAGGAATAGCAAGACCCGTGCTATAGGCATCCCAACAGTCAACCGACCAGGAAAAGCCTCTAGATAACAGCCACTTTGATGGAATAATAACCTAGTTAATTACATATACGGCCTATTAGTGAGGTTTGGATCTCTGTAATATCCTTCTCACATTAGGAAGCTCTCGACCGAACAACCATGCCAATTCCGCTCTTCAAAGGAACAGGACGGCAGATTCCTGCCAGCGACGGCGTTCCACGTTAAATTTCGACCAAGCTGCCAGTTGCATTCATGCCTCCCGATCTCTCAGCAGCGAAGCTTGGGCACGGCATTTCGTGAAATAAGGTTGAATTACTAATTATTATCTTGTACCGTGAAAAGGGTCCGTTGTCCGAGGATCGCCATGCTTGTAGGGTTTTCCGCCAGGGCATGGACACCCCAAAGAACAGCACAATGAAATCCCCCGGCAGACGTACGGTTTTACTTTTATCCGTCATTGTGATTGCAGTAGCCGCAAGTCTTGGAACCTTTCGCGTGCTTTCGAAAAGCCAGGAACAGCCGACCGAGCATCACCATCTTGTTTCCCCAAGCGCGGTCCGCCCCAATGCGAGCCTATTGGAAGCCGCGGAGGCCGCGAACTATGATGTGAAGGACCTTTATGAGCAGGTCGTGCGCCAATGCCCGGCGAGCGAACTTCCATGCTTCCAGAAGGTCTTACTTGGGATCACGGAAAAGAATGGCCCGCGGGCGTCTTTTGACGTCTTGCACAGACTCCAGGACCAGAAGCTGGTCAGCTTAGCCGCCGACGATCATCATTTCGCCCATGAGATCGGGCAAAAAACCGCCGAGCGGTTCGGTATTAACGGTCGTGCTTTTCTCCTGTGCCCGACATTCTTTAATTACGGCTGCCAGCATGGGTTTTTTCAATATGCGCTTGGCCAGACAAAGGCCACGGACAGCGCCGCACGTTTGATTTGCGGCTCGCTCGATCAATCGTATTCCCTGAAATTCATCTTCTATTGCTATCACGGCGTCGGGCACGGCGTTCTCATGGCACAGAACTACGATTTGGCTAAAGCCCTAGCCGCGTGCGATACGCTGGAAACCCACAACGGACAGGACGGCTGCTGGCAAGGCGTATTTATGGAAAATGTAAACGCCAGCCTGAAAGGCAGCACGCTGCGACAGGGTTTTTCACGGACCGATCCACTCGCGCCCTGCAATGTCGTCGCAGAGAAATACCGGCAAGAATGTTTCATCAACCATGCCGGCTGGCTGATGAAGTTTTTCGAAAACAATGTCACAAAAGCCGCCGACGCCTGCCTGAAGGCTCCGGATCCATACGTGTCGGCGTGCCTGCAAAGCATCGGTCTTATGGTGACCAATCCTGCCTGGCAGCCCTCGCTGGCAGATCATACCGATGGGAAAAAGCCTCGAGATCATTGCATGGGACCTATGCCGGAGATTTCCTCGAGACCATCGAGAATCCTGCGTAATCGGCGCAATTGACAACATTTTGAATTTCGACGAAGTCGAAGTCTCACGGGCCAAAACGTTTTGCAATACGGTGGATTCCGCCTATCGAAAGATCTGCTATCAGCGCGTTGGATTTGCCTTGAGGAACCAGGCTACCGACACTGAGGTGGTTCGGGGAAAGTGCGTGACGTTAGAGGGCGCAGACGCGGCGGCATGTTTTCAAGGGGCCGGCCAGGAGATGCCATCGAGCACCGCGGCCACCGCGCCGAAACATCCAATTCACGGAAGTGCAAGCCTAAGGGCCGCTGAAGCCCCGCAGACAGACGGAGATGATATTTTCAAGAACGATGAGGCCCTCTATGCGTACGTAAGACGTCATGGGCTACTGCAGACAGTTACCCGCTTACACACCCTTGGATTGGCAGGCGGCGACTGTCATGTGCCGGCCCATAAGGCCGGCCGGTTTGCATACAGTATCTTTTCTATGAAAGTGTTCAGCTCCATTCCCGGCGAATGTCATGCCGGCGGCTTTCACGGGGCCGTGGAAGCCTACTTCAAGGAACGCGGCACAACGCATCTCGCGGACGACGTGAAGGTCATCTGCCGGTCTGAGTTGAACCACTTTTACAGTCACCAATGCGTGCACGGGATCGGGCATGGCCTGATGGCCGCCGCCAACCACGAACTCCCCGAAGCGTTGGAAAAGTGCAACGCGCTCAACAAAAAGATGCACGACTCCTGCTGGTCGGGCGTGTTCATGGAAAACATCGTCGGCGGGCTCGGCGGTCATGAGGGGCATGGCGCACACACGACGAAATATTTGAATGACGATCCGCACTATCCCTGCACTATGGTTGCTGAAAAATATAAATCGGCGTGTTATTTTTACCAACCCAGCCGCATGATGCAATTGTTCGCGGCTGATTTTCGACGCGTCGGATTAGCGTGCGCGAACGCCCCGGCACAGTTCCAGGATTCCTGCTTCCAAAGCATGGGGCGGGAAGTGGGGGGTGTGCATAGAGGCCGGGTGGCCGGCGCGATTCAGTCCTGTACTCACGCCCCAAAAGATGCGCCTCGAATCAATTGCTTGATCGGGGCCGTGCAAAACAGCTTTTGGGACCCCTCCGGACAAGAACCTGCTCTTACGTTTTGCGCACTCCTGAATGCCAAGGCGGAAAAAGACGCGTGTTACGAAACGATTTTCAGCCGCGCGCCGCAGATTCTTCCAACCATGCGGGAGATGCAAGACTTCTGCGCGAAAGCTGAAGCTCCCTATCGAACGTCCTGCCTGAAAAAGAGAACGGTCTTCAGTTAGGGTCGGCTCGCCTCGCGTCCTCAGGATTAATTCCCCATTCCCGCCAGGGACGGAAAGCGCAAAACTAGAGGTCTGTTGGCTGTTAATCATCAGGTTTGAACCGTAATTATAGCTAGGTAATTTATCTATGATGGTCGCTACTGAAGTGTTAGACTTCCCTATAGGCTCTTCGCGTCTTGCGCTGTCCCGCGAGGGCCTCTCGGTAAGCCAGGCAGTTCAATGAAATTCTCCTTCAAGCGCCCAGTTTTAATTGTTGCGATCGTGGGAGTTCCTTACTCGGCACTCTCATAATCTTTGCGGTGATTTTCAAAAGCCCGCAGCCTTCAGCACTGTCCCCCGTGAATGAGCATGCTGTTTCGACGGCCAGCGCCGGGAACAACGGCACGAAGACACCCGAGGCCATCGCATGGGATCTGTGCCTCCAATTTCCCCGGGGTCACCGTGACCAATGCGTATTCGGCGCCATTGACAACATTTTGAATTCTGACGAAGTGGAGGTCGCACGGGCCAAAAGTTTTGCATACGGTGGATTCCGCCTATCGAAAGGTTTGCTATCACCGTATTGGATATGCGTTGAGGACCCATGCCACCGACCCTCGGTGGTTCTGGGAAAATGCGTGACTTTAGAGGGCGCAACCGCGCAGCGTGTTTTCAAGGGGCCGGCAGGAGATGCCATCCAGCACTGCGGCCACTACAGCGAAACGTCCAATTCAAGGAAGCGCAAGCGTACGGCCGCTGAAGCCCCGCAGAGAGACGGAGAAGATATATTCAAGAACGATGAGGCACTCAATGCGTACGTGAGACGTCACGGTCTACAACAGACAGTTACCCGCTTGCACACCCTTGGATTGGCAGGCGGCGACTGCCATGAGCCGGCCCATAAGGCCGGGCGGTTCGCTTATGAAATCTCGCCATGGAAGCATTCCGATCTCTGCCCCGCGAATGTCATGCGGCGGCTTCCACGGAGCGGTTGAAGCCATTTCAAAGAGCGCGGGACCGCGCAGCTTGCCGACGATGTGGGTCATCTGCCGGGCAGAACTGAACGCTTATAACAGTGAACAATGCGGGCACGGGATCGGCCACGGCCTCATGGCCGCCACGAATTACGAACTGCCTGTCGCGTTAGAACAGTGCAATGAACTCACCGACGAGATGCACGACTCCTGCTGGTCTGGGGTGTTCATGGAAAACATCCTGGGCTATCGTGACGGTCATATCCCGCATACCACGAAGTACGTGAATGATGATCCGCAGTATCCGTGTACCATTGTTGCCGACATATACAAAAAGGAGTGTTATCTTTACAACCGGCCCGTATGATGCAGTTATTCGCCGGCGATTTTCGCCGGGTCGCTGCCTCCTGCGCAAACCGCTGCTGTGAATATCAAGACAGGTGTTTTGAAGGCATGGGGCGGGGAGCGAGCGGGGCATCTAAGGGCAAGCCCAACGTGACGATTCAGTCATGTCGCCAAGCACGGACGGGGAGCCGCGGGTGCGCTGCTTGATAGGGGCAGTGAAAAAAAGTTTTTGGGACCCGGCCGAGCAGGACACGCGCTTACGTTTTGCACACTCCTGAAAGCCAAGGCGGAAAAAGACGCGTGTTACGAAACGATTTTCATCGGCGCGCCGGAGATTCTCTCCAGGGGGGAGATTCAATCTTTTGTGCGAAAGCGGAGGCCCGCTATCGACGTTCCTGCTTAAAAAAGAGAACGGTATTTAACTTCCCCATTCGCGCCAGCTTCCGGACAGCGGGAAGACTGTCGGAAGTCCGTGAAAGAACCCACGGCCCATGTCATAGTTGTACCAACTTTCCACGAGCCCTCCGCCAGTCAGTCCCTGTTCAGCCACCAGTGAACCGAAGATCCGCACTTGTTTGTCCGTAGAGACAGTACCCGCGGCATGGAGAACTCCCTGAACATTGACAGTCGAAATACGCACCGGGACACGGGAGCCTGGATTGCTTGTCCCATCCGATGGCGGGGACAAAGCCGAAATCGTTTTGCCATCACCTTGAGGATTCAGCACGATATGCGCATTCACAAAGAATACGCCTTCCATGTAGGGGGAATTCACGACGAGCGTCGGCAGGTTATCCGATGAGGGAGGCGCGGTATCCAGTGTGTCGACAAAGATCAATCCGGAGGGGAGTCCGTTATTGCCGAAGACCTCATCCGGTGTTTGAGCCATCGCGGGATCCATGACGCCATCCCGATAGAGTCGCCCTGAATGATCAGGGACATAGTACGACCCCGATTTTATTGCCAGGTCTTTAAATTTTTGATACCGCCACGGGTCGATAGGCAAGCCCAGGGATCGGGTCCTGATGTGCATGGACATTGGAAGGAGGGCCTGACTCAACATCGTCAAACTGCGCGACCCCGCCGACGTAGACTTCCAGCCATCTGTCCTCCAGAAGGGTACCCGCTTCACCATACCCGACCCCTGTCACCGCTGCGCGGGCGGATCTTCTTGGAGTTTGATCGCTTCGGCCCAAGGATATGTCGCCGGTGATCCTGATCGGGCCCCAGTGTGCCATCACACGGGGTGTTGTCTCCCCGATTATCCGAGGCCGTCCTCCCAGTTGAACAGCAGCCCCCAACGGGGCGATATTCGTGGCGCCCAATTCCAGGGACACGGACCGGCGCACACCACCTACGGCTTTAGACGTCACTTCAACGGCGCAGAGTCCCTCCGGGCGTCTAGATGCATATACGATGATTCGTTCAATCCGTCCGATTTCGCCCAGAGTCTCGAAAGACTCCGACGGAAGCATCATGCAGGAACCTATCATTCTCAGCGAGAACGGCATCATAGGAAACATCCGGCTTGGCGGCTGTGCCGGTAAAGGCTGGTAGACTGACGCCTTCGTAACCGGGAAGCTGCCCATGATTCAACCAGGCAACGACCTGTTCCACCCCACTCTCCGCCAGCAGACGAGCAGAAGATTCCTTGATCTGACGCCCGGCGCCTTCGGTTTCTGTCATTGCAAAGTTAATGGCCACCCCTCCTAATAGCGAAAGAAGCAATGCCAAGAGAAGTGTCGTAAGCAGTACCGCCCCTTTTTCAGTCCACCGGCTGCTCATAATGCCCTCACTCCCATATCCTGGCGGTAGGTTCGAACAGATTCGTCCCCCGCGTCCATTAACTCCGCTCGTTCGAATCTGCAGATGCACCAGACGAACGTCTTCCTTTCGATCAGCCGATCTCCCGTCGCCTCTGAGAAACGATAAGGAGAACTCTTCGACGTGCTCGATGAGGGGATTCGCTCCATGATCCACCTCACGCATTAACTTGTGATTGCCTCGATAACGTTTTGCTTAAGTAATAACGGATCTCATTGATCACCTCCGCCTGGCTGCCGGCAGGAAAATCATGAAGGATGGGGTCCGACAATGTCAGATGCCCTGCTGTGCCATCGCGGGCGAGAAGGTGCTCTTCGCATGTCAAAGCGCTGCAAAAGCGAACTGTTTTGCCGCGCCTCCAACCTTGGCTTGAGGTCACGTGCACAGAAGTCTGCCCCTGAGGGACGTGATCCAATACGGTCCCCCGCACAGCATTAACGTTCGCCCTGAACCCCACTCCATCCGCTTGCATCGAAGTAATAGGAGCAGCAAGTCGTAACTCGGCGCCCATCAGATTAACACCGGCGCGCAGGTCTTGCTGCATTTCGGTTTTCCCAGCCTCAGCGAGAAAATATCCGTGGTGAAGAACAAACGCTTGGAGTGCCGCAGAGGTAATGATTAGGCCCAACGCCGCGGCAATCATTGTCTCCAAGAGCGATGATCCGTGTTCAGCGTTGCCTTTCGACCGAGACAGCCACGGGTTCATAATGATCCTCCGCTGTACACAGGGTTGGCACGACGAAGACCAAATCGAACCGTTCGAGGGCGACCGTCGGGGTCCTTCCAGTCGGCTGTCACTTTGATCGTCGCCGCCCTTGACCGGACCAACTGCGGCTGATCAAGAATCAATGTGTAGGTCAGCAGAATGTGCTGGATTGTCTGCTGTCCTAAAAACACGCCTGCATCTTTTTCTTCGAATACCAGATCTGCCGTTCCGTCGCCGTCAAAATCAGGAGCACTTAACGACTGATACGGTACCGATCGCAACACTTCGATTCTGCTTTCAACTAACGCCGTCATAGCTAAGCTTTTGGCGGCAGCCGCTGTGCTTTTTTCAGTTACGGCGAACATTCCAAAGCTTCCAGTCAAGACAATTGAAAGGATGGACATGGAGACAAGTACCTCCGCCAGCGTGCAGCCGTGATCCTCCTTCCAGCTCCTCATCGGGCACGCACGATGCCGGTCAGGCTGACGGTGACGACCCGGCGATCGCCATTGCGCCCTTCTAAGGTCAAGGTCGTAGGCGTGGCGCTCGTCCCGTATGGGCTGAACGATAAGGATGCTCCGCCGGTTGAATGCATGACGCGCACACTCCGTTGACTCAAAAAACGCGGAGCTTGCACGGGCTTCGTGGAATCGCCATTACGCAGGAGCGTGACAGTAATCTGACCTGTATCGAGCGAGACTTCGATAGGTTGTCGTTCCTCCATAGCAAGAATCCTCGCATAACGAAGATCTCCTACGACTTCTGAGGTTGCGGCTTGGAGGTTTACATGATCTACCATGCCCTGAAGTCCCGAGGCCATAAGCCCCAATAACAGTCCCGCAACTGCAACCGAGACCATCAGCTCGGTAATCGTGGTGCCTGTTTCACCGATCTTTGTTATCCGCTTTGACATCGTTGCTTCTCCTTCTCGCTGCACTGTGGATGATGACAGCAATGTCAATATTTGTGCCTTCCTGTCAAAGGATCGTACCTACAGCATCAGCATGGCCTGCGCTGAGCTCGAGCTGTAGCGCGGTCAGGATCCATGCGGGCGGCCGGGAAACGACACGTCGCGGGCTGCACGGCTACTGGTTATATTCGTTTTCGCAACGCCATGCCGCTTCACAAGAACAACCCACACATGAACGGTTGTGCAGAGATAGAACGTCATCATTCAGACGTCCTTGCTTCCGTTAGTAGGGGGTTTCCTGGATGCCAGGGGTAGAGAGCCCCTGCGCACCGAGTGAGTACTAGGCCGGAAGTGTCACTGGAACCACTGGTCATAAACACTGGGAGACTAGCGAAGAATACTAGGCTGGAGAACCCTTATGGAATGGCATTCACCTGGAACGATGCGTCAATCCTTCGCACAACACGTGGGCGTAACAGCAACTCCTACGGTCGTGACCAATTAATATGTGATACTCGCTCCCCTCCAAACGTGAGTTCGATGATCCAGTGATCGGCAGTAGAGTAGACCCACGTGGCCGCCCGGGCACGTTTAAACATGTGGCGGGGAGGACCTGCATGGCTGATGACTTCCCCTTTGGTCATGCCCGTCGAAAGCATCCGCATAACTTCAAAGGATATTTCATGACTGCTGTCCTTGACTGTGCTCTGAGAAGGCTTCGAATACGTCCGGCGCTCGCTTTTCGCATCCGCGGGGCTCACGGCCCACGTAAATAACGAGACACTGATCGCCATGACTAAGATCGCAATCGCATTCATCACTAACCTCCCTGGTTAAATTGTGCACCCACAGATTGTGGGTCGTTACTGCTTTGTTTGTTCTGCTGCCACAGACATACAAAAGCCGTGCCTGTGAACGAATCCAGCAGGATTAGAGCGCGGTTAGTGGAAGTCCTGTAGCAGTTTTTGAATCACCCTGAACGCCAGTTCACTGGGGCAATGGGCAATGCTCTTCAGGAACCATTGCCCACTTTAGAAATATCATGTAACGCGCTACTGCCTGGAAGCTGATAGAGAGCGTGATGATGCTTCGCCCTTACCGAGCGGCAGCAAGCTGGTCGAAGGAGCGGAAGCCGATGCCGAGCGCCTTTAAAATCAAATACTGTTTGTCGAAGCGGTTCGTGGTTCGCAAGATGTTCTTAAAGGCCAGCAGCGGGACGCGTCCCCAACACGGAAAATGGAACACCGCCAGCGGATAATCGGTGCCGAACAACAACCGGTCGGACAGTTCGGGATGATGGCGCAGTCGGAGCAGCATACCAAACCGGTTGGGGTGGGTCAGCGCGGAGAGATCGGTGTAGAAGCGCGGATACCGCCGGGCCAGTTCCAACAAGGTGGGATAGAACTTCTCGTAGAAGAATAGCCCTCGGCTGCAGCCGTGCGCCGCGATTACGGTGACCCCTTCCTCCAGCGCCACGCGTAAGCGATTCGGGTCTCCCGCCGATTGATCCTTTCCACCAAGACTGAACTCGTATCCAACATGGCTCAGTAGGGGAATCCGACGATGCGCCATGGCCTTGTAAAACGGAATGAATGACCGGTCACAAGGATCAAACCCTTGGATATTGGGCAGAACCTTTACTAATGCAGCGCCGGCTTCCACGCAACGGTCCAACTCCTCAATTGCATCGCGCCGTCGGGGATTGATTGAGACTCCTGGCAAGAACTCATTGGGATGGCGCCTGGCTATGTCCAACACGTAATCATTGCCGATCAAGAAATCCGTCTCGCCTAGGTCTAGCTTTCCATCTCGTCCATAGACCCCATCCATGCCCAACAGAATCGCCTTGCCGACGTATTGTGAGCGTGCAAGCTCGTCCCGAAGCTGGTTCACGTATTTTTGGTTGCAGCTTTCGGGGTCCGTCGCCTTTAGATCATGTTTCCACAACAGAAAGCGAAACAGCGGACTGTGAAGCATTCCGCGAGAGATGTGGCAGCCGTTCGGGCCATCTGGAAGTGCGGCTAAGTGAACGTGACAGTCTATGATTTTTGCGGGAAGCGAAGCGACAGCGGCCGGATCCGCTGCGTCGGCCTCCAATGCTGATGGCGTCATGGATCCGGCATCTGGGTCTCAGCTTTCCGCAACCAACGATACGTGCGGCCAAGCAATCGTGCGGCCTGGGTCTTGTTGCCGCCGTTTTCTTTGATGGCGCGGCGGATCAGGCTCCACTCGATCCTCTCGATGAAGCCGGTCAGACCCTTGCCGGACTTGAGTGCCTGAGTCACCAAGGGCCACTCCAGGCGTTCAACGACGTCCTCAAGCCCCGCCCCGGAGATCGGCGCCTGGGCTTCCCGCAGATTTGACGGCAAATACTCCGGACCGAGCATCGTCACCTTTGACGGTGCCAGCGTGATCGCCCGCACGAGCGCATTTTCAAGTTCCCTGATGTTGCCTGGCCACGGATATTTCATCATGATCTGTATAGTTTCGGAGTGTAATCCTCGCACATGCTTTTTTTGAGCGGCCGCGTGCCGTGCGATGATCTGTTCAGAGATGAGGGGGATATCCTCGATCCGCTCACGCAGTGGCGGCAAACGGATTGGGAACACATGCAGCCGATAGAACAGGTCTTGTCGGAACTTGCGGTCAGCAACGAGTCCGGGCAGATCTTGATTCGTAGCAGCGATGATGCGGACGTCTACTTTAATGTCCTGCTGTCCGCCTACACGTTGAAACTCTCGTTCTTGCAAAACGCGCAGCAGCTTAATCTGCATCGCTGTAGAGATCTCGCCGATCTCATCTAAGAAGAGCGTCCCGCCATCCGCCTGTTCGAATTTACCTTTTTTTTGCGCAACCGCCCCGGTAAAGGCGCCACGCTCGTGCCCGAACAACTCCGATTCCAGGAGAGTTTCCGCCAGCGCGCCGCAGTTGACTGCGAGAAATCGACCCCCGCGGCGAGGGCTCAGCTGATGAATGAGCCGTGACGTCTGCTCCTTGCCCGTGCCCGTCTCCCCCGTCAGCAACACTGTTGCATCGGTACGTGCCACCGTGCGCGCAAGACCGAGCAGATCCTGGAAGGCACGGCTTTGACCGATCATGCCCCCGCTTTCAGTACGACCATAGAGTTCGTCACGCAGATGGGCATTCTCCTCGAGCAGGGCCCGGTTACGGATAAAAATGCCCAGGGTTCGGCGTTGGGTGCTTTGGAGTCCTCCGAGATGCTCGAACAACCGCTGAGACATTGCCTGTTTTGGATTGTGGTCCAGAGGGCGCTCCGCTCGCTCGTCCCAGCAAAATCGATACCGCGTATATGGCGCATCGAACAACGCGCCTTCCCGTAAAATGAATTCCAGCCGGCCGTTGCGCAACACTCCGCCGGTCACAATTTTCAGCGCGCTGTGCTCCCTCTTTTCCGTTTCTGCGCGATCAGAGGCCAACGCCCGACCTCCTTGCCAGCCCTCAACAGGTTCGACACCCAGTGCGTGTGATCGCGCGGTCGCGACAATCGTACCCGTGGCGCGCTCCTTGATGGTCAACAAACCGGCGCCTTTCTTTGTCTTCGCTTGATCAAGCAGGTACAGATCGCCAAACTCGGCGATAACCGTGGAAAGTTTTAGTTGAGAATATTCCTCTTCGCAGGATACTTTTTCGACGAACGGATAGAGCTTCGAGAACCCTTCTATATTGCCCTTTACCAGAAGACTCGTCCCGATCGCAGGCTCCACAGATGGCAGGAAACGAACCAGAATATACAGTGTCCTGATCTCGTCCGCGCGAGCAAACGCTTGCATCTCTAAGTAGTTGCTATAGGCAGGGCCCCAGAGCTTAGAGCATCGGACAACGGCGGTGACATCGTCGAGGTACCGAGCGATTGTCTCAATCAGCGCCGGTTGTCGGCCCTCAGTGCAGGCAAAAAACGCAAGGGCGGCACGGTAGGTGATATCTTTCTGCCCGCTGGCTACCTCGCTGCGTCGGATGAGCTCACGGAGGACGGCATAGGGAACCCAGTTGTTGGGATCGAGCAGGAAACTCCTGGGATCATGGATATGATCAAAGCCCTCTGCCGCCCCGATGACCCGTTGATAATCCACCTCTGCGGTGGCCGGCTGGACGCCATCCAGAAAGCGTATGATCATGCTCGTCAAGAAACAGGTGGCCCACGGATCCGCTACCTCTGTGACGTCCCCGACGGCGACAGACGGCGACGCATCGTGTTTGTACTTCAACGCCGTCGGCATGGCTGAGGGTCCCAGTGCCTTAGTCGAGGCATCAGTCGCGGTCCAGGCCATAGTCCTTGACCTTCGTCAGCAACGTCTTGTAGCTGACCTGCAGAATTTCAGCGGCTCGCGATTTATTGCCCCCCGTCTCTCCCAAGACCCGTTCAATGAGCTTGGTTTCCGCGGCGCGCGACGCCGCACTGCTCACCGCCTGCAACCCCGCGTTCATGGAGGGTTCCTCCACGCCAGGAGATGTCGTCATGTTCACCCCTAAGTGCTCGGGTTTGACGACACGGCCATCGCACAGGATCACGGCTCGCTCGATGCAGTTTTGCAGTTCGCGCACATTTCCTGTCCAGGGAAGACGCATCATGAGAGCCAATGCTTCCGGCGAGACGCTCTTGACGTCCTTCTTCAGCTCGCGGGCATACACGCCGAGCAGGTGCTCCACTAACAGAGGAATATCATCCCGCCGGTCGCGCAAGGGAGGCATCACGATGGGAAAGACATTCAGCCGGTAAAAAAGGTCCGCCCGGAATGTTTGCGTCGTCACTCCTGCTTCCAAATCCTTGTTCGTCGCCGCAATCAGGCGAACATCGGCCTTTACTTTGGTGGTGCCCCCGACGCGCATGAAGCGATCGCCTTCAAGGACACGAAGGACTTTGCCCTGCAAGCCCAGTTCCATATCGCCGATCTCGTCCAGGAAGATCGTGCCTTCATCAGCAAGCTCGAACTTTCCGATCTTGCGGGCTGTCGCGCCTGTGAAGGCGCCCCTCTCGTGACCGAAGAGTTCGCTCTCCAAAAGATCCTTAGGGATCGCCGCACAATTGATAGCGATGAAGGGACTATTCTTTCTGGGGCTCAGATCGTGAATCAACCTTGCGAACAACTCCTTGCCGGTACCGCTTTCCCCGCGAAGGAGGACAGTGGTCGTTCCCCCAGCCACCTTTCTGGCCTTCTCCTGGGCTTCGGTAAGAACGCGGCTCTGGCCAATGAGCTTTGCTTCTCGCCTTTGCAGTAACTGTTCCTTCAGGAGGAGATTCTCCGTGACAAGCTGACGGGTCTCAAGCGCCTTGCCGATGGTTAACAATAGATGTTCTGGATCGACCGGTTTCTGGAGAAAGTCGAACGCGCCCTCCTTAACCGCTTTGACTGCGGTCTCGATGGTCCCGTGTGCCGTCATCATGACGACCGGAATCATCGGGTTTTCGTCTTTTACAGCTTGCAGCACCTCTAATCCCGTTTTTTCTGGAAGTTTCAAATCCGTCAGGACCAGATCCACTTTATTCTGGCGAAACCAATCCAGGCCGGCCTCAGCGTCCGGAGCCAGGATCACCTGGTGTCCCTCGATCTCCATGTGCCGCGCGAGAATCTTCGCCATTCGCTCATTGTCTTCGATCAGCAAAATAATGCTCACGGATGCTCCCCCATCGGCAAATGGACGCGAAAAGTCGTGCCCTCGCCTTCCCGGCTTTCGACATCAATCCCTCCGTTATGCAACAGGATGATCTTATGCACCAACGCCAGCCCGAGTCCTGTCCCCTTGGTTTTCGTGGTGTAAAATGGAAGAAAAATCTTCTCGAGCCGATCACCCGGGATTCCTAAGCCGGTGTCACTAATTCGCAATTCTAATTCGCGGCGACTGGCCTGAGACTGCATCACTTTCGTCGCAATCTGAAGTTCGCCCCCCTTGGGCATCGCTTCGATTGCGTTCTGCACCAGGTTGCTCAATGCCTGGCGCATCAAGACCTCATCGATCGAGATTTGTCCGATGTTCGCCGGACAGCGGATCTCCAGATGATGGGACGGAGTGGCGCACTGGGCCCATGCCTGTTCGACAACGCGTCTGAGCCATTGCTCGACCGTGACAGGGCTAAGATCGAGCTCAGTCTTTTTTGCAAAATTGAGAAACTGTGTGATCAGATGATCCATGTCTGAAACGACATGAAGAATGGCGCTCAGGCTCTCTTGGGACGGGTCTTTCGCAGGGACCTGTCGCGCAGCCAATTTGGCGGCTCCCAGAATCGTGCCCATGAAATTGCGAAACTCGTGCGCAATACCGGCGGACATTTCTCCCAACACAGTCATGCGTTCCCGTAACTCAACCTGGGCCTGCAGTTCTTTGACTTCCGTAAGGTCCGTAAAAACAAACGTCGTGCCAATCAGTCGCCCGGCGCGATCCTTCAATAATGAAGTGCTGACTCCCAACCAGATTCGCCGACTATCGGGCAGCTCTAATTTAAACTGCTCACGCGTGAGAATTTCGCCATGCCGGTGAGCGCGGTCTAACAACCCCCTGACTTTGCTGTGGGGCCCAAAGACCTCGGCACAAGTCTTTCCAATGGCAGTCTCCCGCTGGATCCGCAAAATTCGGCCGGCCGCTTCGTTAAAGGTCGTGACCACGGAGTCCTCATTAAAAGTGATGACGCCGCTGGCCACGCTTCGAAGGATGTTCTCATTGTAACTTTCAATTTCCTGCGTGCGGGCCTCTGCTTCCGAGCGCAACCTGACCAGTTCATGCTCCTTCTCGCGCAAGCGGATCACAACGTCACGGAAAGCGTCGATGACGACGCCGGTGCGGTCGTGCTCAATAGCCACCGTTGGGGTCGAGGGCGTTTCCTCCTCGCCGCCCTGCCTCACGTTGACGAATCTAGAGACAACCCAGTAGAGGGCGGGAAGAAGCAGCAGAAGCGCGGCCAATACCTTCATCAGCACACTGGCGGTGGGTTGTATACCCGCGATTCCGCGTGGGTCCAGAACCCGTTGCATCAGGAGGAGTTGAAAGGCCAGGGTCACGAGAAACAGCACGAACAGGACCGTCCACCCTACCATGATCGGCCGCAGACGGTATCCGACCATGTTCACCCGCCTCCGCTGAGAATGTTTCTATACCAGCCCAAGATCTCCTGACCGTAAAAGATCGCGACGACCGCTCCGAGCGATAGAAAGGGGCCAAAAGGAATCGGCTTCTCAAAGGACAGGCGCGTTTCGCGTTTGATCGCCCGGAGTCCCATGATCATGATCCCCACAACGGATCCCAGCACGCTGCCTAGGAAGATCGTAAGAATGGCCGGCACCCATCCAAGAAATGCTCCGATCATTGCGAGCAGCTTAATATCACCGCCGCCCATTCCTTCCTTGCCGAACAGGTACGGACTGATCCAGGCCATGAAGTAAAGTATGCCTCCGCCGACCACAAAGCCGAGTATGCTGTCCCACCAGTGCGGCAAGAGGAGGGTGCCGACCACAAGGCCTAGGACCATTCCCGGTATCGTGATGCGATCGGGGATAATCATGTGGTCCAGATCGATGAAGCTGATGACGATCAGAACCGACCAGAGCAGAAGGTAGGTGACTGTGGAGGCGGACAGTCCGAAGCGCCAGACGATCAAACCATAGCCCGCTGCGTTAAGGACTTCAACCAAAGGGTAGCGCCAGGAGATGCGGCGGCGGCAGGCCCGGCATCGCCCTCGCAGCAACACATAACTCAGAATCGGAAGGTTATCGTACCAGGAAATCATTGCGGCGCAGCCGGGACAGCGCGAGCGCGGCCACAGCAGCGACTCCTTCAGGGGAAGCCTATGAATGCAGACATTCAGGAAACTCCCGATCAGTCCGCCAAAGAGAACTGCCGCGATCAGTTCGAAGGACACAAGACCTGCAGATTCATTAATGCTCCTGGCCTAGATACTACTACCGAAGTAAAGGCTGACAGCCATTCTACGGGAACCCCACTAACGGAGCAAGACCCCTCCCAATTTTCCTGGTATGTGCCTTTACATATTTAATTGGATATGGGATAGTCCGTCGCCAACCTTGTATCTCACTGTTCTACGTAACGTAAAAGGAGTCTGAGGCGCTATGGATAGAAGAAAGAAAAACGGTGTCGCGTCTTTGACCGACCGGGAGCAGGAGATCCTCCAGTTAATTTGGAATGGCCTGAAGAATCGCGAGATCGGCGCGCGCTTGAAAATCAGCGTGAAAACCGTCGAGGCCCATCGCGCCAATATGATGAAAAAGCTCCGGGTGTCGAACGCCGCGCAACTTTTAAAGGCGGCTATCGAAGAAGGTTTTATCCGGTTTCGCCGCGCGTAAGTGGTTCGCCCCCGGCGCGTTGCCGAAGCACTTCATACAGAAGCACACCCGCCGCGACTGAGGCATTGAGACTTGAGAGCCGTCCCTGCATAGGGATGTGGATCCGGCCGTCGCAGTGTTCGGCGACAAGGGGCCGGATGCCCCGTCCCTCTCCACCAATCACAAGTGCTAAGCCGCCTCGATAGTCGAGGCTACGAAAGTCTTGCTTGGCCTCAATGTCCAGCGCATAGATCCACATATTTTCCCGCTTTAAACGTTCGATGGTTTGCGAGAGGTTCACGACCCGCGCGACCGGCACGTATTCAACAGCACCCGCCGCCGCCTTCGCTACGGTCGCCGTCAAGCCTATCGCCCTGCGCTCAGGAATAATCACCCCATCGACCCCCGTGGCTTCCGCCGTCCTAAGGATCGCTCCCAGATTGCGCGGATCCTCGATGCCATCCAGAATCAGAAGCAGTGGCTGTTTCTTCGGCGCTATGCCTTCAAGGAGATCGTCCAGCGAGACGTAGGCTTTGGCGGCGACGACCCCAACGGCCCCTTGGTGATGGGAGGAGCCGGTCAAATGATCGAGCGCCTCGCGGGGTCGAAAATCTACGGTGATACGTCTGGTCCGCGCAAGCCTGAGAATCTCATCGATCTCACGACCTTTTCGGCCTTGCTGCAGGTAGATTCCTTCAATGGGCCGATCCGCAGATCGGAGCGCCTCGAGGATGGGATGGATGCCGTATAACCGGTCACCGTGACTCACGCTCACCGCTTCCAACGGGTGCTGCCATCGGATCGGTCCTCGATCATGATCCCCCGTGCAGACAACATCAGCCTGATCTCATCTGCCTTGGCATAATCCTTTCTTCTGCGCGCTTCGTTCCGGTCATCAAGTAGCCGTTCGATTTCCTTAATATCCAAATCTCCACCGGGCGGCTCAAGCTGATCCGCAGCCGCCTGTGTAGGCTCCCAATGTACTTTGCTGAATTCCCATTCCATCGGAGACACCTGAAAGAGTCCCAGTACCTGGCCGAAATGCCGGAAGGCTTCGAGTGCGGCGGCGCGCAACTCGCGTGGTAGTCCTTCCTGCAGCCAGCGGTTGAGGTCGTTACGCAGGCTTTGAAAGTTAGCGATCACCACCGGCGTGTTAAAATCATCGTCCATTCCGCGCTCAAAATCCTCCGAAAAACTCAGCAGCCGTCTTTGAACATCTCCTTCTTGATCGATCGCGGAGCCGGAGACCGCCGGTTCTTTGAGACGCACAAACAGATCGTAGAAGTTATCAAGACCGGCCCAGGCCTGACGAAGGGCGGCATCCGAAAAGTCAACCGGGCTCCGATAATGCGTGGACAGGAGGAAAAATCTGAGGATCTCGGCCGTCACCTGCTCCGACGCCGGAAACTTTTCGAAGATTTCGCGGATCGTGAAGAAGTTCCCCAGCGATTTGGACATTTTTTCTCGATCGATCGTGACCAAACCATTGTGCACCCAATATCGCGCGAATTCCTTCCCGGTCGCGGTTTCCGATTGGGCGATTTCATTCTCATGATGCGGGAAGATGAGATCTTCACCCCCGCCGTGAATGTCGAACGTCTCACCCAGGTGACGGATGGACATTGCCGAGCATTCGATGTGCCAACCCGGCCTCCCGGGCCCCCAGGGGCTGTCCCAGGCAGGCTCGCCCGGTTTGGCGCTCTTCCAGAGAGCGAAGTCCATTGGGTGCCGCTTACGCTCGTCTATCTCAACACGCGCTCCTGCCTGCATTTCATCAAGCTTTCGCCTGGACAATGCCCCGTAGCGTGGAAACGCCTTGATTGCAAAATAGACGTCCGAATCGATTTGATACGCAGCGCCTTTTGCGACGAGCGCCTGTACCATGTTGACGATGTCTTGCATGTGCTCCGTCGCTTTTGGTTCAACAGTCGCGTGTCTCACCCCGAGTTTACCCATGTCGCGGGAGTAGGCTTCGATATAGCGGCGAGTCACTGTCTGCCAGGGTACGGACTGTTCCCGGGCGCGATTGATAATTTTGTCGTCAACATCAGTAAAATTCTTAACGAATGTCAACTCAAAGCTCAAGTGCTCCAAATAGCGACGGATCATGTCAAAGCACACAGCGCTTCGCGCGTGGCCCAAATGACACTCGTCGTAGACCGTCACTCCACACACATACATCGTAACCCGACCAGACGCGAGCGGCTCAAAGAGCTCCTTCCTACGGGTCATGGTATTGAAGATTTTAAGTGCGCTCATTGAAATCGAACACTTGAGGCTTATGCGAGAGCGGTGAAGATATCGGTCTGGGAGCGTTGCATGACTGGTCGGGGCGGCGGGATTTGAACCCACGACCACTCGCACCCCAAGCGAGTGCGCTACCGGTCTGCGCTACGCCCCGACGTACATGCCGCTTGCCAAGTATGGCCTTGTCTTATGTCTGATCGTTCAACACCTTGAGCATTTCATTGAGGTCGTGTCGAACCCGCTTCAGGACTTCCAACGCCGCGCGCGAGGGCTTGCGTTCCTGCGTTCCTTGCCGAGTATTCCAACGGCGACGGAGTCCCTCGATTGTATAACCCTGCTCGTAACGCATCCGCTTGATCTGTACAAGTGTTTCGACATCTTTTTGAGTATAGACCCGCTGCCGCCCACGGCCTTTCTGAGGTCGAAGAAAGTCAAACTCCGACTCCCAGAATCGTAATACATAGGAAGGAAGGCCGGTGATCTTACTGACCTCCCCGATCTTATAGAATAGTTTGTCGTTCTGGGAATTCCGCGGCGCCCCGTTGTTTCCTGAAAGTCCGCCCATGGCACGCCTAACCTGATTGTTCATCCCGCCCCACCCTCGCCTCAGGTGACCATCATTTCACCCAGCTCTGGGCGGCGTTACAACAGGGCTTCGTTCATGTGAGTCACGGGAGGCACGGACTAATTCACAAACTTCTTAAAGATCTGGCTTGGCCTAAATGTCACAACGCGGCGTGGCGTGATTCCAATCTCCTCACCCGTGCGAGGATTCCGTCCTTTGCGCGGTCCCTTGCTCCGGATCACGAAATTTCCGAAGCCTGCGATTTTAAATGATTCTCCCTTTTGAAGGACGCCTTTAATCATATTAAGGACTAACTCGACAAGGTCGGCAGCTTCTTTTTTTGAAATGCCTACTTTTTCATAGATTTCTGTTGCCAGGTCCGCCTTCCTCATCTGCGCTCCTCCCGTTCACACTTCGCCCAAAATGCGTCATTTTCCCTGAGAGTTCATTAAGATACGAAGCCCGCAGAAAGAAGTCAAGTAGAACTCTTATCGAAAGGCGGCGGATCTTCCGCGAGCATCTTATACTCAATGCTGTCGGCCAAGGCTTGCCAGCTCGCCTCCATAATATTCTCAGACACTCCGACCGTGCTCCACTTCTCCTTCTGGTCGCCAGACTCAATCAGCACGCGCACCTTGGAGGCGGTCCCCTTGTTTCCCGCCAGTACCCGGACCTTGTAGTCCAGAAGCTTTACCTCTCGCAGTTCTGGAAAGAACTTCTCGAGGGCCTTGCGCAGGGCATGATCGAGGGCGTCCACGGGTCCGGCTCCCACCGCCACTTGGTGCTCTACCACTGTTCCCACCTTTACCATGACGGTCGCCTCGGAGATCGGGTCTTCCTCGGCGTGGCGCTTTTCCACAATGACGCGGAATCCCAACAGCTGAAAAGAAGGCTCATGCGTGCCAAGAATCCGGCGCATCAGGAGTTCAAAGGACCCTTCCGCTCCTTCAAATTGATAGCCTTGATTTTCCAATTCCTTGAGGGTGTCCAACAGTTCCCGGGTTTTGGGGTTGTCTTTGCCCAATTTGATGTGAAATTCCTCGGCCTTTCCCGCGAGACTGCTCTTCCCCGCATAATCCGAGACGAGCATTCGCTGCCGGTTGCCCACAGCCTCCGGAGGGATGTGCTCGTACGTGATCGGGTTTTTACGCACCGCGTCGATGTGTATTCCCCCCTTGTGGGCAAATGCGGAATCCCCCACGTAGGGCTGATGGGTGTTCGGCACCAGATTGGCGATCTCAGCGACGTAGTGTGAAATTTCGCGCAACCTGGTGACACGCTCAGGTGCGATCGCCTCATGGTTCATTTTCAAATTCAAGTTGGGGATAATCGAGGAGAGGTTCGCATTCCCGCACCGCTCCCCAATGCCATTGATCGTCCCCTGCACCTGGATGGCCCCCTGCTCAACCGCGATCAAGGAATTCGCCACCGCCATTTCGGCGTCATTATGGGCGTGGATGCCGAGCGGAACGTTAAATTCACGGGCCACTTCGGATACGATCTTCTTGATTTCCCATGGCATCGTTCCACCGTTCGTATCGCACAAGATCAGACGCTCGGCGCCGGCCGCCTGCGCGCGGGTCAGCGTCAGAAGCGCGTAGTCGGGGTTCGCCTTATATCCATCAAAGAAGTGTTCGGCGTCGTAAAAGACCTGGCGTTTGTGCTGTTTTAGAAACGCCACAGAATCTTCGATTAATTCAAGGTTCTTTTTCAATGTGATCCGAAGAGCATCGGTGACGTGGAGCGTCCAACTTTTGCCGAACAGGGTGACGAACCGCGTACTGGCCTCCAAGAGAGATTTCAGAGTGGGATCGTTGCGCGCAGCATTCGATGCCCGCCGGGTAGAGCCGAACGCAACGAGCTTCGCGTGCTTGAAGGGAATCGTTTTCGCTATGCGGAAGAAATCCACATCCTTGGGATTCGCGCCCGGCCACCCTGCTTCAATGAAATGAACCCCGAGCTCATCGAGTTTCTGCGCGACGCGTATCTTGTCTTCGACGGAGAACCAGACGTCTTCAGCCTGCGCGCCGTCCCGGAGCGTCGTGTCGTAGATTTCAATTGCGCGCACAGTCATCCTCCTGCGAGTCCGAAGGCCTGGTGAAGGGCGCGGATAGCCGGCTCTAGATGCTGCTCCTCTATGACGCAGGAAATTTTAATCTCGGAAGTGCTGATCATCATGATGTTGATGCTTTCCGCCGCCAAGGTCTCGAACATCCGCGCGGCCACACCTGAGTGCGTCCGCATCCCGACTCCGACGAGGGAGACCTTGGCAATCTTGTCCTTCAGCTCCACGCTCTTGGCGCCGATGTCCTTCGCAATGTGATTCGCCAGATCCAGCGCCTTGTGCAGATCGCCTCGGGGAACTGTAAACGAGAGGTCGGTCAAGTCACCCTGTCCGACGTTTTGGATGATCATATCCACGAGGATATTCGCCGAGCCGATGGGTCCAAAGATGCGCGAGGCAATACCGGGACGATCAGGCACGCCGAGGAAAGTGATCTTCGCCTGATTGCGGTCGCCGGTGACCCCGGAGACCATCACTTGTTCCATATCACGATCCTCCTTGGTCACGATGGTCCCGCTGCCTTCCTTAAAGCTCGACCTCACGATGATGGGCACTTCGTACTTCGCAGCAAACTCCACCGATCGGCTCTGCAACACCTTCGCTCCCAGGCTCGCGAGTTCCAGCATTTCCTCATAGGATACCTTATCCAGCTTGCGAGCCTGAGGGACGATATGCGGGTCTGCGGTAAAGACCCCCTCGACATCCGTGTAAATAATGCAGTGATCGGCCTGGAGGGCCGCAGCCAAGGCAACGGCGGTAAGATCCGAGCCCCCACGGCCCAACGTCGTGACGTCGTTTTTCTTGTTAATGCCTTGAAATCCTGCCACGACCGGCACAATGCCCTTGATCAAGCGCCTCCTTTACTCTTTCCGCGGTGATCCGCTCGATGCGTGCGCGAGTATGCGTACTGTCTGTGATGATCCCTACCTGCCGCCCCGTGTACGAACGCGCGTCCAATCCCATTGCCCGCAGGGCCATCGCCAGCAGCGCAATCGTCACCCGTTCGCCCGTCGACAACAGCATGTCCATCTCGCGCTCATCCGGAAATGGAGCGAGCTCATGGGCAAGCCTCAGTAGGCGGTCGGTCTCACCGCTCATGGCAGAAACGACCACCACGACCGCATCACCCCGCTGGCGCGACTCGGCAATCAGGGCCGCCACATGTTTGATGCGCCCGACGTTTCCGACAGACGTGCCTCCGAATTTCTGAATGACGAGAGCCATTACTTCCCGAGCAACCGCCCGATCAACTTCCTAGCATCGTCCAGATAGACTCCCGTACGCTTGGCATCCACCTCATTAAAGCGATGCTCTGGCCCCGTCTTTTCCTTGCACGTCGGGCCCTCGAAGAGAGCATAGGGGACCGCCTCGTCGCTATGGTGCCGTAACGCGACCGGCGTCGCGTGATTACACGCCAGCAGAATGCGATAGGACCCCAGCTTCGGCAGCTCCTTTAGCAGCGGTCCCAGTGTTTGCTCGTCGAAGAGCTCTATGGCTTTTACCTTGCCCTGCAGGTCTCCTTGATGGCTGGCCTCATCGGCAGCACCCAAATGGATATACACAAGGTCTTTCGTCTTGAGTTCCATGAGCGCCGCCTCGACCTTACCGGCATAATTCGTGTCGGCATATCCCGTAGCCCCTTGGACCTTCACCGCATTCAAACCGCAATAAACTCCCAAGCCACGCGGAAGGTCCAGCGCGGAGATGATCGCACCGCTCAAGCCATAGCGTTCCGTCAACTTCGGCATCTTTGGAGCCTTGCCCTGCCCCCAGAGCCAAATCGCGTTCGCCGGCGGTTTCCCGGCTTCCTGTCTCTCAAGATTAATCGGATGCTCACGGAGAATGGGAAGAGCCGCCTCCATGAGAGCGCGAAGCACGTTTTCCCCTTCGCCCTTGGGCAAAAAATCGCCGATTGGTTTTCCTATAATGTCTTGTGGCGGTGAGACGGTCCCCCGGAACTTCCCCTCTGCCCATACCATGAGGTGCCGGTAGGAAACTCCGGCATAAAACTGTACGACTTCGGTGCCGATCTGCTGGTTGAGGTCATAAATAAGCTCTTTCGCGTCCAAAGACTCAATTTGGCCCGCGCTAAAGTCCTCCATGATGACGTGCACACCGAGTTTTTTAATGTCATAGCCCCCGGTGTCGGCACGAAGGGTGACCAGGTTACAACGGTAGGCGACGTCGTCCGGATTGAGGGCAACGTCAAGTCCCGCAGCTTCGAAGGGAGCAGGACCCGTGCAGTATTTTTTGGCGTCGTATCCCAGAATTGCGAGTTGGGTGACGTCGCTGCCTGGATAGCATCCCTCCGGAGTCGTTCGTACCAGCCCCAATTCGCCATTCTTCGTCAGATAATCCATGTTCGGGGTCTTTGCGGCTTGCAATGGTGTTTGTCCATTCAGCTCGGCGGTTGGATGATCCGCCATTCCATCGCCCACTAAGATTAGATATTTCATTCCCTCGCTCGTGCCTCGCGCCTAATACCCCAGCACTCGAACAACGTCTTCCATGTTGGCTTTAATCGTCACCGGTTTCTGCGAGACCGCTATCGCGATGTCCACGTCCTTTAATCCATGGCCGGTCAAGGTACAGACCGCTGTGTCGCCGTCCTGGAAGAGGCCGGCCTTATTCATCTTCAGCACGCCGGCGACCGAGGCAGCCGATGCGGGCTCGCAAAAAATCCCTTCAAGCGCCGCGACCATCCGATAGGCTTCGACGATTTCGTCGTCCGTCACGAGATCGATCTTGCCGTTCGATTCCTGGACGGCCTTGACGGCCTGGGCCCAACTCGCCGGGTTTCCGATGCGGATCGCCGTCGCAATCGTCTTCGGCTTCTCGACTACATGGCCGAGAACAATGGGCGCCGCCCCCGCGGCCTGAAATCCAAACATCCGAGGCAGCCGGCGGCAGAGCGATTGTCGGTAGTATTCCTGGTACCCCCTCCAGTACGCGACGATATTACCGGCGTTCCCGACCGGCAGGAAATGGTACACGGGCGCGTCACCAAATTGTTCGCACACCTCGAAGGCAGCGGTCTTTTGCCCTTCCAGCCGATACGGATTCACGGAGTTGACCAGGATAATGCCGTATTTTACGGAGATCTCCTTGACGATCGTCAAGGCTTGGTCGAAGTTGCCCTCTACTTGCAGGACAGTCGCCCGGTGCATCATCGCTTGCGCCAGCTTGCCGAGTGCAATTTTGCCTTCTGGGATCAGCACGAAGACCTGGAGGCCGGCGCGGCCCCCGTAGGCCGCGGCGGACGCCGAGGTATTGCCGGTGGAGGCGCAAATCACCGCCCGCGCACCCTCTTCAACGGCCTTGGAGATCGCGAGCGTCATCCCCCGGTCTTTGAAGGAACCGGTCGGGTTGGCGCCCTCGAATTTGAGATAGAGGTCAAGCTTTGGCGCGATCGCCTGAGCAAGTCGCGGAGCCCGGACAAGTGGGGTGTTTCCCTCGCCAAGTGATATCACCGGCGTCTTCGCCGTTACGGGCAAGTAGGACCTGTACTGCTCAATGATCCCCCGCCAAGCCATCCTACCGATCCTCTCCTTCTATACGGATGACTGTCGTGGGGGAGGACACCGCGGGCAGGGCGTCAATCTCGCGGAGCGCGGCGCGAATGTTTCGTTCCACAGCCATGTGGGTGGTCATCACCACCGGCACCGTCTGCCCGTCCTTTCGCCCGCGTTGCAAGACCGACGAGATGCTGATGTCATGTTGGCCGAGTACGCCCGACAGTTGCGACAAGACCCCGGGACGGTCGAGGACCATGAACCGGAGATAATAGAGGCCGGTGATATTCTCTATGGCTCGGATAGGCAGCGGCCGGCGCTGATCGGCTTGAAAGCCTGTGGGAGGCACACGACCAGTAATTCCCATGCGAATGTTCCTGGCAATATCGATGACGTCGCTGACCACGGAGCTCGCCGTCGGCATGGATCCCGCCCCTCGGCCATATAGCATGATGTCCCCGACCGCATCACCTTTCACCTGGACGGCGTTGTACACTCCTCCAACCCGCGCCAGAGGTGAATCGTTCGAAATCATGGTGGGATGGACGCGGGCTTCCAGCTCACCGGGGGCCTGTGCGTCCGTTCCCTTGACATGAACCTCATGGCCGAGGCCCTGTTCATGCAGCTTCGCGATCGCGAGAAGTTTGATGGTGTAACCGAATTCCGTGGCATACTGGATATCCATCGGTGTAATACCTCTGATGCCTTCGACATACACCTCCTTAAAATTCACGGGGGAGCCAAAGGCCAGGTTCACCAGTATCGCGAGCTTATGGGCGGCATCGATACCTGCCACGTCAAAGGTGGGATCGGATTCGGCATAGCCGGCCTTCTGGGCTTCCGCCAGGACCGTGTCAAAGGGCTGCCCGGCGTCGGTCATGCGGCTGAGAATGTAGTTTGACGTCCCATTGACGATCCCGTAAAGACTCAGCAGTCGATTTGCCGCCAACCCCTCGGTCAGCGTCCGAAGGATTGGAATGCCGCCGCATACGCTCGCCTCAAAGCCGATATCCACCTTCGCCCGCGAGGCCGCCTGAAACAGTTCTTCCCCATGAACCGCAAGCAGCGCCTTGTTCGCAGTCACGACATGCTTTCCCTTGGCCATCGCGTCCAGCAACAAGCGCTTGGCGGGATCGTACCCGCCGATGAGCTCGACTACGACGTCGATTTCGGGATCATCAATAATCTGTCGCGCGTCGGTCGTCAGGATGTCGCCCGGGATGATGACTCCCCGATCGGCAGTAATGTTGAGATCGGCGACCTTTTTTAACACCAGGGGAAGGCCCAGCCGGCGACGGATAGGACCAGCATTGGCCGTGAGGATCTTGGCCACGCCCGTGCCGATGGTGCCGAATCCGATCAACCCGATTGCGATGTGATTCTTCACGGCTGGCCGAGTCGCACGCGTCAATCCTGGCCTTCAGCCAATTTCAGCATCTTCTTGAACCCGCGAATCGCCTGCCGGGTACGATGCTCATTCTCGACCAAGCCGAATCTCACATGCTCATCACCGCCCTCGCCAAACCCAATGCCCGGCGAGACGGCCACCTTGGCGTCGCGTAGCAACAGCTTCGCAAACTCCAGTGAGCCCGCCTGCCGATACGCGTCGGGAATACGCGCCCACACAAACATGGTCGCCAAGGGCTTCTCAACTTTCCATCCGATGCGGTTTAAACCGTCTACCAGCGTGTCCCTCCGGCTGCGATACATCGCCACGGTTTCGCGCACACAGTCCTGAGGCCCATTCAACGCGATGATCCCGGCGATCTGAATGGGCTGAAAGATGCCATAGTCGAGATAACTCTTAATCTTCTGCAGAGCGGCGATCATCTTAGTGTTGCCGACGCAAAAGCCGACACGCCAGCCGGGCATGCTATAGCTCTTGGACAGGGTGAAAAACTCCACTCCGACATCCTTGGCTCCCGGCACTTGCATAAAACTCGGCGCCTTGTATCCGTCGAAGACAATGTCCGCATAAGCCAGATCGTGGACGACATATAGGTTGTTCTCTTTTGCAAACGCCACCACTTTTTTGAAGAACGCCAGATCCACCACTGCGGCGGTGGGATTATGGGGAAAGCTGAGGATCAATATTTTTGGCCGCGGCAGTGTTTGCCGGAAGGCGGAGAGCATGTCCTCAAAGAAGTCGCCGTCTTGGCGCAAGGGAAATCCCCGTACCTGCCCGCCCGCGATGATCACGCTGTAGGGATGGATGGGGTAGCTCGGCGTCGGCGTCAGCACGACATCGCCCGGAGCTACCATCGCCAATGCCAGGTGGGCCAGACCTTCCTTGGATCCCATCGTGACAATGGCTTCCGTCTCAGGATCAATGCTGACGTCGTAATTGCGCTGATACCATGCGGAGATCGCGTGACGCAGCTTTGTAATACCGCGCGATGCCGAGTAGCGGTGATTTTTAGGATTTTTTGCGGCCTCGATCAGTTTTTCGACGACGTGCGGCGGCGACGGTGAATCCGGGTTCCCCATGCCGAAGTCGATAATGTCCTCCCCCGCTTGACGGGCCTTCAACTTAAGTGCCTGAACCTCATTAAAGACATAGGGAGGCAGCCGATTGATTCGGAAGAATCCTTCATTGTGCGTCATGCTGTTATGAGCTCACGAAATGAGGGGACCACTTAGAGAGGCAGATTTTAAGCCAGGAAGCGCAACTTGTCAAATATTCTAAGGCCTTTGGCTTCCTCGGGAGCATCCAGAATTATGGATATGTAGAGGGATCCGCTCCGGCGGTCAGCGCCGCTTCCAGAATCAGCACGCCCCAAAATAGACTTTACCTTGGGGCTGCGCTGGTTGCGGAAATCTATTTGCTGAAAGATGTTGCCCGGCGGAGCACATCGGTAATCAGGCGACTACGCGATCATCGAAAGAAACGTCATGCTATATAGAGGTTATTTATGTCGAAGTCTCCACCAGACTAAGCCGGTCAGACCGGAACCCAACAGAAGAACCGTCGCAGGTTCAGGGACGGTGCCGGGGGTGCCGGGAGTGCTGGGAGTGCCGGGAGTGACTGGACCGGTACCCGGGGTGTTTTCACCCGCCTGCAAGATGGATATGAACGCAGCGCTATCGAGAATGGCGTCATTGACATCGCCTACTTCAAAAAGGAGCGTATGGGGGCCCGCTGACAGCTGAGTCGCGGTAAACGTCTGCAATTTCAGCAGGCCGTGGGGATCGGAAAAAGCGGTATTCGTATCGGCCGTAGTGAGCTGAGCTGCGAAGGTGGCTCCGACCTGGACAGCATTGTTGCTTGCGTCGAATGAAATCTGGTTTGCCGTTCCTGTCCCGTCGAGAAACGCCAGGAAAGCGTCAGTGAAACTACTGGTAAATACGGGAAACTCCACCGACCCGAAGACGAACTCAAAACCGACCTGGCTGGGAGCACTCAGCGTAAAGTTAACCTGCAGGGCCGCTACGTCATTCGAGTCACTAAAGTTCGTTATGTGGCCGGGTCCGTAGGCATCAAACTCGGTTGTGCCACCCGCTCCCGTAGATGTACTGGGTGAACTTCCCGTGCTGTGGAATGCCGCCGTCGTTTCGATGACTTGGCCGCTTGACAACACCACGCCATTACCGATGGTAACGGGCGAACTTGTGAAGCCTGTGTAGGTCCCGAATTGGCTTGCGGCACCATTATTAATCGTGACGCTCGTGATGGTCAGACCGCCACCACTTAACGCGTTCGCAAGGTCCGTAGGGTTGTTTGTCTGGGTGATGGTCAAAGCGGAGGCGGACAGAACGGTGGCGAAAATCGTCCCACATACCGTCGCGAAGACGGTGCCTACGAATGTCTTACTCATTTTCGTCGCTCCCTCTCGAGTAGTTAAAACAAAAGGTATTAAGTACCGACCGACCAGTTAATACAAATTCTGTGCCTAGCGCTATCGTAATTAAAATGACTCGGCTTTATAGCTACTTACGTGTGCCGCGGAATATTTAACGATAACCGCCTATAGAGAAGTGTCTGTTTTTCTGACACACAAACGTGGAAAGAATCCCGATATCTACGTAGATCCTTTGCATTTTCGTGAAAAACCGATCAGTTACCGTGGACCTTACATGAGTTAAAGCTGTCGCCTTTCTGGACACCACTTTCTGCTGGTGTCCCCCCCTCGAGAACCATTGCTTCAAGCGGCAACGGCTGAAAATCGGCCAGACTCGGCCTGCCTCACTGAGCGAAGCAATGCTAAATCCGTCGCTTTGCTCAGCGATGACATCGGTCGAACCTCAAGACGAACTGGGGTCGGACTAGAGGATGACATGGGAGAATCTGGTGTCCGTCCAGGGGCGGCGCTAAAAAAGGATGTGCTATTATCGTCAGATTCGGAATTTACGGGAGCAGGCCGAAGAAAACTATGGCCCGTCAGAACGAGCTTGTCGTCGTCGGCGCGCGACAGCACAACCTCAAAAACATCTCGCTGCGAATCCCTCACGACCAGGTCACCGTCATTACCGGCGTCTCCGGGTCGGGCAAATCCTCTTTGGCCTTCGATACCATCTTTGCCGAAGGCCAGTGGCGGTATATCGAATCGCTGTCGACCTATGCGCGCATGTTTCTCGAGAAGCTGGATCGTCCCGACGTCGAGCGCCTTGAGAACATCCGACCGGCCATCGCGATCGAGCAGAAAAATCAGGTTCGCAACTCCCGCTCTACGGTTGGGACGACCACAGAAATCGCCGATCTTCTCCGGCTCCTGTATGCCAAAATAGGCCGGCCTTTTTGTCCCGACTGCGGAACGGCGGCTCGTGCCTACCAGCCCGCAGACGTCGTCGACGCACTCCTCTCAGAACATCTGGACGACCGCGCCATAGTCCTGTTTGCACTCCCGGTGGACTCCGCGTCGACACTCCATCTCCTCCTCCAGGACTTGATTCGTCGTGGGTTCAGCCGCGTTCAGCTTGATGAAGACGTGCTCGACCTTACATCCGATGCGCTCGACGTGATCACGTCAAGGTTGAAAGGCCGGTCTGAAATCCATGTGGTTCTCGACCGGCTGCGCATTCGCGCCGAGGAGCGATCGCGATTAGTGGAAGCCATCGAACTCGCATTCCGCGAGGGCCACAACCGGTGTTTAATTCACCTTTTGGGCGTCGGGTTCCGTAGATTCACGGAAAGCTACGGCTGTCAGTCTTGTGGGCGCGTGTTTGAAAGGCCCAAACCCGCGCTCTTTTCATTCAATCATCCGCTTGGGGCTTGCCCGACGTGCAAGGGATTCGGCAACAACCTTCGTTACGATGAAGACCTGATTATCCCGGACAGGAGCAAAAGTCTCGCCGGCGGCGCCATCGAACCCTGGACCAAGCCTTCCGCAGAATGGTGGCAGCAGCAGATGCTCCTGGGGTTCAAGCGCGGTGGCCTTGACGTCACCAAACCGTACGGAAACCTCACCCCTGAGGAGCGGATCTTTCTATGGGAAGGGACCATTGGGAAAACGGGAAAAGCGGCCGTCGAAGGCATCCATGCTTTCTTCAAGTATCTCGAAGGTAAGCGGTACAAGCTCCACGTGCGGGTCATGCTTAGCCGTTACCGCAGCCCCTTCTCATGCGAATCGTGTGGAGGCACTCGGTTGCGCCCGGAGGCGCTGGCGGTTCGAGTCGGCGGCCGATCTATTCCTGAAGTGTCGAACATGACGATCACAGAGACTCAGGAATGGCTCCAGGCGTTGTCCCTCTCCTGCTTTGACCGGGACATTGCCAAAGATATTTTGAAAATGTTGCAGCACAAGCTCGGATTTCTGAACCGCGTCGGCCTGAGCTATCTTACGCTCTCTCGTCTCACCCGGACTCTATCAGGCGGCGAGGCGCAACGTATCAGCCTTGCCACACAACTAGGCGCCCATCTGACCGGCACCTTGTACGTCCTCGATGAGCCCACGATTGGTTTGCATGCCCGTGATACGCACCGACTTGCAGGTATCCTGGCCGACTTGGCGAAAGCGGGAAACACCGTTCTCATCGTAGAGCACGACCGGACTATGATCGAATCTGCGGATTTCGTGGTCGAGATGGGACCTGCCGCCGGAGAGAAGGGCGGTGAAGTGGTCAGGGCTGCACGTTTCCCCGAATTCTTGGCGGATTCGCGGTCGCTTACGGCTCGGTACCTGAGGGGGGAGGAGAACATCACCCTTCCCCGCAGGCGTCGATCAGGAACCGGGCAATCGCTCATGCTGGTCGGCGCCCAGGAGCATAATCTCAAAAACATCGCCGTACGAATCCCCCTTGGGACACTGACTTGTGTGACCGGAGTCTCGGGCTCCGGCAAAAGCACGCTTGTCCAGGACACTCTGTATCGCGCGCTGGCCCGCGCCTTTCAGCTGGAGAATCTGCCGATGGGCCGATTCGAAGCCATTCGCGGCATCGAGCATTTACACGGGGTTCGTCTCATCGACCAGGAGCCGATCGGGCGGACACCACGATCCAATCCGGTCACATATCTCAAGGCCTTTGACGATATTCGGCGTCTGTTCGCGGCGCTGCCGGAGGCGCGCGGCGCCGGGCTCACCGCCGGAGATTTCTCTTTCAATACGACAGGCGGCCGATGCGAAGCCTGCCAAGGCACGGGACTGCAAAAGGTGGAGATGTACTTCTTTGAAGACATGTACGTGACGTGCGAAGCCTGCGAAGGCCGACGCTTTAAATTGCAGGTGCTCAGCATCAAGTATCGAGGCGCGTCCATCCACGACGTTCTGAACATGACTGTGTCGGAGGCGCAGGCGTTCTTCTCCGACAGCATGTCACTCGGCGCCAAGTTGCGCCTGCTGTCGTCGATTGGTCTGGCCTATCTACGACTGGGACAACCGGCTACAACACTGTCAGGTGGCGAAGCTCAACGGCTCAAGATCGCGGCTGAGCTGGTCAAACTCCCGGCTGGCCGAAGGACGAAACAGCGGCTCTTGTACATCATGGATGAGCCTACAACAGGCCTCCACTTGGACGACGTGAAGAAACTCCTTGCCGTGTTGAACCGGCTTGTGGATGCCGGCCATACCCTGCTTGTGGTCGAGCACAATATGGATGTCATTAAAACTGCCGATTGGGTGATCGACCTAGGACCCGAGGGTGGAGAGATGGGCGGCGAGGTCGTCGCCATGGGGACGCCGGAGGAAGTGATGGTGGAGCGCGCTTCGCACACCGGCCACGCGCTAAAAGCTTACCTCTGATCACGGGTCCTGGCGTACTTCGACAAGCTCAGCACGTTCGGAAGGAAACCGTTCGCCCTGAGCCTGTCGAAGGGCGCTGCGCCCAGAGGAAAAGGACGCGTCTCGGCGCGTCCGGGGCGGGAGGGTGTAAAAGACCACTCGGCGCCACCCGCTTATTGATCCAGGATCGTTACGCCCTGCTTTAGTGGCTCCACAATGAACTCCAAGAGTAAGTAAGGAGATGGCTCAGGATTGATTAAGCATCTCCTTCGCGGTTTCACGAATCTTGGGGGTAATGGTGGCGCCGCCGAGCATGCGCGCGATCTCATCCACGCGCGTAACCTTGTCCAACGCCGTCACATTGGTCACCGTGCGCCCGCCTTTGATCACTTTCGACACCGCGAAATGGGATTTTGCCTGCACCGCAATGGGCGCGAGATGCGTGATGCAGAAGACTTGATGGCCGGCCTGGCTCAGCTGCTTCAGCCGCTTGCCGACGACTTCCGCCACGGCGCCCCCGATGCCGGCGTCCACCTCATCAAAAACGAGAACCGGCACCTGGTCCAGCGCCGCCAGAGTACTTTTGATCGCGAGCATCACGCGCGACAGCTCCCCGCCGGAGGCGATGCGACTCAGGGGCTGCGGAGGCTCTCCAACATTTGCCGAGAAAAGGAACTGCACCGCGTCCAGGCCGGTGGACTGCAACCCGGAAGCTGCATTGTCGCTCGGCTGCTCCACGATGATTCGGACCCGCGCTCGCTCCATGTGTAAGGCCTTCAACTCCTTCTCGAGCCGCTGTTCAAGGTCCGCGGCCGCTTTCACGCGCTTTCGTGACAACCCTTCCGCCTGCTTGCGGGCCATGGTGGAGACCTCCATCACCTCAGCAGAGAGCCGGTCCAGGTCGGCGTCCAGATTCTCGACCTCGTGAAGCTGCTGCTCGGCCTCACGACCCCGCCCCATGATCTCCTCTACGGAACCACCGTATTTCTTCATGAGCCGGTGGAGAAGATCCAAACGTTCCTCGATTTTGTCCAATCGCTCCGGGTCGAAGTCCAGGCGATCCCGATAGTCCCTCAATCGGTGCGCGAGATCAGCCATCTCGGTGACGACCGATTCAAACCGCTCCCGATCGGCGAGAAGCTCCGTATCAATGGCCGCGATGTCTTTGAAGGGCCCGGCAAGCGCCCGCAATCCTTCGAGAACTGAGGGTTCCTCCTCGTCGAGGGGGCCATAGATCTGCTGAACGAGTTCTGCCAGGCGTCGACCTTCAGAGAGCAACAGACGCTCGTGCTCAAGTTCGCGATCCTCGCCGGCACGTAAATGAGCTCCGGTGATTTCATCAACCTGGTGGCGCAAAAAATCCTCGCTCGCCTGTCGCTCTGTTCTCAGTCTTTGCGCATCCTCCAGTCGTCTGTTCAGCTCCCGCATCGTGGCAAAGAGAGCGGCATACTGGGTCCGCGCCTCCATCAGGCCACCAAAGGCATCAAGCAACTCCAGTTGCACAGCGGGTTTGAAGAGAGATTGCTGATCGTGCTGGCCGTGGATGTCTATGAGAAGCCCGCGTAGAGCCTGGAGCACACCAAGCGATGCCGGATGGCCATTCACATGTATGCGATGGCGCCCGGAGCGAGCAAGAATACGCCGAAGGATGAGTTCCGTTTCCGGCAGGCCGAGAAGATCCTGGGCCTTCAGCATGGCGACGACTTGGCCGTCGTGTGGGAGGTTAAAAACCGCCGACACCTCGGCTTCCTCGGCGCCTGTTCGAATCAGGTCAGCCGAGGCGCGCCCGCCAATGAGAAGATCCAGGGCATCGACCAGGATGGACTTTCCGGCGCCGGTCTCACCGGTCAGGACAGTAAAGCCCTCTGAGAATTCGAGCCCGACCTCCTCTACAATTGCGAAGTTCCGGATGCGGAGCTCGGTCAGCACATGGTTGACTTACGCAGCAGGCGCCAGCAGTCGGTCGATAGCGTCTTTGAGGATCTTTTTGGGGACGGCCCCGACGACCTTATCCACCGCTTCGCCGCCTTTGAAAAAGAGCAGGGTGGGAATGCTCATAATCCCGTAGCGACTCGCGACGTCCGGATTCTCATCCGTGTTGAGCTTCATCACCTTGAGCTTGCCGTTATACTCCGTAGCAAGCTCGTCTACGATGGGGCCCACCATCTGGCACGGCCCGCACCACACCGCCCAAAAATCGACCAGGACGAGGCCCTGGGCCTTGTCAACTTCCGCGCTCCAGGTCGCGGAGCTCACAGGGGTAGCCTTACTCACGATGTTACCTCCGAAGGTTGCTAATGATGATGGTTGTTCTCGTGGAAATCCTAGCCCACGCATCCAAACCCTGTCAATGTCGGACATTCTCCTCTCGGAGCAGAGATAAAATGGGGTCAGACTCGATTTTTTCGTTGAGTCCATCCCACCCAGCGCCAAGCTTCCGAGAAATCGAGTCTGACCCCATTTTCTTCCTAGCGCAGCTTCTGGATGTCGAGACCCAGCCGACCAAACAGAGACCGGTACAAACTGCTGTACGGCGAATCCGTATATCCCACCCCGCCTAACGTCAGGACGAAAGCATATTCTGACGTATCTCCGGGACGTTGAATATAGAAGGCGCCCACGCCCCAGCAACGGTTCGCCCCCACATAATAGAGCCCGTAATTGATCTCCGGAACCACGCCATCGTTCCTGTCATAGTAGCCGCGGGTCACAAAGTAAAAGTTGTACGGCAGGGCGGCGCCAAACTGTGCCGCGTAGAAATGTGTGGTCTGTGTCTCCATCAGCTGTTCATTGAGCGACACTGGAGTAAATAGATCTCCCTTGACCGGAACGGTCCCGGCACGGGTAAAGCGTTCCGAGACCGTGAAGTAGTACCGCTTCGACAGCTCCACCGTGATATCGGTGTTAATCTGGACGACGGCAGATTCATAATAATTGTAGAAGGTGTCGATATCTATTGTGATGGGAACCGGCTTGATGGTACGCAAAATCAATTCTGACCGGAGATCCGAAAACGGCTTGCCCGTGGGAGAGGAGGTCAGGTGCTCGCTCTGTGTCAGCCGGAGGTACGCGAACTCCAGGTTTTGATACGTCTCACCGTCAAAAACCTTGGTCGAGAGCCGGTTCGTGAGGCGATACGTTAGGAGGTTTTTCTTTGTCAGACGATCCAGGTCAGTGTAGACCGGGATTTCCGATTGGGCCGTGGCAGGGAGGTATTCATATATCAATGCCGGCTCGACTTTGTGCAGAATCGATTCCGCGCCCTTCCGCTGAAACCGCCGGGTCAGCCGCGTATCCACCAGGGTACTAAAATATGGAGCTTCCCGCGATATGGAGTCCTCCGACGAGATGCGGCGGTTGTAGAAGGTTTCCAGCAAGCCGAGCAGCGGCGTGATCGTGAAGTAGCGTCCCACCGACAGCGGAGTCCACACGCGCGGGAACAGCTCGACACGGCGACCATCCTCGCCTTCCTGGCGATAAAAGTTGTCGACGACGGTCTCGAGCGAGCTATAGAGCGGCAGGCTGCCCACCCGCATAGGCAGAATGCTATAACCGACCTCCGGCAGGGTCTGGAGGGTCGTCTTGTCCGAAAAGGACAGATTCTGCGAATAGCGCGTCAGTCCGTAGAGCACCTGGTTGTCCCAGCGCCGGGTTAAATAGGCGTTAGACTCCTGAAAGACTGCGACTCTCTGCAAGATATTTTCGCTCAGGACACTGAGGTTATTTTCCTGATTGAGATAGTTAATATCGATCCGCCCCTGCAGATCCTCCGAAAACTTTGTGAGATGGCGATAGAAGACGTCGATCCTGCTCACGCGGGTCTGCGAGTCCCGGAAATATTTCGTGAAGAGCCTGCCTTCAGAATCTTTGGAGAGAATGTAGCGATACTCAAAATCGCCGCCGACTCCTAGGTTTCCCCGGTAGTCCAGGGCAACCGTCGCATCTTGGCTTGGGCTGATCTCCCAAAACAGCGCCTGTCGGATTTTGAAGCCTTGCTTGCTACTGGCGCCAACGGACGGAAAGAGCAAGCCGGTCGAGCGCTCGCGCTTGGCCGGAAACACGACTGCGGGCAGATAGAGGACGGGAATATCGAGGATACAGAATCGGGCGTTGCGGGCGTACAAAAAGCCATCGAGTTCCAATTGTGCGCGATCAGCCTTGAACTGCCAGGGGACGCGTTCACCCTCCACTACGCTGCACGTCGTAAATGTGGCGTCTTCGATCACGTATTGATCCTCGGAAAGTCGCTCGAGGACGCGGCCATCCAGGGTAAAATTGCCATCGAGCATAAAGATGCGGCCGTGAAAGATGACGCCTTTCGACGTATTGATATTGAGGTCCATCCGGTCTGCATGCATGTCGCGCTGGCCATCCTTGAGGTGCACATTTCCGACGGCAACCAATTGCCCCGTCGCCACATTAAGGGTCGCATCGTCGGCGACCAGACGCAGCGGTCCCTGAACCAGAATCACATGACCGGCTCCGTGATAGGTTTGCGTCGTCTTGTCGTACGTCAAGGTGTCGGCTTGGAGGTGTATCGGACGCGACGGGGCCGGTCCAGGCGTCGGGCCAGGTGTCTGCCCAACGGCCGACCATACGGGCATCATGAGCAGCGCCGATAGAATCACCGCTTGAGCGGCGACCTTGCCCGTGAATCTCCGCGCCAGGCTCTTCACGCGCATCCTGCGGCCGTGCCTGGTTGCGGCCTCAAGGCCGACCTGAGATCACTTTTTTTCTCGGATTTGGCTCGGTCAAGTTGGGGATGTCCGGCCGGCTGCCTGGTCATCCCCATAGATCAGACACAGTGGTCTTTTCCAACATTGCCTTGGCTTCCCCGACCACCGCGAGAGAGCCCGTGATGCATATCGTGTCCTCATTCTTTGCGAGCGCGCGGGCGCGGGTCAGGGCCGTTGGAACCGAGGATGCGATTTCATGCGAAATCGCCAAGCCTGCGACAACCTCAGCCAATTCCTCAGGCTCAGCGGCTCGTGGATGCATCGACTTGGTAAGAATCACATGGCTCAAGGCGGGAACCTTCGCAAGCCGGGACAAGACTCCCCTTCGATCCTTATCGCGCATCATGCCGACTATGAGGATGAGGCGCCCTGCTGCCGGTGGACCTGCCACGTGCTGCGCGGTCAGGTAAGACGCCAGTACATCGGCCGCCTGAGGATTATGGGCACCATCCAGGAGAATCTGTGGCTGCCACCCCGCCGCCTCAAGCCGGCCCGGCCAGTAGACGGTTCGAAGACCTTCGCGGATACTGGTTTCAGAAATGGTGATTCCTCGTTCCTGTACCACTTCAAGGACTGCCAGCGCGCAAGCGGCATTGTCTAGTTGATGGCGGCCCGCTAAGGGGCATGCCAAATGGGTATAGGACCGCGAGATCCCCCGATAGGAGAACTGCGACGAGCTTTCGCCTTCAGTCTCAAAATCGGCGCCGAGAGCACGTGAGGGAGCTGTGTGTCGAGAGGCTACGGCTCGGATGACCGAAAGGGGTTGAGGCTCGATCCGTCCGGTAATGACCGGAATACCATGCTTAATAATCCCTGCCTTTTCCCCCGCGATGGCTTCGAGGGTGTCCCCCAGATACTGCTCATGGTCCAAAGCAATGGTCGTGATCACGGTGGCGAGCGGGGTGACCACATTTGTGGCGTCGAATCGGCCGCCCAGGCCGACTTCCACCACAGCTAATTCGACGCCCGTTAACGCAAAATGCATGAAGGCCATCGCCGTTGTGGCCTCAAAGAACGTAGGTGGCTCCCGGAGGCGGGCGTCCGCCACGTATCGCACGATTTCCGTCAAGTCGCCCACGACCTCATGAGCGATCGGCGCGCCGTTGATCTGAATTCTTTCGGTAAAGTCCAGCAAATGGGGAGAGCTATACAGTCCCACTCGGTATCCTTGCTTCGACAGAACCGAGGCCGTGATCGCCGCAGTCGAACCCTTGCCGTTCGTGCCCGCGATATGAATCACAGGAAACGAATGATGTGGATCTCCGAGACCGCTGAGCAGTGCCTTTGTACGGCTCAGGCCAGGCTTAATTCCGTGGCTCTGAAGCGCATAGAGGTACTGAAGACTGTTTTCGAACGCTGTAGCCACCGGTCAAGCTCATCCGGTGTGTTGAAATCGAAGGCTTCTATCACAAATGCGGGAGGCCTGCAACTCGCGGTCTTTTTTGTTCAGGGGGTCCGCGGGAGTTTTTCTGAGTCAGCGCGAAAAAATCCGATCAGATCGGAGACGGTCTCCTTCAATCGCCGGCGGGGCACAATGAGATCAATGATGCCATGCTCCAGTAAAAATTCGGCCCGTTGGAATTCCTCGGGAAGTTGTTGCCGGATGGTCTGCTCAATGACGCGCGGACCGGCAAATCCAATGAGGGCTTTAGGCTCCGCCACAATCACATCCCCGAGCATCGCGAAGCTCGCAGTGACCCCGCCGAAAGTCGGATCGGCGAGAATCGAAATATAAGGCACACGTGCTTCAGCAAGGCGCCCGACGGCCGCCGCAGTCCGCGCCATTTGCATGAGTGACAAAATGCCCTCCTGCATGCGCGCCCCCCCCGATGTCGTCACCAGCACCAGGGGCATGCGTGCGCGTAAGGCGCGCTCGGCGGCGAGGATCACCTTTTCACCAACGACCGATCCCATGCTGCCCCCCATGAAGGCAAAGTGGAAGACTCCTAAAGCCAGGCGCTGGCCATTGATGCGGCCTTCGCCGATCACGAGCGCGTCTTTCTTGCCTGTGCGCTCCTGACTATCGACCAGCCGGTCTCGATAACGACGCGTATCTTTAAAATGAAGAGGATCGGCGGGCGCGAGGTCCCGGTCCCACTCGCGAAAGGTGCCAAGGTCGAGGAGAAGCTCGATCCGGTCCTCCACCGAGATGGGAAAATGGTATTCGCATTTGGGACAGACCTTGGAGTTGCGCTCCACTTCCTTCCGGTAGATGATCTCACGGCAGTGGTTACACTTGAGCCACAGGCCCTCTGACCCGCTGGGCCTTTTTCCGTCAGGGTCGGGCCCCTGGCGTTCCTTTTTGAACCAGGCCATGATTAAAGCGTAAGGACCTGGCCTTCCTCCACAAAATGGAGGTTCGGCACCTGCAAGGCCTGAATTTCAGCCTTAATGAGATCTCGGAAGGAGGGCTTCAGATGATAGATATAGAGGGCAATATCGGGACGGCCGAGCTTCATGATCTCGCGGCGGAGCAGATCTGGAGTTAGATGACCGCTCACTTTGGCGACGTTCTTGAGGTCATTGGGAAACGAGGTTTCAATGAACGCGGCTCGTAACCGTCGTTCCTGGTTCGCCACCTCCCAGATACGCTGAGTTTCTGCGGTATCCCCGCTGTACACAAAGGCCGTATTCTGATCGCGTACGAGAAATCCCACGGCGGGAACGGTGTGATTCACCTGTACGGCGATCACTTCAACATTCTCAAGCTGAACCGGCTTCTCGTCGTGCAAGGGTTGGAACAGCAGCGGAGCGTCCGCAACCGTCGGCAATCTGGTAAAGTCAGGGTATATCTCGCCATTGAAAATGTGCCGGCGTACCAGAGCCAGTACTTCGGGGAGGCCCCAGACGTTGATCGGCTTCCCACCGGTCTTGCCCACCATATTGTCGGCAAGCAGCGGCAATCCCTTAATGTGATCGAAATGGGCGTGAGAGAGCAGGACGTGACGGATCTTGTGCTGCTCGGATTCGCGCAGGCAGCTCGTAATGGAGCCGGCATCGACCATGCAGCTGTCGTTCACTAGAAATCCGCAAGCCCTGCACTCGTGGGGCTTTCCTCCGGTATCGCTGGCAATCAGCTCGGAGCCATGGCATCCGAGAATCCTAATGACCATTACTGTGTGTCCAGAAAGATCATTCCGGCAGGTCCCGCATCTTCATGTGCATAGCCCGAGCAAAGTGCTCGAGAACGCTCTCCAGCCTGGGATATTGCTTGATGACGACGAAGAGATCGGCGGAGCGGAGCCTCAAGACTTCTGTTTCTGCCTTGGCAAAGACCGATGCGCTGCGCGGCCCCCCTACCAACAAAGACAGCTCGCCAAAGAACTCGCCTTCACCAAGTTCGCATAATTCCACTTCCTGTCCTTTGTGCTCCTTCACAACCTTGCCCCCACCGCGAGTAATAAGGTACATCCCGTCCCCTTCCTCGCCTTCGGCAATAATCCGCTCTCCCTCGATAAATTCCAGGGGCTCGAGCTTTTCCACAATGGCTCCGAATTCATCCGGAGTAAAACTCGCAAAGAGCTGATCGATGTTTTTCTTGTCGGAGAGTTTGTGCGGGGCCACAGGATCGGGCGCTGCCATTTCGGGCGCCGCGACCGCCATTTCGGGCGCCGCCATCTCGGGCGCTGTCATTTCGGAGAAAGCCTCCGGCGGAGCAGGGTCAGTTTCTTCCACATATTCAAAACTATTTGGAAGGGATGCAGAAACCGAACTGGCCACTTCTTCCGACACACTTGTTTTGTCCGGAGGCTCGTCCGCGACCACTGGGTCGAGTACCGCGTCTTCTTTTTCGGCAGCCCGCGCCTGCTGAGGCTCCAAAAATGAGGCGTCGAAGTCCATTCCACCGCTATGAGTATTGACAGACTTCATAAGAGTCGTCGCCTGGGTTTCCCCTGGGGCGATTTTGAGGATCATTTTGTACGTCGCTATGGCTTTCACTGAAAAACCGGCTTTCACGTACATATCCGCAGCTTCATAGTAGTGCTTGATCGCTCCTGCCTTGTTGCCGGCCTTGAGCGAATAATCTCCCATACGAAGGTAGTAATGCGTGTTGGTGGGTTCCAGCTGGATCAGACCTTGCAACGCTTGAACCGCCTTCGCCCATTGCCCGAGGCCGACATACTTGCTGAGCTCATTCGTGAGTCGATCTTTTTTATTGGCCATATCTTTATTGCTGCTTCTCGAACCGCTTCGAAACTGAAAGCGCCATGTACAGAGATAAGGGGATTTCGGGTGCGTCTTGGGGTACGCCGATCGACACGATGCAGGCGGGCTTGCAGAGCCTTCATCAAGAGTTGAGCCTAGACAAAACTTGGTCGTAAGTCAAATGTACCATCGGCGTCCTCGGCTCTACTTTCAACAAGCACCACCAGTTCGAGAAGGATGCTGCTTCCAATGACAATGCTAAGGAGTGCCGAAACGATCCTGATGGGCTGCTGTGCCTGCGCGAACTTCTCCATGCCCCTGGCGAAGGGAATGCTCATCGCCGTAGCTAAAAGCACCATCCCTAAGATCGACCCGATCCCAAAGACCAGTATATACAACATTCCGACGCCGAAGGAAGGAACCGTCGCGAGCACAAGCAACAAAAGGGCCGCACTACCCGCGAGACCATGGACCATACCCACAGCCAGAGACTTGTACTCCAGACGAAATCGATGCAGATGATCATGATGCCCACCATGGCCATGCGCATGCACATGCCGGTGCTCCTGACCATCCTCGTGCGAGTGCGGGTGGACATGAAGACGCTCCCGCCACAGCGCCAACGCCAGCGATACCCCAAGGCCCACGAGCATGACTCCCACGCCAGCCTCGAATACTTTCGCCCAGCCGGATGAAATCGTGAGCTTGAAAAATACGACGGCCACTCCGACGAACAGGAGAATCACCGTATGCCCCATGCCCCAGCAAAACCCAATCAGAGCGGATCGCCCCAAGGTGCGTTTCCCTGTGGCAATGGTCATGACTGCGGCGACATGGTCGGCATCCAAAGCATGCCTGATGCCTAGAAGGAAGCCTAAAAACAGGAGTGTGAGCACGTGGGAATCAGGCATGGGATTGACGTTGGCCCGTCAGCCCCCTCTGGCATGCATCTCAAGGTGAGGGTCCTGACGAAGCCGGTCTATCTCGATCAGGCGCTCCTCACGGATTCCGAGGCGTTCCAGAGCCTTACGATCCTCGGCCCCGCGATCCCTGCGGCTTTGCCAGACCGATCGGATGAGGCCTTTGATTTCCTCCGTGGTCGCGCCGTCACGCAAAGGCCTCCGTAGATCAATTCCTTCCTTGGCGTACAGACACAGGTACCACATGCCGTCGGCGGTAAGACGGCTGCGATCGCAGCTTCGACAGAAAGGCGTAGTGGTAGAGGGGATAATTCCAAACGTGGTCCCGTCCGGAAGAAGAAACCGCTCCGCGGGCGCTGAACTGTCTTCAATCAATGGGACGATCGTTCCGTAATGCCGACCCAGGGTTTCAAGCATGACCGCGCGCGACAGAACCTTATCCATCGACCACTCCGTGGCCCCGCCCACGTCCATGTATTCAATGAAGCGGACCTCCGCCCGCACCCGCTTGCCATACTCAATGAGGTCGACCAATTCATCATCATTAAAGCCCCGGATGGCGACGGTATCGAGTTTCAAGCCAGTGAAACCTACCCGTCCGACGGCTTCAATGCCCTCGAGCACTTCTCGATGCGTGTCTCGTTTTGTCAGAGCCTTAAAACGCTCGGGTTTAAGCGTGTCCAAGCTGACAGTGACGCGATGCAGGCCGGCATCGAAGAACGCCTGCGCCTGCTCAGCCAGCAAGATCCCATTCGTCGTCAGCGCCAAGTCTTGAATCCGTGGGTTCTGCAGCAAAAGGCGCATGAGCGTTGCAAGATCCTTGCGCAGAAGTGGCTCGCCGCCCGTCAGCCGGACCTTCTCCACGCCGAGTTCTGTGAACAACTGAGTCAGCCTGTTCATCTCCTCAAACGTGAGCAGGGTTTCTCTCGGCAACCAGGTGTACTCGTCCTCTGGCATGCAATACTTACAGCGAAGATTGCAACGGTCCGTCACCGACAGGCGCAGGCTCCCCAACGGGCGTCCGAAAGCGTCCTTCACTACCGACATTCCTTCAGAAGGCACCGACAATGCGCTCACGGGTGTTCCTCCACCCAAATCTCACCCTCAGGGGTGGTTTCCTGCTTCCAGATCGGGGTGATCTGTTTGAGCTCATCAATGCTCCATTTGCACGCCCGAAAAGCCTCCGCCCGATGCTCGGCGGCGGCAATCACCAGGACGATGTTCTCGCCTACCTGAATGTCACCAAACCGGTGGACGATCAGCACCTCGATGACGTCGAAGTCCTTAAGCGCGCGTTCGCGGATCTCATGAAGCTTCTTCTGCGCCATTCCTTCATAGTACTCGAACTTGATGCCGCTCACATCACGACCCTTGGAACGATCCCGTGCGGTGCCAAGGAAAATCGCAATCCCGCCGATACGTTTGGAAGTCGCGCGAATCCGGGCAAGCTCGGCGTCGATCGAAAAATCCTCGGCCTGGACTCGGACTAGTCCGTGGTCATTAAAAGACGCGGCCCCCCCGGCAAAAGGAGGCAGCAGCGCCACCTCATCGCCTTCTTGAATGACCGTTTCCGGATGGGCGATCTCCTGATTGACGGAAACCAGGACCTTTTTCTTATGAACAAGCTCCGCTACCGCCGGATAGTCTTTATCAAGGATCCCCACCAGATCCGAGACGTTTTTTCCACCCTCCAGCGGAACCGACATCTCAGTTTGGTTGTTCGCCAAGGTCTTAAGGAGCCCGAAGAGCTTTAGTGTGATCATGTTGTCCCTAAGTCGAACCCTTGGCTTGATTTATCGCGGGAGTACTCCCGGATTTGCCCCCTGCCTTTTCCAATAGGCACATATCTGTAAAGACCATATCGCGGTCAACGGCCTTGCACATATCATAAATGGTGAGGGCTGCCACGGCAACCGCAGTCATGGCCTCCATCTCGACGCCCGTTTGGCCAGTGGTTTTAACGGTTCCGGTCACCGTAATGCTGCACAGACCCTTGCTATCCGGTTGCGGTTCCTCCTTGAAATCAATATCGACGCCGGTGATGAGCAAGGGATGGCACATCGGGATAAGATCAGGAGTCCGCTTGGCCCCCATAATTCCAGCGGTTTGCGCGACCGCCAGCACATCGCCCTTTGCGATTTTACCGCGACGAATTTTTTCAAGAGTTTCGGGATGCATGACCACCCGGGCCTGGGCCGTCGCTGTACGGTGTGTCTCGGGTTTTCCCGACACGTCCACCATGCGCGCCCTGCCTGCTTCATTAAAATGGGTGAACTCCGCCATTCGTTAGACACCTTTCGGTACAGTTGTTGATTATGAAAGCGACTTTAAAGCCAAGTCAAGCCCGAAACCAGGGGCCTGGCGCCCCGCTTCGGAGCGGTACTTATGCTATGGCTTGCAAGATCGTTGGAGAATGGCGTAGCGGGAGATTGACAGAAAACGTGGTGCTCTTGCCGATTTCGCTTTTCACTTCGATATAGCCGCCATGAGCCACGATAATACGTTGACAGATGGGGAGGCCAAGGCCTGTGCCTTCGCGCTCTTTGCTTTCGTGTTTGGTCGTAAAGAAGGGAACAAAGATCTTCTCCAGCGTGTCAGGCGGCATGCCACAGCCGCTGTCTGTGATCTCGAACTGGACCCACACGCCCTCGGGTTTCACCAGACGACGGGTCCTCGTGGTCAGCTGCCCCCCTTTTTGCTCCTCCATGGCGTCAAGGGCATTGATAAACAGGTTTCCCAAAACCTGGAGAATTTGCTGGCTATCAATCCACACAGGAGGCAGATCCCCGGCCAACTCGGTGACCAGGGTTACGCCTTGGCTCTGGGCTCTGTTTTCGATCGCACGCAGCGAAGCTGTGACCACATCATTGAGGTTCTCCTCGTGGCGCTGCGGTTCGTGAAGCCGCGCAAACCCCAAGACCTCTCCTGAGAGGCGCTCAATGCGGGCGGAATCGTTCATGGCGACCTTGCGAAACTCGTCCATGAATTCCACATCATCCTTTCGCAGGGGCACAAGCTGCAGAAACGTGTTAATGGAGACCAGCGGATTGCGAATCTCATGCGCAAAGCCGCCGGCAATCGTCTCGAACGCATGCGCCCGCTCGTCATGCCGTTCGCGGCGCTGCTCCTCCTTCTCCTGTTCATGGAAGGCCGCATTGGCAAAGGCGCTCGCGGCGCTCGCCGCCAGAATCGACAGATTCTTCAGGTCATCTCGCGTAAACATGGCGCGATTCGACTTTGGGCCCAAGTTTATGAATCCCATCAAGCGACCTTGATTTTGAAGCGGCAGACACAGTTCACATTCAAGCGCCTCGAGCATCTTGGTGATGGCTTTGCTGAAGGTGCCAAGCTTGTTGCCGCTCTGCTGCACTTCCTCTTTCAGAATGGCCTGACCCATCTGTTGAAGGTATTGCGGCAGCAGGTGGTTGGACGAGATGGTGACGGCTCTGAGCTGGGATTCGTCGAGCCCCTGCGCCGCCTTCAGCACATATTCGTCCTTTTCCTTATCCAACAGAAACAGGGAAATCTTTGCGCTGCCCAAAGCCCGGGCAAGAATGGCGATCGTCCGTTTCCGTCAATGCCTTTAAATCCAAGATGCTTCTCATGGCGGTGCTGAAATCGTTCAGGGCGTCGTAGGCATTATGCTGCTGCGGAAATAACGTCTTCACAACCACCACTTGAAGGCGCTTCTGAAGATTCACCAACAGTCCTGCAAAGGCGGTAAATGCCGCCACGAGGATTCCAGACAAGACGTACTGAGATGTTCCTGTAAACATCCAGACCAGGCCAAGGATCAGAAAATATGCGGGTATGAGCGCGCCCATTAAAAGGCCATATGCCAGCCCCTTCTGAAATACCACGGTGATGTCCATGAGGCGGTGCTTTGCAATCGCATACGTAATAAGTCCGGCAAAAATGATCAATAGGGAGTCATGAGGAATGGGCTCTTCGTGCAGGTACACCACCAGAAAATGGAAACCAGCGCCCGCATAGGCAAATAAAAACGCGAGCAGCATATATTTCAGCTGATTCCTTTTTGATCCGGATGAGGTTCTAAACCCACTGAAGCACTTATAGAATGCCGCCCCGGTTCCTACGACCAAAAACAGCATGAACGGGATATATAGGAATCCAGGGATCAGAGTAAAAAATGGTTTGTTTCGAAGCACACCCTGAATCATATTTTCATTGAAGGAAAGAGCCGCGAAGACAAGGGATACCCCAAAGAGCATTTCGAGAATTTGTCGCTCTTTCTTCCTCTTCTCCGCATTCAGGATGACGGCAACCAGATAGTAAAAAGCGGTCGGCACGAAATAAGCCGACACGTACACCAGCCGACCGAGAAAGGTCGCAGTCTCATTGTTATCTGGAAGGGATATGATGAAGGGGAATGCGGTCCAGATACCGGCCAAACTCGCAATGATGGTAAAGGCGCGATTGAGGGGTTTGTGTCTATCTACAAAGAAAACAAATAGACCGACGCTGATGCAACTGACCGAGGCGAGAAGTGAAGACAGCGAATAGATGTTCACTGCGCTTGAATCGCGATCTTTTTACTGTGTTTTGAGAGGACAAACAGACCGTGGCGCGGAGCGATTCGCCGAGAAGACAGAAGAACACTGTGAATAGATGCTCACTTGTCCGGAATGGCATTCCTTTTTATAGCAATGCCTTGGAGGTGAGTCGTTTTCTGCCACACATAGTTCAGTTCACCGTAAGGGCCGCCTGTTTTCCCGGTTCCCCCATGGGTCGCCATATAGGATGAGAAGCCGGTATGGCGGCAATTGATCCGTAACAGCCCACTGTTGTGAACCTGGTCCATAAATCTCTGAATGTAAAAAGGTGAGCTAGCCCAGGCCGAGATTCGCAACCCATACTCATTGGCGTCTGCTATTTCGAGCATCTTCCCGAAGATTGCCTTGTCGTGGGAATCCGCGTTCTCGTGCTCATCACCGCAGACCTTCACCAATGGCATCAGGGGAAAGAAATTTTCTTCCTTGATGCATCTCATCTCAGTGCCTTTCTCTGCGTCGTCAATTCTTAACACCGCCGGCGTAATAAAGCGCCCGTCTTCATCAAGGGTTCCGTGATGATCGACTCGCAACCCTCCGCAAAGAAGCTTTGCTCCTAAGTTAAGGGCATCATCCAAAAATTCATAAAACTCGGCGATTTTGATGACAGGAGAAAGGGTGACTGCTGGGTCCGAGGGCAATCCGATCTTCAGCTTTTTGACTTCAGCAAGGAATGCCAGCTCGAACCTGTCATAGATATCTTCATGAATAAAAGCCTTCTTGGGCACCATACAAATCTGCATGGAACCGAAGAATCCATCGAGTAACGATTGCACTGCCTCCTCAATGGCGGCATCTTTCCAGATGAACATCATGTCGTTTCCGGACAGCTCGAGAATTGGCTTCTTGCCATTCATAAAGGCGCGATTGCCGATTTGCAGCCCGATTTTGCGTATCGCCGATAAAGAGAATATCGTTGACGTATGGGCTCGCGATCCATTCATCCATGATACTTTCCGAGTTTCCAATAACCAGATTCAGAGTCCCCGGCGGGGCACCGTTGAGTTTCAATGCTTCATTGACAACATTTTTCCAAAGAAACAGTGTGGAGATTGGGGAGCGTAACGGAGGTTTTACTATCAACGTGTTCCCGCCCAAAAGAGCCAGTACCGCGATAAACGAGGCGCTGCTCGGAGCATTCTTTGGCGGACTCACACACACCACTCCGTCGGGTTTCCTCCTCCAGAACATAACTTCATCACCATCCACAGCTACTTGCCTATTGATCTGCGTCGTATAAAACTCGAGCGTCTCCTTGCGGATGCTCCGTTCCATGCCGAGAAATTCCCATTCCGCCAGTCCGCGAGGGTGGCCCTCGACCATCATCAACTCGATGAGTTTCTCCTTGTGAACGAGCATTAACTCGTAAATGTCTAAGAGTATCTGTAACCGCTTTTCCAGTGGGAATTCGCGGAATTCCTTGCTCGCTCTATGAGCAGCTTCCATGGCCTCAAGATTAGTTTCCGTCGTGCCGACGCAATACCGTGCAAAAATGTAGTCCTTGTGGTTTGCAGGAATCTCTCCCAACTTGAGCTGTTTCAAAACCTTCGTGACCGTCTTATAATCTGTGATCAATTTCTCCGCATGCGGGAAGTATCGATATTTATAGGTGTCACGTTCTTCGCCGTCTATCAATAACGTAAACGTTGGAAGTGCAATGAGCGAGGACGGATCCTCACGATCCCGAGGCGCCGATAGTGTCTCTTTCGACAAGCAGATCGAGGCGGTCGAGGATCGTATGCTCCGTCTTAATGAACAAATCGGCTGCTTCGAGAGCCAAGGAATCCTCTGCGACGATGATTCTGACCTGCGACTTCGCCTGCCGGGCGACGTCTTGTTTGAGGTCTGCAATGGCAGATTCTAAAATCGTGGATTCCAATTCACGCATCGTTGAGAACTTGATTCCCAAGGCATAGCCAGGCGGGCTTTGATTTCCTTGTGCCTGACTATTCATCACTCGCCCTGAAAGATCGAGATAACACGTCTCGCCAAAGGAGAATTCCAAAGCCACGGGGGTGCCGGGCTTCAGATCTCTTGGGCAAATCACCCGCATTCCCCCGAGACTCATGTTCTCGGTGAGGCCGCTGATCTCTCCTTGGGCGCCCTGCAAGGAAACCTGGAATCTCAGGGCGTCACGGAGATCCTGGCGAAGCTCGGGCCCGTTGAAATCCGGTGCCGTCGCCAGTAGTGTATCTTCAAGCTTCAAAGTGTACCTTTCACCCAAGCAACGGCAGCGGTTCTGTCGCTGACCATGCAGTGCCTAGAAACTCCTAGCTTTCCTGGTGATGCTGGATTGCTGGGGAAGAACTCAGCATGGGCGGATTGGGAGCATGAATCAAGTTAATTTCTTAAGTATATTAGGCATGATTCGTGTCGGCACGAGTCTGGGTCTCCTTGACAAGCGATACATACGCGTCAAAAATATGCCGTATTGAATGAAGTCAGGGGTTTGTGATGACTGATCGACTGGTGATCGAGCGTCTGGAATTTGAAGGATTCGTCGGCATTGAAGAGAGCGAGCGGACAGTCCCCCAGGCGCTTGCGATTGACCTGGAGTTGTTCTTGGATTTCTCCGCGGCATCTTCCACGGACAATCTGAAAGACACCGTGGATTATGCGGTGGTCGCTGAAAGAATCTTGGCCATTGCCAAGCGGGAACAATTTGTGCTGATTGAAACATTAGGGGAACGGTTGACGGAAGTGATTTTGAGTGAACACTCTGTTCGCAAGGTGGACCTCTGGGTCAGAAAACTTCATCCTCCTTTGGATATGAGGGTAGGGTCCGTCGGCACCCGGATCGTTCGACGTTCTGGATACGGACACACTCATGACAACTCTCCCGCATGCTGGCTCGCGAGCCATCGGGACCTACTAAAAAGCGGAAGAGCACTTGATCTCGCCTCCGGAAAGGGCCGTAACGCCCTTTATCTGGCAAAAGAAGGCTTTGCAGTGGAAGCGTGGGATCGCAATGAGGAAGATTTGGAGGCACTAGCGGCGAAGGCTCGGGAGTTAGGTCTTACCGTCACCACGCGCCTTGTTGACCTAGAGCAAAGCCCGTCGATTCCGGCGGAAACCTTCGACCTCGTGATCATCTTCTATTACCTCCAACGAAATCTGATTCCCTGGATCATAAAGGCACTTCGACCCGGCGGCATAGTCGTGTATGAAACATTCCTGATCGACAATCACGTGCGCTACAACCATCCACGCCATCGTGAGTTTTGTCTGGAACACAATGAGCTGCTGACGCTGTTCCCGGGACTTCGAATCCTCGCGTACCGGGAGGGACCTGATGACCAAGGAGGAGATCCACAACCCCCTTTTCTCGCCAGCCTCATCGCCGAGCGCCCGGGCTGACACGCGATGACGCGGTCGCCTGCGTGCGCCGGGAGTTTTTATGAGGCCTCAGCGGCGGAGCTTACCAGCCAGGTCCAATCACTCCTCGAGCTGGATGTAAGTACTGTGCCGGCCACTGCGGTTGTCTGTCCGCATGCCGGTCTGATGTATTCCGGCATGGTGGCCGGCGCTGTGTACAGCCGCGTGAACATTCCTCGCACGGTGATTCTTGTGGGGCCAAATCACACAGGCGAGGGGCCGCCGATCTCGGTATGGGCGCGCGGGAAGTGGGCGATACCCGGAGCGCTCCTGCCGGTCGCGGAAGACCTGGCCGACGCCTTTCTGGCCATATGCGCCGAGGCTCGTGCAGATGAGCTCGCGCACCAGTATGAGCACTCGCTGGAGGTTCAGCTTCCTTTTCTTGCTGTCAGACGTCCGGACATCAATATACTGCCGATCGTAGTTGGGGTTCGAGACCTGCGCCGTTGCCTTGCCCTTGGCCTTGCCCTGGCCAGTATTACGAAATCTGCAGTGGAACCCCCATTATTGGTCGCCAGTTCCGACATGACTCATTGTGGACCAGGTTTCGGCCAATCCGCCCCTGCAGGCCTGACAGCCGACGCCTTTGCTAGACGACAAGACAGCGTTGCGCTCAAAGCGCTGCAAAGTCTGGATGAGGGTGAGTTCCACCACACCATTGAGACTAACGACATTACCATGTGCGGATATGCGCCAACGACCGCAGTATTGTATGCCGCTCGAATTCTGGGGGCACAGCACGCCGCCGTTACGCGATATGCCACGTCCGCGGAAGTCGGAGGGGATGTGAATCGGGTGGTGGGTTATGCGGGCGTGGTCATCAATTAGGATCGTCGGGTGGTTTGACGCTGCGGAGAAATCCTTCCATCTCACGGATGATAATGTCGCGCTCGTCCTGTGTAAAGCCCTCCCAGTCTCGCCGTAAAGGGTCGAGGACCCGACGCATCGCATCATAAAGACTGTACGCCCGTTTGTGTTCCATCAACGCTCCGCTGGCACTACAAAAAACCTCTACGCGACTACGACCGGATCATACACGTTTTTCAGTTTCGCGATCTTAACGGCCAGGACAAGATAAATCCAGTAAAGACCAATCGACCTCTGGGGTAGTTACTACCGCCCTGGAATCTCATTTCACCCGCCACACCCCGACCGCGCCGGGACGGGGCCTTGGCCCGTGGGACAGATTCCTTCGCCCCTGACGAGTTCGTTTCTCCCATAGGCTGATGATTATTTAAGGCCGCCGGATAGTTTCCGTGCCCTTAGATTCGTATTTTGCACCCCGCCATTAACACCCACCCGTCCCTGGACGGCCGTTGCACCCGACCCACCCCGAACCTGAAACAGGCTCTTCTCCCGTGAGACGCGTCCTTTTCCCGGGTCCCCGCCTGCCTAGACAGGTGCTTTTCTATTTCACCCTCTACTTCACCCGCCCTTCCCCGGACGCGCCGGGACGCGTCCTTTTCCCGTGGCCCGCGCCTGCCTAGACAGGCGCTTTTCCCGTAGCGTAGGATGTGCGCCGCGTGATTCCCAACCCCCATATCGATCCCGTACTCATCAGACTCGGCCCTGTTGCGATCCGCTGGTACGGCCTCATGTATGTCTTGGCCCTGACATCGGCCTTCTTTCTTATTAAGGCACGCGCAGCCCGCCGGAAAGTCGAACTGCCGCTGAATGACCTGCATGATCTAATTCTCTACGCGGCTATCGGGGTAATTCTGGGTGGACGCCTCGGCTATACGCTGTTTTACAACCTTCCCTATTACATCGATCATCCCGCCAAGATTTTCGCTGTCTGGGAGGGCGGGATGTCATTCCACGGCGGGTTAATCGGTGTCATTATCGCCGGGTGGGTTTTTTGCCGAAGAAAAGGCTATTCGTTCTACAGCCTGGCGGATATTGCCACGCCCACTGCTCCGATTGGATTGGGCCTCGGGCGGCTCGGTAACTTCATCAATGGCGAGTTGTATGGACGCCCGACGGACGTCTCGTGGTGTATGGTATTTGATGCGAGCGGGGGAGGACCGATGTGTCGGCATCCCTCGCAACTCTACGAAGCCCTCCTGGAAGGTGTTTTCCTTTTTACACTGGTGTGGATTGTGGACCGGCGCCCTCACGCACCCGGTGTGCTTTTCTGGACCTTCATCGCCGGCTATGCCGCCTGCAGAATATTTGTAGAACTCTTTCGTGAGCCGGATGCTCACCTAGGACTTTTCGGAGGCTTTATTTCAATGGGACAGATCCTGAGCCTGCCGATGCTCGTACTGGGTCTCTTCATGTTATGGTACGTGCAAAGCAACGCTCGCAAAGTGCATGAGGAGTGACCATGAAGATATCGATAATGTTGTTCGGAATCCTATCGGCCACTTTCATCGCTTCAGGAATCATTTTCGCGCAGCCCGCTGGTTACGGACAGGCGAGCGGTGAATTTGATATTACGCTGTCGCGAGTGCCGGTCGCGGATAGAGCCGCAGCCAAAGCGCTGAAACCTCCCTTTGAGCCTACGCCGGAGATTCTCGCTGAAGGCAAAGCGATTTTCCTCGGCCGCGGCACCTGTTTTCAATGCCATGGATCCGAAGGCAAGGGGGACGGTGGCGCGGCGAAAATCCTCCCGATCCAGCCCCGGGATTTCACCAATCCAAAATTCAATCAGGCCCGAACGCCGGGGGAAATGATGTGGGTCCTGAAGAACGGTAGCCTCGGCCAGACCGGCAAGATCCCCGGCACTGGAATGCTTCCGATTGTCGGACAGTTCCTCAGCGAGGAAGACGGGTGGAAGGTGCTGCTCTTCGAGCGGAGTCTGGGAAAACCAGCCAAGTGACTAGGAGGGGCTATGGATCGCATACTACGCCGTCGAAGCGCCATGATTGTTTTGTGCTGGCTGTGCCTGCTGTCGGCCTGCGCCGCGGATCCGCACTATTCGCAGCAAGGAAAATCCGAGGAGGAGATGAGGCGGGACTACGCTGAGTGTCGCAAGCAGGTCACGGAAAAATACGGAACCAATTTAGAGTCTCCGCATTCCAAGGCTGATCTCGACCAGTGCATGCAAACGCGTGGTTACCGGAGGGATTAGAGCCAATGGCAAAGCGTCGGCGCCGGGGCTAGGCAGAGGCGTTGTCGTCGCCGGAATTGTAAATTGACTTGAGATACTGGTACGCAGCGATGAGCTTGCGGAGCCGAGGCTCTCCGCTGCGGTCACCATCGCGCGCATCCGGATGTAACTCCTTGGCCTTGTGCCGGAAAGCACGGGTCACGTCCGTAAGCGAGCACCCTGATTCCAGCCCTAGGATTTCGTAGGCATCCCCCGCCGTCCGAACCTCCCCGAGCGGGTCTGCGGCTCCTCCAAACCCGTCCCCGCCGCCGGTTGCTGTTCTAAAGAAGTCAAAGAGGCTAGGTCTGCGCTTCTTCCTGCGTCGGGGCCGCGCGAAAAGCTCGCTCTCAAGATCCTCGAAACGCTCCTCGATGAACTCAATTCTGCGGTCAAGTCGCTCCAGTTCGGAGAGGCCCGCGACTGTTTCCAATTCCTCTACCACGAGGGTCACGGTCTGGCGAATCTCCTCCAGCCCCTCTTCCATTTGAAAATACAGGTCAGGTTGTTCTTGGATGAGCTTATCGAAGGCGTAGTCCAGATTTTCCATAGTACGGGCTTGAAGCTCGGCAACACGCTTCTGCATGTCCCTACGGGCCTTGATCTGCCACCGGCGATCTCGGGTATACGCCATGATTGCTATGTAATCAGAACTCTAGTGGATGGTCAATGTTCACGATAGGAGGGCACTAACCCGCACAGGCTCGAGCGCTAAACCGCGTCCCCCACCCCGCCAGGATCGATCCGAGACATCGAGTGCTGGGTAATCCGGATGATTCGACCATCCGACAGCCCCACATCTGTGACGACACGGTACATGCGAGGATGCCCCGGGCCTTTTAAAAAAACGAGGAGGTCGTAGGTGACTTGCCCCGCGACATTTCCCCCCCCGGAACCCTTGACGGAGCCCTTGATCGAGCTCAGGTCCATTTCGGTCCTGGCGACCTCAATGCGATCAAAGGTCTCGAACGCCTGGATCAGCTGGCGTTGATCTCGAGAGTGCCTTTGCGCCAACTCTTCTGGGCTGCTGACTTCGGTCGCGGCCTTAAGCCGCTCATGTAAGAGCTGAAACGCATCACTCCAGTGTTCCTTCGCCACCGCGTTGTAATAGCGTACGAAGACCGCCGTCACACCAGCGTCCGACTCTGCGGGTTCCGCAGTCGCCATGGGCGGTGTCCATGACAGCAACAGCAAAATCGCTAAAAGATGACGAAGACCCGACATCAGATATCCTCGCTCTTTTTCAATTGCGCCTTGAGCCGGAACACACCGAGGCGCCGATAGATCCGCGCTGATATGGGTATGAGAATAACCAAGGCAATCGTCAGGTACATGAAGAATTCTTCGGTAGTGAGACTAGTGATGTAGTACATGACTGCACCCGCCCAGCCCTGAAATCTGCCAAGACAGATTTCTTTTCCCCTGGCACTCAGACAGCATAGACTGCGGGATCCTGCAGTCCCGCCTCGGCGAAACCTTTCAACCGGAGCCGGCAGCTATCGCACCGGCCGCAGGAGCGCCCGCCGTCGTCAGGATCATAACAACTATGCGTAAGGTGCAATGGGGCTTGCAGAACAATCCCCCGCTGAATAATCTCGGCTTTCGACATCTTGAGTAAAGGCGCCTCGATGTGGACGGGATGTCCTGCCGCGCCTGCTCTCGTTCCCACCAAGGCCAGTCGGTTGAAAGCCTCGAGGAATTCAGGACGGCAATCCGGGTAGCCGCTGTAGTCTAACACATTGGCGCCGAGATAGATCGTGTCGGCCTCGATGACTTCGGCCCAGCCTAGCGCAAGCGACAGAAAGATTGTGTTTCTGGCCGGAACATAGGTCGCCGGAATATGTCGTCCGATGTCGCCCTCCGACCGGTCCTTTGGAACAGGCATGTCAGCGGTCAGGGCTGAACCGCCGATGGCTCTAAGATTCAGATCGATGACCAGGGAGTCTTTCGCGCCCAGAGCCCGCGCAATCTCCGGCACAGCCTTTAACTCCAGGAGATGACGCTGCCCGTAATTGACGCTCAATACATACAGTTCAAACCCTGCGGCGCGCGCCTCAGCGGCCGCTACTGTGGAGTCCAAGCCTCCGCTACAGAGAACGACCGCGCGCTTCGTCTTCACGTGCGGATCCTGGTCTTGTCTGGCTTAAGGGGCACGTTCACCCGGTCGCTGGCCGAGCTTGACTTCCAAGACGCCTCGCTTGCCATTTCGCACGACACCGAGCTTGATGATATCACCGGGAAGGTGACGGCGCAGAAGGCGACCGAATTCTTCAGCAGAGTCCACCTCCTGCCCATCGATGCTCGTGATCAGATCTCCGCCGATCACCACAATCGTATTGCCGATGACAGCCTGGCGGGTTCCACTCAGCAAACCGGCTTTCGCCGCGGGACTCCCTTTCCCTACTCGAATCACCAGCGCGCCATGGTCAGTTGGTAACTCCAGTGCCCTCGCAATCAGCGGTGTAACTGACTGGGTTTCCGCACCGAAGTAGGGATAAATCATAAAACCATGAGTCAGGATATAACCGACAACACGTTTTGCTGTATTGATCGGGATGGCAAAACCGATGCCCACATTGCCTCCCGACGGCGTAAAGATCGCTGTATTGATCCCGACCACTTTTCCCTCGGAGTCGAGAAGCGGTCCCCCTGAGTTGCCCGGATTGATTGCGGCGTCCGTCTGGATGACATCCTCGATTTCTGTCTGTCCTGCTCTGACTACTTTGCGAATCATGCTCACAATGCCGGCGGAGAGGCTGTGGCCAAGTCCGAAGGGATTGCCAATAGCCAACACCTTCTGGCCAACCTGTAGGCTGGACGAATCCCCCAAAGGCATCACGGTCAAGGACTCGGCAGGAGCGGCTACGAGGAGCACGGCGAGATCGGTGTGGGGATCGCCGCCCACTAATTTTGCCGGCCATTTGGTGCGGTCAGCGAGACTGACCTCCAGGCGCTGGGCCCCTTTGACGACATGATAATTTGTTAGAATGTGGCCGTGAGAGTCCAAGATGAAACCAGAACCGGAAGAATCGGACGGGATGGGATTGAAGAAGAAATCGTAGGCGACGGCGCGCCTGGTAACATTGACCACGCCTGCATTGAAGCGGCGGTAGATATCAACGTTGTTTTCTTCATCACGCGTAAGCGGAGTGGCCGGAATTGGCCACAGGAGTGCGCAGAGCGTTACCGCGGCCAGGAGGGAGGCGCGCATGCGGTCAGGTGGTTTGATCTTCTTCTTGTTCGATTTTTTCGAGCAATTCTTCCTTGGCTTGGCAGGCGACGCAGCGGCGGGCAAACGGCACCGCCTTCAACCGTTTTTCGCTGATCTCAACTCCGCAATCCGAGCAGACGCCGTAAGACCCCTCATCAAGACGAATTAAGGCTTCATCAATGTTTTGACGCATCTTATTGCGCATTTCGAGGATTGAAATGTCCCGGCCTCGTTCGGAATCGAGCAGGGCAAGATCGCCGACATCCGGCACGGAGTCTACCCGGTTGTGCGTATCATCGGAAAGCCGATGGCTGATCAACTCTTCAATTTCCTTCAAAACTTCGTGCCGGCGATCAAGCAGCATCTTCCGAAGGGCGTCGCGCCTCGGACTCAGTGCCGTCGCTTTCGTCTTCGCCGGCTTGGAAACAGATGCTTTCACGTTGGCCTTCGTCTCCTGACGAGACCGCGGCTTGGCTGTCATGTATGGTACTCTCCTTCCAACAAAACGGCGGCCTTTCCCAACGCCTCCCGTTCGTTCTTATAAGTAAGCCACTGTCCTGCCTCTTCAATCGGAAACCAGCGCGCTTCTTCAACCTCGGTATCATGGTCGGCGGTGTTTCCGCTCAAGCATTCCAAAAGAAAAAGGTGCACAGTCTTAGAAACTCGATCATGATCGGCGCGTGAATAAAACTGGTAAGAGATCTCGTCGATCTTCCTAAGGACCCGCGTGTTTAAGCCCGTTTCCTCACGGACTTCCCGAATAGCTGTCTGTTCCGGTTCTTCCCCCTGTTCTACCCAGCCCTTGGGCAAGGCCCACGCAAATTCTCCGCCAGCGCGCATCACGCGTATCAATGCGACTTCATAGCACCCAGCCACCCTGGAATCTGCCAAGACAGATTCCTTTTCCCCCTCGCAGCCGCCCACCCCGCGGCCTTTTACACCCGCCCGCCCCGAGGCCGCCATTTCACCCGCCCCACCTGAGCCTGCCGAGACAGGCTCTTTTTCCCTCGGGACGGCCTCTTTTCCTCCTGAGACAGGTTCGTTTCCCGTGGACCGGGCGCTACTTATTGCGCGAAACACGACTCCCCCAGAAGAGACATGAAGTTTTGGCATGATCAATATTCTACGAGGGCGTGGACAGAGAAGCCGTCCAATTGCTCTCTGCCCTTCAATCCACGCAACTCAACGAGAAAGGCTGCGCCGACGATCTCTCCACCAAGCTGCCGGACCAGATTGACCGTTGCTGCAGCCGTGCCGCCTGTCGCCAGCAGGTCATCTACAATCAGCACGCGCTCACCCATTGTGATCGCGTCTCTATGAATTGCGAGCGAGTTCGATCCATACTCCAGATTGTATTTGACTTCAAAGCTATCCGCCGGCAACTTGCCAGGGCGGCGAACAGGTACGAACCCGGCCCCAAGTTGATGCGCCAGGGACCCGCCGATGATGAAGCCGCGGGATTCGATACCCACCACCTTAGCAATATTTTTGTCTTGATACGATGCCTTCAGATCATCAATCACGCTTCGAAAAGCCAAGCGATCCTTGAGCAAGGTTGTAATGTCGTAAAAGAGAATGCCGGGTTTCGGGTAATCAGGAACCTCCCGAATGAATTTCTTATAATCCATAGGACCGCAAAGTATAGGAAAGGCCCAACGACCTGTCAACCGCACGGGAGGATCGTAGGATCCCTCAGCTGAGTATCACGAAACGCTGGGGGTTTTTGACGGCTTCCTTCCAGACGATGTTGAGATCGGTTACAACAGAGCGTGGAGGGCCTGCACGGAGGCGCTCGAGTAACTTCTCTATTTGAAGCCGGGGTCCTTGGATTTCCGCCTGAACACGGCCGTCCGGCAGGTTTCGCACCCACCCCGCGAGCCCCAACTCGATCGCGGCTTCTTGAGTGAAGGCTCGATAACAGACCCCCTGAACTCGTCCAGACACAATGACGTGCGCCGCGATAAGCTCTAATGATTCGGCCGGCTTCATCAGTACAAATTATAACCGCCCCGTCGGCAAAACAGAAGCTGCTATCGACGACAGTTCCGACCCTAGTTCTTGCATACCAGCGGCGACGAATCGACGACCACGGCAATTCCGACTTTTCAAGGGATAACCGATGGAATGCGTGCGAACCGATCTAGCGAATACTCCAAGACAGCGCGTGGATGTCCTTATATCTCGAAGTGAGGCGACGAACATGTGCTCCATTGGGATCCATTGTGAAAACGGCACGGCCACATTTCCATAGGCAAGGGATAATTCCCTTTGGATTTCCGAGAGCCGTAAAGAGGATCACCTCTCCGGAAGGCCAAAGGAGGAAGCTCGGGATTCCACCCGCGAGCACGGTCGGGTCTTTCATTTCAAAGTCCCGTCGAAAGAGCGCCATATTAGGGAACCCAGCTGCATAGACGATGGTGTTTCCGTCTGGAGACCACGCGAATTGGTCAAAGCCGGCCTGAGGCGGCATTTGGAATGACCTGATAAATCCATCGCGAATTCGTATCGATTGGAACCGTACGTCAGTGCCCTCGACCTGATAGGCAAGCTCCTCGCCAGACGGGGACCACACCGGAGGACTGAACATTGCGGCGTCTTCAGATATGCATTGCGTATTGAAGCCCTGCCTATCGGTAACGCACAGTCGCTGTGGTCCTCCCGATTGGCCTGTCCCCCTCAGGTAGGCAATCCATTGGCCGTCTCGGGACCATGCAGGATAGCCCACGAACTGATTTCCAGATTCAATCAGGATCTTTCGTTGTCCGCTCACGACGTCCAGAAGTATCAGGCCTGACGGAGCATGATAAACAATCTCGTGACCAGTATAAGGACATGCAAGTTGGTCGGCGTACCCCTCGTCGGGAGTGAGATTCCTGGCGGATGCCCCTTCCAAGGCAGAGGTCCAAAGGTGCTGCGCCGAGCCTCGCTTTGAACCGAAAACGAGTGTCTTGCCGCTGTCCAACCAGCACGGAGGTGGCCATTCATAGACACCGCGAGAGATTTCGACGATAGATCGGGTGCTAAGGTCTAACGTGTAAAGGTTGACCACTTGCCCATCATCCGCAAGATAGGCGACTCGACCTCGTAGTCCATTCTTCAAGTCCAACCCCAAAATCAGCTCGCTCGCGCCCAGATAGACGACAAGAACTAATATGAATGCGAGTACGAGCCGCCATGGTAGTTTTAGGCCTAGACCGATTTTCATTTCATTCGCTGCCTTTGCCGCACGATGATGTTCCTGACAGGCAAGAGACGCGACCCAGAAGATCGCACAAGGTGAAGCGGCGGCTTGCGCCGATAAGCTCGTAATTATTATACATTACGCATTGTAACTGTCAGGTCGGCAAAACAGAAGCTTGCCGGCAAATTTTCTCTCTTGGATCAGTGACGCCGACCGTAATTTCAGATCTCGATTTAACTGATCTGGGTTAGATCCGATTCGTAGCCAGCATCCACTGATAGCAGTCAGAAAGCGGTACCGCCGGTGAAAAATGCCTTCATGTGAATTTCACTCCGACGCTTTCAGCGGTAAGATCCAACTCCTTCAAAAGCTCAACAACTATTTTCCTGAGGAAAAGCCCAGTTTTCGCCGTGTACTCGAGAAACTCAAAAGTGTATTGCCACTCCTTCCTATCTGCCTTGCCCTCACGAATCATGCGGCAAAACTCCACCTCAAAACTGCTGTACCCCAAACGATGAACGTCCACGACTCCAATCAAAGGTATAAGCTGGTGGTTGGTCACAATGGCGCTGTATTCCTTCGCGCTTAGAAGCTTCCATGCGGTCACTTTCTGTTTGATTTCGGACTCCTCGAGGTCCCATGCATAAAGAGGAAACAGCAACCGGGCTACTCGCTCCGGCGCCCAAGATTGTCCATGCCACCAGCGCTGGAGGTCTTCTTCATTCGAGAAAATGTCGGTAAGAAGAATGCCCGCCGTGTCTTTGCGATTTGTCAGTTCACTGGTTCGCGGCGATTCAAAATCGTGCAGCTTTAGCCCGTTTTGCACCTGGTACAGAGAGTATCCGCATAAAATGAGCGGTATTCTTTTTTCTGCCGCCAAAGTTCGTGCGGTGTCGAGCATGAACTCGCCATCGCTGAAATCAAGCGTGGCGTAGCCACCACCTTCGTTTAAGTGAGTGAGGCAGTATCGAAAGAGCTTCTTGTAAAATCCTTTCTCCGGCCTCATAAAAATGTGATCGACCTGCAGCTTCCCAATCAATTCATACACATTGTCTTTGGCCACAGGACTCATGAAGCCGTTGTCAATCGTATAAGCCAGCATGCGCAGACGTGGAAACTCGGATCGAATCCGCTGAATCATGTAGGTGCTGTCTTTTCCGCCGCTAAACAGGCAAATCGCATCGTATTGAAATGCCCCTTTGCCCTGATATTGATGCAAAATCTCATTGAGCAAACTCTCTTGGGAACGCCTTTCACTTGCCGGTTTCACCTGAACGGATGAATCGATCTTCCGGCAGAGCTCACACAGCCCGCTAGGATCCAAGAAGATCATCTTTTCAGATGCTGCGCAGGAGCGGCAACGCCTGGCGATGCGCCTCTTGACAAGCTTTCGATGAAGGGGCCAGATGTAATGCACGTAAAACTCAAAAAGACGTGCGGTTCGAATTGATTCAGCTTGCGTGTCCAATGCGTTGCTCCCTGTATATCGTAACAGTTATCATACGGGACTTCACTTAATCATTGTCGCTATCACATTTTAGACTCAATTTCTCTGAAGATTACGGTGCTGAAAATTCTTCGGAACATTCTTCACTTCTGCCGCCTCTAGAGTCGCGCAGTTTGAACTTCCACGTGGGTGCTTTGAGGGGCTTGGGAGCTGCGGTCAAGGAATGCTGGGTTTTGATTCCGAGGAGCTTAATCCGGTTGCAGATATTCGGGTCGAAGGTGAACCGCAGGCCTGTCTTACTGGACCGCCACGGAGGACGCCGTCCTAGACCACAGAGCGCTGCCCCTCTGACCGGCCCCGCTCGCTGCGGGGTCGGTATGGCCTCTTCCTCCCTATGAGTCGGCGCGCGCCGGTTTCAAACCTCTGCTGGTTATTTGTATTTTGGTCGGGGCGAGAGGATTTGGTCTCCGGGTCCAGCTCCGCTGCCCCTCTGACCGGCCGGCTCGCTGCCGGGTCGGCATCGCCTCTTCCTCCCTATACGGTCGGCGCTCGCCGGTTTCAAACCTCTCCTGGTTATTTGTATTTTGGTCGGGGCGAGAGGATTTGAACCTCCGACCCCTGCGTCCCGAACGCAGTGCGCTACCAGGCTGCGCTACGCCCCGATCCCTGGTTGAAAATTGAGAATAAAGCGTACTGAGGCATTGGTCAAGGCAAAACGCTTTCGCGCTTTGCGGCTTGGCACGAGGACAGGCGTTTTCCGTTTACCGCGCCCACTTCACCGGTCGATGTCCGGAATGTCCCCTCCAGGCGCTTATTGTCGGTCAGCAACATGCTGTCTTCCTGGTAACCACCTGGAAACACCCAGCGAAAATAGACCGCATCGCCATAGATCCGGATCTCATTCGGCGACGGACCCTCAACACCGGCAGACTCCGTCGAGGGTAAGACAATCTTTGACTTAGCCTCGCGATGATTTCGTGTATGGGAGTGTACCGTCCAACCCCATGTGCCGCAAAGCCGTGCAAGACCCGCTTCCAGCCGCTTGACCTCGGCATCCGCATCTAATTCGAGTGCGTGGGCCGGCCAAAGGAATAACACACCGCTGATTGCTATTGCCGTGAAGATGCTACGGTACATACTGTATTTTCGGTGATCAGACGCCAAAGTACAATGGACAGCTTTCGGATTTTTCGTGTATGCTTTATTACTTTGCTCAACGATACTTCTCCCTATAGCGGCAAATGTGACGGATGCGGCGCCTCGGGAGTCTCAATCATGAAACTCTCACTAGGACGGGACTTTTTCGGCCGGGTGTATGACCGTCTTTCGCCGAACGCCGATGCGAGCCCGAAGTGGTATTGCGATCCCTGCTCAGTTGAAAAAAATCTGCAACGGGACTTTCGGGACATCGAGCAGGAATTTCGCAAGCTCGACAAGGGTGACTCTTCGACACTGAGCCAGAACGAGCAAATGCAACGCGCAAGGCTTCGATTGAAGGAGATTGCGGCGCTGCTGTCAGGGGCGACCTTGACGCAACGATTGCTGAAATCTGATGAAGTATCAAATCTGACGCGTTTGATGGAGACCCCTCGGACGAACTCCAGCTGACATGCCCGATTTTAGCCGTCACATCTTCATGTGCATCAATCAGCGCCCCAAGGGCGACCCCCGAGGGTCTTGCGCCGATAACGGCTCAGAGCGCCTTCAGGAGTTTATGAAAAAGGAAGTAGACCGGCTGGGGCTTAAAGGCATTGTTCGCGCCAACAAGGCGGGATGTCTCGATCATTGCGAATACGGTCCGAGTATCGTCGTCTACCCTGAAGGCGTCTGGTACTGGGCCGGAACGGAGGCCGACATTACTGAGATCCTGGTCGACCATATCATCGCCGGAAAAATCGTGGACCGCTTGCTCATGCCTGGCCATAGACCGCCGCCAAGAGATTTGATTCCTCTCTCTGTCCCCGCTGTTAAGGTGAAGACATGACCGTTCCCGCCAAGGATATATTCGAGCTTTTTTCTCAGGCTCTGTTTGAAGGAGTCACGCCCATGATGGTGCAGAGAGACCACCTCGTCCGTCACCCTGACCGCTGTACCCATAATGCGGTTTGCATTCCAGTTTGCCCGACCGGGGCGTGGCTTTCGACCCCTCCTTTTAAGTTTGACTCTTCCCGGTGTCTCGAAACCTGCCGTTTGTGTCTGGACGCTTGCCCCTCCCAGGCGATCTATGCCGTCTTCCGTAAAGGCTCAAAGGTGCTCGAACCTCAGAAAAACGGGTCGGAAGAGAAATAGGTGCAAGAAGATCTACGATGACGTCCTCAGACGACTCGGCTGGCGTCCAGCCTAAGCAGTGAAGAGGGTCCTTTGCCCCAAGTTAGCCGCAGGCGCCTAGCAGGCGACCCGCTTCCTTAAGCGACCGTAATGCGCCGTCAACAACAGCTTCGACCCGAACGCCGCCGCCGAGACGGCTATCTCGCGGTAGACCTCGCTCCGCGTCATTTTGATGGTGGTATGGGGATCCAGCACACCTGCGGACATGCTGATCCTTGCCAGCGTCTTCATCGCGAAGAAAATAGGCCACATACAGGCAAGACGAAGCCTCCACTCCCGGCGCGGGATGGCCATCGTGTACAGCCAACCCTGATCCAGATGGTCGAGCGCGACACGAAGCAACTGACTCAAGACCGGCTTAAATCGTTGCAGAACATCCGGTTTAAGAAGATCCACGGGCTTCAGCCCTACTCCCGCCAACAGCTCTTCCGGTATATAACAACGGCCGCGGCGAAGGTCCCTGGGGATATCCCGCAGCACATTGGCAAACTGTAGACCTTTGCCGAACTGAATCCCGACCTTCGACATGCCCTCGGAATTCCAATCTCTAAATGCCGGCCGGTGTGCGCAGATCATCTGAGTCCAGAAATCTCCCACGCACCCGGCCACTGAGTAGGTATAGGCGTCAAGATCGTTCAGCGCTGGCAATGCGGTGATCCTCTGCTCATTCTCTCCAGGAAATAGCTCCAGATCGCGCACCATTCCGCAAGTTAATGTATCGAGCACTTGACGAATCCGACGCTGGTCTTCACCGCTGAAAGTATCAAAAACATGCCGGCAGCCATCCAGGCGCTCGAGAAGCGCTCGCTCGGCGGATTGGGGACCGAGGGGAGAAAGGCTCTCTTGAAGATCCGCAAGGACCGAGGCGTTTTTATCAGGATCTTGTACCCACTGGCGAAAGCGTTCGAGATGGTGCAGACGGTTCACGCGGGGGATAAGGGAGCTATCCGAAACAGTGTCGGCCGCTCGAGCATAGAGATAGGCCAGAGCTATTTGCGGTCTTAAATTGCGAGGAAGAACGGCCAACGTCAGGTAGAACGACCGGGAAACTGACTTCAGTAAAGCGTAGAGCATCTTGAAAGGTGTATTCCTCTTTCTCCGGAAGGGTCAAGCCTCTCCCATGTATCCACTTGACTCCGGCTCATTCGATGTTAACATTAAGATACTGTGGCTGGGAGAGGTGTGTCGGCGTGGCCCCTTCATCCCGCCGCCTTTAGGGAGGAAGACCCAAGATGTTAAAGAAGTTTAAAGGGATCGGGTTGCTAATCATTGCCAACCTATTGATCTCTATCACTTTGTATATCGTGTTCCTTGTGCTGACAACCGTGGTGTTGCCGGCATTTGGAGTCGATCTGCAAGGTTCTGTGAATGCCTCGATCATGGTCTATGCCCTGGTCCTCGGCTTCGGCGGGGCGTTCATTTCTCTGTTGTTCTCGAAGCAGATGGCCCGGGCCATGCTGAATTGCGTCCAAATTACGCAACCCACGACGCGGCAAGAGCAGCTGGTATTCCGTACCGTCCAGGAACTTGCCCAGCGGTTGCACATCCAAATGCCGGAAGTCTGGATTTATGAAGCGCCTGATCCGAATGCGTTTGCAACGGGACCTTCAAAGAACAACGCGATGGTGGCCGTTTCAACCGGTCTTTTGGGCAGCATGAATGAGGAGCAGGTGCGATCGATCCTCGCGCATGAAATGGGCCATGTGTGGAACGGCGATATGTTCACCATCACGGTCCTCATGGGGCTCATGAACACCTTTGTCTACTTCGCCGCGCTCTGGGTGCGTCGGCTCTTCGAAGCACGGGACCAGGCGGGTCTCGGGTTCGTCGTTTCGATCGTCCTTCAAATCGCCCTCGGCATCCTGGCGATGATCGTCATTAACTGGTATTCGCGCAGGCGTGAATTCGAAGCGGACCGGTTCTCCGCAAAGGCGTATGGTCCGTCTCCAATGATCTCTGCGTTGCAGAGTATCAGTCGCTTTGCGGAAGAGGCCGAGAAGCAAAATGCCTTTACTGATCCGCTTGCGACCATGAAGATCAACGGCAACACAGGAGGGTGGATGCGCGTGTTTGCCACGCATCCGCCGATTGAAGAGCGAATCGCCGCTTTGCAGCGCTTCGCGTAAGATCGTTATTCTTAAGGGGGACAGATTTAAATCTGTCCCCCTCTTTTTTGATAAGGATCTGTCCCTTTGTTTTTAATTTCTCGCCTTGGAGCTCCTTCCTGAACCTTTATCGTTTTCGCCATTGGCCTTTGCCCGGCATTGAAGTGGTCGGTGGCAAGGCACTCGCCTTGATGCGGCTGTTCCAAGGTGGATACCCCGTCCCCGACGGTTTCGTCCTTGCCACCTCGTTTTTTAAACCATGGCTCACCCAGTTGGAAGAGACTCGCGCCTGGAAGGAATTCCTGTTTGGTGAACCGCAAAATCTTTCCGATGTCTGCGTGAAGCTGCAAGGCATCATTGCCGATTGTCGCTTGAGCGGGGCGCAGCAGGAACTTTTGACGCAGGAACTGAATCATTGGCAGAACGACTGTTTGTTTGCAATCCGCTCGTCATCTCCGGAAGAAGACCTGGAGAACGCGTCTTTCGCCGGCGCCTATAAAACTGTCCTCGGGGTCAAGGCCGGTGATGTTCAGTCGATTCTTCCCGCCGTTGTGGCGTCAAGTCTGGATTACCGAATCGTACTGTACAAACGCAACCGCGGGATGAATATCACATCGCCGCGACTGGCGGTGATCATTCAAAAGCAGATCCCGAGCGAAGTGTCGGGGATCGGGTTTTCTGTAAACCCGGTGAACTCAGACACGAGGCAGATGATCATCGAGTCGACTCGGGGACTTGGCACAGCCATCGTCGAGGGCCGTATCACGCCGGATCATTTCGTCATAGATAAGGCAACAAGGAGCATTCTTGAGAGCCGATCCCCTAACGGCACTCTGACGGAGGACCGGCTCCAAGCGCTTGTGTCGCTGATTCTCAAGATAGAGGCCGAAGCCCGGAAACCCATTGACATCGAATGGGCGATGAAGGACGGAGAGATCTTCGTCCTCCAGGCCCGGCCCGTCACGGGGTTAGCAACAAATGCCAAGTAGAATATTTACTTAATTGACCCGGAGAAGGTATAATTGCGATCTGATTACTGCCCACTGGAGGTTCCTATGCGCCGGATTGCTGTTCTGCTTTGCCTCGTTGTTTTGATTCCATCCTCGGCTTTGTCCGATAGCGGCGGTCACGGACACCATGCGACCGAAGCTTCAACCAAGGAAGCGACGAAAGTCACCCTCGACCAGGACGCCTTGACCCTGACATTCGGCCCGATTGATTTGCCGGCTGGTCATAGCGGCGAACTCGCATCCAGTTTGCCGATCCATTTCTTCAAAGCGCCGAAGGATATGGTGGTGACAGGCTATCGCTCGAGGATCTTCACAAAAGATGGAAGGGAGCTTCCCGGCCAGTACCTCCATCACATTTTGCTACAAAATCTTGAAGAGAAGAGCCTGTCGTGTCCCGGTGAGCCGACATATTTCGCGGGTGCCGGCATTGAGATCACCGATGCGAAATTTCCCGCCGGTTATGGGGTGCCGATCAAAAAAGGCAGCAAGCTGGTCGCCGTCATTGCGTTTTACCACAAGGTTCCGCCCACGAAGGACGCCATTGCGACGTTCACCATGGACCTTGCCCCTGAGGGCGCCGAGGTCAAGCCAGTTAAGGCCTACACCGTCGGCGTCAATGTGGTCTGCTACAGCCAATTCAGCAAACGGCCTTCGAATCAAACCGACGAGGGCATCGAGCTCAAGGTAGGGCTGGTGCAGGTGGATTCCAAGCCTCTAAAATTCACTGTTGACGGGTGCGTGAAGTACGCATATCCCCATGGCCACGACGGGTTGCTTCTTATCGCCCTCGACAATAAGACGACGAATGAGACCCTTCTGCGGAGCGTTCCAGACGTGGATTCCAATGGAAACCTCCGCGGGTTTCTCCCGCACCAGGTCTACAGCGATACTCGAGGTTTTTCCGTGAACACCAAAGATGAGTACGAAATGACCATGGTCTACCATCTGAACCGGCAGGAAAGCGTGGACCTTCACGGCATGGGGAATTATCTACTGTATGTAATGCCGGGAGCCTGCGAACATGTCTCGGCTGGGACACAGGGAAACGGATCAGCCAGCGCTTTTGGGGGTCAGAACACCGACCAACGCAGCATCGACTAAGCCTTTCGGCGAATCCTAACTACGGCAGCACAGTGACGTTGACGTATGCGGGGAAGCTCTCTGCCTCTTCTTTGTCCTTCACGATTAGGCGAAACCGCAACACCTGTGGGCGCATAACCAGCGGCGCGATAAAGTACGGACGCAGGCTCAGTGGTTCGACAAGGTCGATGGGCATGCCTTTGACCTGCGACCAATAGTAATAGGGATTCTCTCCTTCGGGGTCCGCGCTCCCAATGGCATCCAGCCTCACCCGTGTGCCCTGCTTAACGCTCTGATCGGGGCCCGCGTCGGCCACAGGCGGACGGTTGTCGGGGTTCCTGACTTCCACGACCACGCGAATCCTGTCGGCCTTGTCTTGATTCCTGGCCGTGATTTCTGCGGTTCCTTCGCCTACCGCCTGAGCGCGTCCATCGGAGTTCACTCGAACAACGGATTCATTGCTGGACTGATAGATCGTGCCTGTGGCGGACGATGTGAGATCGCGGACAATGCGATCCGCATAGACACCGCGGACCGAAAGCATCTGCACTTCTCCGATCGTGTTGGTAAATCGGAGCGGCGACTGCGCCCGAAGAACAGTCAGCGGCGCCTCCGGCGTCACATTGATGCCGGTCTCATCAAAAAGAACATAAAATCCACGCCGTTCCCTAATACGAGAAATGGCGAGAAGCCGATGAGGTCCCACCCCTTCCTGCGGCACCACCATTTCCGCTTCGAAAGGCGCGCTCTCCACGAGAGTTGAAGGCGGCGGTTCCACTTTGTCTTCGAGCGCGCGGTCTTCCTCGAGAAGGACATAGGTCACTTGGGAAACAGGCATGCCCTGCAAAGTGTCGACTTTCATCTTCAGCAAGGCGCCCGGGCGGACCACGGCGCCTTTCTCCGGGGCGGTGATTTGGATGCCAGCCAATTCACCGAAGGCCGCGGGTATGACCAGGACTTGGAGAAGAAGCGCCCACAACCATCTGGATTGCATAAAACAGCTCCTCGGCAATAATCCTTTACGTGAATGCGAGGGTATTCTAGCATAGGGCTTTGTGAAGCAACCATTACCGGAGAAGACATATGTTCGTCTGGAGTAAACGACTGGCGGTTGGGGGGCTGATCCTGTTTGGCCTTTTTGAGGCTTTCTTGATTTTTCAGGTATCGTCGCAGGGAACAAGCACGTTGCCGCCCCGGACAATCCAGGACCTGCTGATCAAGTACGCGCTTCTTAACTACGGCCTCCTGGCCGTGTGGGCCTTTATCTGGATGTTCGATCAAGCCCGCGTTCGTGGGGTCAACCTGTCACTCTGGGCCGTGCCGTTCTTGTTCGCACCCCTGCCGACATTATTGGTGTTTATTCTGGTCCTTCAGAGGCGACGGTAAACCGAACACATCGAAAGGGATACCGCATGATCGAGTACAAAATCGGAGGGCCTCTGAAGCAATTCACCGCGCTCGAAAAAACGCGCGCGGTGGCGGAGTTCCTGTCCACCCGCATGGTACGCGCTCTTGAGAGCAACGATGCAGTGGAACTGCATTATCTGCTCGCCACTCTCGATGACTACCATGGCTATCTGTGGCGGTATTACCAGAACCTGGAAAAAACTCAGGCTCCGGTGCGTGAAGCCGCGTCGGACTGAACATGGACAGCTTCATCCGCGCCATGACCAGACTTGGTTATGACATTGACACCCGCCCACCAAACAAAGCTTGCTCGCCACTACACCCAGCCCACCCCAGAACTCGCCAGGACGAGTTCGTCTCGCCCGTGGGCCTGATGATTATTTAAGGCCGCCGGGGTAGTTTCTGTCCCTGTATTTGTATTGCGCCCGCCATTCCACCCCACATAACACCCACCACCCCGCGGCCGCCAAGACAGCCGCTTTTCCCGTGGCCCCGAGCTCGCCATTGCACCCAGCCCGCCCTGGAGTTTGCCAGGACAAACTCCTTTGCCCCTGACGAGCTCGTCCCTCCCGTGGCCTGGAGTCATCTCGACCCTTTGCAAGTGAAGGCAAGGGGTGCCCCGGCAGACTCCTTAGCCCATTTCACCCACCCACCCTGAAATCTGCCAAGACAGATTTCTTTGCCCCTGGACAGCCTCTTTTCCCAGGGAAGTTTGCTTAAAAAAACCATTATAGGGTATACTACGGTCATGAACACGACACGTCCTGCCCTCAATAGCGCAGTCGTAACGGCCAGAGTAATAGCAGGGTACAGAGAAGATTACCCCGGCATGATCATCGGCGAAACTATTCCCGATTACAGCCTGCAGGCCTTTCATGAGGAAGCCACCAAGCAGATTAATCTATCCGATTACCGGGGAAAGTGGCTGGTGTTGATCTTTTATCCGGGAGACTTCACATTTGTTTGTCCCACTGAACTTTACGAAGCAGCGGAGCTATATCCCGAGTTTCAAAAACTCCAGGCGGAAATTCTCAGCGTGAGCACCGATTCGGTGTTTGTCCATAAGGCCTGGCACGACACGTCCCCGTTGATCAAAAAGATTACCTATCCAATGGTCGCGGATCCCACTGGCCGTCTGTGCCGGGAATTCGGCGCGTACTTGGAAGATGAAGGAGTGGCGCTGAGAGGAAGTTTTCTTGTCGATCCCGACGGCGTGCTCAAAACCATGGAGATTCACGATAATAGCATCGGCAGGAGCATGCATGAGCTATTGAGGAAGCTCCAGGCGGCAACGTATGTACGTAACCATCAGGGTGAAGTATGCCCTGCAGGTTGGGCTCCGGGTGAAAAAACCCTCACCCCAAGCTTGGGCTTGGTTGGCAAGCTGTAGAATTACCCTCCCGCCGGTTTGTAGCTCACCACCACTGTCCTGGGGCCGATCTTTGCTTCTGTCTCCCCCCATTGGTAGACAAATTCCTGGGTACCGATATCTTCGGGGATGAGCACCTGCACCACCCACTTCGGTGAGGTCATGGTGATCACGCGCCCCTCCTGATGAATGTCGATCGGGCAGTTTGTTGGGGCAAGCACGGCCTTGACTTCCTGACGTTCTGAATACACCTCTCCGCTTACGAAGCACACAGGTCCCGTCTCAGCCACCAAGAGCGCAGAGAGTATTAACTCTATCATTCTTTTTTCTCTCCGGATCGTTTACCAGCAGGTTGGATCTTACTAGCAGGTAGAAGCATTTCGCTCAAGAGACATTTTACCCCGGCAATTGGAAGAAACGTCTAACCCACCATGAGAGGAATAAAAGCTGCGGGGGAAAACTGTCTTTAGCGCGAGACCAGCGGCGAACTAGACAAAGAATGGGGGGATTCCGAAAAAGTTCTTTCAATTATCGCTGCCTTATAGCCTTTGTTCTCCATGCATTCGGTGGTGCTGTTTGAAGCCTTGAACTGCTGTTCGGTACAGTTGATATAGTCCTGTCGCACCGTAGCTTCGGACTGACCATCCCGGATGTACACATAATCTGGAGTGCAGGCTGCAAAAAGGCCGACCATCAAAGTGATGCAGCCAACCAGAAGAAGACCCCCTGTGAGAGACCCGCGGCCTTCCAGCATGGATACATGTTTCAGGGCGCTTTCCGGTCGCCAAGTCAATTCTCCAAAGACTTGTTGATGGGTCATTATCGTTGGTCCATTGAGTATAACGCCTAACTGACGCCATCCCGAAGGAGTGGCTGCGATATTTTCAACAAGTCTCAAGCCCATGACGTGTTCGATGTATTGAGCGATCATCCGGCCAAAGGTAGGGTCTGTTTCGCTCTTAACAAGAATCATCAATCCAGCCTGTTGAGGATCGAGTCTTATGACAGCGCCCAGGTGAACTGCATACTGCTCCAGTAGGTCCATTGCAGGACTACTCTGATCTCGGCTCATTCGTTACTCCGGTCGTCCAAGGGGCAATCGAGTACTCCAGGCCATGGGAGAAGGACACGTCCCAACCCAACGCGTCCAGGGACGGGTGGGTGTCATGGCGGTGCAATAAAGGACCAGCCTGCCGGGGGTTATGAAAAGCAATGGATATGCCAGGGATGCCGCCCCGCGCAACACGAGTATATCCAGTAACTTAGGTAATTCCAGGGAAGAGCGGTCGGCGATAAACTGCCAATGTTATAAGGATGTGCGGCGTCTTTTTGACAAAAGCGGACAAAGGCCTGACTGGGGTAGGGTCCAAGGTTGGATAGGGGAAGAGAGAAACGGGTTAGAAAAGAGGGGGTTGGGGTCCTGGGACCATACCAGCCAAATCCGGATCTTCTCCATCCCTTCTTGGAGGAGGGACCGCCGCTTTCTCAGCTTTGCGCTGCGAGCGCCGTTCCTCTTTTTCTTTCTGCTTTGCTTGCTTGGCTCGCTCGCGATCGCGCTTCGCGAGCGTGGCTTTTCCTGGTCTGGGAATCCGAGGCCCCCTTTTGTCGACGGTGAATGTCGGGCAGGGAAAAAATATTCCCTGCCCGACATTCTTATTCTAGCACAAAACTACCAGCGCGCGCCGCTGCCGCCTCGGTCATTCATTCCTCCGCCGCCAGTTCGCTTCTCCTGGGGACGGGCTTCATTAACGGTAATCGTGCGACCACCCATTTGGGTGCCGTTAAGTGAGGTAATTGCCTTCTGGGCTTCTTCGGAAGTCGCCATCTCGACAAATCCGAAACCCCGAGCCTGGCCGGTCACGCGGTCAGTGATAACCTTCGCAGAGGTGACTGCACCCTGCTGGGAAAACAGCTCTTGCAGCTGTTGCTCTGTGACCGAATACGGCAGCCCGCCCACATATAACTTGATACTCATCCGCGCTTCTCCTTGGTGATCGCGACGCTATCTTGTAAGTAAGGAATGAAATGGCTCAGGTGAGCACCGAAGGCGACAGCGAGGAAACGTCTTCAGAGCAGGCTTTACCGATTAGATCCCTACCGCAAGGCACAATCGCTGGGTCTTTCTTCGTAGCGCTTCATTGCCAGACCCTTCAACAATGAACCGCAACCTCACCCTAGCACACGGGGCGGATAGAGGCAAGCCCTATCACGAGGGGCGGTTATGACCCTATGAACGGGTTGACGTCGTGCAGTCGCAGCGACTATAATCTGGCTTCATTAGCCGTTTGCGACGTCCGAAGCTGGCGTCTTGTTTGCACTTCATAGCGGATTTTCCAGCCACGGCTCAACTATCGGCGAAAGGACTGTGCCATTCAAGCTGCGAACCAACTCGAAGTAAACCGCCGCGAACAGGTATTTCTCCAACTGGAGCGCACCCTGCGGGCGATTGACACGTTGCCCGCGGAGCAGCGGATGCTGCGGCTGAGGGAGCTTGCCGCGGGCGATCGTCTCACTGCGCCGCCTCCCCCTCCCGAGTCTGCGAAGTCATCAGAACGCGCCTCCCAAAAAGAGACGGAACAGCGCCGGATCAGACAATTGAAGCGCTTATGCCAGCGATTTTTGTTGTCCCGACACACCTCGCGGTCCCTGCTGCTTTTCGTGGAAGAACTATTGGCGAAGCGGTCCCGAAGCGTATTGCGCCTGGCGGCTCCAACAAAGCGCTTGAGCCCGCTGCAGGAGATCATCTGGAATATCTCGCCTTTTTTTCGGCATAGCGTCCGCACCGATGCCCGGCGCACCGGCCATATCGCATGGGAAGACGTCGTGCAGTTTTTGGTGATTGCACAGGAGTCGGAGCGTTTGACGCTCAAAAAGAAGGTCTCGGCTCGGGTCGTCACTCCATCCAACCGCTTTAAAAACGAAGCTGACCGGCTACGAAGGATTTACCAACACATACAGGACCAGGCCCCACAGACTCCCTATGCCCGGAAGATTGCCAGCCTTCTCTCGCGTCATAGCGGTCCCGGCCTGACATAAACTGGCATTATCAAGTGAGCCCGGTCCGGCCTTTGAAATTGATACCTTCCCGATAAGCTCTCAACTCTTGTCCGCTGTCTTCACGGAGGAGGCCACGGTTGGAGACGATTCTTCTCGTCGAGGATGACGAGGCAGTCCTCAATGTCGTTCGAAACCTCCTAAGTCTCAACCGCTATCTGGTCATCGAAGCCCACAACGGCTTTCAGGCGCTGGCGATTTGCCAGGATTACTCGGATGTCATCCACATGATGATCACGGACATTATTATGCCGCAAATGAATGGGATCGAATTGGCGAAGCAGGCCCGGCGTCTCCGCCCTGAAATGAAGGTGCTTTTTATGTCTGGCTATGTCCCCGAGTACTTGCAGCAGCAAGGCCTCACCGATGACATGGTGTTACTACGCAAACCGTTCGACCTCGAGGACTTGGTTCTAAAGATGCGTGCCGTTCGAGAGACCGCCGTCTGACAACGTCTTTATAGTTACAAGATAGCGATCTAGAACTTCGCGTTGGAGAGAAGTAAGGTAGGGAAACTCAATACCAAGCTTTAGCAGCGTGCCGTCCGAGAGCACACGGCGAACCCGGCAGCGCATGTCCAATCTTGTCTTATAGCTATCATCGAACAAAATCGTCGCGGAAAAAAGATCATTGGCACGAATGTTTCGGAGTTGATCGGTCTTCACCAGCATCCCGACGTTTGAGAGATCTAACACCGTCCCAAACCAGTCGGCTTTTCCGGGATCCGAGGACAGCACAAGCCGGCTGATGAGGCCTACCTTTTGGCGGATGCTCTTTCTTAAATCGACACCGGCGCAAGCCTGGTGACTCACACCAAGTTCTATATTGGACGTGAGACTCGAGCAGAGTGAAGGGGCTTGTTCTCTCATAGCGAAACTACGATAGTAGCAGACTTGCCTGTCTGATACCAGTACAGAGCAACACGACGCCAATCGGCACCTATCCGGCCACAACAACAGAACTACCTATATATTCAACGAGTTGAGAAGCTATGGGCGCGACGCTTCGGGTTTAACATTGCCACATTTTATGTAGGGTATTTCATCCATAATAGAAAGGGTTTGTCGGCCAGGAAAACCGGCTTGAAAATATGAGTCCTTGTCGTCCAGTAATGTCATACGATGTCAGGTCTTGCCGGGGAACTTGTCCTTAATGAAATTGAACCCATCGGCGGTGATCGCCAGCGCCGCGTTAGCTTTGACCCTCCGCGGGAATCACAGTCTCGAACTGATCCTGCAACTAGGGAGTCGGCGCCATGGCTGACGTCAAGGGCGCCGGCGCTATGGTAATTTCCACTCGACGGTTTTGGGCCCTGGCCGCATTGTTTTCATTGGGGATAATCGGCCTGGTATAGCTGTACCCAGCCGCTGATAGTTGTTCAGGTCTAAGGGCCAGATCCTTCTCGAGGTACTGAGCCACATTTCCCGCCCGTGCGGCCGAAAGCTCCCAATTTGAACGGAATCTCGGGGGCGGAGACTTACGAATCGGAACGTTATCGGTATGGCCTTCTACCCTGACGGCCTTATCACTATTCTCCTTCAACGAATCCGCAATCCGCTTCAGGACTTTCAAGCCGCCCGATTTGATGGAAGCTGATCCGGAGTCAAACAGGATGCGATCCTTAAGTTCAACCGTGAATGAATCCTCGCTTCGTCGTACCGACCCACTGCCATGTTCAATTTCCTCTTTCAAGGCCTTTTCCATCGATTGGACCGCCCTATTCAATTCTTCTTCTCGGGCAGCTTTTTGCGCCAGAGCGGCGCGCGCGTCCTCGAGCGTCTTCGCTAAGTCCTCTCTCTCCTTGTCTACTGCAGCTTTGGCAGCGAGTTCCGCCTGCGCCATTTCAAGTTGTTTGGCGAGCTGCGCCGCGCGCTCTTCTTCAGCCGCTTTTGCACTTAGATCAACTTGCGCCCCCCGGAGTTGGCGCGCCCGGTCCGTGTCGTCCTTCCCCTGGCTCAGTCGCAGGGCAAGTTCTCCCTGGGCAGCTTTATGCTTTTCGATCTCTGCGTTTGCGGCTTCGAGTTGCCTGGCCAATATCGCGGTATCCTTCTCCTGACTGCCTCTCGCCGCGAGGGCTCGGTTCGCGGCTTCAAGCTGCGTCCTAGAGACATCGAGCTGTCTCAGTAAATCTGCCTTCTCTACGTCAAATTCTTTGGCGAGACGAGCATTCGTATCCTCGGCAGCTGATTTGGCGGCAAGCTCCGTCCTCGCCGCATCGAGCTCACTCCGGAGTGCCGACTGGTCCTTTTGAAGTAAAGCGATGGCGTCATCGCGTTGCTTCAAGAGATCAGCTTGATCTTGCTGCCTCGACGCCACCATGCTCTGAGTCTTGGCCGGCGGATCGTCATAGATGAAACAACAGACGCCAAGCTTTTGGGACTCCCAGGGGTCTTGCGGCACCCAATGCTCTAATTTAGCTGTCGAGGACGAAGACGTGTGCTGTGGCTCTGCACAGCCGTACCCGAATAAAAGAGGCAGGACCAGCAGGAGTGGCATCTTGACCGTGAATCGTAACATCGGAGTTCCCCCTTAAGGCCAGGACTTCAAAAACCCTGTCTTTTTGTACTCCCCCCCTTGCGAAAGGCCAATCCTACTGAGGTAGGGTTTTGTAATGGCGGTCACATAAACCAATTTTTCTACTTTTTACTTGCTTCCCGTTCAAGCCTCTCTTCATGCGTACCGATAGAAGTTATGCAAAGGCCCACCGGCACCCAATCTTCAACCACACTCAGATGGAAGCCCGAGACGATATGCCAAGGATCCTGCCGAATAACATATACTCGATGGCGCTGCTGTGCCTCCTCACTATGCTTACGGGATGTGAAACCAATCCGAATGAAGAGCTCGCTAGAAAACACCTGAGCCAAGGAAAGCTGTTGCTTGCAAGAGGCGAGGTCGCCACTTCCATCAATGAATTTCAGGCAGCGGTTCAGCTCACGCCCGCTTCGTCAGACGCTCATTCACACTTAGCGATGGCACTTGGGGCCAAAGGTGACATTTCGGGCGCAGTGACGGAATATCGGAAAGCTGTCAATCTTCATCCCGATAGCGAGACGCTTCAGCAGGTCGGCATTCTACTCGCGAGCAGTGGTGATCTGGAGGGCGGGATCCTCGCGTTTCGCTCTGCGCTCGAACTGCAGCCGGCAGACGCCCGCGTTCATTACAACCTGGGAATGGCGCTAAAAGACACAGGGCACATGGACGAAGCTCTAGAAGAATTCCGACAAACGCTGCGTTATAAATCCACGGACTCTGAAGCGCGCTATCAGCTGGGGCTGACATTAAAAGACAAGGGCCTCCGCGAGGATGCACTTCAGGAACTACAGACCGTCCTCCGTCAAACCCCCGAGAAGCCGATCAACGCGAAGTTTCTTGCACTTGTCCGCAAAAGTGTTGGATCCCTGGAATAGCCGCCTGACCCTACTTAGGAAGCTTGGCCGCAAGCACATCGATCTTCTCGATGACAGGCGGCTGGGCGAACAAGTCGGCAGCTTTCTCCTTTAACGCCGCAGCGACTTTTCCCGCAAGATGGGCTTGCCGCCCCGCCTCATCCGGAAACGCGTCGAAGATGCCGAACGCCGAAGGCCCGAGGCGGATTGCGAACCACGCGGTTGTGGCCGGCTCCTGTTGTACAATCGGCAGACCGTTCCGAAGAAAACTCTCGACCTCCACCTCTTTTCCAGGTTTGGCCTCCAGTCGAACCCACAATGCGACCTTCACCATCTCATCTCTCCTTTGCGATCTAGGACGTATTCTATCTCGCCGCAGTCATAAAGCATACATCAAGATCAGCGCATCGCCTTGGAGCACACGTAGCGGGGTATTGGATAACCTCACCTGCATCAGAGTTGTCCGGCCATGCGATGCGGCAACCAAGGCGCCGTTTCATGGCACGGCGACTGGGCGAGGGGATTACCATGACTGTCCAGGCTCTTATGACTGCAGGCATTCTCTAGCGGACAGGGGTATGCGCTATTCACCCACCGCCCCGGACGGCGCCTTTTTCCGCTGGCCGGGGCAGTTCATGCTAGAATTACCGAGAAGCCTTCTCCTCGGCTTTGGCTTTCTCTTTCGCAGCCTTCGCCTCAGCCTTAGCTTTCTTCTTGGCGGCCTTCTCTTCGGCTTTGGCTTTTTTCTTCTCAGCTTTCGCCTCAGCCTTGGCGGTTGCGTCCGTCTTGTCTCCCTCCACCTTCGTGGCCTCTACCTTCGCCTCGGCCTTAGCTTTCTTCTTGGCGGCTTTCTCTTCGGCTTTGGCTTTTTTCTTCTCAGCTTTCGCCTCAGCCTTGGCGGTTGCGTCCGTCTCGTCTCCCTCCGCCTTCGTGGCCTCTACCTTCGCTTCGGCCTTAGCTTTCTTCTTGGCGGCTTTCTCTTCGGCTTTGGCTTTTTTCTTCTCAGCTTTCGCCTCAGCCTCGGCGGTTGCGTCCGTCTTATCTCTCTCCGCCTTCGTGGTCTCTACCTTCTGCTCAGCGTCGGCCTTTTCCTTCTCCGCCCTCTTCTCCGCCCGCGCCTTCCGCACGTCCGCCTTCTCTGTGGCAGCCCGTTCTTTTGCTTTCTGTTCAGCGTCGATCGCGCGGTCTGTTGATTCCAGCGCGCGTCCCTTCGCGCCCTTTTCCATCTCCTCCTTAGAAGCAAAGACGGTCCCCTGATGGGGCCCCTGGTGGCATTCATACATACCCGTTGTATTATTCTGATGGCAGCCGGCTGCATCGAGCCCGCCGGAATGCGCCCCCACGACCAGTGGGAGTCCGATCAAACCGCAGGTGACCGCGACACCGAGTAACGTCTTCTTGCGCATGATAGCCTCCTTTACTGTTAACTCAAGCAGCTCTGCATAGGGGCACAGGCTCAGCGGTCATAAGCCGCAGCGGGGCTGGATTGTCCCCGATTTTATACAAAATATCTAGGGCAAAATTTACGAGAGGAGCCCTGAGAATCCACTAAAACAGCAGAAAAACGTGCACCTTTATTGCTCTCATCATTCCGGATACAATCCCTTCACCGATGGAGGATTACAAACAAACACGAAACTATATTCTGAAGGTGACTGAGTCGGCAGGCTTGACTGTCGAGAGTACGCTTCGAGATTTAATGGATCGTCTCTCTCCTGAAGATTGGTCCACCGTTGAGCAACGCGTGACTGTTTCCAACTTCAACGAAGAGACAACCATCCTTGAACTTCTCGCAGCCATCCAAAGCGCCGATGCTTCTCCCGAAGATGATTAACTCAATTGGCTAGGCATACCGCCGCCGATGATCTCGGGTCTATCGGGCGACATGGAAATGCGCGTGCAACACTTGCATTCGACATGTTTGTGCATCGTCTGAGCTCATCAATCAGTGCGATGATCGCAGTGCTGGGCGGCGTCGACGCACTCGTCTTTACCGCCGGCATCGGTGAAAGATCAGGCGAGGTCCGCGCCGCTGCATGCGAGACTCTCGCCCTCGAAGGAGTACACTGCGATGCAGGGAAAAACGCGCAATCTCCCATCGATCAAGACATTGCGCCCGCCAATGCACCAGTGCGCGTTCTAGTGATCCGTGCCCAGGAAGAGTGGGCCATCGCGCGCGCGTGTTTTCGCCTCGCGCGGTAATCCAAAGGTCCTGACACAAAACATCCGTAGTCCACAAGTGCCTGTTGGATTTTACGAGTTGAGCCACCAACCTTCAAAGTTGTTGCCGACGTCTTCCTCCCTCGATTCCCATAGGGACAAGGAAGGAAATTCCTGCGTCAGACGATTCTTCCTCCTTGAGACATTTGCCCCAGTCAGTCGTGGCGATCTGCGGCATTGGTTGTTATCATCATGCTTCACCCCATGCTTCATGTGCTGCACTCCTTCAAAGCTTGTTCTCAATAATCCAAGACGGCTAGCCGAGCATGAGCATACACGTGAAGGATTGCCCCGCTATCATGGTCTTATTACGCAGGCGTAAATTCTCAGCGTGCTTCACTTCGATTACCCTCATTAATTGTGGTGGTGCCGAAATGAGCACTACGAGTAGTGGATAGGCCGAGTTGGAGAGCGTGTTCCTGTTAGCGCAGTGGCTAATGTACTCCCCCGAACCACACTGCAGTTCCCGCCATAGTCACCAGTTGAGCGTAGCCCCCCCAAAAATCACCAGGTTTTTGTCAAGCTCAACGGACGCCGATCAACCGAGGAAGCTTAAATGAATCCGTGACTAGATCCGTGACCAGCGAGAAATGCCTGAAGTCGTCGCGGAACAAGCATCAGCGGAAGTGGATGAATCAGGAAGGAAAAGCGTGTGGCTGGGGGAGAAGGGATCGAACCTTCGTAATCACATCCAAAGTGTGATGTCCTACCACTAGACGATCCCCCAACCTCAGTAAGAAATCATTGTGTTCTGAGTTTGCACCATTCCGGGTATGACTGGCAAGGATTAGGGCTGCTTGCCTCGTCCCAGTTACAATTCAATCACTAATCGCTAAAGTTGTCTACCCCGTGCGCAAAGAAACGAGAAATCTCCAGTTACCCCTCCGGCTCTCTGAGATCACGCAGGGATGGAAAGTGCCGCCTCGGATCGCTCTGCGAGACAGCCGATAAGAAAGAGGGGCACGGCGGCATTTCTAGAGAAGCGGCCGCCCAAATTCGCGGACTAGGGTTTCTTTTTTCGCCCGGCAAGCACTCTCCCCAGAATCCGGTAAATCAGTCGTGCGACCGTGAACTGTGGGGCCGCAAACCCGGGGATTGGAGCGATCTCACTCACGTCCATCCCTACAATTCCCGGTCCGTTGGCCAGTGCGGTCGCGAGCGCCATCACGTCATACCATCCGAGCCCTCCCGGCTCTGGAGTACCGAGCGCGGGCATTAACGTCGCATCCAATCCGTCGCAATCGAATGTAAGATAGACCGGACCGGAGCAGGCCTTCACGACCTCCGGCACCCAGGCTGCGGCTCGGCCCTGATACCGCCCCGATGGATCCAGGATATGGTAAGCAAAGAATGTGGAGATTCGCTCCGTGCGCTGAATCAGATCGACTTCCTCAGGCGAGATCGATCGAATGCCCACCTGGACCAGAGGAAGCCCGTCCTCAACAACCCTCGCCATCACGCTGGCATGGCTATACGGATTACCGCCGTAGGCGTCACGCAAATCGCCGTGAGCGTCAACCTGAACCACGCACATGTCGGAATGGCGCCTGGCATGCGCCCGGATCGCGCCGAGCGCGCCCGTGTGTTCACCCGTCAAAGTGAGAATGAAATGACCCGACTCCCCGTACGACCTAACTGCCGCCTCGATCGTATCGACCGCCTCGCGATCGACCTTCCCATCGAGTTCGAGAGGCGCAGCCGTGGCAATTCCTCCCCAGTCCCGATAAGTCTCCCTGCCCAACGTCTCATCGTACAGCTCCACCTGACGGGAGGCTTCGAGAATTGCCGCCGGTCCTTCAAGAGATCCAGTGCCATAGCTCGAGGTATGTTCGTAGGGTGCCGGTACGACAGTTACGCCAGCCCGATCGGGATGACACCAAGGCTCCTCGAGCCCAAGAAAGTTTCCGTCCTCGTTGAGCCAGCCAGGCGGCAACGCCATGGTCGCCAGCTACACCTTCCTGCGAGGGTGAGGTGAGCGCGGGGGCAGATTCTCAGGCGGGATAAACACTCCCAAGGCCACCACAGTGGTCCACAGATTGGGCTTGCCGATGGCCGATTGCGTTATGTGTTGAGTCCGCACAATCTTGCCACCCATCTTGAACACCTGTTCACGCTCTTTCCATGCGATGTTCGGGTCGAATTCGATGCCGAGAGTGGTCGCCAGCATTTGGGCGGCTAGATCTTCCGTGTAGTCTCCGGACTCTTCGTCCGTCTCCCCATGCGCGTGATGCTCCGAGAGGTATCCATACGTGCGACGATCAGTCGGAATCGCCACGCCGACCGAAGCCGAAACCAAGCGATTCCGCTCGTTGGTTTCGGAGCGAGCCATCACACAAAAGGTGATCTCCCCAGGGTGTAACAACTGCTCGCCGCGCTTTCGCGGAACGATTCGGCAGTTCGGCGGCAGGATGGACGAGACGCTGACCAGATTGCAATATGCGACGCCGGCCCTCCGGAGCGCCTCTTCAAACGACGCAAGCTTCTCGCGGTGGACCCCAACGCCGCGGGTGAAGAACATATGTGTCGGCACCATAGTCTTCGGTCCTACCTTTTCTTGGCTTTCATGCGATCCAGGAGGCCCATCATCAACAAGGGCCACACTATCGTGGCGTCACTCAACACTTCCGCAAATCGGCCTCCGTCTGCTGCCGGCACGAATTTTCCCCATGAGACGCCCTCCGAGTATGTGCAGCCGCTCAAGCCACCCCAATAATCCGGCTCAGGGCATACCCGCACACCATAGTGGAACCGTGGCGGCGGAACATTCAGCCCCAGGCGAACATTGCTGATCTCCACATACGGCGGCGTTTGCTGCGCCCAATTCCGCGGTACGCCGCCGCCGATGGTAAAGATGCCGAGACGCTTCGCGGAAAGTAATCGCTGGGCGTAACTGTTGAGGTCCAGGTAGGGATTAAAGGAAGGTATGGCCTGAAACAGGTCACGGAGAACAGGGACGTCGTCCTTGGATCCCTTCACGGATACCCTCGAGGCGTCGAGATGCCGCCGCATGGCGCCAATCGCGACATCAAGCCCAAGCTCGGAATCCGTGAAAGCGGGGATGTACACCGGGACACCTTTGAGAAAGGCGCTCTTTAAAATACCCGGCGCTTCATACCCTTCCGCTAAGGTGCGGCCTAACTCTCGCGTCAGGATCTCGGACGAAAGCTGCTGCTCGGTGCCGATGCGTTCCAGCGTGTGACTGACGACCGTTTCGACGTAATTGAGGTTGGCCTCCATCTCAAGGGTGTCATAGACTCGATTGTAGCCTTTCTGGAAAAGCTCCTCATCATCCATTCCCGGATTGACCTTGTAGTGAGTCTTGCCCACCGCCTCGGTCAACCCATGCGCGATCAGCGCGCCCGTGGCGACAATCGCCTGCACCATGCCGTGATCGATCATGGCGCCGATGATCTTTCCCATCTTGGCGATGGTCATCGCGCCGGAGATCGTCATCACAACATAACAGTCGGGGTCCTCTACCATGGTGGTCAGCACGTCGAAGGCCTCCCCCAACCGCCGACCGCCGAAGGCTGTTTTCCGCATCGCCTTCAAGAGGGCTTCGAAAGAGTCGACCTTGTCGGGGTCCAAGGCCTCCAAGGCCTCGAGTCCGTCCGCCGCCCCGTCGTGAAATTCCCGCCACTCCATAGAAGAGAAACCCTCAAGTAGGCATATGCCTTCTTCTTATATCACAGGCTTCAAGATACACAAGAGGTTTCCATGAGAGAGCGCGGAGAAGAAACAGGCGAGGGATCTTTATTTATGCTTTCGGCGTGTCAATTTGAGTCGTTGCGCGACGGCATCTGGAGGTGGGCACTTCCCTTTGTGCGTTACGTCGCAATCGGAACAGACGGGGCGCTCGCATGAGATGCACCAGGCATTGCTCATCTCGAGACAATGACAGCACGGGACAGGCCAGTGCCAAAACTTATATCTCTGTCCGCTCAGCACTTTCATGCTAGGAACCGGCGCCATCGGAGAATGTTTACGCGGTCGCGTAGCGCGGCTCGGCACGGTTATTTACAACCGGAGGGTTCGTGCGATTCTGGATAATGAGATCGTCGGTCACGGCGCCGCAGTTCATGCATCGCCAGCCTTCAAAATTAAACTCTCGTCCCCGCACCTCGTCGCGAACCAACAGGCCTTGGCATCTTGTGCAAGAATCCATAACGTTCACCTCCGTTTAGGAATGCTGGATGGATGCAGGGATGAAGTATGGACATATGCTAATACCTAATAAATAGACCTTTAGTACAATTTTTCATCGGAGGGTGTACGTGAAATGAAATCCAACGGTGGTCGGGACGCGGGCGTGTAAGCCGGCGAAAAGCCTTCGGGTTTACGTCGCGGGCGGAACAGTCAATTGATCTGTAGGGTCAAGCATTTTGCGGAGCCCCCGGCCTTTAAAAACTCTGACAGGTTCACGGCCTGGGGCCTATAGCCACATTCCTGGAGCATTGTCATGGTCCGTGGGCAGCCTTCCGGGAGGACCACATGTTTTCCAATAGATACCGCATTGCACGCAAATCGCAAGGCTTCTTCTTCCATCACCGCAATGCGTCGCGATGCCCCGACATGGTCACCGATGGTGGCTTGTCCATACTGGTCAAACGCAGCTGGAAACCAGAGTAACTCGCCGCCGGACAACGGACAAAAACACGTATCAAGATGATAGAAGCGGGAATCGACCAGCTCGAGCGGCAGGATTTCGCACTTCAGGAGGCGCGACACGTGTTCGTAGGCACGAATGTCTGTACGCTGACGATATCCACCGAATCTGACATCACCAACCTCCAGGAGATCGCCGGCGCCCTCGAAATACAGTCCCTCCGGAAGCCGTTGAACACTGTACCCATGCCCGACAAACCAACGTTCATAATAAGCTTCTTCGAGGCGGCGTTGGGGATGGCGAAAGCGGCTCAGGACCGCGGTGCTACCTGCGACCGCCGCCGCATTGGCGGTAAAGACCAAATCAGGGACCTCCTCCGCGGGGTCTAGTCGTTCAAGGACCGCACCGCACTCCTTTACGAGGACAGCCATCAAATTGTCCCATTGAACGCCTGCCACGAGCGGATCTGCCGCCACCTCCAGATGCATCCAGGAGTTGATCTCATAGGCGATCCGGTAATACTTGGGCGGACACACGAGGAGCCGAGTCATTTTTGCCACCCCAGTTCTGTTGCTAACTCCTTCAGAAACGATGCAGCATCCATGACCAGTCCCGCCGCTTGCAGGCTTCCACGGTCGGCGAGCTTCGTAGGCACGGCAGGATTGATATCCACGCAGACAGTGGGGACCATGGCGGGCAGGAGATTTCCAGTCGCGACGGCATGGAGCGTCGATGCGACCAGAATGGCGAGTCCGACCCCTGAAATAGCGGCCCGCATGGCGGATTGCGCCTTCACTGAATCGGTGATGACGCCGGGCAATGGACCATCATCCCGAATCGTGCCGGCCATGACGACCTCCACATTTTGGCGAACGCAGGCTGCCATGATTCCTTCCGTAATCACCCCCTGTCGCACCGCCTCTTGTATGCTTCCGATGGCCCGAATCCGATTAATGGTTCGAAGATGATGCTCATGACCATGATGCGCGGTCCTTCCGTCCTCCAACTGAAAGCCCAGCGAGGTGCCGTACAGGTGGGCTTCCATATCATGCGCGGCGAGCGCATTTCCGCAAAACAACACCTGAATATAGCCGGATTCGATCAGCCAGGTCAGCGCGTCGCGGCCACCCCCATGGACAATCGCGGGACCTCCGGCAAGGAGAACTCTCCCCTGACCGTCGCGCAGAGCCTGCATGCGTCTCGCAATGTCTGCGATGACATGCCCATGAGGTCGCTCCGATGATACGGCGGATTCCATAAACCCAAATACGTCCAGTTTGGTGGGTCGTTCCAGAGGCGTGACTCGAATGCCATCACGCCCGACGACGATTCGGTCGGACTTTCTCACATCCGCCATCGGCACCGTCGTCGCGCAAGGTGTATCCGATTCATGCATGCTCAGTCGGATGCCTAGATCCATTTCGATCCCTGTCACCGGGATCCATTGCCCTGAGAGTCTGAGCTCAGTCACGAGATTGGTTGTGGCATAGAAGTCATCAGGAAAGACTCCATCAGCAGGCGCCGGCCTCCAGGTACAATCCGCGAGGGACTCAATACTCGCGCCGTGCGCATGGACCTCACTCAGTATCTGCGAAAGTTGCTGAGGGCTGTCCGCTAGAATAACGATGCGCGCGGACGAAGATTCCTGGCGTGTCCTCCCGACCTGGACGTCCGCAATTTGAAATGTCCCGCCGAACTTGAGAATGAGGTCGAGGACTTTCGGAAGGAGGAGGGAGTCTATAATATGTCCACGAAGAAGGACGGTTTCACGTACCATGGCCGTTTCCGGTTGGGGTTGATCCGCCCGGTCACAATCAAAGCATATCACCCGAATGCGAGGCGTTCCATTTGCCTCCACGATGGCGCCTTCGCCAGCGACCCCGTGCCCTGAGGACGTGGGTGGTGCTTCGCGCGGTCAAGGCTGATAGCCATTGCGGCGCAACCTCCCGGACCACCGCCACTTGGCGTGTTCCTTGAATAAGAGCGCCGGTGATTGGCTTGACCAGGGGTAATTCCAAGCACAGATCGCCAAACGAGATGAGCTCAACATTGCGCGATTCTCGAAGCGATCTCAAAAGGCCGACCGAGACAACGAGCCGGAGAAGGCCGGAGATGAGAAACACCACGGGAAGATTGGAGATGAGCTCGAGCTTGATCCCCCAGAGCCGGATTTCGGACGGAGCCACCGTAGCCAGCCAACCACCGAAGAGCGCGCCCAGACACCAACCAATCGCATTGACTGTGTTCCAGACTGCAATGCTTTTGGCGCGGTCTTCAATGTGAACCGAATCAAACAGGTAGTTTTGCAGCCCCATAGACAGACCGGCCCACACCACCCCAGCAAAGAAGTTCGCCGCCACGAGAAAGTAGAAGTTGCTGCTGACGATGTAGACCATCGGCAGGAACGGCACAAGCAGTCCGCTCGTGACCAACACATTCTTGTTGCCGAACCGGTCTCCCAGGCGGCCCCAGGGTTTTAGCGTTAAGAATTGGCCGAGTACTCCGGATGCCATCCACGCGGCGTACATGGCATAGGTGAAGTGCAGATCGCGGAGCATGTACACGAGCAAATAGGGTCCCGCGATCAGTACAGACAGATGCATGAGTCCCGAAAACATCAGGAACCGTTGAAAATTCGAGCCGCGATGGTTGCGGAGAAATTCGAACAGCTTGAACTCGGTTTCGCAGGTGGGCGGGGCCGCAGTTTCATCAATCAGGGACAGATAGAGCGTTGACACCCCGCGAGCCAGCGCAGCAATCGTGAAAATAATCGCAAAGCCCAGCCACGGGTGGTGCCAGAGTTCGCTGAAATGCAGGATCAAACCCGCGGCACACAACACCAAAAAACTCGTGATGGCCATCAAACGTGCCCGGCGCCCGAAATAAATGCCACGTTGATCAGGATCCACAAAGTCGGTGATGAGGCTGTTCCAGGCAGGGATCGCAAATTGTCCCATCGCCACATAGACGATCGTGCACGTTATGAGGAGCCAGGCGCCTTGGTCCGGAAACAACAACGGCAACGCCAGCAAGGGGAGCCACAAAATTGTCTGACCGATCGCTCCGGCAAGAATCAGGGATTTTCGACGTCCGGCATGTTGCAGGATTTTGAGGGAGAACAACTGAGCCCAGGTGCCGATTAATTGTGGTAACGCCGAGAGAAGTCCGATCTGGAAAGGACTCGCATGCAGGAGGAGAGCGAACGCCGACAGATAATTCTCGCCGCCGCCCTGCATAACGGCTTGGCACGCTCCGTCACGTATGCCGTAGCGACGGCTTCGCTCATCGACATCGTCCATCTGTTTATCAGAGTCGGCCATGTGAACCGGGAGGTAGGAGAAGCTGTGTGCGCCTCCGATAGTTATGTTATACCACTTTCGTAGTGGACTGGCAAATTCCCAAGCTTGGCCCACTACCAGGAAAAAGGAGACTTTGATGGCACGCAGAGTCGATGTAGAGGAACGGCTGGGTCCTTAGCTGCAGGACGCTTTTATCTCGTTTCTTTCCTCAGCGGAGACGAGCGTCTCATCATCGGGGCAGATCGGGACGCCCCGAAGGGTTCTGAGCTCCTCGATTCTGTTCAAGGGCTTTTCCAGTTGCCGGCGCCGGACCGTCGAAAGCGCCTCATATTCCTTCATGGCATCCCCGAGTCTTCTGCCGAGCAGATCCCACTTGCAGACGAACTCATCCCACTGTTTTTTAAACGCGCCCAGATGGGAGAGAACTTCATTGGAGGTTTTTTCCAGCGAGAAATTGTCTACCGCTTGCCGAATCACCGCGAGCACCGCGAAAAGTGTCATAGGTGAGCAAAAGAGGACTTTGTTCTTGATTCCGTCATCAAGAACCGAACAGTCGTGTTCGTGAATGAAGGCATAGATTTGTTCGTTGGGGATAAATAACAAGACGTAATCGACGGTCACCTCCGAGTCGATATAATCTCGGGACGTGCACTCTTTAATGCGCGCTTTCACGTCCCGAAGAAAATCGGTCCGAAATTTAGCCTTCTCGGCATCCGACGGTGCCTCTAAGAACCGAAGATAATTGTCCAACGGAAATTTCACATCCATATGCAGCTTCAAGCTCTTCGGCAGAAGGAAGGTGAAATCGGGCCGCAGCCGGCCTGCGTCAATCGTCTTCTGCTTTACATAATTGACATTTTCTACAAGGCCGGCCAGCCGCAGAACATCCTCAGCCATACGCTCTCCCCACTGACCTCTGGCTTTCGTGCTTCCCAGCGCCTCGCGTAAACTGTTGGTGGTCTGCATCAGGGCCTGTGTCTGTTGGCTGGAAGTCTGCAGCTGGTTTGTGAGCTCGCCGAACTTCTGCGATCGGTCGCGCTCCAGATCCATCATGAGTTTTGAGACATTTTCAAGCTCGGAGGTCATACGAAGCAATTGCTGATCAATCAGCTCCTTCTTGGTTTCCAATGCTTGAGTATTACCCTGTCGTTCCGAATCCAGTTTCACTGCGGCGAGTTTAAGAAATTCTTCAGTGGATCTTGAAAGGGCGTCGAGGGAAAGCTTCCCAAAGCTGTCCTTGAGATTCTCCATGACGATACTCAGGCCAGCCTGACGCTGGAGTTCGCTCTCCCGGAACAGCTCTTGAGCGATCTCGGTGGCGGTCGTTCGCTGCATCAGTCGAAAGACCAGCATAATACCGAGGCCTACCATGACCCCCACCACAAATATCAGCAGTGTCCATACTGGGCTCATAAAACAGACCCTAGCGCAACCTGTGGGGGTATGTCAAACAGGGCAACGCTATAGAGAGCTGTGTTACTCCTGACGAAGGACGGGTAAGGGCTTCAGCCCCAGAATTCGAAACGTCGACAACACTCCTACACCGACAGTTATCACAACCGTGGCGACTATTCCGAAGGCCGTGGCAATGGGTTGGAAGAGCCAGCTGAGATCAAAAATCCAATACGCGATCCCCCAGGAGAGAATGGTAGCCAGTACCGCTCCCACCAATCCGGCAGCCGTTCCCAAGAGGCTATACTCTGCTAAAAACATGGCAGCCAGGGTCCGCCGACGCGCCCCAAGTGACTTGAGAATCATTGCATCATAGATCCGCTGATAGCGGTTGGCAGCCAAGGACCCTGCTAACACAATGAGCCCAGCCAAAATAGCTAGAATCGCCATAAGCCTGATGACGAGGCTGATTCGATCCACCACCCGTCCGACCGAGTCTAGAATATCTCGAATATTGATAGCAGAGACATTGGGAAAAGCCGCTACGACGGCCTGTTGCAGAGCCACCTCCTCGCCTGGCGCTACATGCGCCGTGGCCACGTAGGTCATTGGGGCACCAGCCAGAGCGCCCGGCTGGAAGATAAAATAAAAGTTTGTGGACATATTCCCCCAATCAACTTTTCTAAGGCTCGCCACCGTGGCCTTCACGACCGTCCCTTGAATATCAAATTCTACTGAGGAGCCTAAGTCTAAGCCGAGATGGCGGGCCGCCTCCTCTTCAACCGACACTTTTAGTGCGGC
>CAWBGA010000018.1:0-26523 GCA_963788195.1 Nitrospirota bacterium
TTGACCGCGACGCAAGACTTTGAGCGGGCAATCGTTCTCACCGCCTCGCTCGCGGCGCATTTTCAGCGTCAGGGGTTTGCACTGCGTCTCCTTATCGGGGATGAAGAGTTACGCTTGGGGACAGGCCAGGGCCACTTTTATCGAATCCTGCGCTTGCTGGCCTGTTCACGCCTGTCTCTGAACACCGGTGCGCCAATTCCCCCCTCCTTTTTGACACTCTCGAGCGATACCGCACTGGGTCAGCTCGTCCTTCTCATTCTGCACTGGGAGGATGACCAACTTCGAGCGGCCTGCCTAGGGGTCACGCGGATTCTGGACGCCTAAAGGATGTTTGAACGGACCTTCCGACTCATCTCGGTGTTGCTCGCCGCCATCGGGTTCGTCGGATTGACTGCCACGGGGGATTTGCCTCCCGGGCTGGTCGTGCTGGGCTTACTTGCCCTGGCGGTGACAGCGGCCTCGATGACGGCCCGGGCAAAGGGCACGGTTCTGGAAAAGCTCAGCCACGTCCCGCGCCGGATGTGGGACATCCTTCTCATAGTCGCGTTTATTGCTCTCATCGTGGATTTGATATTCCTCTCCATGGACATCCTGGCCTCTGCCGTCAACTTTCTCATCGTGCTCATGGTCACCAAGCTCTTCACTCTGCGAAGCCGCAAGGATTTTCTGCATCTGTATGCCGTGAGCCTTTTGGAACTGTTGGCGTGCGCAGCCTCCACCCAAGATCTATGGTATGTGCTTATCTTCTTCGCGTATCTGTTTGTCGCGATCTGGGTGCTCCTGCTCTACCACCTACGTAATGAAGAAGAGGAACGCTCGGCGGTGGTCTCTGAATCGGAGACGTCGCGATCGAGCTTGGCGCCGATTCGTGTGATTACTGCTCGGTTATTCTGGACCACGAATGCCGTCGCCGCCGGCACATTGTGCCTGACAGTCGTCTTGTTCTTCGTCATCCCACGTATCGGCATCGGGTACTTTCAAAAAGCTCGCGCGGACCTGATTCGAACCTCCGGGTTTTCCGACAAGGTGGATTTGGGAGTCATCGGAGCCATCAAACTGGACCAGACCGTGGTCATGCGAGTCGAATTCCCTGAGGAGCCAGGCCCGATTTCTGACCGTATGCATTTGTATTTTCGCGGAGCGGCATATGACACGTACGACGGGCGGGCATGGTCCAATCGATTTACGCGCCGACGCTCGCCGACACGCCCATTGAATGGTTTCGTCAAGGCGAGCACGGTTCCCCCGATCCCGACCGCCGGGGCCACGGCGATCAGGCAGGAGATTCTTCTGGAGGCCCTGGACACAAACGTTCTTTTTGGAATGCCGTACATGCATCGCGTCAAGAGCGCCTTACCGGTCTTTCAGACGGATGAGATGGGCGGATTTTATCTGTCATTCCCGCCTTCCACGAGATTTCAGTACACGGTGTTCTCGATTCCTGAGCTGCTACAGAAAGGAGACCGGGACCGAGACTCGATCGATGTTTCCCAATCAATGAGAGAACAATACCTCCAATTGCCGAGTTTAAGCCCCGACGTGCAATCCCTCGCCGAGAAGGTCACTGTGACGTCCAAAAGCAGCTACGCGAAGGCCAAGGCTGTCGAGCGCCACCTCCAGGAGAATTATCGGTACAGTCTGGACATTGAAGCCTCGGTGCAGAAGAGTCCCATCGAAGAATTCCTGTTCATCCGAAAGACCGGTTACTGTGAGCATTACGCCTCCGCGATGGTCGTACTGCTTCGAACCCTCGGGATTCCGGCCCGACTTGCCACGGGCTTTCTGGCAGGGGAGTGGAATGACTTCGGACACTACTATACGGTGCGGCAAAGCGACGCACATGCGTGGGTAGAAGTGTTTTTTCCGCTCTCGGGATGGATGACATTTGATCCGACCCCGAATGTGATTGGGGCGGCCCCCAATCAGTTTTTGACGAGTGCCGGGAAGTTGGTCGACTCCATCCGTCTCCAATGGGATCGCTATGTGATCCGGTACAGTTTTCGTGATCAGGTCTCTATCAGCCACGACGCTCGGGCTCGTGCGTCCACGTACGGGGAACGGCTCTGGGCCTTGGCGACAGTCTCCGGTCAATGGATTAAATCGGTGGGGCAGTCGGTGGGAGAGTTCTTCATTCCCACACGTCGACTTTACATCACAGGCAGCATTGTTGTTTTGTTCCTCATTGTGACAACACTGTTCCTGCGTCGTCGCGGCGCCGCGTCTCGGCGAACGGGCACATCCGACAACCAGACCGTTGCGACCGGCATGTACCGGCAGATGCTGGGGCTTCTCGAGTTACGCGGGATAAGAAAGCTCGAAAACACCACCCCGTTTGAATTCGCTCGGCTCGTCAGCCGGGACGGGAAGCATCTGGCGCCATTCGTTCAGCCGCTCACAGAATGGTATTGCAGGGTACGCTTCGGCCCTGCTGCCGCCGAGCCGCACGATCTCGCGCCGGCAACGCGATGGCTCGCGAACCTTCGCGCGACCCCGCGCTGACGGGGGACAAGGCGCTGTCTTGGCAGCGCCAGGGCGGGAGGGTGCAATGAAAATGAAATCTGTCCCACGGGACAAAAGCCTGTCGCATGCGGACGGCATGTCCTAGGCAAGCCGCGGGCGGCTGGGTGCAATGACGAGTGTAATGAGACTCTTCCCCGGCACTTGTAAAGTTTGAATCAGTATTCGAACGCAACGGTATAGAGAGCCGGGGTCATTTCAACGCCCAACTGGTCTAGCTTCCCCTTCATGGGTGCCGCGCTCTTTTCATAGGCTTTCCAGTAGAGGTCTTCATTTTCCCAGAGTGCAACATTAATGAAGTTGTACCGGCTGTCCGGTTTGAGGCTCCTATGAAACTTTCCGCTGATGAATCCCGGTTGCTTGGTGATACTGCTCTTCACGTCCTGCCACCATTGCACGAAGTCATCTTCCTTGCCCTTTGGGACGGAAAACACATTAATTAAAGTAACTGGCATGAAACACCTCCTATTTTTGAGTTCAACCAATCAGGATTGCGATTTCGTCTAACGACTACACATGATCCGCTGTGCCTGCCGCTTCCCGTCCTTTCTTGACAGGGTATGGAGGGGGGCATAGGATAGCCGTGAATTGAGCGGATTTATGCAGACAAACCGACGCCGGGCAGGATATTCCACCGCTGTCCCCTGTTTGTCGGTGCTGTTTTTTTCACTATTCTTCCTGCCTGTGCCCGCCTCCTCAGATCCCGAATCCAAACTAGTCTATCTGGCCACGTTTGAAGGCGTCATTAACCCCGTCACGGCGGAATATATCAATTCTGTACTCTCGCAGGCTCAGGAAGGCGGTGCAACAGCCGTCGTCATCAAGTTGGATACGCCGGGCGGATTGGATACCTCCATGCGCCTAATCATCAAGGACATCACCTCCTCAGCAGTCCCCGTTATCGTGTATGTGGCACCGAGCGGAGGGAGAGCGGCTTCGGCGGGGGTCTTTATTCTCTACAGTGCTCACATTGCTGCGATGGCGCCCGGCACGAATGTCGGCGCGGCGCATCCGGTGGCGATGGGCGGCGGGGAGATGGATGCCGTCATGAAGGCGAAGGTGGAGAACGACGCGGCGGCGTATATCAAATCAATCGCCGAAAAGCGTGGTCGCAACGCGAAGTGGGCTGAAGAGGCCGTCCGAAAGAGCGTCTCCGTGACTGAAAAAGAAGCCCTAGCTTTAAAGGTGATCGATCTGATCGCGGATGACGTGCCGTCTCTTCTCACTGCCATAGACGGTCGCTCGGTAGTCACAGGCGCGGGCAAGAACGTCCTGCACACCAAGGGAGCCACGCTCAAGGATGTGCCGATGGGATGGCGGTTGGAAGCCTTGAAAGCGTTGAGCGACCCCAACATTGCATTTATCCTCATGACCCTTGGAACCATCGGTCTCTTAGCAGAACTCTATAACCCCGGAGCCATACTTCCTGGTATTGTGGGGGCGATCAGTCTCATCCTGGCGTTCTATTCGCTTCAGACTCTGCCGGTGAACTACGCCGGTGTGTTACTTATCATCCTCGGGATCGTGCTGTTCATTTTGGAGATCAAAGTCGCGAGCTATGGATTGTTGAGCCTCGGTGGATTGGCCGCGCTGATCTTTGGCGCGCTCTTACTGGTGAAGACCGATGCTCCATTCCTCAAGGTATCGCTCTCGTTGATCATTCCCATGGCTGTGCTGGTTGGGGCGCTCCTCATGACCCTGACATGGATGGCTGCCAAAACACAACGCCGGGCGGCCGTAACGGGTGCAGAGGGGATGATAGGCACGATTGCGCTCGCCAAGACCGACGTGGCCCCGCGGGGTCGGGTTTTTATCCATGGAGAGATGTGGGACGCTGTGAGTGATGAGCCCATCCGGGAGGGCGAGGAAGCCAAGGTCAAAGCGGTCTCGGGCTTGACGCTAAAGGTTGCACCACACCGCAAATGATTCGAAAGAGGAGCCGTGATGCTGATGTCCTATGTACTGCCGATCATTCTTGTTCTCGCGCTGATCTACACCAGTATCAAGATCTTGATGGAGTACGAGCGTGGCGTGATCTTTTTCCTGGGAAAATTCCAGACCGTCAAGGGGCCTGGCCTGATAATCGTGATTCCTGGTTTGCAGAAGATGTTGCGCGTCAATCTTCAGACCGTCACCATGGACGTGCCGTCGCAAGACGTCATCACGAGGGACAATGTCTCGGTAAAGGTGAATGCCGTCATTTTCTTCAGGGTCGTCGATCCGCAGCGGGCGATCCTCGCGGTGCAGGACTACCTCTATTCGACGTCTCAGATTGCCCAGACCACCTTGCGAAGCGTGCTCGGCCAGAGCCAGTTGGATGAACTACTTTCGAAACGCGAAGAGATCAATGTCGAACTGCAACGAATCATCGACCAGCAAACTGAGCCATGGGGGGTCAAAGTCTCTGCGGTCGAGGTCAAAAACGTGGATCTGCCGCAGGAGATGCTGCGGGCGATCGCCAAGCAGGCCGAGGCCGAACGCGAGCGCCGGGCCAAGGTGATCCATGCCCAAGGCGAATTCGAAGCCTCGCAAAAGCTGTCCGAGGCCGCCGTGATTCTAAGTAATCCGACTGCGCTACAGCTGAGATACTTGCAGACACTGGTGGAGGTCGGAGCTGAAAAGAACTCAACGATAATCTTTCCAATTCCAATTGATATTATTGCCTCCGTCTTACAAGCCGGAAAGAAGCCCTGACAAATTCATCAATGGAACAATCCCTGCCCCGGCTCGGATTCCCACGCAGGATTGGGGACTGGTTCCGGTCGGCGAACTATAATGCTTCCCAATTCGTTCCACTCGCCTTTGCGGTGCTCATTCTCTTAGGCGCCCTGCTGTTAATGACGCCGTTCGCGACGACCGGGCGATCTATCGGCTTCATAGATGCCCTCTTCACAATGACTTCGGCCGTCACTGTGACGGGTCTTGTCGTGTTCGACACCTCAAACGATTTCACGGTCTTTGGGCAGTTGGTCATCCTGGCCGGCATCCAGGTCGGAGGGCTTGGCTACTCGACAATGGCGACCTTACTGTTGCTCTCGCTTGGGCGAAGTCTCGGCATGCGTCAGCGGATGATGATGATGGAGGTATTGAGCACGTTGAGCATGGAAGGGCTTGTCCGGTACGTGAAGATTATTGCCGTCACGACGCTCGTGATCGAAGCCATCGGGGCGATCCTCCTCACGGCTCGGTTCGCCTTTGATATGGACCTCGGACGCGCCCTTTATTTCGGAATTTTCCATTCCATTTCGGCATTTAACAATGCAGGGTTTTCTCTCTTTTCACAGAATTTGCTTTCTTACAGAGATGATGTGTTGATCAACCTCACAATTCCGACCCTCGTCGTGCTTGGCGCTATCGGCTTTCTGGTCTTTCGCGATATTCTGGACAATCTTTACGGCGAGCGCTTCCGACTTTCGACACATACCAAATTGGTGCTCGTGGTGACCGGGTTGCTCATTCTTGGGGGGACAGTAGGTATCTGGGGCTTTGAAGTGCAAAACGATAAGACCTTGGGGAATCTGTCCTTTGGCGAGCAAATCCTGATAGCTTTCTTCCATTCCGTCTCGGCGACGGCGGGGTTCAACACGCTCGATATGAGCCTCATGGGTCAGCCCGCTCTTTACCTGCTTATACTCCTTATGATTGTCGGGGGATCTCCGGGAAGTACGGCGGGAGGCATAAAAACAACGACTCTTGGCATTCTCGTGTCGTCGTTGTGGAGCACTTTGAAGGGGCGCGCGGATGTTATGATGTTTCATCGGCGGATTCCGCAGGAGATTGTGATGAAGTCGTTTGTCTTGGCGGCCTTGGCGTGGGGACTGGTGACTGGTTTCACGATGGTTCTGTCATATTCTGAGAGTCAGGAATTTCTAAGGATTCTCTTCGAGGTGGCGTCTGCGGCCGGCACAGCGGGGTACTCCACCGGCAACGGAGGAGTCTTGAGTTTCTCCGCCCTGTTTAGCGACTTCGGAAAACTGATGATTATCGGCACGATGTTCATCGGGCGATTTGGGCCCCTGCTGCTCGGGTTATTTACGGTGCGAACTCATGAAGAGCTTCGCTACCGCTATGCAGAGGCACGCGTGGTCCTCGGATAGTGAGGGAGAATGTATGAAACGGCAGGTGGCGGTGATCGGCCTCGGACGATTCGGTTATGGTGTCGCGGAAACCCTGATCCGCAAAGGATGTGAGGTTCTCGCCATCGATACGGACCCAGAAAAAGTCCAATCGATCAGTGACTTGGCCACTTTTGCTGTCCAATGCGATGCTACAGATCAAAGAGCGCTCAAGGCGATCAGCATTCAAAATGTCGATGTAGCCGTCGTGAGTATTGGTGAGGACCTCGAGGCCAGTATCCTGATCGTTCAGACGTTGAAGGAATTGGGCGTCAAACAGATCATCGCTAAAGGAGTCACACCTCTCCACGGCAAGATCCTACAAAATCTTGGGGTCACCGAGGTGATCTTTCCCGAACGCGACGCCGCGACTCGTCTGGCACAACGCCTGATATCCCCCAATGTTTTTGAATACTTTGAACTGGTACCCGGTTATAGTGTCGAAGAAGTCGCCGTGCCGAACCACCTCTCGGGGCTCCGACTCCGCGAGGCGCAAATTCGTGAAAACTACCAGATCAACGTGATCGGGATAAAGAAGAAGGTCACCCGCATGGTCAAGGGCCAGATGGTCAGTGAGGAAGTATTTAACGTCACGCCTTCGCTCGATGATGTCATCGAAAAAGGCGATGTGCTGGTCGTAATCGGGAAGCAGGAAGACCTCGATCGTCTTACCAAGCTGGAATAACCATCTCACCCACCCGGCCCTGAAATCTGCCAAGACCGATTTCTTTTCCCCTGTTACACCCTCCGGCCCCGGCGCTGTCAGTGCACCCAACATTCCACCCGAACCTCTCCCCGGACGCGCCTAGACGCGTCCTGTTCCCGCGCCCTAGAGTCTGCCAAGACAGCCTACTTAACCACCGGACAGCGCCTTTTTCCCGTGGCACCCGCCCGCCAAGCATTACACCCGAACCCACCCTGGAGTTTGCCAAGACAAACTCCTTTGCCCCTGGCACCCACCCGCCAAGCCGAGCTAGCTCGACGTTGCACCCAGCCCACCCCGAGCTCGCCGAGACGAGCTCTTTTTCCCGTGAAGGCCTGATGATTATTTAAGGCCGCCGGGATAGTTTCTGCTATTCCTACCTATTCCGCCTGCCGAGACAGGCTTGGGGTGCCGTGGGACACCCGGACGCGCCGGTCCGCGTCCCTATTCCCATGGCCAGAGCCTGCAGCAGGCTCTTCTCCCGCAGGACGGGGCCTTTGCCCGCGGGACAGGCTCCTTCTCCCTATGACACCCGCGCGCCCTGGAACCTCATTTCACCCGCCACACCCCGGCCCCGCCAAGACGGGGCCTTTGCCCGTAGGACAGGTTCCTTTACTCCCCGGCCCCGGCCTACTTGATATCGGCCTAGCGCTGGTTACTATTATCTATCCGGACGCGAACTTAAGAAGTTAAGACCCCATAGTTTTGACAACTAGGCGGGGGCGCAGAGCTTTTTGTCTATTGTGCAAACAGAGAGGGCTGCTTTACCAAGAAACAAGGCTGTGGATTCATTAGACATTCTCCAGGGTCAGGTGTCTAAGAGTCAAAAGGCCTCGGCAGCCGCTAGGATGGCTCATCATAAGGATATGAGGGTGTCGACATGGATGAATTAGCCGAAAGAGATCTACACCTTGACGAGGATGTGGAAATGGCGCCTGACCTCGCGCTTCTAGGCACCGAAGAGCAAGGCGAGGAGACTCCGCCTGCCGACGAGGACGTCCAGCCGAAGGCCCGAGCCACTAAGAATCCCGGGGAGCTGGAGTGGATGTATTTTCAATCTTTTGGAAAACAGGCCCTACTGACGCGTGAGGGCGAGACGGTTCTTGGGAAACGCATTGAACGGGGAGACCGCCTTGTTCGACAGGCTTCACGGAGCGCGCTGGCCATTGCAAGACGACTCCGGCCCTCGGAGGCTGTGAAGGCCTCCACGGTCGCCCTTAAAGCTGTGCTTGCGGTGAGCGGGCTATCGGCTACAGATCTCGATAAAGGTAGCCGGGCGATTAAAGATATGATCAAAGAGTTAGGGGTGCCGGAAGGCCGACTGGCCTCCAAGGCCCGGACGTTAAAGGCTCTTCTTGAGGAGTTCCGGGTTGGGCGGGCGGAGCTCGAAAAGGCCAAAACTGAAATGGTGGTGTCCAACTTGCGATTAGTCGTTGACCTCGCCAAGCATTACAATGGGCGGGGGCTGAGTTTGTTGGACCTTATTCAGGAAGGGAACATCGGCCTCATGAAAGCGGCCGAGCGGTTTGATTATCGGCGCGGATTTAAGTTCAGCACGTACGCGACATGGTGGATACGTCAGGGAATAACGCGCGCGCTGGCCGATCAGTCCCGTACTATCCGAATTCCCGTTCACATGACCGAAAACTTTCAACGGGTACACAAGGCCACTCGCCAGCTGGCCCAGCGCCTAGGGCGGTCTCCCTCTATCGAAGAAGTGGCAGGATCCGTGAGATCCACAGGTGAACGAGTGGCTCAGACTCTGCAAGCCTTTCAGGAAGTCGTCTCTCTGGAATACCCCGTGGGTGATGGAGAGGCCCTGCTCGGCGACTTTATTCCGGATCGTGAATCTCCGACTGCAGACAGTCTGGTAGATCGAAGCCAGATGAGCCAACAGGTGGCGCAGGTGCTGGGCTCGCTTAGCCCCCGCGAAGAGGCGGTCATTCGTCTGCGTTTCGGAGTCGGTCAAGGCGAAGCCATGACTCTCGAGGAAGTGGGGCGTACCTTAGGGGTCACACGCGAACGTATTCGCCAGATCGAAGCGAAAGCTCTTATCAAACTTCGCACTCCGGAGTTTCAGCAAGTGTTGCGCCCACTGCTTTAAAATGCTTCCCGTTGTCTGCGGTCAGCTTTCTCATGAATCCTAAATATGCCACAATGGGGGCCGGAGGAGCCTGGAATGCGAAAGGTCCGCTGGGAAGTCTTGCTGAGACGCTCCGTCGGCCTACTTGTGGCTCTAGGTGTCTTGACTGGCCTTTCCGTCGGCGCGCAGACGGCATCTAAAGGCCTCTCCGTTCCCGATACGGTGGCGGAGGTGTTGCCTTCCGTCGTCAGCATCATGTCTCAGGGGACACGGGTTGCGCCGTTTCAACCGTTTCCCGCAGGTTCCGGTTCAGGTATCATCATTGCTCCGGGATACATCCTGACGTCCAACCACCTGGTCACGGGCTCAACCCGACTCGTGGTGGGACTTCATGACGGCCGCCTGGTTCCCGGCCGTGTCGCGGGCCGTGACTTTCCTCACGGACCTCGCTTTGATCAAGGTTGAGATTGACGGCCTGGTTCCTGCGAAACTCGGGCAGTCGTCGAAGCTGCGGATTGGTGAAACGGTGGTCGCAATCGGAAACCCATTGGCCGTAAAAACGGGCGCTACGGTGTCGGTTGGCGTCGTGAGTGCAGTAGATCGGGCGATCCTGCCCCCGACTGGCGAAACTCTTTACAACCTGATTCAGACAGATGCCGCATTGAATCCTGGCAGCAGCGGGGGTCCACTTGTCGATCTGTCTGCCAGCATCATCGGAATCAGCACCGCCGTGGCGCCTGCCGCGCAGAATATCAGCTATGCCATTGCCATCGATGAGGCTTTCGCAGTGGCGCAATCATTGATCGTCCGGGGGAGTATGTTGCGACCCCCGCTGGGTTTTATTCCCATGACTATAACCCCCAGCGTTGTCGCTGCCTTCAATCTTGATGTGGAGCGCGGCGTGTTAGTCCTCCAGGTTGAAGCTACTGGCCTTGCCGCGGAAGCGGGGCTTCGAGATCAGGACGTGATTACCGCCGTCGATCTGACACAGATCTATAACATGTCGGACTTGTGGCACGCGCTGCTCAGAAATGGCGCCTCTCCTGTTGCAAGGCTTTCTGTGGTGCGGAAGGCAGCGCAGGAAAATATTCTGATTAGGCGCCCCATTAACAAGTAGGATTCAACTTGGTTTCCCCAGCTCGTCTCCTTAACCTGGGATTGACTACGTATGCGGACGCCTGTGAGCTCCAGGTATTGCTGCATGAGGCCCGCGCGGCTAACCGAATTGAGGATATACTGATTATCACTGAACATCTGCCAGTGTACACCCGGGGTCGGACAGCGCGTCCCGAGCACTTGGCGGGCTGGTGGGATCGAAACACGATCGATGGCATCCCGGTATGCATAACCGACCGCGGGGGCTCGGTCACCTACCATGGACCCGGTCAACTTGTCGGATACCCCATCCTTGAACTCCGGCGGTACTGTGCCGGCCCGAAGGCGTACGTCGGTCTTTTGGAAGAGGTGCTGATCCGAGGTCTTTCACAGCTGGCGATAGTGTCGACCCGCCGCCATGGCGCGCCTGGGGTATGGGTGGACGGGCGGAAGATCGGAGCCATTGGGGTCAGGATCTCGAAAGGGGTGACACGGCACGGGTTTGCGCTGAATGTGACAAATGAGCTGTACCCGTTTTCAGCGGTATTGCCTTGTGGGTTGAGCGACTGTGTCGTCACCTCCGTTGCCCGCGAATCAGTCGGGGAGGTGACGTTCAGCGCCGCCGTGCAGGCGGTGACAAAAGAATTTCAAGAAGTATTCGAGCTGTCTTGGCTTGACGGGCTACAGGATATGGAGGGGAAGGCATGCACGCCGACGATTTGATTCGATACCGCCTGCTGAACTATTTGATCGAAGCCCATGAATGTCAACTCATCTCAGCCAATGTGGCGGTGTTGAGCGAAATCGCTGAGTCCGAGTGGGGGCAGGTCCAGGACGTCTTAAACCAGCTCTTTCAGGACGGCGATATTGTCATGACAAAGGACAACCAGCCATATCGGAGCGGGGTGAACGGTGGCTGGTTTTTTCACGCCGGCAACTTTCAAATTAAGGCCACGGTCCGCGGCCGTCGGGAGTATGCAAAACTTCAGGTCCTTAAGGAACCTCCCGTCGGAGAGCTGGATGGTCAGTCTCCTTCGGAAGGGGCGGGTTCCCAGCAAGGTTAGATCAGGATGGTTGTACAACCCTCTGACGAATTCAACACGTCGATGTTTAGGCTGGCGGTCGCTCAATTCGAGGAAGCCGCCGATCGGCTCGGATTAAGCCCTCTCCTCCGGGATCGCCTGAAACTTCCGCAGCGAGCCCTCATCGTATCGGTTCCAATTCGTATGGACGATGGCACGGTGAAGGTTTTCGCAGGGTACCGAGTACAGCATGACACGGCCCTCGGCCCGTCCAAGGGTGGCGTTCGCTATCACTCGGAAGTCCATCTAGGGGAAGTTGCCGCACTGGCTATGTGGATGACCTGGAAATGCGCTTTGGTGGGGTTGCCTTATGGTGGCGCCAAGGGCGGCGTTCGGGTGGCGCCGGATCAGCTGTCACGGGGGGAGTTAGAGCGTCTCACGCGGCGCTACACCGCCGAGATCGCGCCCCATATCGGCCCGGAGGAAGATATTCCGGCGCCGGATGTGGGCACTAATTCGCAGGTCATGGCTTGGATGATGGACACCTATAGCCAGCAGGTAGGGTACGCGGTTCCCGGAGTTGTCACCGGCAAGCCGTTGTCGATCGGAGGCAGCCTCGGTCGAGAGGACGCCACCGGGCGAGGCGTTGTGGACGTGATAAGGGAGGCCTTGAAGCGATTCAACCTGACCATGACGGATGCAACCGTGGTGGTCCAAGGCTTCGGCAATGTCGGGATGCACACGGCGATTATCATGCATCAGGCAGGCGCCAAAGTTCTCGCCGTGAGCGATGCCAAGGGCGGGATTTATAATCCCCAGGGCATCGATATCCCGACGTTGGTTTCGCGATATGACAGTAAAACCCGGCCGCTCGCTGAGTGCGAAGCAGGCGAGGCGATCACGAACGAGGAACTGCTTCAGTTACAGTGTACGGTTCTCGTTCCGGCGGCGCTATCCGAGCAGATCACGGTGGCTAACGCGGGCAAGCTGCGCTGCCGCATTCTCGCAGAGGGCGCGAATGGGCCCACCACCCTCGAGGCCGATCGCGTGCTCGAAGAGCGGGGCATTTTCATTATTCCTGACATTTTGGCCAATTCGGGCGGCGTGATCGTGTCATATTTCGAGTGGGTCCAGGACGTTCAGAAGTATTTCTGGACTCAACAGGACATCCAGGAACGCCTATACTCCATCATTACCAGCTCCTTTCACCGAACGGTGGCATTCGCCGAGAATCGAAAGGTGAGCATGCGAATGGCGGCGCTGATGTGCGGCATTGACAGGACCGCCCAGGCGCATCTCGTTCGCGGACTCTATCCGTGAGATGGCTCGTCTTCACAACGATTGGGGTGCTGTGGTTTTCATTAGGAATGGGGCTGATTATGGCGCCGGCGTGGACTGTGGTGATGGTGGAACGTCTCATATCGGATGAGTTTCGTCTGTTCGTTCTTACTCAATTAATAATGATTGTGAGCCTGGCCCTGGTTGTTGGAACAACTGGTATGCATTTTCATGGTTTATGGATCCTGCTTGGCTGTATAGGCCTTCTGAAGGGCCTCTTTTTTACGTGGGCGCCGATCGGCCGCCGCGAAGCGGTGCTCGACTGGGCCCTCAAGCGACCGTTCTGGGAGTATCGGCTCTGCGGTATAATTCTAGTCGTCTTAGCCACGATGCTGGCGTACGGATGAGCGTGCCCTAAGGAGCGGCGGTGGCAGAAACACTAGCGGCACTCTGGGAACGCCATCAGCAGGAAGCGCTGCCGGAGGTCCCGGCGTTGAACAAAGGGGAGCTCTGGGTCCTTGATGAGGTCATCGGTGGCTGCATCTCTTATTACCTGGACGCCGGTCGAACTCTCGATATGCAGCGCCTCGCCATCCTGCGCGATTGCCGCGCGGATCTGGATCGGTTGCTCCCAGAGCTGGAAGGGCCGGCGCTAGATTATTTCTACCGGCTTGGAACTCTGGCGGAGCTTGTCCTGAACTCCGACGCTACCGAACATGAATCGCTTGAGGCAAGCGATGACACGGGGACCCAGGGACGCTAGCCTGGTTGCATCTCCAGAGCTGCTTCGCTAATATCCGTCGGTTATTCTACGGGCATGATCTTTTTTACGGGGAGGCAAAGCATGCGCAGGTTTAAGAAAATCCTTCCGGCCGTCCTCAGCCTGGTGATTGTCTTCCTGGCCGCTCATGAGGTCGCGGCCGAATCCTATGAACTCACCGAGAGTGATGTGAATGACCTTTCAAAGGTCAACACCCCCGAAATTTCATTGTTCGGGATCAAGCTGGGCGACCCCGAAGATAAGGTGAAAGAAAAGCTGATCAAAATTAAGATCCCGGGCGTGAAGGTTGAAATTCAGGATGTGTATGTGATGCTCTATGACAGGCGGAGTCCAGGCAACCCCATGGCCGGGATACGGTTGAGCGACGGAAAAGTCGACTATATATTTATTAATCAACGCTTTGCGCATCTCGCATCCGGGGTCTTTCGCTCGATCTTGCGGGGCGAGGGGGTGGAGGAAGCGCGAAAACTCCTGGGCAAAGAGGAATACTCTGAAGACCAGACGACGTTTACCCGACTGAATTATAAAGGTGGTACGATGGTCCTTGTCTTTTCTGGGCGGGACATAACCGTCGAATTCAACGCAGCGGTCTGACCTTAATAAGTGTCAAGAATCGTCGGGGCATCACGCAATTCGCCCTCCAGCAGAGTTTGCGCCGTGCTCCATCGCTGGCGTGAATTCAGCAGCACCAGGAGGAGTTCCTTGTCGCCCCTGTGGACGACCGTGATCAGGCAGCGCCCCGCGGCCTTTGTGTAACCAGTCTTGACACCGACGACGCCATCCATGACGCCCAGGAGGCGGTTCGTCGTCCGGGATACAAACGCTCGCGATTGGTTCACCTGGCGTAACACCGCCTTTGGCTCCTTCACGATGGTGGAGAAGGTTTCATATCCCATCGCATATTCCGTCAGCTTTGCGAGTTCTTCCGCGGTCGAGTAGTGCTGAACCATATTGAATCCGCAGGCATTACGGAATTGTGTCTGTGTCAGCCCCATTTCCTGAGCCTTGGCGTTCATCTTATCGACAAAGGCCTCCTCCGTCCCCGCAATATGCTCGGCCGCGGCAAGACAGGCGTCGTTCGCCGATCGGATCAACATTGCCTCCAACAGCCCCCTCAGTGGAAAGACCTGGCCCCGTTTCAAGTACAGTTTCGTGGGGAGGGCGGCAGCCGCCTTGCGGCTAATCACCACCGAATCTTCGAGATTGCCCTCTGACAGAATCACGATGGCCGACATGATTTTGGTCAGGCTTGCGGGCGGCATCGGCTCTCTCGCACGCTGCTCGAACAGGATTCTTCCGGTGGTGAGGTCCTTCAGCAAAATGGCTTCCGCGCGTGGCGTTACTGCTCGAAACTTTCTCTTGTAGACACGGTGCAGCCTGGCCTTGGTGCCCTTGACGGTATGTGCCGGGGAAAGCCGCTTCGAAGCCTTACTCTCCTTGTCTTGCGCCATGGTCGGGTGACTCTGGGCAAGACAGAGGATCGTGAAGATCACAGCGATCACTGTAGCGGCAGGACGGGTAGCCTTCATGAAGGGATCGTGGCGCCAGGCTTCAGATCCTTTTCGCTGGCTTGCAAGACCCGATGGAAGAAGCGTAGAAGGTCGGCCAGATCGAGCCAAAACCCGCAGTTAAGGCAGCGGGCGTAGAGGCGACGGCTGTCCAATGTGTACTGCCGTTCGGCGAGCATAAAACCCTGGCATTTCAAACATGTCATCGATGGCACTGTGACATTGCCTCGGGCCTATGTCAAGATTTCGGATGCGGCATTTATTTGATTCGATTCAGTATGATCGCAATACAGCCGGCCAGCAGTCCGCCGCCGGTTATTGTGAGCAGAAAGCCGGCAAAACTCTTGTTGCCATTCAGCAAGTCTTGAAAGCCTCCCTGCACCATTAATACGCCAAGGGTGGTTGCGGCGCCCGTCAGGAACCACCATGAGAACGTTTTCATAATTCTCCCCCGGCGCCGTAATTCATCTCACATCGGCACCGTACAGGAGTGTTAAGGGACTGTCCAGCCGGCAGACACCTCATTGGACGGGTACCACGTGGGAGCGCGGATCCTTCGCTAGAAAGATTGAGATTGTGCTGGAAATGTTGTTCGCGATAGCGAGGCCGGGTCTCGGATCCTTGGATGTGAAAGCGATCAAAGCGATGGCAAACGGCGCCGCTCCGCTTTTGTAACTTCGCGGTGGTTGCCAGAATGTGCCGTCCCCCTTGCCGAGGACAATCGACAAATCGCCGGATAGGTTATTAACAACCGCCACATCAGTCTTGCCATCTGTGTCGAAGTCGCCGGTGACCATCGCCATCGGACCGGCATTTGCCCCGAAGGCAACTCCCTTCGTGAATGTGCCGCCCCCGTTGCCGAGAAACACTGTGATGTCATCCATCTCGCCATTGACCACCAGCATATCCAGATGACGATCGCCGTTCAGGTCCAGGATTGATACACCGAGAGGCCGATGTCCGGTTTTGTAGGCGCTGGGAGCGTCAAACGTGCCGTCGCCCTTACCTGGAAACACTGCCACGGAGCTACTCATCTGTCCGCCTTGAGTCACCGCCAAATCCAACACGCCATCGCCATTGATGTCGGCCGCCGCGACCGCTGTGGGCGTATCCCCATATTCATAAAGGGCTTTTTGGACAAACAACCCATTGCCGCGGCCGAGCAGGATCAACAGCTTGTCGTTTCTCAGTGCGACGGCAATATCGGGATGGCCATCCTTATTAAAATCCCCGCAAGCCAGGGCAACCGGCGACTTGACGGCCGGATATGTTTCGCCCTTGGTAAATTGTCCGGCGCCGTTTCCCAACAATATTGTCACGCGATGATTCCCGGCATTGGCCACGGCGAGATCTAGGCGCCCATCGCCGTTCAGATCGTGCAAGATCAGAGCCCGCGGCTGTTCGGGTACCCGTAGGGTCATCGGTTCCCGAAAACTTCCGTCCCCATTACCGATGAGAATGGTCAGGGAGTCACTGCCGATGTTCGTCGTAATGAGATCGCCGAGGCCGTCCCCATTGACATCGCCGGAGACGATGCTAGTGGGGTTTTTACCTACGATATATGAATGATAGAGATAGAACAAGTCCGGGACTGGGTGAGATTCGCGCTGGGTACAGGCGCTAGACGCAATAAGAGCCACACTGCCGAGGAATCCCATCATTCGGAGCAACGACATTCTCATAGCCAAGTCATTGTACCGGGACAGCAGGGGGAAAAGGAATCTGTCTTGGCAGATTCCAGGGCGGGCGGGTGCAATAGGGGGAAAAGGAATCTGTCTCACGGGAAAAAAGCCTGTCTCGGCAGGCTTTGGGGCGGGTGGGTGGAATAAGATTCCAGGCCACGGGAGAAGAGCCTGTTTCAGGCTCGGGGCGGGTCGGGTGCAATGGCGGGTGTAATAGGGGGAAAAGAAATCTGTCCCACGGGAAAAGGTGCTGTCCTGGCAGCGCCGGAGGGTGGCGGGCGCAATAGGGTGCTATCGATAAGATGAAGATCATCAAAGAGAAGAGAAACTACCCCGGCGGCCTTAAACAATCATCAGGCCTTCACGGGAAAAAGAGCTCGTCTCGGCGAGCTCGGGGTGGGCTGGGTACAACGTCGAGCAAGGTCTGATTGGCGGGTGCCAGGGGAAAAGAAGTCTGTCCTGGCAGACTTCAGGGAGGGAGGGTGTAATGTGGTTGCCAGCGGGAGCAACTTACGAAACGGGCATGCACGCAGTTGCCTCCTGCGGTTGCGCCGCCGTCAAATGCTGAGTTAGACTTTCACGTATGTCGGTTGTCTACATTGAGAACTTGTCACAGCATTCGGATAAAGAAGTAAGTGTGCGCGGCTGGCTACGCCACAAGCGAATCGGCGGCAAGATCGCTTTTCTTGTTGTGCGGGACGGCACCGGCGACATGCAGGCGGTAGTGAGTAAGGCAGTGGTAGGAGAAGAGATATTCTCGCAGGTCACCAAATTAACGCAGGAATCTTCGGTGATCGTGAGCGGACAGGTTCGCGCCGACGCCAGAGCGCCGGGGGGATTTGAACTCGACGTCAAGAATATCCGGGTTGTCCAACTCGTGACGGAGGAGTTTCCGATCCAGGCGAAGGAACACGGCACGGCGTTTCTCATGGAGAATCGGCATCTCTGGCTGCGCTCGCACCGGCAACATGCCGTTCTTCGTATTCGGCACGAAATTATCAGGGCCTCCCGCAATTTCTTTGATGAGAGGGGATTTGTTTTGGTTGACACGCCGATCTTCACACCCAACGCCTGCGAAGGAACGACGACCCTGTTTGAGACCGACTATTTTGGCGAGAAGGCCTACCTTACACAGAGCGGTCAACTCTATAACGAAGCCACGGCGGCTGCCTTCGGTAAAGTCTATTGTTTCGGTCCGACATTTCGTGCCGAAAAATCCAAGACCCGTCGTCATCTCATGGAATTTTGGATGATTGAACCTGAAGTCGCGTATGCACAGCTGCAGGACATGATGATCCTGGCCGAAGAGTTTTTAAGCTTCATTGTCGGCTCGGTTCTTAAAGCGCGAAAAGAGGAACTGAAAGTACTGGAACGAGACATTCACAGGCTTGAAGCTGTGGCGCCTCCATTTCCGCGACTGACGTATCATGATGCCGTAGAACGACTCCGTAAGCACGGTAACCCAATCCAACCGGGAGAAGACTTTGGCGGCGATGAAGAGACGATTCTGTCCAATGAATTCGACCGGCCCGTTATCATACATAGGTATCCCAAGTCGATTAAGGCCTTTTACATGGAGGAGGATCCGCAAAATTCAGAATTGTCGCTCTGTATGGATGTGCTGGCCCCCGAGGGATATGGTGAAATCATCGGCGGCGGACAGAGGATTCATGACTATGACAAGCTTGAAGCGCGCTTGAAAGAGCACCATCTCTCTGAAGAGTCCTTCAAATGGTATCTGGATTTACGAACATTCGGCTCAGTGCCTCATGCGGGATTCGGGATGGGTATAGAGCGGGCAGTGTCATGGATCTGCGGTCTCGAACACGTACGCGAAACCATTGCCTTTCCCCGCATGCTCTACCGCATTTACCCCTAGAAAATCCGGCACAGATTTTACCCATCGGACACCTCCTAGGCCACTATATCCTCTGAACTTGGTGCCTGCGAAGACGGGTACGCCTGCTCTGCCACGGAACAAATAAATCTTCTCCGGACTCTTTTATTCAAGTATATTACATGTATATACCTAAGTAATATACAGCACCCATAGCGTTCTTGACGTTTCGCTTGCGCCACACAACTTGACAAAGTTATCCACAGGAAGGAGCGGTGCTTATACTTTCGATATGTCTAGGTAAATACTGTTTTTAATCTTGACATCTTCTTCGGAAAGCCTATACTCCGAAAAGTTAGTGGGTGAAAGTGGGAATGAGTGGAAGGTGAAACTAACCTGCATCGGTCAGTTATGCTCACGGAGGTCCTCGGCTGGCTACAGCCCCGCCCGGGCGCGATCTATCTGGATGGAACGGTCGGAGAGGGAGGTCACAGCGAAGCAATCTTGCAGGCTTCCAGTCCAACCGGCCGACTGCTGGGATTTGACCGAGACGCCGAGGCAATTGCAGCGGCCCAGCATGCGCTGCAATCCTATGCCGGGCGGGCCATGTTGATTCATGCTCCTTACCGAGAAGCAGGGACCGCCCTTCGAGATATGGGCATTGTCTGCGTGGACGGGGCGCTTCTTGACCTCGGAGTCTCTTCACGGCAGCTCGATACCTCTGCGCGCGGCTTCAGTTTTCAAACCCAAGGCCCACTGGATATGCGGATGAATCTGCGTGATTCACAGACGGCGGCGGACCTTGTCAACCGTCTGCCCGAGACGGAGCTGGGTCGAATTCTTTACGAGTATGGAGAGGAGCGCTATTCACGGCGGATCGCGCGCGCGATTATTCGCCGGCGTGAAAGCGGCGCTATTCTCACGACCCTGGCTCTTGTCGATGTGATTCGCAGCGCTGTTCCGCAAGTCTACGTCCACGGTCGACTCCACTTCGCCACACGAACCTTTCAAGCTCTTCGGATCGCCGTGAACCATGAACTCGAAGAACTTGTGTCATCTGTGGGCATGCTGGCACGCCTCCTCTGTCCTGGCGGGCGGCTGATCATCCTGTCGTTCCATTCCCTCGAAGACCGGATTGTGAAGCAAGAATTTCGAGAGCTTGGCCGTGATCCCAGCGGCGAATTTTTGATTCTTACAAAGCGCCCGATCCCATCATCCCGTGAGGAGAGCCTTGCGAACCCAAGAGCGCGAAGCGCCAAGTTGCGGGTGCTTGCACGAAAGGAGGCGGCATGAAGGTCCTGATCGGCACATTGCTGTGGGTCCTGGCGCTGGTTGCTGTCTGTGAGAAAGTGGATGTCTACCGCACCGGCTATGCGATTGAGCAACTGCGCGCGGAGAAAAAGAAGGCGCAGCATGAGCAACGGTCCCTGGAGCTGGAGTTGGCCAGAGTCACTGCGCCCGAGCACATCGAGCGGGTGGCGGCGACCAAGCTTGGCATGGTGCGACCGCGGTATGATCAGGTCGTATTGGTCGGGCCCCGTCCCAAACCACTGAACCCGGGAGCGCTGCCCGTAGCTCATCTTGCCTCACATTGAGGGATTATCGGGTATGATTGAGCCTCGAGAGAGACGAGGGCGCCTCGTCGTCGCCGGCGTGATAATCGGGCTCGGCTTCTTCGTGGTTCTAGCGCGGCTGTTTCAGGTGCAGGTGATTCAATCCGCAGATCTGAAGCAGAAGGCAGGGCGCCAACATCATAGAGTCCTTACGGTCGAAGGCGGGCGAGGCACAATCTACGACCGTGGCGGCAAAATTCTCTCTATGAATCTGGATGTGCCTTCCGTCTTCGGAGAACCACGGGTAATCGCAGATACCCAGAAGACAGCCGCCCGCTTGGCTGGAGTGCTCCTTGCCGACGTGGGACAGTTGGAAGCCAAACTTAAGACCGGCCGCGGCTTTGTTTGGCTCGAGAGGCGGCTGGCCCCGGAAAAAGCGGAGCGCTTGCGGGCGTTGTCGCTGCGGGGAATCGGGTGGATCCCCGAGGGGCGTCATTTTTATCCCAACGGTTCATTGCTCGCGCATGTATTGGGCTTTGCAAATGTCGACAACGACGGCCTCGAGGGATTGGAGCGACGATATGACGGCCATCTCAGAGGCGAGCGAGGACATTTTATTATCGAGCAGGACGCCCTCGGAGGCGCGGTGTTTCCCAAGGGGTTGAACTACTCCGCGCCGTCTGCGGGCAAGGATCTCATTCTCACGGTCGACGAGGTCATTCAATACATCGCGGAGCAAGAACTTGACCAGGCCGTCACGAAGACGCGGGCAGCGGCCGGCGTAGTGATTGTAAGTAACCCGAAAACCGGCGCTATTCTCGCGTTGGCCGTGCGGCCGACCTTTGACCCCAATAGCCCCGGCACAGACCCGAGCCTCTGGAGAAACCGGGCCATCGCGGATAACTATGAACCGGGCTCCACATTTAAGATAGTCACCGCGGCCGCGGCTCTCGAGGAACATCTGTTCTCTCCCGGCGATCTTGTTTACGGCGAAGACGGTAAATATTCCGTAGAAAATACGGTCGTCCATGATCATCACAAACACGGCTGGATGACTTTTGCTCAGGTCCTTCAAAAGTCGAGCAATATCGGCATCATCAAAGTCGCCCAACGTCTGGGGGCTGCGAAGCTCGCAGAGTATGTCACCGCCTTCGGCTTCGGTCAAAAGACGGAAGTTGATCTGCACGGCGAAGTTCGAGGATTGACAAAGGAGCAGCAAGACTGGGGACGTCGTTCCCTTGCTTCCATCTCCATGGGGCAAGAGCTGGGAGTTACGGCCATGCAAATGGTATCGGCCGCGTCAGTGATTGCCAACGGCGGATGGCTCATGCGCCCCTATCTTGTCTCAGAGATCAAAGGCCCCTTGGGGCATACCCTTACCCAACTGGCACCGACAGTGCGTCGACGTGTGATCTCTCCGAAGACCTCCGAGTTGATGATTGATATGTTACGAGGGGTCGTGCTTCCCGGGGGCACCGGGACTCTGGCGGCTGTTCCTGGCTACGACGTTGCAGGTAAGACCGGCACGGCGCAAAAAATCGATCCGAACACGGGCCGGTATTCAACTACGAAAACCGTTGCGTCGTTTGTCGGCTTTCTTCCTGCTCACGATCCGCTGCTGACAATCCTTGTGGTTATAGATGAACCCAAGACGGACCAGTGGGGGGGGACTGTGGCGGCGCCGGTCTTTCAGAGAATCGCGGCCCAATCAGTGAGGCATCTCGGCATTGCGCCCTGGGGCGTAGGGGGAGATCCCCTGGCCATGCGAGCCGGCATCGCTTCTGAACCTCGTGATGAAACGACGGGGATGGGAGTGGCGGTAGTATTGCACCCGCCCACCCGGGAATCTGCCGAGACAGATTCCTTTTCCCCTGGGCACCCGCCCGCCCTGGAGTCTCATTGCACCCACCCGCCCCAAGCCTGCCAGGACAGGCTTTTTGCCCGTGGGACAAACTCCTTCTCCCCTGATGGCACGCGGTGAAGCTTTCCGAACTCATGATCACGTTTCCTGAGGCCATCGCACACGGGAACCTCAATGCCGAGGTAACCGGCCTGACAGACGATTCTCGACACGTCAAGCCGGGCGTGTTGTTTGTAGCGGTCAAGGGCACCAAGTCGGACGGGCATTTGTATCTGAAACAGGCGGCGGCGGCCGGTGCGGCGGCTGTGGTCATAGAGTCCGGTCGGGCTGTCCCTGGTCGCTTGGCAGACTTGAATGTCCCGGTAATTGAAGCGCCGAATACACGGCGATTCCTGGGCGCCGTGGCAAGCAGTTTTTATGGAAACCCGGCCTCGCGGCTGAGAATGATCGGCATTACCGGCACGAACGGAAAAACTACGACCACTTATGTGTGCAAAGCGATCCTCGATTCGGCGGGTCGGCGCACGGGACTCATCGGAACTGTAAGTTACCTGGTAGGAGATGAGCAGATTCCGGCGACCCATACGACCCCGGGAGCCCTGGAACTGCAGGCCTTGCTGCAGAAGATGTCGGATGGCGGACTAGATACTGTCATTATGGAAGTGTCTTCGCATGCGCTCGCGTTGGATCGCACGTCGGGGTGCGTGTTCGAGGCCGCAGTGTTTACGAATCTGACGCAGGACCATCTTGATTTTCATGCCGACATGGAGGATTACTTCCAGGCGAAGCTCCGACTGTTTACTGGTCTGGACGCAAAGGGTCGCGCCATTGTAAATGCGGACGACCCCTATGGGGCGCGTATCGCCGCCGGGTCTGCCGCCCCAGTCTGGATGTATGCGATTGACCGGTCTGCTGATATCCGGGCGGAAGCCGTGCGGATTACTTTGGAAGGCGTGGATTTTCTGGCGCGCACACCTGTGGGGCCGGTGGAAATTCACTCAGGCCTTGTCGGGCGGCACAATGTGTACAACATCCTGGCCGCGATCGGCGTAGGCCTGCAACAGGACCTATCGCTCTCGGCCATTGCGCTGGGGATCTCAGGGCTGGTCAATGTGCCTGGCCGTTTTGAAAGGGTCAACGCAGGGCAACCGTTCAGCGTCATTGTTGATTATGCGCATACCGACGATGCGCTGTATCGGCTCCTATCGACCGCGCAGGCTGTGAAGACTGGACGGGTCATTACCGTATTTGGCTGTGGTGGTGATCGGGACCGCGGCAAGCGTCCGAAAATGGGAAGGGTCGCTGCCACCTATAGCGATGTAGTGGTCGTGACGTCCGATAACCCGAGAACGGAAGATCCAGGAGCGATCATCAGGGACATCGAGCCCGGCGTCAAGGCGGGTCTGAGTGAAACGGGCAGGGGTCGGTACATCATACAGCCCGACCGACGGGAGGCGATTCAAACTGCGTTACAAGACGCGCGGGCCGGCGATCTGGTGCTCATCGCAGGCAAAGGGCACGAGGACTATCAGGTGATCGGGACGACGAAACATCCATTTGATGATCGAGTCGTGGCGCGAGAAATTCTGCAAGGCTTCAAGAGCTAAGGTGGCACTTTTTACCCTTGCACAAGTCGCTGGGATCACGGGGGGTCATATGGCAACGAATCGACCGGCTGATCTGCGGAAAGCGGTCCGCCGGGTCTGGACCGATTCGCGAACATGTCGCCGAGGTGACCTCTTCGTAGCGCTTCCCGGGCCGCGCTTCGATGGCCATCATTTTGTACGTGCGGCGCGAAAAAAGGGGGCCGTCGCCGCCGTTCTACAGGGTCCGTCAACCCGTGAGCAGGGCGTGCCCGTGGTATACGTAAAAGATACATTGCACGCCTTTCAGGAATTGGCGGCGGCGCACCGACGCCGGTTCACGATTCCCGTTGTGGCCGTCAGTGGCAGCAACGGGAAAACGACCACGAAGGAGATGATCGGCCGGGTTCTTTCCGAGCGCTTTAAGACCCTCGTCACGGAGGCCAATTACAATAATCATATCGGTGTTCCCCAGACCTTGCTTCGGTTAACGGCTCGCCACCAGGCGGCGGTCGTCGAAATGGGAATCAGCGGACTTGGGGAAATGAGCCGCCTCTGTGAGATTGCGGCGCCGACTCACGGTGTCTTAACTAATATCGGGCCCACCCATCTAGCGACTCTTGGCACGACCGAAACCGTTGCGCGCGCGAAAGGGGAGCTGGTCAAGAGTCTGCCTACGGACGGCACCGCGATCCTCAATGCGGACGATCCTTACTTCAAGCAGCTTTCGAGTTGGGCCAACGGCCGTGTGCTCTCCTTCGGGTTTTCCCCGCGCGCGAAGGTCCGTGCCCTGCGGGTTCGCTCAAAAAACGCCCTGGCATCGACCGTGTTTGTGAAGGTTCCGGGGCGAGGCTCCTTCAGCATCAACCTGCGTGTGGCGGGGCGCCATAATATCGCGAACGCGCTGGCAGCGGTGGCTGCCGGGACGGCCCTGGGGGTGGGAGTCAAGAGGATCCAAGCCGGGCTGGCTCGCTACCGGGCGGGCGCCATGCGATCCGAAGTCCTTCGCAGGCGGGGGATCACGATCCTGAACGATTGTTACAATGCCAACCCGACCTCGGTTCGAGCGGCGCTCGAATGGTTACGGGAGATGAAAGGGGCTGGCCGCAGTTTCGCCGTCCTCGGCGAGATGCTCGAGTTAGGGGAACGAGAGGCAGCGATCCATCACGAGTTGGGACGGACGGTGGCTGCCGGCGCGGATTACCTGTTGACAATGGGAACGCTGGGAGCCGACCTCGCTGCAGGCGCGCTCGCGGGGGGCATGAGCCGTGATCATGTGGTGCTGTCAAATAAGCATGAGGAGCTGGGCATGCGACTCCGGGAACTTCTTCGAGCAGGGGACGTCATTCTCTTAAAAGGCTCGCGCGCCGCCAGAATGGAACGCGTGTTGGAACAACTGTGATGAGGGACGCGAGGGGCGAATAATGCTCTATCTCCTGCTGTATCCGCTCCATACCCAATTCTCCATCTTCAACGTCTTTCGTTATCTGAGTTTTCGCATTATCTACGCCGCGATCACCGCCTTTTTGATTGCGTTTGTCCTGGCGCCTCCACTCATCCGGCAACTGCAAAGTTATGGAATCGGGCAGAAGATCCGTGACGACGGTCCGAGCCACCACCAGGTGAAAGGTGGCACGCCCACGATGGGCGGCATCCTAATACTCTTTGCCGTGGTGATGTCGACTCTGCTGTGGACTGATTTGACGACCCCGTATGTGTGGCTCGCCGTGTCCGCCATGGTAGGTTTCGGCGCAATCGGTCTCTTGGATGACTATTTGAAATATTCCCGTGGCAGGAACCAAGGATTGACGGCTCTGCAGAAGATCCTAGCGCAGGTAGGAGTGGCTCTGGCCATCAGCGGCGTATTGTATTTCCTGCCGGCGTATTCCACTAAACTCAGCGTGCCTTTCTTCAAGGCATTCACTCCTGACCTCGGCCCTCTTTACATTCTGTTTGCGGTGCTTGTGATCGTGGGCGCGTCCAATGCAGTCAATCTCACGGACGGCCTGGATGGCCTGGCGATCGGTCCAGTGGTGATCGCGTCCATGGCCTATACCATTGTCGCCTATATGGCGGGGAACCGAATCTTCTCCGACTACCTCTTAATTCCTTATATCGAAGGAGCCGGCGAACTCGCGGTCTTCACGGGAGCTATTTTCGGCGCGAGCCTGGGCTTTCTGTGGTTCAACACATACCCCGCCTCAGTCTTCATGGGCGATGTCGGTTCGCTGCCATTGGGAGCGGCCCTTGGGACCGTCGCGGTCATTAGCAAGCAGGAGTTGCTCCTCATTCTGGTCGGGGGTGTCTTCGTGATCGAAGCCTTGTCGGTCATTTTTCAGGTCCTCTCCTACAAGTCCCGGGGCAAGCGGGTCTTCCTGATGGCTCCGATTCATCATCATTTCGAGCTGAAGGGCTGGGAAGAGCCCAAAGTCGTGGTCCGACTCTGGATCCTCGCTGTCCTGTTGGCGCTCTTCAGTTTGAGCACTTTGAAGTTGCGATGAGAGCAGCCATGAACGACAGGCTTCATCTAGAGCTGCAGGGAAAGCGGGTGACGGTTATCGGCCTCGGCCGAAGCGGACAGTCTGCTCTCAGGTTGCTGACCGCTCTGGGGGCCCACGTCGTCGTTGCCGACCAGAAGCCGGCTTCAGAACTGGCGGCAATCATGACCGAACTCACAGAAATCCCCGTCGAAGTGTTTGGTGATGGTCAGTATGAGCAGGCCTTGCAGGGATCGGATCTGGTGCTCCTCAGCCCGGCGTGCCGATGGCACTGGCCCCGCTGAAACAAGCTCTTCATGCGGGCATCCGGGTCATCGGCGAACTCGAATTGGCGTCCCGCTATCTTTCCGGCCGGCTCATCGCCATTACGGGGACGAATGGCAAAAGCACCACCATCACCTTGGTCG